>CACYWG010000016.1 GCA_902778115.1 Oscillospiraceae bacterium | reverse complement strand
GACGCCGGGGTTCATCTCGTCGCCGTTTTCACGGGTGAAGACCTTGACGTCGACGATGATGCCGCTCTCGCCGTGGGGCACCTTCAGCGAGGTGTCGCGCACTTCGCGGGCCTTCTCGCCGAAGATCGCGCGCAGCAGGCGCTCTTCCGCGGTCAGATCGGTCTCGCCCTTCGGGGTGACCTTGCCGACCAGGATATCGCCGGCGGTGACTTCCGCGCCGACCATGATGATGCCGCGCTCGTCGAGATACTTGAGCGCGTCGTCGCCCACGCCGGGGATATCGCGGGTGATCTCCTCGGGTCCGAGCTTGGTGTCGCGCGCGTCGCACTCGTACTCCTCCACATGGATGGAGGTGAATACGTCTTCCATCACCAGGCGCTCGTTGAGCAGGATGGCGTCCTCGTAGTTGTAGCCTTCCCAGTTCATATAGCCGACCAGGATGTTCTTGCCGAGGGAGATCTCGCCGTTGGAGGTGCTGGGGCCGTCGGCCAGGACGTCGCCCTTTGCCACGCGCTCGCCGGCGTTGACGATCGGGCGCTGGTTGATGCAGGTGCCCTGGTTGGACCGGGCAAACTTGATGAGCTTGTAATCCTTCGCGGTGCCGTCGTCATAGCGGACGGAGACGTAGTTGGCGTCGACGCGGGTAACGAGGCCGTCGGCCTCGGCCAGGACGCAGACGCCGGAGTCGACCGCGCACTTGTGCTCGATGCCGGTGGCGACGATGGGCGCCTGGGTAGTCATCAGAGGCACGGCCTGGCGCTGCATGTTCGCGCCCATCAGGGCACGGTTGGCGTCGTCGTTCTCCAGGAAGGGGATCATCGCGGTCGCAATGGAGATCATCATCTTGGGACTGACGTCGATGTAGTCGACGTCCTCGCGGTTGACCTCGATGGTATCGTTGCGGTGACGGCAGGTGATGCGCTTGTTGATCAGCACGCCGTTTTCATCGACCGGCTCGGAGGCCTGGGCGACAATGTACTGGTCCTCGACGTCGGCGGACATGTACTCCACCTCGTCGGTGACGCGGCAGGTGCCCTTCTCCACGCGGCGGTACGGGGTGCACAGGAAGCCGTACTTGTTGGCGCGGGCGTAGGAGGCCAGGTAGTTGATCAGACCGATGTTCGGGCCTTCAGGCGTCTCAATGGGGCAGAGACGGCCGTAGTGGCTGTAGTGAACGTCTCGCACGTCGAAGCTCGCGCGCTCGCGGCTCAGACCGCCGGGGCCGAGGGCCGACATACGGCGCTTGTGGGTCAGCTCGGCCAGAGGGTTGGTCTGATCCATGAACTGGCTCAGCGGGGAGGAGCCGAAGAACTCCTTGATCGCCGCCGTGACGGGACGGATGTTGATGAGGCTTTGCGGGGTGACGACGTCGAGATCCTGCAGGGTCATGCGCTCGCGGATCACGCGCTCCATGCGGGAAAAGCCGATGCGGAACTGGTTCTGCAGCAGCTCGCCCACGCAGCGGACGCGGCGGTTGCCCAGGTGGTCGATGTCATCGGGCTCGCCGATGCCGTGGGCCAGGCAGTTGAGGTAGTTGACGGAGGAGAACATGTCGTCCACGACGATGTGCTTCGGGATCAGCACGTCGATATTCTCGCGGATGGCGTCCTTCAGGGCCTCGCCCTCATACTGCTGCAGCAGGCCGCGCAGGACGTTCCCGCGCACCTTCTCGGTCACACCGACCTCGGCGGGATCGAAGTCCACGAAGCGGTCCATGTCGACAAAGCCGTTGGAGAACACGCGGACCAGCTTGCCATCCACGTTCAGCACGACCGCGACCACGCCGGCCGCGTCGATCTGGCGGGCCTCGTCACGGGTCAGCACGTGGCCTTCCTCGAACAGCAGCTCACCGGTGAGCGGGTCGATGACGGGCTCGGCCAGCATGAAGCCGGCAATACGGGGATAGAGGGACAGCTTCTTATTGAACTTATAGCGGCCGACGTTGGAAATGTCATAGCGGCGGCGGTCAAAGAAGAGGCCGTCGAGCAGGGTCTCGGAGGATTCCACCGTCGGAGGATCGCCGGGACGGAGCTTGCGGTAGATTTCCAGCAGGCACTCGTCGCGGCTGGTGGTGGTGTCCTTGTCCAGCGTGGCGATGATGCGCTCGTCCTGGCCGAAGATCTCCTTCAGGCGCTCGTTGGTGACGGCGCCGACCTCGGGCGCGTCCACGCAGCTGAGCCAGGTGGCGGGCTTATTCTCGTCGTAGGCGCCCATAGCCTTGAGGAACCAGGTGATGGGCAGCTTGCGGTTCTTGTCGATGCGGACGTTGAACATGTCGTTGGCGTCCGTCTCGTACTCCAGCCAGGCGCCGTGATACGGGATCACGGTGGAGGCGTAGACGTTGATGAAGGACTTGTCCGTCGTGCGTTCAAAGTAAACGCCGGGGGAACGGACGATCTGCGAAACGATGACGCGTTCGGCGCCGTTGATGATGAAGGTGCCGCCGGCGGTCATGATCGGGAAATCTCCCATGAAGATCTCCTGCTCCTTGATCTCGCCCGTCTCCTTGTTGTGCAGACGAACGCGGACCTTCAGGGGGGCAGCGTATGTGGCGTCGCGGGCCTTGCACTCTTCCTCGCTGTATTTGGGCTTGTCGTTCATCGAGAAGTCGATGAAGCTCAGCTCCAGATTACCGGAATAGTCGGTCACCGCGTCCGTGTCCTTGAAGACCTCGTTCAGGCCGGTCTCCAAAAACCACTGGTAGGAGCTCTTCTGGATCTCCAACAGATTGGGCATATCCATGATCTCCTGGGTGCGGGCAAAGCTCTTTCGCAGAGTTTTGCCGTAGAGAACGTCTTTCGGCATGTGCGCACTCTCCTTATCCTGATTGAAACGCCCGGGTAAGTTGCTGAATTATAATTATCCGGACTTGATTTTACCGCTGTGGGATGCTATACTCAGCTCAGATAGTGGGGTACAAGGCCCCCTTCCCCTAGCAAACATAGCAAGCTATTTTACTCCTTTTGCGCAGCAAAAGTCAATAGTTTTTTGGGATTTTTTTCGGTGGGAGAGCGGTTCTCCCGCTTTTTTTATTTGTTTTTTTGTTTGAGGTGCGTTCATGGACGTTCGGGTATCTCTGCTTATCGCTCTGGAGGCGCTGTTCGCGCTGTTTCTGCTCTATCGCAGCGGCTGCATCAAAACGGCCGCGCAGTGGTCCGCGGTCGTCGCGCTGCTGCTGACTGCCTTTGTGCCTCGGCTGCTGGCCATGAAATATGAGACGCTGGATTATCAGGATTTTCTGGCGCCCTGGGTGGAATTCTACCGCCAGAACGGCGGCTTTCGCGCGCTGTACCGGCCGGTCGGCAACTATAATGTCCCCTATCTGTACTTCATGGCGCTGTTTTCTTATTCGAAAATCCGGGACCTCTATCTCATCAAGCTGCTGAGCATCTTCTTTGACGTATTGCTCGCCTGGGGCGGCATGCGCCTGGTCTCCCGCCTGACGGACAGCCCGCTGCGCCGCATCGGCTGCTTTTTCACGATCCTGCTCCTGCCCACCGTGTTTCTCAACGGCGCCGTCTGGGGCCAGTGCGACAGCATTTATGTGGCGCTGGCCGTCCTCGCGCTGGCCGATGCGCTGGAGGAGCACCCGGTGCGCGCGATGGTGCTGCTGGCCCTCTCCTTCGGCTTCAAGCTGCAGGCCGTGTTCGTGATGCCGGTTTTCGCCGTGCTGCTCTTCGCGGGAAAGATCCGCTGGAAGCACCTGCCCGTTTTTCCGCTCGCTTATATCCTGCTGATCCTGCCTGCGGTGATCGCCGGCCGTCCCTTCTTCGACACGCTGCTGATCTATTTCAGGGAGTCCGGCACCGTCGGCTCCGCGCTCAACTACAATTCCTCTTCGGTCTACGCGCTGTTCCGTACGTTTGGCGATCCCGAGGCCGCCGCAAAGCTCGGCATTGTTGCCGCCTTTGCTTTTCTGCTTGTGCTTCTGGCGATCTGCTTTGTGTTCCGCAAACGCCTCAACGACCGCCTGATCGTGATCGCTGCCCTGCTGATGGCCGTCGGCATCCCCTTTTTCCTGCCGCACATGCACGACCGCTATTTCTTCGCGGCCGACGCGCTGAGCCTGATCCTGGTCTTCGGCCTGCCGATTCTCTCCCCTGTCGCCGCTCTGACGCAGTTTGCTTCGCTCCTGGGCTACTACGCCTATTTTGTCAAGCGCTTCCTGCTCTACATGGATCACGGCGCACGCGCGCTGATCCTTGTTCTGATCGCGCTCTGGGTCTGCTTTGTCCTTGAACTGAAAAAGTCCCCGGAAAAAGTGCTTGACAATCGGGGATAATCTGCTATAATACCTCTTGCCTTAAATGGGGCGTGCGCAAGGGACGATCGCGGCTTTCAATGCAGCCGATGCGTCCGCGCAGAATAAGCGAGAGTGCTGGAACAGGTAGACAGGCACGTTTGAGGGGCGTGTGTCAACCGACGTGGGAGTTCAAGTCTCCTCTCTCGCACCAAAAATAACGACTCATCCGAAAGGATGGGTCGTTATTTTTCGTTGGAGACTTGAACTCCCGAGCGGCAGTGAACGTGGCCTTACCGCGTCTTCGCCGTCGTCTGACGGTACAGGGGAACAAGCACGCCGAGCGCATAGAGCAGATCGACGGCGACCGAAACAAGTGCCGCCGGTCCCGCGCCGGACTTGAGATTCAGGACAAGCCCAAGTACGGTCAGGGCGAGGTTCATGATCGCCAGTGCCCAGGCAGCCTTTCTGCCCGCCGCGCTCTTCGCCGCGGCCAGGAGTGCCAGGCCGAACAGGATCGAGACGAGGCCGGTTGCCAGATAGCTCCACCAAGCGTCCGGCACAGCCGGGATGGCCAGCAGATAAAAGACGCCGAGGACGAGCTCGATCAGCGCATAAGTCTTCAAGCTTTTTCCCGCTGCCGTCATTGCATTCACGCTCTCTTTCTTCACAAATGGTTTCTTCTTGAACCTGTAAAAAACCGGCCGGAGTTCAGCCTCCGGCCGGTTCGCTGTTTTATGCCAGATGGCCCTTTTCCGTGATCACGCGGATCACATCGTCGACGTACTTCTCGCAGATCTCGTCGGTCTCCGCCTCGACCATGACGCGGATCACCGGCTCCGTGCCGGATTCGCGCACGAGGATGCGGCCGGTGTCGCCCAGCGCTTCCGCGACAGCCGCGACGGCCTTCTGCACGTCGGGGTCGTTCTGCGCTTCGGGCTTGCTCTTGACGCGCACGTTCTTCAGCACCTGCGGATAGAACACCACCGGAGCCGCCAGCTCGCTCATCGGCTTCTCCTTGGCCAGCATGACCTCCATCAGCTTGAGGGAGGTGAGGATGCCGTCGCCGGTCGTCTCGTACTTGAGGAAAATGGTGTGGCCGCTCTGTTCGCCGCCGATGCGGTTGCCGGTCTGCACCATATTCTCGTAAACGTACTTGTCGCCGACCTTGGTCTTGTCGTATTCGATGCCGACCTTGTCGAGCGCCTTGTACAGACCGAAGTTCGACATGACAGTCGTGACGACCTTGTTATTCAGCAGCTTGCCGCGCTCCTTCATGTACAGGCCGTAGATATAGAGCGTATGGTCGCCGGTGACGACATTGCCCTTTTCATCCACCGTCAGGCAGCGGTCCGCGTCGCCGTCGAAGGCGAAGCCGACGTCCAGGCCATTATCGACGACGAACTTCTGCAGGTGCTCGATATGGGTGCTGCCGCAGTCGGTGTTGATGTTGTAGCCGTCCGGATGGTCGTTGATGACGTAGGTCTTGGCGCCCAGTGCGTCGAATACGGCCTTCGCGATCTGCCAGGAGGCGCCGTTGGCGCAGTCGAGACCGACCTTGACGTCTTTGAAGCTGTACTTGGACATGCTGATCAGATGGCCGATATAGCGGTTGCGGCCGGCGACGTAGTCCACCGTGCGGCCGATGTTCTCACGGCCGGCAATGGGGATCTCGATCTTGCCGTCGATAAAGTCCTCGACCTTGAGGATGGTCTCCTCGTCCATCTTCTCGCCATTGCCGTTGAGCAGCTTGATGCCGTTGTCGTAGTAGGGGTTATGGGAGGCGGAGATCATGATGCCGCAGTCGAAATCGTCCACGCGGGTGATGTAGGCGACCGAGGGCGTGGTGGTGACGTGCATGATGTAGGCATCCGCGCCGCTGGCCATCAGGCCGGTGCACAGCGCGTACTCGAACATATAGGAGCTGCGCCGCGTGTCCTTGCCGATGACGACCTTGGCCTTCTTGCCCTGGTTGGCGCCGTAGTACCAGCCCAGGAAGCGGCCGATTTTAATGGCATGCTCGTAGGTCAGATTTTTATTGGCTTCGCCGCGGAAGCCGTCGGTTCCAAAATACTTTCCCATCAGTTAACGCTCCTCTTTACGGATGATCTCTCCGTTGTCCTTCCAGATGCTGTTTTCCGGCACGACGCCGCGCACGCAGGAAGTCGGATACACATTGCTGTGCCTGCCGATGACGGTGCCGGGGTTGCAGACCGCGTTGCAGCCGACCTCGACATAGTCGCCGAGCATGGCGCCGAATTTCTTGATGCCGGTTTCGATCTTCTCCGTCCCGTTGTGGACGACGACCAGCTTCTTGTCGGACTTGACGTTGCTGGTGATGCTGCCGGCGCCCATGTGGCTGTAATAGCCGAGGATCGAGTCGCCCACATAATTGTAGTGCGGCGTCTGCACGTGGTCGAACAGGATCACGTTCTTCAGCTCGACGGAGTTGCCGACTACGCAGTCGGCGCCGACAAGCGCGGAGCCGCGGATGAAAGCGCAGTGGCGGACCTCGGTGTTCGGCCCGATGATGCAGGGTGCGCCGAGATAGGCGGAGGGGAAGACCTTGGCCGTTTTATGTACCCAGACCTTCGGCTCCACTTCGACGTAATCCTCGCCCAGCGTCGGTCCCAGCTCCAGGATCAGGTCTTTGATCCCCTTAAGCGCTTCCCAGGGATAGGTGAAGCCGCGCAGGTAGTCGGCCGCCAGGGTATGGTTGAGATCGTAGAGATCGCTGATCGTATACATTACAGGCGCTCCCCTCTCTCGATGTCCAGGAAATACTTGTAGGTATCCACGGTCAGCTCGCCGCAGGCGGCCTCGTCGCAGGCGATGATGGCGCCGTTGTGCAGCTGCAGGGCAGAGCAGGTCCACTTATGGCTCACGTTGCCCTCGACGGTCGCGGCCAGGGCTCTGGCCTTGTTGTGGCCGTTGATGAGGATCAGGACTTCCTTGGAATCCGTCACCGTGCCGACGCCGACGGACAGCGCCTGGCTGGGCACCTTTTCGGGATCATTGCCGAAGAAGCGGCTGTTGACGATCCTGGTATCGGTGGTCAGATTGCGCACGCCGGTACGGGAGGTCAGGCTGGTGAAGGGCTCGTTGAAGGCGATGTGGCCGTCGACGCCGATGCCGCCCATGAACAGGTCGATGCCGCCGTAGCTGGCGATCTTGGCCTCATAGCGGGCGCACTCGCCTTCGGGATCGTCGGTCATGCCGTTGAGGATGTTGATATTCTCCGGCTTCATATCGACCAGGTGATCGAAGAAGTTGTCATGCATGAAATACCAGTAGCTCTGGTCATGCTCGTGGGGCAGGCCCAGATATTCGTCCATGTTGAAGGTCACCACATTGGCGAAGGACAGCTCGCCGGCCTGATTCTGGCGGGCCAGCTCCTTGTACACGCCGATCGGGCTGGAGCCGGTGGGCAGGCCGAGCACGAAGGGACGGTCCTTCTCGAGCCCCTCGTTGTGGGCCTTGATTTTGGCGGCAATATAGTCGGCCGCCCATTTGCACATTTTATTGTAATCGTCCTGAATCACTACACGCATAAGTTTATTCTCACTTTCCGCGGTTGATACCGCTAAGATACAGTGACAAGAGAACCTCTGTTACGGTTTTGATTCCGCTTTTTGCTTTCTCTTTGACGACGCACTCTCTTTCCGGTCATCATTGTATGCCGGAAAGACGCCGTGGCAGCATCCGCCGAGTCTTTCGACAACTGCCATTCCTCGTCGCCCTGTTGCGGGCCTGGCGCTAACAGCTTCCCTGCTCTCTCCTTCTGCGAGGAGCTGTTTTATTGGCGTGGGGAACATTTCCCAAAATCCCCACTTTTATATTATACATCAAAAAGTCGGACGCCGTCAATGAAAAATCGCAGCCGCCGCTCTGCTCTGCCTATGCCCGCCTCATTATACGTGAAAAGCTCGCCCGGCGAAATCGCCGGGCGAGCTTTCTGTGATACTTGCTTTCTGTGTTTAGAGGGCAGATCTGTCAGGCAACGTTTTTGCTCTCCTTCTTGGACTCCCAGTGGTTCACGCAGACCGCGCAGGAGGCGTCGCCGATGATGTTCAGCGTGGTACGGCCCATGTCGAACAGACGGTCGATGCCGTAGATGATGCCGATGTACGTGGGCGGGATGCCGACGGCGTCGAGCACCATAGCCAGCATGATCATGCCGGCGCCGGAGGTACCGGCCGTGCCGATGGAGGCCAGGGTCGCGGTGACGACGATGATGATCATCTGGGTCAGCGTCAGATCGACGCCGATGCACTTGGCCAGGAAGATCGCGGCCACGCACTGATAGATTGCGGTGCCGTCCATGTTGACCGTGGCGCCGAGAGGCAGCACGAAGGAGGAGATCTCGTTGTGGACGTCCATCTCATCGCAGCACTCCTTGGTGATGGGCAGCGTGGCCACGGAGGAGGTGGAGGTAAAGGCGAAGGCGGCAGCCGGGAAGATCTTTTTGAAGAAGCGAAGCGGGGACATATTGGCAAAGATCTTCACGGACAGGCTGTAGACCAGGATCGTGTGCAGGATGTAGCCGATGTAGGCGGCCAGCAGCACCAGGCCGAGGGAGCCGAGGATTTTCGGGCCCTGCGCGGCAACGACCCAGACCATCAGCGCGAACACGCCATAGGGAGACAGTTCAAGGATGAAGCTCATGACGCGCTGCGTGACTTCGTTGAAGGAGCTGATGAAATCGCCGAAGGGCTTGCCCTTCTCGCCGGCAACCAGAACGCCGCAGCCGAAGATGATGGCGATGAAGATGATCTGCAGCATGGCCGAGGTGGACAGCGGGTTGATGAAGTTGTTCGGGAAAATATTGACGATGGTGTCCATGAGGTTGGCGCTCTTGGCCTCGTAGGCCGCGCCCTCCTGCAGTTCAAGCACGGGGAAGCTGCCCTTGAAGAGGTTGGCCACGATCAGGCCGAGCACGCAGGCGATCGCCGTTGTCACCAGGAAGTAGGCCACCGTCTTCCAGCCGATCTTGCCGACCTTTTTGATGTCGTGCATGGCGATCACGCCGTCCATGATGCTCAGCAGCACCAGAGGAACGACAATGAACTTCAGCAGGTTGACGAAGATGTCGCCAAAGGGCTTGATGTACTTCGCGGTGAACGCGCCGGCCGCTTCCGCGCCCATGGTCAGCCAGAAAATAGCGCCGATGACGATACCGAGCACCAGGCCGATCAGAATCTTCACGCCCAGGTTCATTTTCTTTTTCATAAACGTACGATTCTCCCTTCTCCTAAATTTTTAAATACCGATCCAGCATCCGCCAGATTATATGATGAGTATAAATGATTTGTGAATAAATGTTAAGATAATTTATATATTTTTATTGATTTTCGTTGAAATGCATAAATTTCGCACAATGAATTTTTGCGATTTAACGAATTAAACCGCAAAAAAGGAACCGACGGGCTTTATTCACCCGCCGATTCCTTCAGTTCATAGCCGCAGAAGAGGATGGCTTCCCGCGCAAGCTCCGCGGTCGGATCGATGAAGGGGCCCTCGTCCGGCAGCGTATTGGCCACGATCGGCAGCTCCGTGCAGGCGAGAATGAAGTAATCCGCGCCGCGCCCGCGGAGATCGGCCAGCAGCCGGCTCCAGTTCTGCTCTTCCGGCTGCATGGGCCGGGTGGCCTTGACGATGTCGTAGATCAGGTGCATCAGCCATGCCTGCTCCTCCGGCTCCGGCAGAAGAAACGGGACCCCCGCCTTCTCCATCGCCGCGTTGTACAGCCCGGTCTGCAGAGTGCCGGTCGTTCCGAGCAGCGCCGCTTTCTTTCCCGGAAACAGCTCGGCACAGCGGCGGGCCGTGATGGACGGCATATCCAGGATCGGGATCTCCGTCAGCCGCTGCAGCCTGGGGAGAAAATAATGTGCGGTGTTGCAGGCCATGATGACGCAGTCCGCGCCGCACGCTTCGAGGTTTCGCAGGGCGCTCGTCATCTCCGGCACGGGATCCGGCCCGCCGTGCAGGATGGCGCCCGTCCGGTCCGGGATCGCGCAGTCGCTGTCGATGTAGACGCGGATGTGCTCGTTGTCGCAGTCCGCCTTGGTCATCGTGGTGATCTTGATCAGCAGGTCCGCCGTCGCCAGCGGCCCCATGCCGCCCAGGATTCCGATCGTTTTTTTCATGCCCTTATCCCCCGTTCAGAACAGTTCCGAAATCACTTTCACAGCCAAAAGGATCAATACCAGCAGGATGATCGGCCGGACGATCTTCGAGCCGTCCTTGATGGCGAGACCTGCGCCGATATAGTGCCCGGCAACCGAGGCCACAGCGCCGATCAGACCGAGAACGAGAAAGACCTTGCCGTTGAGCAGCGAGGTGGCAAGCGCGCCGATGTTGCTGGCCAGATTGACAAGCTTGACGTTGCCGGAGGCCGTACGCAGATCCATCCTGCCGAGCTGGCAGAAGATCAGGATCAGGAAGGTGCCGGTGCCGGGGCCGTAAAAGCCGTCGTAAGCGCCGACGATCAACGCGGCGGCTAGCACGATGGCCGCCTGCTTTCCCGGCGCGATCTCCCCCCGCTCCTCCGGCAGTCTCTTCTGCCGCAGCACTACCACGGCCACGACCGGCAGCACCGCCAGCAGCAGCCATTTCAGATACCTCTCGTCCAGCGCAAGCTGCAGCCGCGTTCCGAGATGCGCGCCGTACAGCGCCAGCAGGATCGATGGGACGCCGAGCTTCCAGTCCACATAGCCGCCCTTGATAAAGCGTGCCGCGGACACCGAGGTGCCGATGCAGGAGGAGAGCTTGTTGGTGCCCAGCGCCAGATGCGCCGGCAGCCCCGCGAGGAAATAGGTCGGTACGGAGATGATCCCGCCGCCGCCGGCCACGCCGTCCACAAAGGACGCGAGAAAAACGCCGACGACCACGATCAGCACCATCCGGACCGACAGCTCCATCGGAAACAGCATCGCCTGCATACGCACCCCTCCCTTTCTATTTTTATCTTATCACAGCTTGGACATGCTGAAAAGAGGGAACGCGCATGAATGATCCATTTTTGTGATGAAAAAGTGCTGGACGGCTTGATGAATCGTACTTTCTATGCTATGATAGATATCAAGCATCCTGTCCTGATCCCCGCGACTATACCAGCGGTGCGCGGAAAAGCCGCCGCAGAAAACGAAAGGAACAGACGATGAAAAAATACGCTGAAATGAGCAAGGACGAGCTCCTGGCCGAGCTGGAGCTCGTGCAGGAGAAATACGACGCGCTGAAAGCGCAGAAGCTCAGCCTCAACATGGCCCGCGGCAAGCCCGGCAAGGAGCAGCTGGACATGGTCAGCGACATCACCGAGGTGCTCAAGGCCGACAGCGACTATATGTGCGACGGCATCGACGTGCGCAACTACGGCAATCTCGAGGGTCTCCCCTCCTGCCGCAAGCTCTTTGCCGATGTGCTCGGCGTGCAGCCGGAAAACGTTTTCATCGGCGGCAGCGCCTCGCTGCAGCTGATGTACGACACCATCGCCAAGTGCTACACCCACGGCCGCGTCAACAGCGACAAGCCCTGGGCCAAGCTCGACGTCGTCAAATGGCTCTGCCCCGCCCCCGGCTATGACCGTCACTTCAAGGTTTCCGAGACCTTCGGCATGCAGATGATCACCGTGCCGATGACGCCGACCGGCCCGGATATGGACGTGGTCGAAGAGCTGATCCGCGATCCGGAGGTCAAGGGCATGTGGTGCGTGCCCAAGTACTCCAACCCCGACGGCATCATCTACAGTGACGAGACCATCCGCCGCATCGCCTCGATGAAGCCCGCCGCGAAGGACTTCCTGCTCATGTGGGACAACGCCTACTGCATCCATGAGTTCTTCGGCGACTATGTTCCCTTCCCCGACATTCTGGGCGAGTGCGCCAAGTACGGCAACGAGGACATGGTGTTCGAGTTCGCCTCCACCTCCAAGATCACCTTCCCCGGCGCGGGCGTGTCTGTCTTCGCCTGCAGCACGCACAACATGGAGTACATGAAGGGCCTGCTCAATGCCCAGATCATCTCCTATGACAAGGTCAACCAGCTCCGTCACATCCGCTTTTTCAAGGACAAGGACGGCCTGCTTGCGCTGATGAAGAAGCACGCGGCTATCCTCGGACCGAAGTTCCGCTGCGTCCTTGACGCGCTGGAGCGCGAGATCGCTCCGCTCGGCATCGCCGAGTGGCAGCGCCCGAACGGCGGCTACTTTGTCAGCGTGAACACGATGCCCGGCATCGCCAAGGCCACCTGGAAGCTGTGCAAGGAGGCCGGTCTCACGATGACCGGCGCCGGCGCGACCTTCCCCTACGGCAAGGACCCGAAGGACAGCAACATGCGCGTGGCGCCCTCCCTGCCGCCCATCGACCAGCTCGAAAAGGCCATGGAGATCTACTGCGTCAGCATGAGGCTGGCCGCGCTGCAGAAGCTTCTCGCCGCATAAGCCAGCAAAAAAGTGAAATCAGGCATCCGCCCGGAAGGGCGGATGCCTTTTCTTTTTGGATGCTCCGGCAGCGGTTTTCCATTGACTGTGACAGCCGAAAATGATACGATTATTAATAGAATATCCGATGCGAGGTGAGTCTTATGAAGTTCCAAAAGGCCCTTGCCCTGCTGCTGGCAGCGCTGATGCTGGCAGCTCTGCTGGCCGGCTGCGGCAATTCTCCCGTTCCAGACGCTGCTCCGGCCGAAGAAGCTCAACCTGCCGCCGCACAGCCCGCCGACGACGAGTATACGCTCCCGCGCGAGGACGGCACCCGGCAGCTGACGCTTTACTGGAACCGTCCGAGCGGAACCTATGACAACTGCGACGTGTGGGTCTGGTTTCCCGGGCGGGACGGGCACGGCGAGCTGTTCCACGAGTGCCCCTACGGCGCGAAAATGGTTCTGAACGTGCCGCAGGACGTGAGCGAGGTCGGCTTCATCGTGCGCCGCGACTGCTCCGATCCCGGCGGCAGCTCCTGGGGCGAAGCCACCAAGGACTATGACGAGGACCGTTTTGCGGTCCTGACCGGCGACGAGACGGTGATCTATCTCCAGTCCGGCGATAAAAAGCAGTATACCAGTGAGGACGGTGGAAAAACCTTGACTCCGATCCGGCTCTTTACCATGGCGGGGATCCTCTCCCCGACGGAAATCCAGTATTTCATCAGTCCGGCCAAACGCATCGCCTCTGTCGATGAGGTCAAGGTGCGCTGCGGCGGCGAGAGCGTGGCAATCGCCTCGCTCAGCAGCCTGAACAACGAGGTCGTCACCGGCGTCATTACCCTGGCAGAGCCCCTCGATCTCAGCAAAGCCTATACGGTGGAAATCGAAGGCTACGGTGCCAAGGCCGCTGTGCCGACCGGGCTCTTTGACAGCCGGGCGTTCATCGACAGCTATGTTTACACCGGCGACGATCTGGGCGCCGTGATCAAAGGCGACGAGACCGTCTTCAAGGTCTGGGCGCCGACGGCAAGCGAGGTCGTGCTGAATCTCTTTACCGCCGGCGACGGCGGCGAAGCCTACGCGCAGATCCCGATGACGCCCGGTACAAGGGGCGTCTGGTCCGCCACGGCTGACTGCGGCCACGGCACCTACTACACCTACAGCGTCACGACCTCTCTGGGCACGCAGGAGGCTGTCGATCCCTACGCCCGCGCGGTCGGCGTCAACGGCGACCGCGGCATGGTCATCGACCTGAGCGCGACCGATCCGCGCGGCTTCCGCGACGGCAGCTATTACCAGGGCATCGACTCCTATGAGCAGGCGGTCATCTGGGAGGTGCATGTCCGCGACTTTTCCAATCTCATCGAGGATTCGATGTATCCGGGCAAGTACCTCGCCTTTACGGAGACCGGACTGCAGAACCGCAGCGGCGTCTCCGTCGGCGTGGATTATCTGAAAGAGCTCGGCATCACCCACGTCCATCTGCAGCCGGTCTACGACTACGCCACCGTGGACGAGAGTTCGGACGCGCCGCAGTTCAACTGGGGCTATGACCCGAAAAACTACAACGTGCCCGAGGGCAGTTACTCCACCGATCCCTTCCACGGTGAGGTGCGCGTGAATGAATTCAAGCAGATGGTGCAGAGCCTGCACGAAAACGGCATGGGCGTGGTGATGGACGTGGTCTACAACCACACCTACAGTCTCGACTCCAACCTCAACCGCATCGTCCCCTATTACTACTACCGCTTCAACGCCGACGGCACGCCCTCCAACGGCAGCGGCTGCGGCAATGAAACGGCCTCCGACCGCGCGATGTTCCGCAAGTATATGGTCGATTCCGTCTGCTACTGGGCCAGCGAATACATGGTGGACGGCTTTCGCTTCGACCTGATGGCGCTGCACGATGTGGAGACCATGCAGGCCATCGAGAGCGCCCTGCACGCAATCAACCCGAAAGCCATCCTCTACGGCGAGGGCTGGACCGGCGGCACCAGCGCGCTCAATCCGAATCTCCAGGCCACGCAGGCCAACATCCACCAGGTCAAGGCCACCTATGGCGGCATCGGCAGCATCGCGGTCTTTAACGACGCGATCCGCGACGGTCTGAAGGGCAGCGTGTTTGACGCCAGGGATGCGGGCTACATCAACGGCAAGGCCGGCAAGCAGACCGGCGGCAAGGTGATTTTCGGCCTGCAGGGCGGCGTGAAATCCACTGGGGCAAGTTGGAGCGTCGACGGAGCCATGGTCGTCAACTACATGTCCTCCCATGACAACAACACGCTCTGGGATAAGCTGCTGACGACGAACCCGGAAGCCTCCACCGAGCAGCTGCTGGCGATGAACCGCCTGGGCGCGGGCATCGTGATGATCAGCAAGGGCACCCCCTTCTTCCTTGCCGGTGAGGAGATGCTGCGCAGCAAGCAGGGTGACGCGAACAGCTACGCCTCCTCCGATGAGATCAACAACATCGACTGGAGCGTTCTGAGCCCCGACCGCGCCGCGATGAACATGGTCGAGTACTACAAGGCGCTGATCGCCATGCGAAAGGCCAATCCCTTCCTGACCGGCTCCGACGTCAAGGCCGAGCTTCTGGACGGCAATGCCATCCAGGTTACCTATATCTACCATAACGAGGAGACCGCCTATGCGCTCATCAATCCCAATGACAGTGAGATGAACGGCTCCCTGCCCGAAGGAAGCTGGACGCTTCTGATGGACGGCAGCGAGGTCTTCCCTGAGGGCGGCGAGGCCCTCAGCGGCGAGGTCAGCGTGCCGGCGATGGGCATCCTGCTTGTCCGGAGATAAGCCATGAGCGCGCGAAATAAAGAGCTGACCGCCTTCGTGACGGATCAGCTGAACGGTTTGAACGTCCGGGCCACGCCGATGATGGGCGGCTATCTGTTTTATATCGAAGGCCGCATCTTCGGCGGGCTCTACGGTTCGGAGGAGCTGCTGGTGAAGCTGACCCCTGCCAGCCGTCGGGCGCTGCCGGACGAAATGCCGGTTTTCCCCTACGAGGGCTCGAAGCAGCTGATGCTCCGCTGTCCGCTGCTGGAGGATCGGGAGGCCTTTCGGCAGCTCGTGCTGGACATGCTCCCGGAGCTTCCGGAAGCGAAGAAGAAAAAGAAAAGCATATGAAAAACCGTCCTTTCGGCCGAATGCCGAAAGGGCGGTTTCTTTATGATGCGAAAAACATCCCGATGTATTCTTCCAGGCTCAGATCCAGCTCATGGATCTGCTCTGCGGCCTCCCGGCCCACATAGCGGTAATGCCAGGGGCGGAAGGCTTTGCCGGTGACCTCCGACTTATTGTCCGGATAGCGGAGGATAAAGCCGTAGCGCCAGGAATTCTCCCGCAGCCAGCGGAGTGTCGCCGTGTCCGCCTGCTGCTCCTTCGTCAGCTCGCTGTCCTGCTCCTCCAGATCGACCGCAAGACCCAGCTGGTGCTCGCTGAAGCCCGGCTGCTCGGTCATCCGTTCCAGCCGCTGCTCCGCCTGCTCCCGGCTCAGCCCGGTTTCCGTCAGTTTCGCCAGCGCCTCCTCATACGCGCGCTCCTGCGCGCCCCAGGTGCGAAAGCTCTCCGTCACGACCGGCCGTCCGCCGGCCCGGCGGCAGGCCTCCAGCATGGCCTCCAGATCGTCCACGCAGCGGGAATCGACCATCTGCCCCTCGCCAAGCAGCGTAAATTCCACGTTATAGTCGTCTTCCACCGGATGCTCCCGGTCCACCAGCGTCAGCAGCTTCGTCTTTTCCTTCTCCTCTACCCAGTGCCGCAGCCTGGTCCCCAGGAAAAGCAGACTCAAGCCAACCAGAAGGATCACGGTCAGAAGAATCCAGAGTTTCTTTTTTGCCCGAGGCCGCCTTGTTTTTACCTCGTCCACAGGCATCCCTCCGATCTTCAGTCATATACACTTCATTCACGCCGACAAGTATAGCGCATTTTGATTGGATTTTGTATCCTTTCGGTGAATTCTTAATAAAATTAAGCCAATTTTTCAGAATATTAAGATTTTTCCTCAAAAGGGAAAAACAACCAGTCCGAGGTGCTCCAGCAGGATCTTCAGCCCGATCAGGATCAGGATCACGCCGCCGGCCAGCTCCGCGCCGGACTTGAAGCGCGCGCCGAACACGCTGCCGATCCGGATGCCGAGCGCGGAAAGCAGAAAGGTCGTCACGCCGATCAGGCCTGCCGCAGGCAGGATCCTGACCTGCAGGAAGGCGAAGGTCACGCCGACCGCCAGCGCGTCGATACTGGTGGCGACGGCAAGCAGCAGCATCGTCCGGAAGCCGAAGTCGTCGTTCATTTCCTCCGCGCCGCTGCGTGACTCGCGGATCATGCTCAGGCCGATGATCGAAAGCAGGCCAAAGGCGATCCAGTGATCGACGCTCTGGATCAGATGCTCAAAGCGCACGCCGAGCAGCCAGCCGATCACCGGCATCAGAAACTGAAAGCCGCCGAAATACAGCCCGGCCAGCAGCAGATGGCGCAGCCGGACCTTCCGCACGCTCAGTCCCTTGCAGACCGAAACGGCAAAGGCATCCATGCTCAGGCCGACCGCGATCAAAAAGAGCTCAACAAATCCCATGTCTCTCTTCCCCCCCAAAACGCAGTTACTGTACTGCATGCGCACAGAAAAGTCAAGCGAAAGCCCGCGTGCCGTATAATTAACATAATGTTATTTACATAATATTGTTTACGTATTTCTGTAGACATAAAATATCCCCGTCCTGCTCACAGGGCGGGGAATGAAGTTTATGCAAGAACGGTCTGGGTGGCCTCGTCCTCATACTGGCGGGTGTAGAGCTGCTTGTAGTAGCCGCCCAGCGCCAGCAGTTCGCGGTGAGTGCCGCGCTCCACGATCCTGCCGTTTTTGACGACCAGGATACAGTCGGCGTTCTGGACGGTGGAGAGGCGGTGCGCGATGACGATGGAGGTGCGTCCGTGGACGATGGTGTCGATGGCGCGCTGGATCTTCTGCTCGGTCATCGTGTCGACGGAGCTGGTCGCCTCGTCGAGCACCAGGATCTTCGGGTCTGCCAGGATGGCGCGGGCAAAACTCAGCAGCTGCTTTTCACCGGTGGACAGCAGGTCGCCCCCCTCGCCCACGTCGGTGTCCAGGCCGTTTTCCAGGCGCTGCACGACCTCGGTGGCGGAGACGAGCTCCAGCGCCCGCCCGATCTGCTCCTCGGTTGCGTTCGGGTTGCCGTAGAGCAGGTTTTCGCGCACGGTGCCGGAGAAGAGATGCGGCGTCTGCAGCACGTAGCCGATGGCCGAGTGCAGCCAGAGCTGGCTGCGCTCGCGCGCGTCGCGGCCGTCGATCAGCACGCGGCCCTCGGTCGGCTCATAAAATCGGCAGACGAGATTGACGAGCGTGGATTTGCCGGCGCCGGTCTCACCCACGATGGCGATGTTGGAGCCGAAGGGGATCTTCAGGTCGAAGTGCTCCAGCACCATTTCGTCGCCGTCCGGGTATTGGAAGGAGACGTCGTCGAACTCAATGTCGCCGCGCAGCTCCTCCCAGTTTTCCTTTTTGGGCTCGAAGCTGTCGCCGTAGCGCTCGATGACCTCGGGCGTATCGGTCACGTCGGACTTCGTCTCCAGCAGGCGCGTCAGACGCTCGATGTTGACCTGGGTGGTGATGAGGTCGGAGATCGCGTCGATGAGCCAGCGAACGGGCTCCATCATGCCCTGGGCATAGGACATGAACATCGTAAAGGTGCCGACCTCGCTCTCGGCGATCACGCCGCCCTTCCAGAGGACGATCGCCAGCGCCAGCGAGGAGGCAAAGCTCATCGTGGCGGAGAAGAGGCCGCGCAGGCGGGCCGCCCGCACGGAGGTTCGGCGCATTTCCGCGGTGTCCTCCACGAAATCCTTGTCCATCTTGTCCTCGATGGCAAGGGTCTTGATGGTGCGGGCACCGGTGATGCCCTCGTTGAAGTTGCCGGTGATCTTGGAGTTGATCTCGCGCACCCGGCGGTTGACGCGGATGAGCTTGGTCTGAAACACGGAAAACAGCACCGACACCAGCGGCAGGATCAGCATGACCAGCAGGGCCAGGCGGGTGTTGACCACCAGCATCACCGCCACCGCGCCGACGAGGTAGGACAGATGCCACACCGCGTCGATCAGGCTCCAGGCAAACAGGACGCCGATGCGCGAGGTATCGCTCATCACGCGCGAATGGATATAGCCCACGCTGTTCTGGTTGAAATAGGAGAAGGACAGAGTCTGCAGATGGTCAAAGGCGAGGTTTCGCAGATCGCGGTCGATCCAGACCTCCACGCAGGAGGCCTTGTAGGTGGCGAAGAAATTCATCACCGCCGAGAAAACGATCGCCGACACATAGAGGACGACAAAGATCGCCAGCGTGTCCAGCGTCCGCTCGCCCACATAGTGGTTGAGGGCGTAGCGCTGGAACAGCGGGAGAATGACGTCGATCACGCTGCCCATCAGGCCAAAGAAGACCATCTTCATCAGATGCGGCCCGTACTGCTTCACATAGGGGAAGAGCTTCGGCACGCCGAAGAAGGGCAGGGATTTGCGGCTTTCGGTCTTTTCGTTCATACCGCCGCCTCCTCTCCCGCGCCGGACTGGATCTCATAGATCTTCTGATAGATGCCGCCGGCGGCTTTCAGCTCGTCGTGGCTGCCGCGCTCGGCGATGCGGCCCTTGTCCAGCACCAGGATCTGGTCCGCCTTTGAGAGCGTGGTGATGCGGTGGGAGATCAGGATCACGGTGGCCGTGCCGAAGCGCTTTTGCAGCGCGGCGCGGATCTTCGCGTCCGTCTCGGTGTCCACGGCGGACAGGGAATCGTCGAAGATCATGATGGGCGTGTTCTGCGTCAGCGTGCGCGCGATGGCGGCGCGCTGCTTCTGCCCGCCGGAGAGGGTTACGCCGCGCTCGCCCACGAAGGTCTCATAGCCCTTGGCAAAGCTCTCGATCGTCTCATCGAGGCAGGCCGCTCTGGCCGCCTCGCGCACCTCTTCGCGGCTCAGCTCCGGCCGCGTGATGGCGATGTTCTCCTCCAGCGTGCGGGAGAAGAGATAAGGCTCCTGCAGCACCATGCCGATATGGCGGCGCAGGTGCTCGGTGCGGATCTTTCTCACGTCCACGCCGCCGATCGTGATGCGGCCCTTGCCGGGCTCGACGGAATAGAGCTTGTCGAGCAGCGCCATCATCGTGGATTTGCCGCTGCCGGTGCCGCCGAGGATGCCCAGCGTCGTGCCGGCGGGAATGGTAAAGTCGATGTCGTAGAGCATCTGCGGGCTGTTTTCATAGCCGAAGTTGACGTGCTCAAAGCGGATGTCGCCCGTCATATCGGCGTCGACGGCGTCCGGCTCGTCCCGCTCCTCCTCGGAGTTCATGATATATGCGATGCGTTCGATGGAAACGCCCGCCTTGCTCATCTCCGAGATCATGCGGCCGAGCATGCGGATCGGCCAGACCAGCAGCTGGTTATAGGACAGGAAGGCGACATACTCGCCCGGGATCATCCGCCCCTTGAGGCAGAAGACCGCGCCGAAGACCACCACCAGCATCACCTGCAGGCCGGAAAACACGTCTGCCGAGCTCCAGTAGGTGCTCATGATGCGCGCGAGCTTGACCCAGAGGCCGGTGTAGTACTCATTGTGCGCCTCAAAGCGGTCCTTCTCGTAGCGTTCGCGGCCGAAGGCGCGCACCACGCGCACGCCGGTGAGGTTTTCCTGCGCCATGGCCGAGAGCTTGCCCTCGTTCTCGTCGCAGTCGAGGAAGCCCGCGCCGATCTTCTTGTGGAAGCGCATCGAATAGGCGATGATGAACGGCATCGGCAGGAAGGCGATCAGCGTCAGCAGCGGGTTCATGCTGATCATAAAGATCAGCGAGAGGATCACCAGGATGGTGATGCGAAACACCGAGGTCAGCTGCTCGGCCACGAAACGCTTGAGCGTGTCGATATCCGAGGTGCAGCGCTGGATGATGTCGCCGGTGCGGTTTTTCATGTGCCAGCCGAAGGGCAGGCGCGCGATGTGGGCATAGAGCCGGTCGCGCATCGTTTTGACCAGGGTCTCGGCGCCCTTGGTGTTGCACACACGGAACAGATACTGCCCGACCACACCGAAGAAGGCCACGATCACGATCGCGCTCGCCATGATCCACAGATGCTGCCGCAGATAAGCGAAGCCGCCGAAGCGCTCCGCCAGCGCCAGGACCGGCGCGGACAGGGCGTCCGTCGGCTGGCTGCCGATCACGTGGTCCAGCGCGATGCGGATGATCTGGGGGTTGATCATCTCCGCCAGCGAGCTCAGCGCCGCGGACAGGATCGCCACGACGAAGAAGCGCTTGCTGCCGCGGAGGAAATCCCAGATCAGCGCAGCATTGCTTTTTGTTTTTTGTTCGTTCGTTTTCATATGAATGATCCTGAAAAAGTAGTGATAGCTCCGTTATTATAGCATAGAATACAACTTTGACAACACTAATCTGTTTCCTTTCGCAACAATCTGTGCTATACTCAGCACGGAGGCGATCCCCTGATGAGAAACACCACGCTTTGCTATATCCGCCGGGGCGGAGATACGCTGCTGCTGCACCGCGTCAAAAAGGAAAACGACGAAAACCGCGACAAATGGATCGGCATCGGCGGCAAGTTTGAGGAGGGCGAGAGCCCCGAGGACTGCCTGCTGCGCGAGGTGCGCGAGGAGACCGGGCTGACGCTCGACGCCTGGCGCTACCGCGGCATCGTCACCTTCGTCTCCGACGAATGGGGCACCGAGTATATGCACCTCTTCACCGCCGACGCATTCCACGGCGAAGTCCGGGACTGCGACGAGGGCGTACTGGAATGGCTGCCCTGGGAGCGGCTGCCGCAGCTGCCCATCTGGGAGGGCGACAGGATTTTTCTGCGCCTCATCGACGAGGATGCGCCCTTCTTTTCGCTCAAGCTCCGCTATACGGGCGACCGGCTCGTCGAGGCTGTCTTAAACGGGAAACTGCTCTAAGAGCCGGAAGCATACCTTTCCTTCCATGCTGCCCTCAAAGAAACAGCTCTCCCCTTCCCGGACGACGCGCACCTCGGCGCTGCAGCCCGCGGGGATCTCATGCTCGTAGTCAACGCTGATGAGGCAGGGGTGTTTGCCCTGAAACTCTGCGGGCAGCATCGGCTCCACCGCGTCGAAGTAGGCGGCGTTGTTCATATGGCCGTTTCCGTCGATCTGCTCCGCCGTCGGCGTGACGGTGAAGACTTCGCCGCCCTCCGGCATCGCCAGGCGCCGCTGCGGGCGCAGACGGCCTTCCTCGACGCCTTCAAGCTCGATGCCGCGCTCTTCTCCGCGCAGCATCGTGCGGCTCTCCACGTCCATGATCGCCCAGATGCTCTCCACCCGGATGATCGTCTCCCCTGCCGCGTCGCACAGCTCAAAGCAGCGGGGATAGAGGGCAAAGCGCCCCTTCATCGGCCAGGTGATCAGCGTCAGCTCCTCCCCCGGCTGCGGCCAGCGGCTGATTGCCAGCCGGTTTTTCACCAGCACCCAGGTGCAGCCGTGGCTGAGCAGCACCGCCTGCCCGCCGCCGCGCCGCGTCGCGTCCTCGCCGGCGATATCCTGCAGCCAGCGCAGCAGGTCTGAGCTTTTCAGTTCGCCCTCCGATCGGAGGGTCTTTTTTAATCTCTCCATTCCGTTCACCTTCCCGTGCTGCCGAAGCCGCCGGCGCCGCGTTCCGTCTCCGTGAGGCTCTCGGCAAGCTCCAGCTCCGGCAGGGCGACCGGCAGGATCACCAGCTGCGTCAGCTTGTCGCCCGCGCAGATGTAAACGTCCTCGTCGCCGTGGTTATAGACCTTGACGACAATCGGCCCGGTATAGCCCGCGTCGATCACGCCCTCGGCCTGCAGGTTTTTCTTCACGTTCAGGCCGCTCTTGCTCTTGATAAAGCCAACGAAGCCCTCGGGGATCTCCACATGCACGCCGGTGTCGAACACCGCGCTGCCGCGCGCGGGGATCCGCGTGTCCGTCCGGGAGAACAGATCCATGCCCGCGTCAAAGGGATGCGCGCGCAGCGGCATCCGTGCGCCCTCGTCCAAAAGCACTCGCAGTTTCATGTTCAGCACCTCATCCCTGTTTTTTTTATATTATCGCATACTTCCGCCGCTTTGACAAGCGAGATCGAAAAAACCACCTTCGCAAATGCGAAGGTGGTTTTTGATGATTTCTTCTGTTTTCCCTTACCAGGGGAGTTCATAGGTGTTCATTGCCGCGCGGGACACCATGGTGCCTTCGGTCGCCTTGATCTCTCCGTCGCCGTTGACGTCGCTGACCAGTTCGTTCAGTTTGCCGGCCAGAGTAAAGGTCTTCATCGCGGCGCGCTTGATCATCGTGCCGTCCGTCGTCCTGACAAAGCCGTCCAGATCGGCGTCGCCCTTGAAGGCCAACGCGATCACGGTATCCTTCGTGACCTTGACGGCGAAGCGGTGCTTGCCCTCTGCATCCGTAGTGCACTCCAGAACGTTGTAATCTTCTTCGCCGTTCTCCACAGCCACGAGCACCGCGCGATCTGCTTCGACTGTAAAGTCGACCTCGCCTTCATAGATGGCCCCGGTATCAATGCTGCAGACCGCCGCTCCCTTGGTGTAGTCCCTGATCTCGATGGTGAAACCGTCGCCGGGAAGTTTCTCGATCACCACGTCTTTGGTCTGCGTGGTGAACGGAGCCTGGGTAAAGGTCGCCGTCCAGCGGCCGAGCCCCTCGGAAGTCGTCGTCGGCTCCGTGATGACCGCATAAGTCGCCGTAACGGTCTCGGTCAGCTTGTGCTCGGGGTTGGTCTTGCAAACGACCGTGGCGGTCACGCTGCTGTTGTCCTCGGTCCACACGTAGCTCGGCTCACTCCATTCGTGCGAGCCTGCTTCAATGACCGCATGGGCGGCCACGGTGCTGCCGTCGAACTCGGTCACGGTATCATAGTCTCCGACCTTGCTCACGGTGCCGCAAACCGGCGTCGTCACGCAGAAGCCCTCGGGGATCTCGATGCCGTTCTTCGCGCGCAGGGCGGCCGCCCCGGCGCTCACGTCCCACTTGCCGTCGATGAAGCTGATCTTGCCGCCGGCCAGCATGCCGACCGCGTTTTCAGCGGCGTTGGTGATCGTCACGTCCTTCTCCACCGTGATATCCGTGCCCGCAATGACGGAATTGTCCGCCTTGCCCAGGATCTCGAGTTTGCCGTTGACATGGATGGCTCCGGTCTCGGCTTTGAGGCCGAATTCGACCGTTTTGCTTTCAGTTGCGCGGGCAAAGGACAGCAGCGCGTCGCTGCCGACCGTGATATCCTTCTTGGCGTAAACGGGCGAATCGCTCGAATAAGTCGTGAGGCTGCCGGCGATATTGATGGAGCCGTCTGTAGATCTCATCGCGCTGGCGGGATCGGAAGAGTTATACCTGCTGGCGCTGATATAGGCATAGCCGTTGACCGTGATGTCGCCCTTGGCCTGCACGACGCAATCGCCTCTGCCGTTGACCTTCAGATAGCCGTCGATAAAGATCGGGCCGCCGAGCGCCTTGAGAACGTTGATGTCACCGGTGTTCTTGAGATCGGCGTATCCATTGACGACAACGCCTTCGGCTGCATCCCTGGCATCCAGGCAGACGCCGCCTCTCAGGTTGATTTTTGCATAGCCGTCGATGACGATGCCGCCGGCCGTGCTGAGGATGCCGTCTCCGCCGCCCAAGCCGCCGCTGTTATCCAGATCCAGGTCGCTTCTGATATGGACCGGACCATGGGCATAGATCGCATAGGCAGCTACGCCGAACACAACGGCAAAATTCTGAATATCGACGCCGCCGTTGGCTGTGTAGATGAAAGAGGAGGGGCAGAAGCCCAGGGTTGCCTCGGAATCGCCGGCGAAATAGCCCGTGCCGGTGATCGTAACGTCTCCGCTGCCGCAGTAGATGCCGGTTTCCTTTGCCGCGATATCGGCGTTGCCATTGATGGTGACCGGTCCGTTCATCGACTTGACGCCAAAGCCGCCCGCATTATCATAAAAGTCCAGGTTCAGATCGCCGTTCACGACCAGGCCGTTTTCCGTGTAGATGCAGACCTCGGCCTCGCCGGACATGAGATAAAAGCTCTTGGCCGGCATATTGATCGTCAGCGGGGTCTCCGTCGCCGCATAGATCAGCGCCCCTTCATGGACGCCGGAAAACGAAGGCTTAGCCGTGAAGCTCAGGGTGTTCGACTCAAAATCATAGCTGACCTTGCCGTCGCCCAGGACGTCCGACGCATTGTCCTCGGTGACCTCCACGCCGCCGACCCAGACCTTGCCTTCCGCAGCCGCCTGAATCTCATCGACGAGCTGCACGTCGGCAGCTTCTTCCGGATCGACGATGACGATATCCTCGTCAAGCTCCGCCGCATAGCCCGCCCCGCCGAAGGACAGAACCATTGCTGCGGCCAGAAGCATGGACAGGAAACGCTTCCAGGAAACTTTCATTGCTTTACCTCCCGATTCTTTGTTTCCGCGCTCCGCCGCGCAGGAAGAAGAGTGCGGATTTGATTCCGGCTGCCTTCCGTCACACCGAATAAAAATCCGCAGTCTTACGGAAAAAAGTATAAACCACGCAGCCAGAATTTACAAGATGCGAATTCTTTCCACAAAACGCTCTGCCGAAGGCGGGCAGCGCCTTCGGCAGAGCGTTTTGCATCTGTTTCCTTATTCGTGCACGTGGCCTTCCTCGTCCTCTTCCGGGAAGACGAAGTCCGCGGCGTTGTACTCGATGCCCCTGCGGTCATAGTAATCCTTGACCGCGGCGCGCACGGCCTGCTCGGCCAGCACGGAGCAGTGGATCTTGTGCGTGGGCAGGCCGTCGAGCGCCTCGACGACCGCCTTGTTCGACAGATTCAGCGCCTCCTCGATGGGCTTGCCGATGATCAGATCGGTAGCCATGGAGCTGGTCGCGATCGCGCTGCCGCAGCCGAAGGTGTTGAATTTGCAGTCGGTGATGACGCCCTCGTCGTCCACCTTGATATACATGCGCATGATATCGCCGCACTTGGCGTTGCCGACCTCGCCGATGCCGTCGGCGTCCTCGATCTTGCCCATGTTGTGCGGATTGCGGAAATGTTCCATGACCTTTTCGCTGTATAGAGCCATTGTATTACCCTCCCAAATATGATGAACTCATTTTGTTTCAGATTAAGTGCGGGCGCTCGCCCTTCTGCAGTTCGTCCCAGACCGGGGACATGTTGCGCAGGTACTCGACCACCTGCGGCACGACCTTGATGATATGGTCGATCTGTTCCATTGTGTTGTATTCCCCGATCGACAGGCGCAGCGAGCCGTGGGCGACCTCGTGCGGCAGGCCGATGGCCAGCAGCACATGGCTCGGGTCGAGCGAGCCGGAGGTGCAGGCGCTGCCGGAGGAGGCGCAGATGCCCTGGTCGTCGAGCATCAGCAGCAGGCTCTCGCCCTCGATGCCCTCAAAGCACATGTTCACCGTGCCGGGGACATGGTGCTCCAGGCTGCCGTTGATCTTGCTGTGCGGGATCTTGCTGAGCTCGGCAAAGAGTTTGTCGCGCATCGGGATGATCTTCGCGGTGTTCTCCTCCATATGCGCCACGCTCTCCTTGAGCGCCGCCGCCATCGCGACGATGCCGGCCACGTTCTCGGTGCCGGCGCGCTTGCCGCGCTCCTGGGCGCCGCCGTCGATGAGGTTGCTGATCAGCACGCCTTTTCTGGCGTACAGGGCGCCCACGCCCTTGGGCGCGTGGAACTTGTGACCGGAGATCGACAGCATGTCGATGTTCATGGCCTTCACGTCGATCGGCATATGGCCGGCGGCCTGCACGGCGTCGGTGTGGAAGGGGATCTTCTTCTCGCGGCAGAGCGCGCCGATCTCGGTGATGGGCTGGACGGTGCCGATCTCGTTGTTGGCGAACATCACCGTCACCAGCGCCGTATCCGGCCGGATCGCCGCCTCGATATCCTCCACGCGGACGACGCCGTCCTCGTGCACGTCCACCAGCGTGACCTCAAAGCCCTCCTTCTCCAGGCGCTTGAGCGTGTGCAGCACGGCATGGTGCTCAAATTTGGTGGAAATCAGGTGCTTTTTGCCCTTCTTTGCACCGTTGCGGGCGGCGGAAATGATGGCCTGGTTGTCCGCCTCGCTGCCGCCGGAGGTGAAATAGATCTCCTTCGGGTCTGCGTTGAGGCAGGCGGCGACGTCCTCCCTCGCCCGCGCCAGCGCCTCGGCCGAGCGCTGGCCGAAGGCATAGAGACTGGAGGGATTGCCGTAATCCTCCGTCAGATAAGGCAGCATGGCCTCCAGCGCCGTCTTGCTGACGCTGGTGGTGGCTGCGTTGTCGGCATATACAAACATGGTGTTTCTTCCTTTCCGTGTTATTTCCTATCTCTTCGCTGGGAATTATATCATATGCGACGGATTTGTCAAGGCCTGAGGGTGCGATGATTCCATTGTCAAGAGCGAATCCCGAGAGAATTTGTGCTTTGACGATGGTGCTTTTTCGCAGGAATACTTTGTGTATTGCAAGAAAAAGCGACGAAGTCAGAGTGCAAATGATCCGGGAGGCGCCGATGGCAATGGATTCAGCGTACCCTTAAGAATTCCATTTCTCCCCTGTCAGCAGATCCTGCAGGGAAACGCCGTCGAGATAGGCGTTGGTCAGCTCGTCCAGCTCCTTCCACATCGGAAGCGTCACGCAGGCGGCGGCCTTGTCGCACTGGATCTCCCCGTCCTTGATGCAGGAGACGGGCGCGAGATTGTCCTCCAGGCAGCGCAGGATCTCCCCCACGCTGTAATCGGCCGGGCTGCGGCTGAGGCGGTAACCGCCCTCCTTGCCGCGGGTGCTCTCCACAAGCTCCGCCTTCTTCAGGCTGCTGACGATCATTTCCAGATATTTCATCGAGATCCCCTGCCGCTCGGCCACGGTCTTGAGCGACACGAAGCCCTCGTCCGGGTGCTGCGCCAGATCGATCATCACACGCAGGGCGTAACGGCCTTTGCTGGTTATATTCATGCTTCTCACCTCTTGTCGCAGTTAATATACCATAAATTTAATAGGAATTAAAGAGGAAAAATAAAAAAAGGACGCTGTGCGTCCCTTTTTTTGATTCAGTCTTCTCCCGGATGCTTCTTTTCCCAGCGGCGGCGGGCCGGGCGGCGGATGGCCTCCTCCACGCCTTCCCTGATGCGCGGGAAGAGCTTCTCGGAAAAGCCCTCGGCGCCTCGCTTGAGGCCGTGCTGAATGAAGACAAGCAGGCTCACGAGCGGCAGGACAAGCAGGATCATCGCCGTCAGCAGAAGCCTTGCACAGCGGTTTTCCGTCACGCGCGCCGCATTTTCCCAGTAGGGGTAGATCATTCCCATGCCCTGCATGGCGCGCTCATCAAGCTTGCTGATCAGGCCGAACAGGCGCCCGTAGGAAAAGCGGCCGCTGTTCTGCAGCACTTCGCCGCGGCCGATCGGGAAATTGTCCTTGGCCACGTTTGCGGCAAAGTTCTTGACCGGATTCGGCAGCACAAGCTCATAAGCCGTGATGCTATCGCTCCCGGTCAGCTCCTTGTAGGCTTCATAGCTCATGTACAGGCCCTGGCCGGCGGTGTAGGCCTTGCGGCTGGCCTCGTCCTTCTCGCGCTCCACGACGCCGGCGATCAGGAAGATCCGATCGTTGATCTTCATCTCCATCCCCGCCAGATCCGTGCCGCCGAACAGCATCCAGGCAAGCTCCGGATCCAGCAGAACGCGGTCGTGCATCAGATCATCCTCGCGCAGATAGTCGCCGCTGAGGAGCCGGAGCGGATGGAAGCTGAAGAAATCGCCGCCGACGGCGATGACCGAGGCCTCGCCCGCGGCCTTATCGCTGGAAACCTTCAGCTTGCCGACGGCGCACCAGGCGTCGCGCCAGAGGCCGTCGCTGCCTTCGCTGTCCAGCGCCGCCTTGTTGAGTTCCTGGAGCATCTTGGCGCGGAAGCCGTAGATCTGGTTAAGGCTGAGCGCCTCGTCCACCGGGACGAAACAGGAGACCTGGGCAAATTTCAGTTCGCTCTCCCCCTGCCAGCGTTCCGCGGCCTGCTGGGCGCTCATCGAGCGGCTCAGACCGTGGATGCGCCACAGGCAAAGGAGCGCCGCCAGCGTCAGCAGCAGGCAGAGGATCAGCCACAGGATCTTCTTGTGTTTGATGAACAGTGTTTTCATATCAGCCGGGCATGCGCACCATGTCGCCGCTCTTGACGGGCATGCTGCTGGTGGTGATGACGAAATCACCGTAACCCAGCTCGCCCGAAACGGCGGAGTTCATATCGTCGCTGGCCAGCACCGTCACCTCGACGCGCTTGGCGTAGTAGCGGTTGCCCAGGGGCGAATTCTTGGCCTCGACGGCCAGCACGAAGCTGCCGTTGGTGTCGGAGCGGATGGAGGAATTGGGCACGATCGTATCGTAGTTCTGGCTCTTGGAGCCGACGGCCAGCGTGAGCTCGCTGCCGGGCGTGACGTCGCCGCTGAGGTCGAAGGTCAGGATCTTGTTGTTCTGCGGATTCTGAGGATCGCTGCGGATGCCGCTGAGCGTGGCGTGGATCTCGCGGCCCCACCAGTAGTTGGACACCGTCGCCTCGTCGCCCGGGCGGACGCGCCGCGCCTGGTCGTTGGTCACGGAGAAGGACAGCGTGTAGCCGAGGTCGGGCACCTGGATGCTGCAGAGGGTATCGCCCTTGGCGGGCGTGTTGCCGGCGGTAAAGTAGATGTTTTCAATGATGCCGGAGACCTTGGCGAGCACCTCCTCGCCCTCTTCCCCGCTTAGCTTGTCCAGCTTCTCCTGCGCCTTCTTGATCTGATAATCCAGATCCTGCAGCTCGATGGACGTGCTGGCGGCGCTCTTGCCGTTGGCGATCTTCGTCTGGTTGAGCGTGTATTCCGCGGTGAACAGCTCATCCTCGACCGCCTTGCGGGCGCTCTGCGCCTCGGCGTAGGCGTCGGCATAGGCGCCGGCCTGGCTCACGAGGTCGCTCAGTTCCTTTTCCGCAGTCTCCAGATCGCTCTGCGCGGTCTCCAGCGCAGCCTGCGCGTCGGTGATGGCAGGGTCCGCCGCGGGATCGAGGGCGGCCTGTGCCATCTGTGCCGCCTGCAGGGCGGCCTCCGCCTCGTCAAGCTTCTTCTGGTACTCGGTCTTTTCGCCGCCCTCTTCGCCGGGTTCGGCCGGCTCGTCCTCCGGGGGATTATCCAGCAGCTCGTTGAGATGAGCGAGCGCCTCGTCCACGCGCGCCTGCGCCTCGTCCTGTCTGGCGGAGAAGTCTGCCTGCGCCTCGGTCAGCGCGCTGCGCGCCTCGTCGACGCGCTTTTGCATGGCCTCCACCTTGGCGTTGGCTTCGTTGAGGACGCTGGCCGGAATGTTGCCGTTGTTCTCCAGCGCCAGATAAGCCAGTGCCTCGGCCTCCATGGCCGCGTCCAGTTTCTCCTGCAGCTGCTCGATCTTGCGCTCGTCCAGCGAATAATCAACGCTCGGATAACTGGAGGCCGTGCGCTGACGGGACAGCTGCAGCTGACGCAGCGCTTCCTCCGCCTGCTCCAGCTCCTCGCTGCTGCCCTCGCCGAAGATAAAGAGCACGTCGCCCTCGCTGACCTCCTGACCGGCCTTGATGCGCACCGCGCGGATCTGGCGCGTCTGCTCGGCCTTGACCTCATAGGCGCCGGCGGCGGCGACTGTGCCGCTGCCGCGGACGCGCGCCGTGATGGAGCCGCTTGAAACGCTCTGCGTGGCCACCTCGGCCAGGGAGCGGTTCATAATCGTATTGGAGAAAAAGGTCAGGATCAAAAGAATCACCAGAAACACGATGACCGCGTTCTTGACCCAGGACCTGTCCTTTACTTTCATTTCCATGACTTTCCGTCCTCTCTGCCCCTGCGGGCAAGGAAATTATGTCAACCAACAAATAAGAAGATATTATTATGTCAACCTTTTACCGATCCCGAATTCGCAATGCCTTCCACCAGATAGGCTTCGCCGTAGAGGAAGATCAGCAGCGAGGGGATCATATAAACCGTGGCCATGGCAAAGGCCAGGCCGATCTCTCCGGAGTTGATGCTGGAGAGGAATACGCTCAGCGGCTGGGAATCCGCGTCCTTGAGCAGCACCAGCGGCTGCTCGACCATGTTCCAGTAGTCGATGAAGACCAGGATCGCAATGGAGAAGATCGCCGAGCGGCACTGCGGCAGACACACGCGGGTGAAGATCTGCCACTCCCCCGCCCCGTCGACCTTGGCGGCCTCGATGAGCGAATAGGGGATGCGCCGCATGAACTTGGTCAGCAGGAAGACCGAGAAGGGCGCGAAAATGCCCGGCAGGATGATGGACCAGCGGGTGTTGATGAGGCCCAGCCACTGGCTGACCAGATAGTTCGGGACCAGCGTGACCTGGTAGGGCATCAGCATCAGGATCACGTAAAAGAAGAAGATGCCGCTGCGGATCTTCCCGCGCCAGCGGGTGAAGCTGTAGGCCGCCACCGAGGCGATCGCCACCTGGAAGATCACGATCGGCAGCACCAGCAGGATGCTGTTCCAGTACTTGATCAGGTACTCCGGCGATTTGATGAGGCCGGTGACATACTGGTCCAGCGTGACCTTGTCGGGGATGAACTTCAGATTGACGGTCTTGGAGACGTAGCCGCCCGTGGTGGTGGAGAAGATCATGCCGTAGTTCGAGACGATCTCGCTCTCGGCCATGAAGGAGTTGGTGATGGTGAGCACCGTGGGCAGCAGGAACATCAGCGCGAAAACTGCGCAGAGGATGAACATGACGCCGCGGCCGAAATAATGCTTTTTCTTCATCCCTCCACGTCCTTTCCGAACCAGTCCTCCGCCTTAAAGAGCAGCGCGATGATGACGACCATGACGATGGCCATGATCACCGCCGCGGCGGACAGCTTCTGATAATCCATGGAGCCGAAGGTGTTGTTCATGAAGTGCTGCAGCGTATACAGCGGATCATAGGGGTAGGAGCCGGCCAGCAGATACACCTCGCGGAAGACCTTGAAGGAGTTGATGAGCGAGAGGATCGTGACAAAAAGCACCGTCGGCGAGAGGTAGCGCAGCTTGATGGAGAAGAACTTGTAGGCCTCGCTCGCGCCCTCCACGTCGGCCACCTCCAGCAGCTCCTTCGGGATGTTGGCCAGGCCCGCCATAAAGAGGATCATGTTGTAGCCGAGGTTCTTCCACAAAAACAGCAGCAGCACCACGATCTGCGCGTAATCGGACTGCAGCCAGTCGATCTTGTCGCGCCCGAAGAGGAGCAGCAGCTCGTTGAAGGTACCGTTGTAGTTGAAGACCACCTGCCAGATCAGCACGACCGAGGCCACCGGGACCATCATCGGGCTGAGGAAGAAGGTGCGGAACTCTGACTTCATCGGGATGCGCGCTTCCAGCATCAGCGCCAGCGCCACCGCCAGCACCACCGCCAGCGGCACCGCCATCAGCGAGAAGCTCAGCGTGTTTTTCGCCGCGAGGCGGAAGGCCGAGTTCTGGAAGAGCTTGACAAAATTCTCTAAGAAAACGAAATTCCTGGTCGCCGGGCCGTCGATCAGCGAGTAGTAGACCACCACGCCGAAGGGCAGGATAAAGAACACGCCCACGCCCAGAAGGCTCGGGAACAGGAAGCAGAGACTTTTCAGAAAATCCCTGCGTTTATTCAGTTTTTGGTTCTGATTTTTCATAGGCAGACCCAGATCAAACAGTGATCGATCCTTATCAAATGAATTATACACGATATGCCGATCGACCGCAAGAAAAAAATATTATGTAAACTATGTATTATTATGTAAACTTGTCAACAAGTGTCAGACAGTCTTGTGTGCCCACGGAAAACGTGGGCACACAAGATGCTGGATGGATTGTTATCTCTGTTCGTTGACATAGATCATGGTCTTGCTCTGGATGAGCTTTGCCACGTCCTCGGCGCTGCGCTGGCCGGCGAAGAAGGCCTCCACCTGCTCGCGCACGATCTCGTTGATGGCCTCGTCGACCGCATAGACCCGGTCGGTATCGTTGATGACGGATTCGATCTTGGCGATCTCCTCTTCCGTATAGAAGTAGGTGGGGACATATTCCTGCGTGGTGTTGTCCCAGTAGCCGCCCTTCTGCTCCATCATCTTTTCGCCGGTCTCAGGATCGAGCATGATGTTGCCGTTGGCATCCTTGACATAGGTCGGCTTCATGGCGTCCGCCTTCTTGGCTTCATAGCTGTGGATATTGCTCGGGAAGTTCCAGGCATTGTTCTCCTGATACTCCTCGGTCATAAAGGTGCGGACAAATTCCCAGGCGGCCTCCTTGTTGCTGCACTTTTCGCTGATGCCGTAGCCCGACTGGGTCATGATCATGTTGCCGACGCCCTCGCTGGTGGGGAAGCCGACAAAGGTGAAGGCGTCCAGGCCGCCGAAGATGTTCTCATACTGGCTGATCGAGTCGAAGTTGTAGAGGTCGCCGTACATCAGCAGCTGCCTGCCTTCGCGGATACGCACGTCGTCGTTGTCCTCCTTGGTCCACTCATAGTTCTCCCAGTCGAATTCCGCCGGGAAGTTCTTGGCGAAATTCAGCAGGTCGATGAACTCCTGGCTGTCAAAGCTGACCTTGCCGGTGTTCCAATCGACGAAGTGATCCATGTCCAGCATCAGGCACATCTGAAGGATGTCATAGCGGGTCTCGCCGGTGCTGAACACGGTGCAGCCCTCGGGCATTTCCTGCAGAGCCGCCATCAGATCGGCATAGGTCCAGCCGGGCTCGCTGCCGACGACGCGGGACGCGCCGACCGCGCTGACGATCTCGAAGCTGGAGCAGGTGGAATAGAGCCTGCCGTTATTCTCCATGGCCTTGAGGACCGCCGGGAAGAAATCCTCCCGGCTGAGCTCGGGATCGGCGTCAATGAGCGGATAGAGGTCTGCCAGCATGCCCTTGGCGGCCAGCTGCTTGGCGGGCAGGCCGTTGAGACTGATGATGTCCGGGCAGTTGCCGGCCAGCATCTCCGTGCGCAGCTTGGTCAGGCCGGCCTCATAATCTTCCTCGGTATTGTACTCGGAATAGTCCTGCACCTCGATGCGGATGCTGTCATGCTTGCGGTTGAAGTTGATGATCTGCTGGCGGGCCTCCCAGTCCAGATACTGCACGGCGAGCGTGAGGACTTCCTTCTGCGGCAGTGAGCTGCTGGGCACCTTTTCCATCGTGATCAGAGAGGTGTTGACATTTTCGGCTTTTTCGTCCCATTCGCTGCTGACGGCGATGACCTTGCCTTCGTCGGTCACGAGGAAGCCGTTGATGTTGCTGTTGTCCACGTCGCAGTTGATCCAGTTGAAGAGCTTTTCCGGCTTCCCGGTATCGAGCTTGTAGCCGAAGAAGTTGACGCCGTTGGTGTAGTACAGGTCATAGTCGCCGCCGCCGGATACCATCTGAGACAGCTCGCCCTGCATAGGAAAGCTGTCGCCGAGCGCTCTCTTTTCCGTGTCGATGACGGAGATCATTTGGCCGCTGTCGCCGTAATAGGCTACGGCTATGCGCCCGTCATGGAGGGTCAGCAGCGACTGCGCCCAGTCGACGCCGTCGATCTTGCCGGTCATTTTGCCGGTATCGATGTCATAGATGAACAGGCCGCTGTCGCCGGCCAGCAGCGCTTCGTGCTCGTTGAGAGCGACGATGCTGCTGAAAGACACGTAACCGCCGTTCTGCATCATGTCATCAACGTCCATCTCCACGCAGCTCAGTTCCCTGCCGCTTTCGTCAAGGCGGCGGAGGAAGAAATGCTCCACGCTCTGATAGGACTCGTACCATGCGTCGGAATAGCGCTCCGCGCTCGAATCGCTCCAGCTCTCATAGCTGTTCTCCTGGCAGAGGAAGCCGTCCGGCAGCTTGGTCATGCAGCCGATGCCGCCGCTGAATTCATGCCCTTCCTCGACCTCCAGCTTCATCGGTTCGTAGCCTTCCAGTCTGCTGAAGCTGCCGTCGACGCCCAGCCGGTACAGACGGTTTTCATAGATGTCCAGCTGGCCGTCCCACTGGAGGACCTCGCCCTCGTACAGCTCGCGCTGGCCGACGACCTCGGAGCTGATGCAGTAAAAGCCATCTTCCGTCACCAGACGGGGATAGAAATCCATGCGATCGTCATCCTTGTTGATCGGCGCATAATTGGCCTTGTAAACGAACTCGGGCACGGGGGTCTCGTTCGTCTTCTTCCTACCGCCGCTTTTCCCGTCCTCGCTGCCGTCGGACTCCGAACGGCCGCAGGCGGCGAGGCACAGCAGCATGGCCGCAGCCAAAAGGAGCGCCAGGATCTGTTTGGTGTGTTTCATATCGTTCCTCCCTGGAAACGCTCCGCGCAAGGGGCGCAGAGCAAAAATGTACGGATCAGAAAAGACCGCCCGGCCGTTCCGGGCGGTCTTCATGTGTGATTCTATCACAGGCTTCTGTGCTTGTGTCTTAAGGTTTCTTAAATTTGCGTTTAAAGTGCGCAAAAATCAGTGCCCGTGCGGCTTTTGGTCGAACATCATGCGCTCCACCACCAGGTCTGCGTTCAGCATCAGCGCGAAGCTGACGATCAGCGGAACCATGGCAAACCAGATCGCCCTCTCCTGGAGCAGCGTGCACAGCGGCGTCAGGATCAGCGCGCCGAGGAAGAACATGCCGATCATGCGGAAATGCTTCCATGCCCGGGAACCGACCGCGCGGTCGCCGCGCTTGATGGCGGTGACGGCCCAGATGCCGGTCTGGCGGATATGGTTGGTGACAAAAGTGGTGGCCATCGGGATGCCCTCCGCCTGGCGGAAGGTGTTGTACTGCATGGAGCAGATGAAGTTGATCGTCACCTGCACGATCTGCGCCGGGAGGCTGAGCGGCAGAAAGCCGACGACGAACAGCACCGCGATCTCAAAACCGATCAGCCAGGTGTCCCAGCGCAGGAAGTGCTGGTGCCGGATGCCGGAGGGCAGCGCCTCCGAGACCATCGTGCCGGCGAAGTAGGCCGAGATCGGGATCAGGTAGTAAAAGCCCTTCTGCCACTGGCCGTGCCCGAAGGCGAGCGCCATCAGCACGACGTTTGCTGTCTGCGCGTTGCAGAACACGCCGCCGCGCAGGTTATAGGTATAGGAGCCCATCATGCCGGCCGCGAAGATCAGCAGCTCAAAGATATAGTATTTTTCGCAGGTGAGGTAAAATGCTTCTTTTTTTCTGGCTTCCATCCGCCGCCTGCCCTCCTGTCGGTTTATGGCCGTCATCATACCATAAACCGGCAGAAAATGTAAAGCAAAAGCTGCGGGAAAAGGCCGTGTGGCGCCGCTCGTTCTCTTAAGAAGTATTAAACCTGTTGAAATCTGCTTGAGAAGCGGCCGTTTTGTGGTACAATGTGGCATGAGGTGATTGTATGTCCGCACAATCGAAAATTCTGATCGTCGACGACGATCCCGATATCCGCCAGGTCCTGCGCCTGCTGCTGCAGGGGCTTTACAGTGTCAGCGAGGCCGCCGACGGCGCCGAGGCCGTCCGTCTCATCCAAGAGCAGAAGGACACCGACCTCATCATTCTCGACGTGATGATGCCCGGCATGGACGGCTACGCCGCCTGCGACGCGCTGCGCGCCTATACGAACGCGCCGGTACTGTTCCTCACGGCCAAGTCCGCCGAGGCGGATCGGATCAGCGCCTACCGCAGCGGCGGCGACGACTTCCTGTCCAAGCCCTTCTCGCAGGACGAGCTGCTGGCCAAGGTGACGAGTCTGCTGCGCCGCTATAAGGAATACCGCGGCAAGCCGGACGCGGCACTGGCCATTGAGAACCTGGAGGTGGACTTTGCCGCGCGCACCGTTGTCAGCAACGGGCAGCCCGTCTCGCTGACCGATACGGAGTTTTCCATTCTGGAGCATCTGCTGCGCAATCGCGGCACCACCGTCACCGCGCCCGAGCTCTATGAGGGCGTCTGGAAGGAAAAGTTCCTGCCCGGCTCCGGCAACACGGTCATGGTGCACGTGCTGAACCTGCGCCGCAAAATCGAAGAGAACCCCTCCTCGCCCAAGATCATCCGCACCGTGTGGGGAAAGGGCTATCAAATTGATTAAAAAGCTACTGGAGCCGGTGCGGCGCTCGCTCAACGTCCGGATGATCATCTCCCAGCTTTTTGCCCTGGCCGTCGCCGCGCTGGTCTTTTTCGCGGTCAGCGGCTCCGGGCGCTACGCCGTGGAGCACATCTACATGAGTCCGGAGTCCGTGGCCTCCCGCAAGGCGTCCATCTATTCGCAGTTCAGCTCTTATGTCACGGCCAATATGGTCGCGGGCAGCGATACGGCGGCCATCGCACGCTGGACGCGGCAGCACGACTATGTGACGATCCAGATCTATCAGGGCGAGACCGTCGCCGCCCGCTTCAGCGGCGGGCGTGTGGCCGCCAACAGCCTCTCCCCCATGCCGGAGAGCCAGTACGGCAAGCTCTATCCCATGCGCTTTGCCGACGGCCTTTACCAGATCGCCATCGGCGACAGCTCCCAGAACCGGGAGCTGTTCGTCAACAGCATCCTGGCCGTCACGCTGGCCTTCGTCGCCTTCATCGCCATCCAGCTGCGCTATACCGGAAAGCTGACGCAGCGCATCGTCGCCCTCTCGCGCGAGGCCGCCGAGGTGAGCGCCGGGGATCTGGAAAACCCGATCTCTGCCAAGGGCGAGGACGAGATTGCGGCCCTGGCGGGCGACATGGACACCATGCGCCGCTCGGTCATCGAGCGTATGGGCAACGAGCGGCGGGCCTGGGAGGCAAACTCCGAGCTGATCACCGCCGTCTCACACGATATCCGCACCCCGATGACAAGTCTGATCGGCTATCTCGGCCTGCTCAAGGAGCAGAACCTGCCGGAGGAGCAGCGCAAGCAGTTCACCAATTCCGCCTACGGCAAGGCCATGGAGCTCAAGGAGCTGACCGACGAGCTGTTCCGCTACTTCCTGGTCTTCGGCCGGGCGGATCTGGAGATGAATCTGGAAACGCTCGACGCAAGGCTCCTGCTGGAGCAGCTGCTGGGCGAGGCGGAATTTGACCTGCGCGACAGCGGCTTTACGGTGCAGCGCGTAGAATTTGAGGGCGAATGCAGCGTGAAGGCCGACCCCATGTACCTCAAGCGCGTGCTGGATAACCTCATCTCCAACATCAAGAAATACGCCGACCGCAGCCAGCCCGTCCTGCTTCTGTCGGAACACAGCGGCGGGACGCTGCGCGTCTGCTTCTCCAACGCCGTCGCCCACGGGCTCAGCCGGGTGGAGAGCACCAAAATCGGCATCCGCACCTGCGAAAAGATCATGACGCACATGGGCGGACAGTTCGCCGTACACAACGACGGCGCGCGCTTCGACGCGGAGCTGACGCTGCCGGTACAAAACAGCTAATCCTCTCTTCTCCTCTCTTTTATATAAACAGCCGCAGGGCCGTCCCTTCGATCCTTGATCGTCGGGACGGCCCTGTGTCGTTTATTCGATTTGCCCGTCAAACCAGGCGTCCAGTCCGTCGGCGAGCCCCAGAACGATCTGATGCCGGTACGCGTCGTCCGCCAGCAGCAGATCCTCCTCAGGATTGGACATATAGCCCATCTCCACGATGCAGGCCGGGACCAGGCTGTAATTGAGGCCGCTCATCGTGTCGGTCTCCCAGAGTGTTCGCCGCCCTTCCTCGCAGCCGACCGCGTCGCCGAGGCTTCGCAGCAGCACTTCGGCCAGCGCGCGGCTGGCCGGGTAGAGCGCGCCGGTATACGGGTTTTTCGCCGTCGTGCAGATGGTCATCACGCCGCGCACCGCGGGATCCTCCGAGGCATTGGCGTGGATGCGGACGAAAGCGTCCGCCTGCAGCTCATTGGCCATCAGTGCCCGCCCGGCGTTGGAAAGGGAGACCTCGTTCGTCTCGCGCGTCAGGACGACGCGGTAGCCGCGCGCCTCCAGTTCCTCCCTCAGCAGCAGCGATACCGTCAGATTGAGCTCATATTCCGGGATCCCGGTCACGACACCCTCGGTGCCGTCCGAAACCCGCGCCTTCGTCTCCTCCGCACCCGGGCCGATCGGCTCCGGTGTGTCATCCCCCTGCGCCTGGTGGCCGGGATCGAGGACGATCAGCGGGCCGGGCACAGGCGTTGGCTCCGGTGTCAGCTCCGGAGCCGGCGTAAGCACCGGCGCCGCGCTCTCCGCGCGCTGCGGTTTTGGCGTCTCCTCGGGCGGCTCGTTCATCTTCTGGTGCAGCGAGGCACTGAGCACGAACAGCGCGCAGCCTCCGACGATCAGCCCGACGGCGAGCAGCGTCTGTCTGATTTTCCTGTTCATTCGGTCCCCCCTCCCCTGTGGAAGATTATATGAAACGCCGGGCCGATTGAAAGACCGGCCCGGCGTTCGTTCAGAATTTCTTTTCGTAGCAGGCGATGACAGCGTTCATGACCGCCGCGCGGAACGCGCTCTCCTCCAGGCGGCGCACGCCCTGGATCGTGCTGCCCGCCGGCGAGCAGACGCGGTCCTTCAGCGAGGCGGGGTGCTCCCCGGTCTCAAGCAGCAGCTCCGCCGTGCCCTTGAGCATCTGCGCCGCGTACTCCAGCGCCAGGCGGCGCGGCAGCCCGCAGGCGACGGCGCCGTCAGAGAGCGCCTCGACGAACATCGCCGCGAAGGCCGGGCCGCAGCCGGTAAAGCCGGCGGCGTCCATCATGTGCTCGTCCAGCTCCGAGACCAGTCCCGTGGCGCCGAGTACGGCCTTCAGCAGCGCTTTTTCTTCCTCCGTCACGAGCGGAGAGGCCGTCATGAGCGTGATGCCGCTGCCGACGGCGACGGGGATGTTCGGCATGATGCGGATGATCGGCCGCTCCCCGACAAGCCCGGCCAGCGTGCGAAGGTCCTTGCCCGCGCACAGGGAGACAATCACAAAGCGGTCCTGCCGCGCATCCAGCACGTCGCGGATGCCGTCGAGCATGCCGGCGAGCATCTGCGGCTTGACGGCAAGAAACAGAAAATCCGCTTCCGCCGCCGCGCGCCGGTTGTCCACAGCCTCTCCGCCGAGTTCCTCCGCCAGACGCTGCGCCTTCTCCGGGCTGCGGTTAGCCAGCAGCAGCCGCTCCGCGCAGCCGGATTTTGCCGCGCCGCGCGCCAGCGCGGAGCCCATGTTTCCCGTTCCGATAAAGCCTATGACCGCCATGTCCGGCTCCTCTCTTACTCGCTGAGGTCGCTGCGCACGACCTTGCCGATGTTCCACAGATGCGCCGCCTTGCGGGCGGCATCAAAGCGGTCTTCAGGGGTCTTGTATTCAAAATGCGCCGTATGCGAGCCGCAGTCCACGCACATCACATACCAGCACCAGCCGTTTTCCTCTTCCAGAAGCCCGGCGCCGCCGCAATACGGGCAGTCCTGCAGTTCCAGCTCTTTATAAATATCCATCTTCGTTCCTCCTGATTTCTTCGGCGGGCGCTTGACAAACAGCCGCCTGTCTGATAATAATAATTGCGTTCTATGCAGCCGGGCGGCCGCATAGCCTATACTGAACAGGCCGGAGCGCTTGCGCTCGGAGCCGGGTCACAAACGTGACAGTGGATCACCCACGGGACAGAAGGATCTGATTCCCGGGGTTCTTTTTTTACCCGGAGAAGGAGGCTTTTCCATGACGCAGACTCTTGATTTTGAAAAAACCGCCACGCGGGTCTCTCTTGTGAGCGTCGCCGGCAACGCGGCGCTTTCCGTATTCAAGCTGCTGGCCGGCATCCTGGCGCACTCCGGCGCGATGATCAGCGATGCGGTGCACTCCGCCTCGGATGTGCTGAGCAGCTTTATTGTCATCATCGGCGTGAAGCTCTCCGCCCGCGAGGCCGACCGCGACCACCCTTACGGGCACGAGCGCTTCGAATGCGTCGCGGCGATCGTCCTGGCCGTGGTGCTCGCCGTCACCGGTCTGCTGATCGGCTACGGGGCGGTGGAAAGCATCGGAGCCGGTGAAAAGGCGGCGGTGATCCCCGGGCTGCTGGCGCTCATCGCGGCGGCGGTGTCCATCGCCTGCAAGGAGGCCATGTACTGGTACACGCGCCATTACGCCAGGCGCCTCAATTCCGCCGCGCTGATGGCCAACGCCTGGCACCACCGCAGCGACGCGCTCTCTTCCGTCGGCGCGCTGATCGGCATCGCGGGCGCGCGCCTCGGCTACCCGATCATGGAGCCGATCGCGAGCCTGCTGATCTGCCTGTTCATCCTCAAGGCGGCCTATGACATCTTCAAGGACGCCACCGGAAAAATGGTGGACCGCGCCTGCGACGCGGAGACGGAACAGCGCATCGCCGACTGCGTGCTGTCGCAGCGGGAGGTGCTCGGCATCGACCGTCTGCAGACCCGGGAGTTCGGCAGCAAGATCTACGTGGATCTGGAGATCCGGGTCGACGGCAGTCTCCCGCTCGTCGAGGCGCATGCCATCGCCGAGCAGGTACACGACCGGATCGAGGCGGAGTTCCCCGCGGTCAAGCACATCATGGTGCACGTCAATCCGGGGGAAATTCAGAATTCGTAATTCGGAATTCGGATTTAACTTTATCTTCCCTATCTGTCCGCGCCTTTGGTGCGGGCAGTCTTTTTTTCACAATGATCGCAGCCCATGGCACAGTTCTCGCAGCAGGCAGAGCAGCTCCCGCCCTTATGGCAGGAGCCTGCCTTGCCGCCGCGGATCGCGCGCACGGCCAGGCCGATCATCACAGCGACCGCGAGCAGGATCAGGATGTCCCAGACGTTCATTCTTCACCCCATTCCCAGCAGCAGCCCGATCAGACGCACCAGCAGCGCCGCGATCCAGGCGATCGCACACTGCCACAGCACCACATAGACCGCCCAGCGGCCGCCGAGCTCGCGCTTGATGGAGGCGATGGCCGCCACGCAGGGCGTATACAGCAGGCTGAATACCAGAAGCGATGCCGCCGTGAGCGTGCTGAGCGCGGTGCTGACGCCCTCGGCGGAAAAGAGGATCTCCATCACGGACACCACGCTCTCCTTGGCCATGAAGCCGCTGATGAGCGAGGTGACAATCCGCCAGTCGCCGAGTCCGATGGGCCGGAACAGCGGCACCAGCAGGCCGGACACGGCGGCGAGGATACTCGCGTGCGAATCCTCCACCAGATTGAAGCCGAAGTCAAAGCTCTGCAGGAACCAGACGACGATCGTGGCGATCAGGATCACCGAAAAGGCGCGCTGCAGGAAGTCCTTTGCCTTCTCCCACAGCAGCTGCAGAACATTGCGCGCGCTGGGCAGGCGGTAGTTCGGCAGCTCCATCACGAAGGGCACCGCTTCGCCCTGGAAGAGCGTCTTTTTATACAGCAGCGCGACCAGGATGCCGGTCACGATGCCCAGCAGATACAGCCCCGTGATAATGAGCCAGCTGTTTTTCGGGAAAAACGCTGCAACGAAGAAGCTGTAGATCGGCAGCTTCGCCGTGCAGGACATGAAGGGCGTGAGCAGGATCGTCATGCGGCGGTCACGGTCGCTCGGCAGCGTGCGGGTGGACATCACGGCGGGCACCGTGCAGCCGAAGCCGATCAGCATCGGCACGATGCTGCGGCCCGAAAGGCCGATCCGGCGCAGGAGCTTGTCCATAAAGAAGGCGACGCGGGCGATATAGCCGCTGTCCTCCAGCAGAGAGAGGAACAGAAACAGCGTCACGATGAGGGGCAGGAAACTGACCACACTGCCGACGCCCTCGAAAATGCCCTTGAGCACCAGGCTCTGGACGGCCTGGTTGACGTGCCCGGCCTGCATGGCCCGCTCCGTCAGCCCGGCCAGCGCGTCGATCCCCTCGGCCAGCAGGTCCTGCAGGAAGGGGCCGATGAGGAAGAAGGTCAGGAAGAAGACCAGGCCCATGATGGCGATGAACATCGGGATAGCCGTATATTTGCCGGTGAGGACCCGGTCCAGGCGCTCGCTGCGCTTGTGCTCGCGGCTCTCGCGGGGTTTGATGACGCAGCGGTCGCAGACCTTTTTGATGTATTCAAAGCGCATGTCCGCGATGGCGGCGCTGCGGTCGAGGCCGCGCTCCTTCTCCATCTGCAGCACGATGTGCTCCAGCATCTCCGACTCGTTCTGATCCAGCTCCAGCTGCTCGGCGATGCGGCTGTCGCCCTCGATGAGCTTGCTGGCCGCAAAGCGCACGGGAAGGCCAGCACGGACCGCATGGTCCTCGATCAGATGGATGACGGCGTGCAGCGCGCGGTGCACCGCGCCGCCGTGATCCTCCGCGCCGCAGAAGTCCTGCCGCAGAGGCTTTTCCTGGTATTTGGCGATATGCACGGCATGGCGCACCAGTTCGTCCACGCCCTGGTTCTTGGCCGCCGAGATCGGCACCACCGGCACGCCCAGCATGGACTCCATGGCGTTGACATCCACGGTGCCGCCGTTGCCGGTCAGCTCGTCCATCATGTTCAGCGCGACCACCATCGGAACGTTCATCTCCAGCAGCTGCATCGTCAGATAGAGGTTTCGCTCGATGTTGGTGGCATCGACGATATTGATGATCGCCCGGGGCTTTTCCCGGAGCACGAAGTCGCGCGAGACCAGCTCCTCGCTGGAATAGGGCGACATGGAGTAGATGCCCGGCAGGTCGGTGATGGAGGTGTCGCTGTGGCCGCGGATCACACCGTCCTTGCGGTCCACCGTCACGCCGGGGAAGTTGCCGACGTGCTGGTTGGCGCCGGTCAGCTGATTGAAAAGCGTCGTCTTGCCGCTGTTCTGGTTGCCGACGAGCGCGAAGCTGAGCACCGTACCGTCCGGGAGCGGATCGCCGGTGCCCTTCGGGTGGAACTTTCCTTCTTCGCCGAGGCCCGGGTGAGCCGTTCTTTTGCGCTCGGCCGGTCCTTTGCGATCGGCCGCTTTTTCGATGCCCGCGATCTCGATCTTCTCCGCGTCCGCGAGGCGCAGCGTCAGCTCATAGCCGTGGATGCGCAGCTCCATCGGGTCGCCCAGCGGCGCAAGCTTGACCAGCGTCACCTCGGCGCCCGGGATCACGCCCATGTCCAGAAAGTGCTGCCGCAGCGCGCCCTCTCCGCCGACGCGCTCAATCCGGGCGCTTTGGCCCGTTTTCAATTCGTTCAGTCTCATTCTTTTCTCTCTCCCACACATGGCGCACCGGGAGCCGCTCCCGCACGCCATCATTCCAGAATGGTATTATACTCATCTTTTTCCGATCCTGCAAGATACGCGCCGGATTCTTTGCGTTTTTTACGCGGCGGCAGGAAATGAAAAAGAAATCCCCTTTTGCCGCAGGCAAAAGGGGATTTCTGACTGTTGTTACTTGTTTGTCCGATCGAAGAGCAAGCGCTTATTTTTCTTTCACGAGCGGCGCGCCGGAGTGCCAGGCCCTGCCGCAGACTTCGCCGACGGCGTAGTAATCAAAGCGCATCTGGTCGAACAGGAAGGTGTCCAGCTTGCCGCAGTCGATTTTCCCGCTGTCGTCCAGCACCTTTTCATCGGCCATCACGTTGACGATCTCGCCCAACACGCGCAGGCCGTAGGGCTGCTCCTGCATCTCCACGACCTTGCATTCCAGCGTCAGCGGATACTCCTTGATAATGGGCGCGTCCACGCGGCTGCTCTTTTCCGCATGGAGCCCGGTGCGCTCAAACTTGTCGGCAAACTTGTTGGCGCTGGCGATGCCCATGAAGTCGGATTCGACGAGGGTGTCCCTGCCGGGGACGGAAAGGGTGAAGGCGCCGCGGGCCTTGAGGTTGGCGACGGTCTTGTGATCCTCCTCCAGATTGAGGGCGACCATGTTCTCCGCGCAGATGCCGCCCCAGGCCATCGCCATGGCGTCGACACTGTCATCCTCGTTGTAGGTGCCGATCATATAGACGGGCATCGGGAACAGAAAGGGCTGTACTCCAAAATCTTTCATTGAGCTTCTCCTTGTTTTTCGGTCGGAGCGCCCGGGAACCGGTCCGCTCCGGTTTATACTTGCATTCCTGCTGTAAAAATGCTATCATAAAGCCGAACGATAATCAAGTACCTACATGATTGTAAGGTACTTACCCGGAGGAAAGTATGGATCGCAAGCGCATCGAAACCGCGGATTTCAGCGAAACGGGCTACAGCTATACGCTCTCGCTGATCGCCGGCAAGTACAAGCCCATCATCCTGTACTGTCTGATGGAGTATGAGCCGGTGCGTTTCAACGAGATGCAGCGGTATCTGAAAAAGGTGGCCGACAAGACCCTGAGCCAGAATCTCAGGGAGCTGGAGGCCGACGGGCTGATCGTGAGGACGGTCTACCCCCAGATCCCGCCGAAGGTGGAGTATTCGCTGACCGAGCGCGGCCATTCGCTGGTCAAGGTGCTCGACAAGCTCTGCGACTGGGGCATGGAAAACCGGAAATAACATAATCGATCCCCGCCGTATTGAGCCAAAGCAGAAAATACGGACAATCAACAAGCGGAGTTTTTGTCTTATCAATGCAGAAACAGAGGTGCAGGATGAACGGGCTGAAACCATATAAGGGAAATGAACCCTATATTTTTATCAGCTACGCTCACGCCGACGAACAGGCGGTGGGGAGCGTACTTGAAAATCTGGAGCGAAACGGTGTGCGCTTCTGGTTTGATGACGGTATAGAAGTCGGAAGCGAGTGGCCGGAGTATATCGCAGAGCGTCTTGCCTCAGCCAATATGATGATCGCTTTTGTCTCCAATGCTTATGCGGTCTCAAGCAATTGCCGCAAAGAGATGCACTATTCGGTTTCCAAGGGCATCAAGACCATCAATATTTTTTTGGAAGATGCCGACATCACACCGGGAATGGCGCTGCAGATAGGAAATATTTTTGCGCTGATGAAGTATCGAATGGATGATCACGAATTCTATGAACGGCTTTATCACGCAATACAGATTCCTGCTGAGTCCGAGTCAGCCGAAAAAAACGCTAAAAAAGGCGGCAAGATTGCGGGCGGATCAACAAACGTCCCTGTCAAGAAAAGCAAAAAGCCGATCAGAAAGCTTCTGAAAGCCGTGCTGGGAGTCGCCCTGACAGCGGCCGTGCTCTGCGGGATCTGGTTTGTTCCAGCCTCCGTCTCTGCCGCGCATTCCGTCAGCCTTTCCCGGGAAGAAGCGCTCGCTGCTGCCGAAGGATGCTTTCAGGAACTGGTCGGGGAAGAGACAGCCCGAAGCTTTTATGTGGATTATATCAACCTGAGTCTCAAACACGACGGCAGCATTTTAAAGGGAATTTACATCTATAACGTCGAGTTTCAGAACCAGGACGGCACTGAGTACAAGATAGAAGTAAACGCGGCATCCGGCAAAGCGGTGATCCGGGACATTGATTAGCGTAGAGGCTCATTTCCAATCATCAAGGAATGCAGCATGGGCGGCTTTCCGGCTGCTGGAAGCAAAAAGAATCCCCCACCGTGCGGTGAGGGATTCTTTTTCATGGCTAAAGATTACTGTTTCAACAAAAAAGGTTAATCGTTATTCTTCACACCAAGTCAGATAAGATGCGCTTTATTAGATGTGCTTTGCTTTCACATCCCAATGAACTAATCTTTTTCCGTCTCATCATAGACATGTTTTTCAGCATATGCCATCATGGAG
>CACYWG010000015.1 GCA_902778115.1 Oscillospiraceae bacterium | reverse complement strand
GGCGCTGAAATCCCGCTATGACCGCAGCGTCGGCTTCTTCCGCCGCCAGATCATTCTGACGGTGAAGGACAAGCCCGCCGACCGGGTGGACGATCCCTTTCTGTCGGAAAAGCTGATCGACGAGATCGACAGCATCTTTCTCTGGGCGCTGGAGGGGCTGCGGCGGCTGATGGCCAACGACTTCCGCTTCACGCTCAGCGAGCGCAGCTTGGAGAACATGCGGGAGAGTGTGTCCGAGGGGAACAATGTGACGGAGTTTCTCAAATCCGAGGGCTACATCGGCTTCAAGGCGGATTACGACATTACGTCCCAGCGCCTGTACGAGTTGTATGTCCTGTGGTGCGAGGAAAACGCCTACTTCCCGCTGGCCAAAAAGAGCTTTCTGGATCAGATGGCCGCGCTTGCACCGGAATACAGGCTGGAGAGCACCAACAATCTCTATGTCAACGGCCGCCGCGTCCGGGGCTATGTGGGCATCTACGCGCTGATCCCATGACGTACGAACGTACGGAGAATTTCAAGTCAATATCTAAAAAAGAAATGAGGGTAAGAAAATGAATCATATCAGAAATAAAACGCGCATCGTGCGTCGGAAACGGAGGCAGCGCTGATGGCAAAGGCACAGTACGGCATCCTCCGCTTCGCCAAGTACAAGGGGCCGGAGATCGGCAACATCGAGGCCCACAACGAGCGCACCAAGGAGACCTACGCCAGTAATCCCGACGTGGATCTCAGCCGCAGCAAATTCAACTTTCACCTGGTCGAACCGCGGGACAAGTACCGTGCCCAGGCAGAGGCTCGGATCAAGGACTGCCAGTGTCCTCGCGTCTGCTCCAACAGCGTCCGGGTGGTGGAGACGCTCATCACCGCAAGCCCGGAGTTCTTTGAGGGAAAGAAGCGGGAAGAAGTCCGCGCCTACTTCGAGCACGCGCTGGGCTTCCTGCAGAGCCGGATCGCCCCGGAAAACTTCATATCCGCCGTCGTGCATATGGACGAGAAGACGCCCCATATGCACGTTTCTTTTGTCCCGATCACGGAGGACGGGCGGCTGAGCGCCAAGGAGATCGTGGGCAACAAGAAAAAGCTGACCGAGTGGCAGGACGGCTTCTGGCAACACATGGCGGAGAAGTACCCGGATCTGGAGCGGGGCAAAAGCGCCAGCATCACCGGGCGCACCCACATTCCGCCGCGGCTTTTCAAGGAGGCCGAGCACCTGGACAAGCAGCTGCGCGGCATCCTGGCGATCATGGACGAGACCAACGCCTTCACCGCCAAGAAGAATATCGAAGAGATCCGGAAGCGGCTGAAAAAGCTCTTCCCTAAGCTGACCAAATTCAAGGAGACGCTGAGCGGCTACGAGAAGGCCTACAGGGAATTGCAGAAGGAGAACGCAAGCCTGACAAGTAAGGTGGACAAGCTGGAGGCCGACAAGGCAGACCTCAGCAAGCAGGTGAAGGAAAAGAAGCTGACCGAGCGGCTGACGGCCAAGCAGCTGGAGGCAGACTACCAGAACCTGTACCGCCGGGTCAGTCAGTACGCGCCGGAGTTGCTGCGTGGCGTGCCCGATCCGCAGAAAAAGAAGGAGCTGAGTTTATGAGAAGAATACCGATCACCAGGATCCCTCGCCGCCCGGCGGGGGATTACTTTTTGCCCGAATCGGCAACAATTTCAAAAGAGAAAGGAGGGGTTGGCAATGGAGTTTAAGGTGAGACTGTTTCTCGGCGACGAGCTGATCGACCCGTCCGATTACGACAAGATCCGGATCAACTGCCCCGACGTGGACAGGATCGTGAACGAGATCTACGAGCGCAATGAGCGCCGTCCGCTGACGAGGGCCGAGCTGGACGCGCTGGACGATGAACTCGATGATGAGCCGGACGAGTCTCCCGCGGCGGGGAAGCCCTCGGTGCTCAAAAAGCTGGAGAGGAACCAGGAGCTGGTGAAGCAGCGGGATGCGATGCCCCCGCCCAAGAGACCGCGCCATAGGGAACCGGTACTGTGAACAGAAAAGCGAAAACGGTATGAGACCGTCACAGTCCCATACCGTTTTTCGCCATACCTACGTTTCGCAGTTCTTACGAGTAAAAATGAGAATCTATTGAGAACAGAGAAAAAACATGCTATATTACAAAGCAAGGAAGGTGTACTTATGAAAAAGACAGAGAGAACCTATCACCTGAAAAACATACTGGACCTCAAACACAACATGAAGATCGTCATCGACGAGGCGGTGGAGCTGGACGAGGACGACAACTTCCTCATCAACGTGGGCTACCTCCGCGTATCCACCGACCGGCAGGCGGATCTGGGCTTCGGGCTGGATATCCAGGAGGCCGACATCGTCCGCTGGTGCACGGCCAACGGCTACAAAAACCTGGTGCTGTTCATCGATGACGGCTATACCGGCACGAACATGGAGCGCCCCGCCCTGCAGGAGATCATGGGCGCGATCACGGACTTCAACACCGGGAAATCGCACATCCGCGTCAACTCCCTGGTGGTGGCGCGTATCGACCGTCTGGGCCGCTCGCTGCTGGGCACGCTGCAGTTCATCCAGGACTACATCGTCGCCGCGAAGGACAGTAAAAACAGCGCCGTTAACCGCAACCGGGAGGACATCAACTTTGTCTCCGTGGCGGAAAACTACTGCCGGATCGACAAGGACAACCCCCAGGGCAAGTTCCTGCTGATGCTCTTTGCCACGCTGGCGGAGTTTGACCGCGACCAGATCGTGGAAAAGCTCAAGCGCGGACGGCAGGCGCGGGTGGCCTCCGGCAAGTGGATGGGCGGCGGCAACGCGCCCTTCGGCTACCGCTACAACAAGGAGACCTCCTCGCTGGAGATCGTGCCCGAGGAAGCGGAGGTCGTGCGGGAGATCTTCCGCCTGTACATCGAAGAAAAGATGCCGCCGCAGAAGATCGCGGAGCGCTTTCATTTCAGCGGTGACCAAGCGATCCGTCAGATCCTGATGCGCAAGTCCCTCACCGGCTGCATCATCTTCAACGGCGAGGAATACGAGGGCAACCACGAGGCCATCATCTCCCTGGAGACCTGGCAGGAGGCGCAGGAGGAAATGCAGCGGCGCAGCGTCAACCGAACGGCCTCCAACTATCTGCTCTCGGGGCTCGTGTACTGCGGCGAGTGCGGCGCGAAGATGCGCTATCAGAAATGGGGCGACAAGGGGCATAAGCTGGTCTGCTATTCTTCGCAGGAATCCAGCAACGCCCGCTTCGGCAAGGCCGACAGCTGCGACAGCGAGCGCTTCTGGTGCAAGGACGTGGAGCAGGCCGTCATCGACGAGCTGTTCCGGCTGAAATACCTGGGGCAGCCCGACACGCGGAAGACGGAGAACAGCGTCGACAACATCGCCGTGCTGCAAAAGGAGCTGGCCGCAGCTCGCAAACGCCTGAGCCGTCTCTACGATTTCGAAGACGAGGACGAGACCGACGATGTGCTCAGCGAAAAGATCCTCGACGCCAGGCAGCGCGTCCGGAACATCGAGGCGCAGATCCGCGAGGAGGAGCGCTACTCCACCATCGAGAGGAAAAAGCAGAAGATCAAGGGCATCCTCCGCACCCTGCAGTCGACCTGGCCGGAGATGAACGACGTGCAGCGGCAGAGCACCTGCCAGCAGCTCATCGACCGGGTCATCATCTATAAGGACGGCAGCATCGACGTCAAGCTGCAGCTCAGAAAGTATTTGAAAAGTGCAGAAATTGAGCAATAATTGCTGATTTTCAGAACGTATTGTATTTTTTCTCCATCCGATAATCGTTCCGATGATCGCGGGGGAGCTGCGGCGCTTTCTGCGCGACCACAGCGCGCTGCGCGTCAGCCGCTCGATGCGCGACACCGCCTATCGGGTGCTGCAGGCCAAGGAGAAGCTGACCGCCCGGGACGGACGGGAGCCGGGCGTGGAGCAGATCGCCCGGGAGCTGGGCATCCCCCGGCAGGAGGTCGTCTTCGCGATGGACGCGGTCTGCGAGCCGGTGAGCCTTTACGAGCCGGTATTCAGCGACGGCGGCGAAAGCGCGACCGTGATGGACCAGATCGGCGACCCGCGCAACAACGACGAGCACTGGCTGGAGCAGATCGCCCTGACCGACGCGATGCGCCGCCTCTCGCCGCGTGAAAAGCGGATCCTGGCGCTGCGCTTTTACGACGGGCGCACGCAGATGGAGGTCGCCCGCGAGGTCGGCATCTCCCAGGCCCAGGTCTCGCGCCTGGAAAAGAACGCGATCTCGCAGATCAAGAAGAATATGAGCTCGTAATACCAAAAAAGTCCCGGAAAGCTTGTTTCCGGGACTTATTAATATTCAATTTCTTCCACGACCGCGGTCGGGCCTGTGAGAAGGATATCATGCACACACTGCCCTTCGCGGCGCAGGCGGACGCTCAGCTGCCCGCCGGGCATGTCGATTGTCAGCCGATCGCCCGGGATCGTTCCGCGCAGGATCAGGCTTGCGGCGATCGAGCCGCAGCCGGTGCCGCAGGCCAGCGTGAAATCCTCCACGCCTCGCTCAAAGGTGATCGCGCGCACGCGCGCCTGGCCCGTGCGGCAGACGAAGCTGACGTTCGCGCCCCTCGGAAAGGCCGGGCTCCGGCGCAGCGCGCGGCCGCGCTCGCGCAGAGTGTCCAGCTCCTCAAGCTCCGTTTCCGGCGTCTCGACCACCGCGTGCGGGATGCCGGGATCGCCGAGCTCGACATACGCGCAGTCGAACATCCGGCCGAGTGCCTCGGCCGGGCGGTGCAGATCGATCACCGAGGGGTCGTTGAGCCGCACCTCATAGCGCTCTCCGTCGATCCGCCGGGCCGTCACCAGCCCCGCCGTGGCCAGGATCCGGATCTGCTCCGGATCGCGCGCCAGGCCGTGCTCCACGCCGTAGCGGGCGATGCAGCGCGCGCCGTTGCCGCACATCTCGCCGAGGCTGCCGTCGGCATTATAAAACAGCATGCCGAAATCCGCCGCATCTGCGGCCGCCGGCACGATCACGATCATGCCGTCCGTTTCGGAGTGTGCGCATAAACGCAGGACGAGGCCGCTGAGGTCCTCGCCCTGAAGTTCGCCGTGCAGGTTCTCCGTCAATACGAAGGAGTTGCCCGCACCGTGCATTTTGACTGCGTGCATTTACTGCTGTTTCTTCGCCTTGAGCGCCTTCTGCAGCCAATCCTTGCCGTCGTTGAAGCGGGAGACGATGAAGGAGGCCACATAGTCGCCGGCCGCGTTGACCATGGTGGCGGGAGGATCGACGAGATCGCCGATGGCCTGCGCGATCGGGAAGGCGATGGGCAGCGCCTCGGGGAAGAACAGGGAGCAGAGCACCAGCTCGCCGGTGCCGCCGCCGCCGGGGATACCGGACATGGCAACGGAGGAGACCGTCGCGACGACGATCGCGAGCAGCGCGTCGGTGGTGGCAAAGTCCTTGCCGAACATGCCGAAGAGAAAGGCGACCTTGATGATGGCGCTCATGCCGGAGCCGTCCATGTTCATCGTCGCGCCCATGGGCAGAACGATGTCGGTGACGTCCTTGGAGATGCCGGTGTCCTCGGAGACCTCCATGTTGGTGGGGATGGTCGCGACGGAGGAGCAGGTGCCGAAGGCGACTGCCGCCGGGCGGAACAGGTGCTGGAACATGACCTTGACGGCGCCCTTGCCGCCGCCGAAGCGGGCGTAGAGCGGGAAGATCAGGAACATGTAAGCAAAGGAAACAACATAGTAGAGGATGATCGCGCGGGCGTAGTTGGTCATCAGGTCGGCGCCGTGGGCGGCGACGAGGGCGGCGAAGAAGCCGAAGAAGCCGATCGGGGCGTAGTAGCTGATGAGCTTGATGACCTTCATCAGGACGTTGGTGATCTCCTCCAGGAGCTTGGCGACCTTGGTCTCAGGCCCGCCGCACATCTGCACGCCGAAGCCGAAGAAGATGCCGGCGATGATGAGCTGCAGGATGGAGCGGCGGCTCCAGAGCTCGGGGAAGTCGGGCTTGGTAAAGAAGCCGACAATCATTTCACCGGCGCTCATGGGCTCTTTCGCGCCCTCTTCAAAGGCGGGATCGCCGATGTACACGGGGATGAAGCGGACCAGCACGTACATGATGACGGAGGCGATGATCGTGGTGCACATAAAGGTGAGCACCGTCGTGCCCATCAGCTTGCCGGCGCGCTTGGCGCTCTTCATGTTGGCGATGGCGGAGGAGATGGAGAAGAAGACCATCGGAACGACGACGCAGAACATCATGTTGATGAACAGCGTGCCGAGCGGCTCGAGCACCGCGGCGCCCTGCCAGAAATAACCGACCAGGCAGCCGGCGACGATGCCGATGATCATGGTAAAGAAGAACCAGTTGTTTTTCAGAAACTTCGACATGATGAACCCTCCCTGAGGCTTTTTACTGCTCCATTATATTTGCCAGAAAACGCAAAGTAAATGGGCGTTGGTGCTTGAAACATTGCAAAAAGTGCTGTATAATTCAATTCGATATTCCTCTTTGCCTTCCCCTTGAGGGGAAGGCGGTCTGAAGGGCCGGATGAGGTGTATACGATTCGTCTGACCGGAGGTGAAACCCCGTGAAAAAAGGCGGCAACGTTGCCCGCGAGGGCTATCTGAAGGAGAATTACCACTATTTCCATCTGCGCGACACCGCCGGGCAGGAGCGGGATTTCCACTTTCACGACTTTGACAAGATCGTGCTGCTGCTGGCCGGTCGGGTCGATTACACGGTGGAAAACGTGACCTATTCCCTGCGTCCCTGGGACGTGCTTCTCGTCAAGCACCACACGATCCACAAGGCCGTCATCGACCGGGCCGTCCCCTACGACCGCGTGATCGTCTATCTCGACCGGCGCTTTTTCGAGCGCAGCGCGCCCGGCGTCGGGCTGATGGACTGCTTTGACTGGGCTGACCAGAGCGGGCAGTACCTGCTCACGCCCGACGAGGAGCAGAAAAAGGCGCTCGCAGAGGCGATGACCTCCTATGAGGCGCTGATCGGCGACCGGCAGCTCGGCGCGCAGATGCTGCGCGACAGCTGCATCTCCCGCCTGCTGGTGCACGTCAACCGCCTCTCGGTCAGCGCGTCGCTCCCCCGCGGCGCCGACACGGCCAGCGACCCGAAGATCGCGCAGGTGCTGAGCTATATCAACGAGCATCTGGCCGCAGATCTCAGCGTGGAAAAACTGTGCGAGCAGGTCTTTCTCAGCCGCTATCACTTCATGCGCCTGTTCAAGGCGCAGACCGGCATGACCGTGCACGCCTATGTGCGCCAGAAGCGCCTGATCCAGGCCGCGCGCCTGATCCGCGAGGGCACGCCCGCCGTCCGCGCCGCCGCCGAAAGCGGCTTTGCGGATTATTCGGCCTTCCACCGCGCCTTCCGCGAGGTCTTCGGCACCAGCCCGGGCAGACTCAAGGAGTAATTTTCGGTTTTTCGTTTTCAAAACAGAGGCCCGGGGACGCTTTGCGTCCCCGGGCCTCTGTATTTCTAAGCACTATGCACTTTTCTTTCCGATCTTCGCGGTGAGCTTGAAGAGCATCGGATAGACCGCGATGACCACGAAGATCACGATCGCGTAGCGCCCGGTGCGGATCAGGTGCGCGGCGAAATTGCCCGCCTCCAGCAGCGCTGACGGGAAGGGCAGCTTGAGGATCGTGTTGAGCGCGAAGTAAACCGCGCCGCCGCCCGCGATGCGCAGCACCGCGCGGATCGGATGGCGGGTGTTCTCGAAGTTCACGTACTTTTCCTCAAAGGGCTCGGCCAGCACGAAACCGATCAGCATGCCGAAGGCAGTGAAATAGTCGTTGCTCGTGCAGTAGAAGAAGCCCGGCAGCGCCGTAAAGACGATCACCGCATAAAAGACCCAGCGGTTTTTGATCTTCTTTCTCAGCCAGGGGACGAGGAAGATCGCAAGAACGCCCATCGCCCAGCCGGCCAGCACGTCCGTCGGAAAGTGCGCGCCGACGACCACGCGGGAAATGCCCACCAGCAGCGGCAGCAGGAAGGCCAGCGCCGTGACCCACTTCCTGCGCAGGAAGCGCGCCGCGGAGCCGTAGACCGCCGCCGCGCCCGAGGAGTGCCCGCTCGGGAAGGAATAGCCCTGCGCCGCGACGTCGTATTTGTCGGCGCCCGTGTCGATGAGGCGCAGCAGGTCGATCTTGTCGCTGCAGAAATAGGGCCGCAGGCGCAGCGCGACGTTCTTGATCATCGGGTTCCAGACACAGTCGAGCAGGAAGATCATACCGATGGCCTTGCCGATCTTTTTGTCATAGACCCAGTAGAAGAAGCCCATCACGACGATCAGCATCAGTTCCTCGCCGAACATCGAGAATCGGGACAGGACGCCGATCGCGCCGGCACTCAGATGGCTCTGCAGCCACTCCATCAGCGCGATCTCCCAGTCAAGGAAGAAGCGGTTGCCCTCAACCGCCGCAGAGCTCAGAAAGAACATGGGTCAGTCCTCCTTCAGGCTTTCGATGTTCACGGTATGTTCGCGTCCGTCCAGGCGGTAGCGAACGGACAGGAGCTTCCCGTCGGCAAGCACCCGGATATCCTCCGCCTCGCGGTTTCGCAGCAGCTGCGCATAGGCGGCTTTGGCCTCGGCAGAGTAGCGCCCCATGTTGTCCGAGCACAGGAGCATGCCGCCGAAGAGGCTGTTGACCGTGGCGAGGATGTGCTTCTCCCCGGGGCGCAGCTTGAGATTGTCGTCGCGCAGGAAGAACACGTCCGGGTCGTTGAGCCAGGCGCGGCCGTTGAGCTGGCGGCGGAAGATCGTGTTGCCGATCGCATGCCGGGTGGACAGATGCTCGCGGTGAATCTCCCGCGTGAAGAAGCGCCCGTTCCAGTCGAGGCCGACGTCGCAGCTGATGCGGCAGTAGTCCACCAGCCCGAATGCGGGCATCAGCGGCACACCGCAGCCGAGGATCGGCTTGTCGCCGCAGAGCTCGCGCAGCCACTCCATCGCGCGCGTCATCCGCGCGGCGCGGCTCTCACGCTCGCTGCCGTAGGGCGCGGCGGCATAGAGGAAGTCGAGCTTCACGAGGTCAAAGCCCCATTCGTCAAACACGCGGCGGAAAACCTTCTGCAGATAATCTCTCACGCCGGGATGGTCGATGTCCAGCGCGTCGAAGCCGCCCCAGGCGATGCCGCAGCGGATCGGGAGGCCCAGGTGGCGCAGCAGCCAGTCCGGATGCTCGGCAATGAGCCGGGAGCCCTTCTGCGCCACGAAGGGCGCCAGCCACAGTCCGGCCTTGAAGCCCCTGGCATGGATCTCGTCCACGATGGGCTTGAGCCCGTGCGGGAATTTTTTGGGGTCCGGCTCCAGCCAGTCGCCCACGGCGGGCTCGAAGCCGTCGTCGATCTGGAAGAGATCGCCGGGCTTGAGCACCTCGGCGCAGCCGCGCAGATCCTCCAGGATCGTCTGCTCACTGATCTTCTGATAGCGGTTATACCAGCTGGAATAGCCGGTGAGCTTTTCCGTCGTCCTCGGCTTGACGCCCAGGGCCCGGAACCAGCCGTCAAAGACCTCGTCCTCGCCGCCCTCGGCACAGTAGAGGTCAAAGGCGTGGAAGGCGCCGCCTTCATGCATCACGCCCCGGCAGTCGCGCCTGAGCGACAGCATGCCGCGGTGCGCGTCGTAGCCGAAGATCGTATAGCCCGGGCGCTCGTCCAGCGAGGCGAAAAGCTGATAGTGTTCGCCGCGGCGGAAATAGCACCAGCTCTCGCCGTGGGTGAAGCCCGGCGCATTGGGGTAATGGACGAAATAATAGTCGCCGTAGTAGTCCAGGCCGAAGCGGCGCACGATCGCCTCGGGCAGATGGCTGAGATCCCGGATCTTCCCGCGGCTGCCGTACTCCGGGCAGTAGGTCCAGGCCTGGTAGCCGTTCATGAAGATCTTTTCCTGCGCGGCGCCCTGCCGCCGCAGCGTGGCGGCGACGGTAAAGAGCTTTCCCTTCGGCAGCTCCGGCGCAATGATGTTCACCCCCGGGCGCAGCTCCACGGAGCCTTTGCGCTCCTCCGGCCCGCGCCCGCGGAAAAAGCGGATCGTATAATCCAGGACCATGGAAGCGCCCCCTCAGGCCTCGACGGCAAAGCGCAGCGTCACGTCGCCGGCCTGGCCGCCGCGGATATGCAGCAGCGCCTCGCCGGACTCTCCCTTCGTGCGCAGATAGCAGCCCGTCATGCCGCCCTCGGCGGTGACGAGCGAGGGGCCGACCAGCTCCGCCGCTCCCTCAACTTCGAACTGCAGCGGCAGCTGCGCGTAAGGCGCAGGGTTGTCCCAGCCGTCGAGCACGCGGATGCGAACAGCGGCCATGTCGTAGGTGTCGCCCTCGCGCAGTTCGGTCTTGCTCGCGCGCAGCTCCAGGTGCAGCTCCCGGCTCGGGCAGTAGGTGCGGCTGGCGACGACCTTACCGTTTTTCTTCGCATCGAAGCGCCAGACCGTGGCCTCGCCGCCCCAGTTGCCGACGTACTTGCCGTAAAGCTCCATGCCGGCGGCGAAATCCATGTGATAGCGGGCAAAGGCAAAGAGGAACTTCGCCTTCCAGTTGAGCGGGAGGTTGGCCGTGCCGTACTTGCCGGCGGCCTGCAGGCACTCGCGCAGGAACTCCGCCTTTTCGTGGTCAAAGCCCTCCTGGCTCTCCAGGAGTTCCCCGATCAGATCGTCCACGGGGATCGGCCCGTGCTTGAGGGCCTGCCAGCCGTGGGGCCGGAAGGTCGTGACGTAGGCGTTGTTTTTATAGAGTGCCACCTCGTCGGCGTTCGTGAAGAGGTAGGGGTGGCCGATCTGGCCGCCGGGGTAGTCGCCGATGTCCATGGTGGAGCCGAGCTCCAGCACGGGGAAGGCCTCGCCCTGACTGGCGTAGGTCGCGGCGGCGAGCTTCGGATTGCGGAAGAAGTCCAGCACGCCGTGATAGCACACACGGTCGCCGGAGCCGAAGTCCTTGTGCGTGGGATAGTCGAACATGCACCAGCCGAAGCAGCCGGCGTGCTCGCCGTCGGCCAGGGCCGCATCCTGCACGCGGGCGTGGCGCAGCGCGTGCTCCTGGCGCTTTTCCCAGGTATCGAAGGGCTTGGTGGGGAACATATGCCCGTTGCACTCGGAGATGAGGAAGCCCTTGCTCATATCGGTCGTGATCTTATTCTTCGGCTTGCAGCCGGGATTCTGCCCGGTGTGGGAGAAGTCGTTGAAGGCGTAGACGTCCTCCAGCAGGCTGCTCTTTTCCAGATAGCGCACGCCGGAGGTCTGGCGGCCCGGGTCAAGCTCATGCGCCAGGGCGTTGGTGCGGCGGTAGAACTCGTCGTCGTCCTGGCTCTCGTTGATGCGCACGCCCCACAGCACGATGCTCGGGTGGTTGCGGTACTGCGTCACCATCTCGCGCACGTTCTCCACGGCCTGATCCTTCCAGGCCTCGTCGCCGACATGCTGCCAGCCGGGGATCTCGGTGAACACCAGCAGACCCAAGCGGTCGCACTCGTCGATGAAGTACTGGCTCTGCGGATAGTGCGAGGTGCGAACGGCGGTGCACTGCAGCTCTTCCTTGAGGATGCGCGCGTCCTCGCACTCCAGGTGCTCGGGTGCGGCGTAGCCGATGTAGGGGTAGTTCTGGTGGCGGTTCAGGCCGCGCAGGAAGAACTTTTTGCCGTTGAGATAGAAGCCGTCGGCCTTGAATACGGCCGTGCGGAAGCCGAATTTTTCCTGCACACAGTCGATGACTGCGCCGGACCTGTCCAATAATTCCGCCTCACAGGTGTAGCGCACGGGGCTGTCCGCCTCCCAGGGCTTTGCATCCGGTACGCGCAGCTCGAAGTCGCCGCTGCCGCTCTGCTCGGCCGCGATCTTCCCCGCGTCGTCACGGATGCGCACGCGCATGCCGCCGATCTTGCTCATCTTCCCGTCCACCGTCAGCTTCACAACGGCGCGGTCGAGCGCCGGGGTACGCACAAAGAGGTCGGAGATATAGCTCTCGCCGCGCACGTCGAGCCAGACCTCGCGGTAGAGTCCGCCGAAGGTCAGGTAGTCGATGACGAAGCCGAAGGGCGGCACGCTGCCGTTTTCCGTGCAGTCGAGCTTCACGGCGACGGTGTTTTCCCCGCCGAATTCGACCGCGTCGGTGATCTCCACGCGAAAGGCGGTGTAGCCGCTGCGGTGGGTCATCAGCTCGCGGCCGTTGACAAAAACCGTGGCGATATGCGCCGCGGCGTCAAACTGCAAAAAGAGGCGCTTGCCGCGGTATGCCTCGGGGATGTCCAGCGCGCGGCGGTAGCCGCAGACCATCTCGTAATCCTCGGGTCCCGCGTAATGCAGCGGGATCTCCCGCACGGTGTGCGGCAGGCAGACGGGCGTGCCCTCCGCCTTTCCGGCGAGGAAGTCCTCGCTCCACTGCTCGGTAAACTGCCATCCTCGGCAAAGACTGATCATCAAAAATCACTCTCCAGTCTGTTTTTTTCGGTAAATCTTATTGTATCATCATCCCGCGCGTTTCTCAATCGGTATTTTTTCGGTCTCCGACAGGCCTTGCGCCGGGGGATTGCCTGTGCTATGCTGACGGCAGAAGAAAAAAGGAGCTGAGGCGCCGTGTTTCTGCCGGAAATCCGCACAAAAGAAGATATCATCCGTCTGGTGGACGAGCTGGGTTTTCTGCCCTATTTCAAGGGCGAGATCCCGGGCTTTTCCATAGAGGAGAACTGCCGCTGCTTCTGGGGCACGCCGGACGATCCCGATTGTCCATGGGACTGGAAGGGGCCGATCATCCGCGAAGGCGGCTGCGCCTACGGCAGATTTTACCGCGGGCGGGCGCTCTATATCAGCCGCGACTGGTTTCCCGATTTTGCCAACTACCGCCGCGACGGCTACGACTACGACGCGCGCGTGGATGACGGCAAGGCCAGACATAAAGACGAACGCATCATGGAGATCCTGACGGAGCGCTCGCCGCTCGTATCCAAAGAGCTGAAGGCGCTGGCCTGCCTGAGCGACGAAAGCCGCAAGGGCTTCGACGCAAGCATGGTGTTCCTGCAGATGCAGGGCTACGTGACCGTGTCGGATTTCGTGTACCAGACCGACCGGCACGGAAAGCCCTTCGGCTGGGGCCTGGCGCAGTATGCCACGCCCGAGCAGCATTTCGGCGCGTTTTTTACCTCGCGCGTCTATGCGCGCGAGCCGGAGGACTCGGCCGGGCGCATCCGCGCGCATCTGACCAAACTCCTGCCGCAGGCCACGCCCGCGCAGCTTGCAAGATTTTTAGGATAATTTTCGGGAACCTTTCTGATTCTGTATCGTCCGATCCTCCGAGGACAAAATAATACATGGAGGGATCCATCATGAAAAAGACTTTTGCCATCGTGTTGAGCGTCCTGCTGCTTCTGTCACTGTGCGCCTGCGGCGCCAGTTCCAAGGGCCAGTCCGCCCGGGACTCCGCTTACTACGTCTCCGCACCTGCGGAAGAGCCGATGCCCGCGCCGGAGGCGGTCATGGGCGAAGAGGCGGCCTACGGCGGCTTCGCCGTCAACAGCACGGAGATGAAGGCCGCCAGCCCCGACGCGCCCGAGGCCGAAAAGCCCGAGGTCGATCCGGAGAAGATCATCTACTCCGCCGACGCCACCGTGGAGACCACCGAATTCGAGCAGACGCTCGAGAAGCTGCAGGCGCTCGTGCAGCAATACGGCGGCTTTATCGAGTCGAGCAGCATCAACGGCAGCAACTACTACAGCCAGGCCCGCGGCTATGCGGGAAACCGCAGCGCCAACTACACCGTCCGCATCCCCAGCACCCGCTTTTCCGAGCTGATGGGCAGCCTCTCCACCCTCGGGAACGTCCCTTACACCTACACCTACACCGAGAACATCACCGCCCGCTACTACGACGTGCAGGCGCGCCTGACCGCCTATCAGACCCAGGAGCAGCGGCTGCTGGAGATGATGGAGAAGGCCGAGACCGTGTCCGACATCATCGTGATCGAGGACCGTCTGACCGAGCTGCGCTATCAGATCGAGAGCCTGCAGTCCACGCTTACCAACTGGGACCGCCAGGTGAGCTACAGCACCGTAAACGTCAACATCAACGAGGTCACGGTCTTCACGCCGGAGGCCAAGCTTTCCTATGGCCAGCGCCTGGGTCTTGCCGTGCGCAACGGTCTGAAGAGCACCGCGGAGTTTTTCAGCGACTTCCTGCTCTGGTTCGTGGAGGCGCTGCCTGCGCTGGTGATCCTGGCCGTGCTGATCGTGGTCGCCGTGATCCTCATCCGCCGCGCCGCCAAAAAGCGCCGCGCCCGCAAGGCTGCTGAACGCGAAGCAAAATAAAGATCCGTTTTCAAAAAGAGATCGGAGGAACCGAAGCTCCTCCGATCTCTTTTTCTTATTCCGAACGCCGAATTCCGAATTGTTACAGCAGCTGCGCCAGGCGGTCGATGTCTTCGTCCGTGGTGGCCCAGCTGGTGCAAAAGCGCAGCACCGTGTGCTCTGCGTCCGGCTTTTCCCAGATGCTGAAGCGGACCTTCCCCTCCAGCTTTTTCACAGTCTCATCCGGCACCAGCACGAACTGCTGGTTCGTCGGCGAATTGAGGAAGAAGGCATAGCCCTTCTCGCGGAACAGCTCTTTCAGGCGCTCAGCCTTGTCGATCGCGTTTTTGGCCGCCTCGAAGTAGAGCCCGTCGGTAAAGAGCGCGTCGAACTGCACGCCCAGCAGCCGCCCTTTGGCCAGCAGCGCGCCGTGCTGCTTGATAATGGAGGTGAAGTGCTCCGGCGCGTTTCCCTTGGGGAAGACCACCGCCTCGCCGCAGAGTGCGCCGCACTTGGTGCCGCCGATGTAGAACACGTCGCAGAGGGAGGCGATGTCCGGCAGCGTCAGCTCGGCGGCCCTGCTCATCAGGCCATAGCCCAGACGCGCGCCGTCCAGAAACAGCGGCAGCCGGTACTCCCGGCAGACGGCGGCGATCGCCTCCAGCTCCGCGCGGGTATAGAGCGTGCCGTACTCGGTGGGATGGGAGAGATAGACCATGCCCGGGCGCACCATATGCTCACAGGCCTCGTCCGCGAAATAGGTTTCCAGCCACTTGCGCAACTCGCCGGCGTCGATCTTGCCGAGATGCTGCGGCAGCGTGAGCACCTTGTGGCCGGAATACTCGATCGCGCCGGCCTCGTGGCCGTTGACATGCCCCGTCACGGCCGCGAGCACGCCCTCGTAGCTGCGCAGGAGCGCGGCGATCACGACCTGGTTGGTCTGTGTGCCGCCGACGAGAAAACGCACCGCCGCCTCCGGCGCGCGGCAGGCCTCACGGATCTTTTCCGCTGCGCGCAGGCAGTATTCGTCCTCGCCGTAGCCGGGCTGGGGATCGAGGTTCGTCCTCGCCAGCGCCTCCAGCAGCTTCGGATGCGCACCGGTGTTGTAGTCGCATTCAAAGGAAAGCATGCCGTCTCCTCCGCTCAGTACTCGAAGGTGTGCGGCAGCAGCTCGGAGAGCTTATAGCTCACATAGCGGTCGCCGGCCTTGGCGCACAGGACCTCCATATCCGGCGAAAACTCCGCCAGGAACTGACGGCAGGCGCCGCAGGGCGTGCACCAGTTCTGGCTGTCGGCGTAGATGGCGATGCGGCGGAAGCTGCGGTGCCCCTCGCTGACGGCCTTGCAGCAGGCGGTGCGCTCGGCGCAGATCGTGCTGCCGAGGGCGGCGTTTTCGACGTTGCAGCCGGTGAAGACCGCGCCGTCGTCACACTCCAGCGCCGCGCCCACGGGAAAACGGGAATAAGGCACGTAGGCGTTCATCGAGGCCTTTTTGGCCATGGACATCAATTCTCTGTCGGTCATGCTTGCTCTCCTCCTGATATATTTGAGTTAATCCAGGTCGATTTCCCAGTTGGCGAAGTTGTAAAGCGGGTTGCCCGCGTTGGGGTCGACGCCCTTGACCACGCCGCGGTGGGTAAAGATCTCCTGCTTTTCAAAGCCGATGCTGATGAGCGAGCCGGTATCCAGCAGATACTGGCACAGCTCCTCATAGCGCTGGGCGCGGGTGGCGTCGTTGGCAGAGAGATAGGCGTTGATATAGTTTTCAAAGGTGCGGTCGGTGGAGCGGGTAAAGTTGATGTTGCTGTCCTCGTTGTCCTCCGTGCGCACCTGCAGCAGCTCCGTCAGGTCAAAGTCGTTGCGCAGCTTCACCTCGCCGTAATAGATGTCAAAGGGCGTTTTTGTCTCGTCCTTCTCGGTAATATAGCCGTCCTCCAGCGCCTTGGTATAGTCCGCCCAGGTCATCTCGCGAACATTGATCGTGAAGCCGATCTCCGCCAGGTCCGCGGCAAAGCGGTGGGCCATGCCGGCCTTGACGCTGCTGTCGGCGGGGACGATCATCGTCATGTCCATCTCCTGCGCAGAGCCCGTGGCCAGCTCCAGCTTTCCGTCCTCGTCAAAGTCGGTGATGCCGTAGTTGTTCAGGATGCGCAGGCAGCGCTCCATGTCGTAGCCGTGGCTGTTCGCCATCGCCGTGGGATAGATGTCGACCGTCGGCACCATCGGGATCGGCGTGCCGACGCCGTTGCCGCGGGTCAGTTCTTCAAAATAGGAGCGGTCGAAGGCGTAGCTCAGCGCGGCGCGGATGTTGGAATAGCGGCCGAGGGTGGTCTCCTCGTTGAAGGCGACAAAGTGCAGGTTGGTGGTATAAAAGGTGCGCTTTTCGTTGGTGCTGGCATAACCCAGGTTCGTGATGCTGGAGGGGTCGTTGACCACCACGTCGATCAGGCCGTCCTCAAAGGCGCTGAGGATGTCCGCCGCCTCGGTCAGCTGCTGGATATAGATCTCCTTCACCGGCAGATGGTCGTAGTCCGGGTGGTGCTCAAAGGCGATCAGCTTGTTTTCCACCTCGGGATCCCAGGTATAGGGCCCGGAGCCGATAGGATGGTCGTCGCCGAAGGTGCCGGCCTTGCAGACGGGGATGTTCAGCAGCTTGTAGAACTGGGTGTTGGGGATACCGAGCGTCACGACCATGTAGTCCTTGTCATAGCCTACGCCCTGGACGCTGGCGAAGCGGCCCTGGAAGCGGTCGGCATGGATGGCGTTTTCCAGCGACATGCGCAGATCGTTGCCGGTGACGAAGCTGCCGTCGTGGAACATGTGTTCGGTGTCGATGTAGAAGGTCCAGGCCTTGCCGTCAGCCGAAACGCTCCAGCTGGTGATCAGGCCGGCGCCCTCGATCACCTCAAAGTTGTCATCCAGCTCCAGCATGTTCTCATAGATCAGGTCACAGACGAGCTGGTTGGCGTGGTTGGTGGCCACGGTCGGGCGGAAGCTGTACTTGGGATGGGAGTTCAGGGAAAAAATGTTGTCGACCGCGTCGGCCTTTTCCACGTCCTTGCCGCCGGTGGATTCCGGAAGACCGCTGTCTTTCTCGTCCGTCCGCCCGCCCGTGCAGCCGGCGAGGGCCAACAGCAGGGCCAGCGCGCACAGCACGGCCGTCCATTGTCTGATTCTCTGCTTCATCTCTGTCTCTTCCCTTTTCTTTCAGAGTGTAATTCCCGCCGCCTGGCTGCCGCGGCGGCCGTGCGTATAGCGGTGGGACCAGTATTTGTCATGATTGCAGAAGGTGCATTCGTCCGATACGTCGATCTGCCGCGCCGGAACGCCGAGCTGCTGCAGGCGGCGGGCGTTGGCCCCGCGCAGGTCGACCATGTATTTGCCGTCCGCGCGGCGCTCGATGAGCCCTGCCGTGTCGCCGGCGAGCCAGGCCTCCACCGCATCCGGCACGTCCCGGTCGGTCTCGAAGCAGCACTTGCCGATCGAGGGGCCGATGGCGGCGCAGAGTTCCGCAGGCTTTGCCCCGAGTTCTTCCATCTTCCGCAGCGCTACGCCCAGAATGTCCCCGGTCGCACTGCGCCAGCCGCAGTGCACGGCGGCGATCACGCCGGCCTGCGCGTCACAGAGAAGCACCGGCACGCAGTCGGCCACAAAGCAGAAGATCGGCAGGCCTTTCACGTTCGTCACCAGGCCGTCGGCCTCATAGGGCACGGCGCTCAGGCAGACGTGGCGGTCTTTCTCGGTCACGACGCGCACCTCCGTGCCATGTACCTGCCTGGTCACGCAGCAGTCGTCGATCCCGGCGCCGAAGAGCGCCGCGACACGGCGGTAGTTTTCGCGCACGGCCGCCGGGTCGTCGCCCCGGTTGGAGCCGAGGTTCAGCGTGGCCCACTCGCCCGTGCTCACGCCGCCGTAACGCGTTGTGAAGGCGTGGCGCAGCGGGATTATCTCCGAGCGCATGTAAATGAGCCCGTCTTTGCTTTCTTCAATAAACGCCATTAATCTTCCTCAATTCCGAATTCCGAACTCCGAATTCCGAATTATTCATTGCGTCCGCAGCACTCTTTGTACTTGAGGCGCCTGCTGCCGTCGGCCTTCATTTTGCCGCAGGGGCAGGGATCGTTGCGGCCGGGCTTGGCGGCCTTTTTCACCGGCGCCTTTTTCTGATCTCCGCCGACGTTGGCGACCGAGCTCTTGCTCACGGCCTTTCGCTCGATCGGCGCCTCGCGGCGGACGGCCACCGTGTAGAGACGGCGCACCGTCTCCTCGCGGATGCCGCGCACCATGGCCTCGAACATTTCGAAGCCCTCCTGCTTGTAGGCGTCGATGGGCTTGACGGAGCCGTAGCCGCGCAGGCCGATGCCGCGCTTGAGCTCGCTCATGGCGTCGATGTGGTCCATCCAGTATTCGTCCACCACGCGCAGCATCACCACGCGCTCGATCTCGCGCATCATCGGCAGGCCGTTCGGGCCCTTTCCGAAGGCCTCCTCGCGCGCCTCGTAGACCTTTTTGGCGATCTCCATGACCGCGTCGGCGATGCGCTCCGGCTTCGTGTGGCCGCCGAAGTCCGCCAGCCTCAGCTGGCCGCGGCGCAGGAAGAGTTTTTCAAAGGGCTGCAGCGCGTCGTCCAGCTGTTCCTGACTCTCGGCGGATGCGCCGTTCAGCCCGTCGGTGACCGTGCTGCGGACAAATTCCTCGACCATGCCCATGATCTGCTCACGCAGGTCCTCGCCGTCGAGCACCTTGCGGCGTTCGCCGTAGATGATGCCGCGCTGCTGGTTCATCACGTCGTCGTATTCCAGCACGCTCTTGCGGGTCTGGAAGTTGCGGCTCTCAACCGTGCGCTGGGCCTGCTCGATGGAGTTGGAGAGGATCTTCGCGTCGAGCGGCGTGTCCTCGTCCACCTTCAGGGTCTCCATCATGTTCATGATGCGCTCCGAGCCGAACAGACGCATGATGTCGTCGGTCATGGCGAGGTAGAAGCGGCTCTCGCCCGGATCGCCCTGGCGGCCGGCGCGGCCGCGCAGCTGGTTGTCGATGCGGCGGGATTCGTGCCGCTCGGTGCCGAGGATGAACAGGCCGCCGACGGCGCGCACCTGCTCGGCCTCGGCGCGGATGGCCTCCTTGTGGGCGGCCATGCGCTCGGCAAACATCGCGCGGGCGGCGAGGATGTCCTCGTCGTCAGTCTCGGCATAGCCGGTGGCCTCGTTGATGACCTCGTCGGCAAAGCCCGCCTTGCGCAGGTCCTTCTTGGCCAGGAATTCCGCGTTGCCGCCGAGCATGATGTCGGTGCCGCGGCCGGCCATGTTGGTGGCGATCGTTACGGCGCCGAGCTTGCCGGCCTGGGCGACGATCTCGGCCTCTTTTTCGTGGTACTTCGCATTCAGCACCGTGTGGGGCACGCCCCGGCGCTTGAGGAGCGAAGAGATGTATTCGCTCTTCTCGATGCTCACGGTACCGACCAGCACGGGCTGGCCCTTGGCGTGGCAGTCAAGGATCTGCTGGATGATGGCGCGGTTTTTGCCCGCCTCATTTTTGTACACGCAGTCCGGGTGATCCTGGCGGATGACCGGCTTGTTGGTGGGGATCTCGACGATATCGAGCTTATAGATGGCGCTGAATTCCTCGGCCTCGGTGGCGGCGGTGCCGGTCATGCCGGAGAGCTTGCCGTAGAGGCGGAAGTAGTTCTGGAAGGTGATAGTGGCGAGGGTCTTGTTCTCCTCCTGTACGTCCACGTGCTCCTTGGCCTCTATGGCCTGGTGCAGGCCCTCGCTGTAGCGGCGGCCGAGCATCAGACGGCCGGTGAACTCGTCGACGATGATGATCTCGCCGTCCTTGACGATGTAGTCGATGTCGCGCTTCATGATGCCATGGGCCTTCAGCGCCTGGTTGATGTGGTGGCTGAGGGTGGCGTTTTCGATGTCGGCCAGGTTTTCCAGGCCGAAGGCGCGCTCGGCCTTGGCGATGCCGCGGGCGGTGAGCGTGGCGGTGCGGGCCTTCTCGTCCACGACGTAGTCGGCGTCAAGGTCCTCGCTCTCCTCCTGCTTCTCGTCCACCGAGGCGTAGACGATGGGCTTGAGACGGGCGACAAAGTCGTCGGCCTGGCGGTAGAGATCGGTGCTCTCGTCGCCCTGGCCGGAGATGATGAGCGGTGTGCGCGCCTCGTCGATCAGGATGGAGTCCACCTCGTCGACGATGGCGAAGGCGTGGCCGCGCTGCACCATATTGCTCTTGTAGAGCGCCATGTTGTCGCGCAGGTAGTCGAAGCCCATCTCGTTGTTGGTGCCGTAGGTGATGTCGCAGGCGTAGGCCGCGCGGCGCCCGTCGCTGTCAAGCCCGTGGACGATCAGGCCGACGCTCAGGCCGAGGAAGCGGTGCACCTTGCCCATCCATTCGCTGTCGCGGCGGGCCAGGTAGTCGTTGACGGTGACGATATGGACCCCATCGCCGGCCAGCGCGTTCAGATACGCAGGCAGGACGGCCACGAGGGTCTTGCCCTCGCCGGTCTTCATCTCGGCGATGCGCCCCTCGTGGAGCACCACGCCGCCGATCAGCTGCACGCGGAAGGGCTTCATGCCCAGTACGCGCCAGGCGGCCTCGCGCGCGGTGGCGAAGGCCTCGGGCAGGATGTCGTCGAGCGTCTCGCCCTCAGCCAGGCGCTGCTTGAATTCGTCGGTCTTGGCGCGCAGCTCCTCGTCCGTCTTCGCGGCGTATTCCGCCTCCAGCGCCTCGATCGAATCGACGATCGGCTTGAGCTTTTTGAGCTCGCGGTCATTGTAGCTGCCGAAAATCTTATCTAAAAAACCCATGGTTCATGCCTTTCTTTGCAGGATAGAATTCCAAATATAGAGTATAGCATAAAAATATGAATAAAAAAAGCCCTTTGCGTGATGAGGCGCAGAAAAGAACAAGCGGAAGCCTTTCGGCTTCCGCTTGCTGCACCGGGTAAGAAGAGAGGATTTACTTGAAGGCGACCATGGTGTTGGCGATCGTCATGGTCGTCATCAGGATCGCGTTGAGGAAGGCGGCCGTCCAGATGTTGCCGGTCTTCTTGTAGAGCCTGCGGGAAATGATCGCCGCGATGGACAGCGTCGGGACCATGGCCACCAGCACGATGCCGGAGAGCGCGGAGCCCGGCTCCATGGCGACGCCCGTGGAGAACAGGGTGACGTACTGGAGGATCAGCCAGAGGATCGCGCCGCCCGCGTTGAGGGCGATGGCCAGCAGATAGCCCTTGACGCCCTGCAGGCGCTCGGTGTTGGTGTTGACCGTGATGCCCGCTGTGGAGACGATGTAGAACAGCAGGAAGGTGGGCAGGTAGCGGAGGATGGCCGGGAGGATGCCCGCGTCAAAGGTCTTGAAGGCAAAGGTCCAGATGCGGAAGTCCGCCTTGAACAGCAGGTCCATCAGCCACAGCACGGCATAGGCCAGCACGACCGTCACCAGCGCGGTGCACAGGCCGCCCAGAATGGCCGCCGGCTTGAAGCTGACGCCGTAGTCGGCAAAGCTCGCGCCCTCGCTGCGCTTCATGCAGACGTAAACGGCCGAGAGGATCGTCAGGCTCATCAGCGCGCAGCCGATCGTCCAGTAAGCGATGCTGTTGACGCCGGGCGCCGTCCAGACGGCGTAGTCCTGGTACATCGGGAGCTTCGCAATGAGCGCCAGCAGCGCGCCGCTGACCGTCAGGCAGCAGCCGCCGATCACGGCGCCCTTGCCCTGCTTTTTGACCAGCGCGATAATGAAGGCCGCCAGGCCGCCCACCGCCGCGGCGATGCCGGCATAGAACAGGATCATCACCTTGGGGCTGCCCGCGCCGCCGTCCATCAGCGGGGTGAAGAAGATCGCCGGCAGCAGGATGGCAACCAGCAGAATGATCCAGGTGGCCAGGCGCTTGCCGCCCTTGGGCGCGGGCTGGACTTCCAGTTCGCCGGTCTTGGCCAGCTTGAAGAAGGGCAGCTCGATCAGGATCTGCGCCAGGGCGAGGATCAGCATCACGAAGCCGACCAGAGCCACACACTCAAAGCCCTCTTTCCACTGCCAGACCTGGCGGTCGGGGGCGATGTCCCTGAGCAGGGAGGAATAATCGGCAAAGGCCGTCTGGTAGAAGGAGACGGCATAGCCGGTCGTGGTGGCGGAGAAGTGGTTCCAGGGGTGGGTCTGCGCGGGTTCATAAACGATGCGGCGGCCGCCGTCGGAGGTATCGTACCAGGTGTTGGCCTGGGCGGGCGCCGTCTGCTGCAGGAAGGTCATGCCGTCCGGGGTGGAGACATAGTCCTTGTGGCGGACCGTGCCGCCCTGAACGGCGGGATCATTGAAGAAGAACTCGTCGTACTGGGCGCAGACCTTGCCGATCGTGCGGCCGCCGCCGAGCGCGTCCGCCGTAGCGGCGTCGACGCCGACGAAGGCGGTGTACATGAAGTCAGAGCCCTCGGACAGGCCGCAGCAGACCTTGCGCACGCCGCTTTCCGCCGCCTGCATCTCGTCGAAGGCCAAGGCCAGCGTGCTGGAGAAGCCGCCCATCGAGTGGCCGGTCACGCCGATCAGGCCGTTGCCGTCGGCATCCTTGAGCACATAGGGCTGTTCGTACATGTACTGCACGGCGTCGTTCATGGAGTTGGCCCAGAAGGGGAGCCACACGCCGAAGAAGCTGGTGTCGGCGTAGTTTTCATGGCTCAGCGCGGAGTGGCCGTGGTCGTACTGGTCGAGCGCCAGGACGACAAAGCCGCGGCGGGAAAGCTCGATGGCGTTGGCGTCCTGCATTTCGGCGGAGTTGAGGTAGCCGTGGGTCACGATGACGGTCGGCTTGGGGTTGCTGGCCGATGCATCCTTCGGCATGTACAGCAGGCCGCTGAGGGTGCCGTGCCCGCCGTCGAAGCGGATGCGGGTGACTTTCGTCGCGCCGAGGCCGGTGTTGAACAGGCCGCCCAGCGCGCTGCCGAGCAGGATCAGCGCGAGCGCGATGCACAACAGGGTCTTGACTTTCTTGCTGATGTTCATTTCTCTCTTCCTTTCCTTTACGGATCCCTGTCAGGAATCCGTATCAATCTTCCGCCTCCCGGCGGTTTCCGTTTGTTTCCAGTGGAAACTATACCTGTATTATAGTCCCCTTTTTTCGGAAATGCAAGAGGGTTTTCCTTGCCTGATCGCGCTTCGTCTGCTAATATAGTGCCAGGCGCGAAGGAGGGCTGTGCAAATGAAGCTGGCATGGATGGGAGAATACCGCGAGATGGTGGAGGCGCTGATCCACTACTGCAACATTTACGCGGCGGCATACAAGGTCGAGAAAATGGAGTTTCAGGGCGTTTCCTATTCCTATGCGCAGATCCAGGTGCTGGAATATCTGCTGGAAAACGAGGAGCGCAACGAAAACATGTCCGCCATCGCCGCGCGCCTCGGCATCACGCGCAGCAACTTTACCAAGATCGTCAACCGCCTGGTCGCCAAAGGTCTATTGGACAAGGCCTATATGCCCGGCAGCCGCAAGGCCCTGAAGCTGACAGTCAACGACCTGGGGCGCGAGCTGTATACCGCCTATTCCCAGGACATTCTTCGCTGGCACTTTTCGCCGATGTTCCGGGAGCTGGCGAAGATCTCCCCGGAGGATTACCCCGCCATCCGCGATGCGCTCTACGCCGCCATGCGCGGCAGCCGTTTCCTGGAAGAAGCAGAGAGTAGTTCTTAGTTCTTAGTTCTTAGTTTTTAGCTTTTAGTTTTTAGAAAACAGAGACCGTACGCCATCGGCGCACGGTCTCTGTTTATTCTTTTATCAGCTTATCAAGCTCGCTCTCGCCAAAGAGCGTCAGGCCGGCCCTGCGCAGCGCTTCGGCCGCGACGCCGTCGCCGGGGACGCGGGTGTGGCTGAAGCTGCCGTCATAGATCTCGCCCGCACCGCAGGACGGGCTGCGCTCCTTCAGCAGCGCCCTCCGGCAGCCGAAGCGTTCGGCCAGCGCCAGCGCGAGGAGCGCGCCTTTTTCATACTCGTCCGTCACGTCGTTTCCCTCGCGGGAAAGCACGCGCCCGCCCCTCCGCTCGCTCGGTGCGCGGGGGATCGGCAGGCCGCCGGCCGTCTCGGGACAGACGGGGATCAGTTCGTATTGTTCCCGCAGCGCCGCGATCGTATCGGCGGGCAGGGAATTCGTCCCGCCGTCATACTTGCAGCAAAAGCCCAGCAGGCAGGCGGAAATCAGCAGTTTTTCCTTCATTTTCGCAAACTCAGCCCCAGAAAAGCGCCGCAGAGGCCGCCGATCACATGCGTCAGCTGCGAGACGTTGTCGCTGAGCGTGACGCCCTTGAGCACCTCGCCGCCGACATAGAGGATCAGCACCAGGATCAGCGTGATGGGGATGGCGCCGTCCTTCATCCCGGCCAGCGACGACATGACGATCATCATGAACACGATGCCCGAGGCGCCGAGCAGTGCCGCGCCCGGGAAAAAGAGCCAGTGCACCAGCCCGGACACCAGCGCCGTGACGGCGATCGCCCACAGCAGCGGCCGGCTGCCGTATTTCTCCTCCAGCGGCGGCCCGACGACAAGGATCAGCATCATGTTCGATATGTAATGCGTGAAATTCGCGTGCCCCAGCACATGCAGGAAAAAGCGCGGATAGGTCAGCGGCTGCAGCAGCGAGGAGCGGTAGACGGAAAAGAGCAGGGTGTTGCTCCGCCCGTGCGTGAACAGATTGAGCAGCAGCGCGCCCAGCGAGACGAGCGCGAAGCTCAGCACCACCGGGGAATTATACTGCAGATGCAGCGTTTTCTTCTTCATGCCCGCGCTTCCCATTCCCGCAGCGCCGCGTCGTAGGCGGCTCTGGTGCGGCTGTCGAAGCAGACCATGCGCACCCGCTCGATCGCCGGGTGATCGGCCAGAAATGCCCCGATCGTCCGGATGGCGATGCCCGCCGCGCGCTCGACCGGGAAGGCGTACACGCCAGTGCTGATGGACGGGAAATCGACGGTCTTGCAGCCGTTTTCGTCCGCCAGCGTCAGGCAGGAGCGGTAGCAGGAAGCCAGCAGCTCGTCCTCGCGGTGCGTGCCGCCGCGCCAGACCGGCCCGGGGGTATGGATGACGTACTTCGCCGGCAGGCGGTAGCCGCGGGTGATCTTGGCTTTGCCGGTCTCACAGCCGTGCAGCGTGCGGCACTCGGCCAGCAGCTCGGGCCCTGCCGCGCGGTGGATTGCGCCGTCCACCCCGCCGCCGCCCAGCAGCGAGCAGTTGGCGGCGTTGACGATGGCGTCCACAGCCTGCTTCGTGATATCGCCATGAATGATCTCAATGCGTGACATCAATCGTTCCTCCCGTTTCATTCGGAATCATGATCCCCTTCATATGGCCCCCTTGCCTAAAGGGGGCTGTCAGCGAAGCTGACTGGGGGATTCTTTTTCAAGAAGAGTTTTCACTTGCTCGTCTATGTATTCGCAAACACCGCGGAAATTGTTGTTGACCGCGTTGTTGGGGATGCGCAGAACAGTCAGTCCGCGGTTACCCATATGCTCAGTCCGTATGGCGTCTCTCAGCAAGCTGTTGGACTCATAATGCTGTGATCCATCCAGTTCAATCACCAAACGGGCATCGTGGCAATAGAAATCTGCAATATACTGGTCGATCACCTTTTGCCGCAGGAAACGAATGGGGTATGTCCGGAGATAGTCATACCATAAATGCCTTTCCTCTTTGGTCATATTCTTCCGAAGTGCCCTGGCGTTATTTGTCAGGACAGGGCTGTGTTTTCTTCTCTGTTCCATGGAATCCCCCAGTCACGCTCGCTCCGCTCGCGTGATAGCCCCCTTTAGGCAAGGGGGCCTTTAGTAGCTGTACTTTGTTCTGCGCAGGGAATCCTGCTGGAGCCGAAGGATCAGGCAAAGCAAGAACTTGACAGCAATCAGCACATACATAAGCATGTTGAAACTTTCTCCCGCCCACAGGAGGACGAACAGCGTCGCGGCATACTGTGGGACCAGCGTGAACAGGTCCGCCAGATACAGTCCGCGGAAAAACGCAAAGTCCCGATGCCAGCGCTTAAGATAGAGCTTGATATAGCCCATGCCGACCCGGTCGACCCATTTTTGCTCTCTGTGAATGCGCCTTGCGCTTTTCCTGTTCCTGGCGCCAATCAGGAAATCCATAAGTATATCCCGAAGACCTACAAGAGCAATTCCGTCAAGCAGGGCAAGCAATATAATCAGTAAATACCGGATATCCTTCACTGTATCCCCCAGTCACGCTCGCTCCGCTCGCGTGACAGCCCCCTTTAGGCAAGGGGGCCGTTTTTAGTCGAAAAAGCCCCCTTGCCGGGGGCTTTTTTCAATCTTCTAAAACTATTTCAGTTCGATCTGCACCTTGCCGTCGGCGGCGCTGAGGAAAATCTCCTGCGTCGGCGTGCCGCGGCGCTCGACCAGCTTTGCGGCGACCTCGTCCTCGATCTGCTTCTGGATCGTGCGGCGGAGATTGCGCGCGCCGTAGGTGAGCGAGTAGGCGGTCTTGACGAGGTGATCGACCAGGCTCTCGTCCCAGGTGAGGGAAATGTTCTTTTCCGCAAGCAGATCGCGCACCTCGCCCAGCATCAGCACCGCGATGCCGCGGAAGTTCTCCTCGGTCAGCGGATTGAAGCACACGACCTCGTCCACGCGGTTGAGAAATTCCGGGCGCAGGAACTCGCCGAGCGCCTTCATGCTGCGCTCTCGGCTCATGTCGCTCAGGGAGCCGCCGAAGCCGACGCTGCCGGTCTTGCGGTTGCTGCCGGCGTTGGTGGTCATGATGATGATGGTGTTCTCGAAATTCACGGTGCGGCCCTGCGCGTCGGTGATGCGGCCGTCGTCGAGGATCTGCAGGAGGATGTTCATCACGTCCGGGTGCGCCTTTTCGATCTCGTCGAAGAGCACCACGCTGTAGGGCTTGCGGCGGATCTTCTCGGTCAGCTGTCCGGCCTCGTCATAGCCGACGTAGCCCGGGGGCGAGCCGATGATGCGCGAGACGGAGAATTTCTCCATGAATTCGGACATATCCAGGCGGATGAGGCTCTCGGGGCTGTCGAAAAGGTCGGCCGCGAGGCGCTTGACGAGCTCCGTCTTGCCCACGCCGGTGCCGCCGACGAAGATGAAGCTGACGGGCTTGCGCTTGACCTGCAGGCCGACGCGGCTGCGCTTGATGGCGGCGCAGACGGCATTGACGGCCTCGTCCTGGCCGACGATATGGGCTTTCAGCCGCTCGTCAAGCTTTGCCAGGCGCTCGAATTCATCCTCGCGGATCGAGGAGGCGGGGATCTTCGTCCAGAGCTCGATGATGCGCGCGAGGTTATCCATCGTGAGCTTCGGTTTTCCGGCTTTTTTCAGGCCCTCCAACTCCTGCTCGAGCTGCATTTCGCGGCTGCGGAGCTTGGCGATGCGGGCGTAGCGCTGGTCGAGCTGCTCGTTGGTCAGCGGCTCGCCGCCGGGATTGTCGGAGGACATGAGGCCCTCGCGCTCGAAGCGGATGTCTTCGAGCTCCTTCTCGGCCAGCATGCGGGCGCGGATGCCCTCGTCCTTGAGGTTGACGTCCGAGCAGGCCTCGTCGATGAGGTCGATGGCCTTGTCGGGCAGGAAGCGGTCGGTGATGTAGCGTTCGCTCATCAGCACGGCCTGGCGGCACATCTCCTCGCTGATCTCCACGCCGTGGTAGTCCTCGTAGTAGTGGGCGATGCCCTTGAGGATGGCGATGCTGTCGTCAATGGAGGGCTCGTTGACCGTGACGGGCTGGAAGCGGCGCTCGAGCGCGGAGTCCTTTTCGATGTGCTTGCGGTACTCGGCAAAGGTGGTCGCGCCGATGACCTGGATCTCGCCGCGCGAGAGGGCGGGCTTGAGGATATTGGCGGCGTTCATGCTGCCCTCGGCGTCGCCCGCGCCGACGATGGTGTGCACCTCGTCGATGACAAGGATGATGTTGCCCTGCTTGCGGATCTCCTCGATGAGACCCTTCATGCGGCTTTCGAACTGGCCGCGAAACTGCGTGCCGGCCACAAGCGCGGTCAGGTCGAGCAGATAGACCTGCTTATCCTGCAGCTTATAGGGCACCTGGCCCATGGCGATGCGCTGGGCGAGGCCCTCGGCGATGGCGGTCTTGCCGACGCCGGGCTCGCCGATCAGGCAGGGATTGTTCTTCTGACGGCGGTTGAGGATCTGAATCACACGCTCCAGCTCCTCCTCGCGGCCGATCATGCGGTCGAGCTTTCCCTCGCGGGCGCGGGCCGTCAGGTCGATGCAGTAATTGCCCAAAAACTTGGTCTTTCGCGGTGCGTCCTTGCCGCCCTCGCGGGGCCGCTCGTTATTGCCCGGCTGCTGGTTCTGCGGCGCGTTGGGGCCGCCGAAGAGACGGTTGAGGAAGGGGAAGGTGGCGGTTTTGCCCTCGTCGTCCTCGTTTTCCTCATCGCCCTCGGAGGCGCTCATCAGCTCCTCCACGCCGTTCATGGCATTGAGCATGTTGCCGGAAAAGCTGTCGAGATCCTCGTCGGTCAGACCGAGCTTCTGGATCATGTCGTCCACGGGCTTGATGTGCAGCTCGCGGGCGCACTTGAGACACAGGCCTTCGTTCTTTGTCTGGCCTGCTTCGAGTTTTGTGATGAATACCACCGCCGGGTTTTTGCCGCAGCGGGAGCAAAGGCTAGGCTGCATAAATACCTCCAAAGAAGATGCGGAGTTCGGAATGCGGACTTACAGCAGTCCGCGGGTGATAAAGTCAAAGGAGAGGAAGAAGCGGGCCAGCGCCGTGCTCTCCAGCGTGTCGCGGCCGATGACGGCGCCGAAGAAGCTCAGCACCCAGCACAGCAGCACGCAGTAGAGGAAGCCGCGGATAAAGCCCAGTACCGCGCCGCCGATCTCATCCAGGCTCTCCATGTTGGGCAGCCGAAAGGAGAGATTGCCGACGTTGGCCAGCGCGACCAGGATGATCAGGATCATCAGGAAAGCCAGCAGCAGACCGCCCACATAGGTGACCGTGTCGCACAGCACGTCGACCACCGCCTCCGTCATGCTCATCCCGGCGTTCTCCTCCCGCAGCGCGGAGGCGCGGTTGGCCAGCTCCGTGCAGCGATCGGCGGAGAAGCCCACAAACTCCATGCATCCGTAGGCGTAGTCATAGCTGAGGGACGGATCCTCTGCCAGGATATCGTTGAGGGATTTGTCGCTGCCGCCGTAGCCCATCTCCTCCAGGATCGAGTCCCGGGTGGACGGCGTGTCGATGATGCCGCCGACAAAGGGCTTGAGGGCGGGGATCACCTCGCCGGAATAAGTGGCGGAGAGGAGGCTCCCGCCGAAAAGAGCGATCACGATGGCCAGCAGCCCCGCGATGCCGCCCACCAGGCCGCGCTTGAAGCCGCCCCAGGTGCACAGAGCAATAATGACCAGCAATACAATGTTGATTATCAGTGTCATATGTAGGTCCTCTTTTCTCCCGGAGATCCCTTTTTGATCTCACAAAACAGTATATCAGCCAATTGTGAACAAATCTTGCTTAGTCTTTTTCCATCATTTCCCCAACAGCGCCCTCATACCAGATCCTGTTGAGGTACAGGCCCTGGGGCGGCATGGTCGGTCCGGTCAGACGCCGGTCGCCGGCGGCCAGCAGCGCCGGGATGTCCTCCGGCTCGAGCTTGCCGTAGGAGGCGTAGACCATCGTGCCCACCATGGCGCGGCACATGTTGTACAAAAAGCCGTCGGCGCAGATGGAGACGGTGATGAGGTCCCCGTCCTTCTCCGCGCGGCACCAGTGCACGGTGCGCACGGTGGTCTTCGTCTCGGTGCCGAGGGAGCGCACGGCGCGAAAATCGTGCCTGCCTTCAAAGGCGCGCGCCGCAGCCTGCATCCGCTCCAGATCCAGGTGCTGCGGATAGAAGCAGACCCGGTTTTCCAGGAAGGGATCGCGGATGTTCCTGTTGAGTATTTTATAGATATATTCCTTTTTTATGCACGAGCCGATGGCGTTGAAGTCCTCCGGCGCTTCGACCGCGTCCGTCACGGCGATATCCGCCGGCAGACGGGAATTGACCGCCAGCGGGAAGCGCCCGATCGGGATCGTGGAATCCGTGCGGAAATTGGCGCAGTAGCGCAGGGCATGCACGCCCGCGTCCGTGCGGCCGCAGCCGACGGTTTTCACCGGATGGCCGCAGATCTTCGTCAGCGCCGTCTCCAGGGTTTCTGCCACACTGACCTCGCTTTTCTGCACCTGCCAGCCGTGGTAGCTCGTCCCGTCATAGCTCAGCCGCAAAGCGATGTTTCTCATAATCCAAAATGCCTCAGCACGATGACCGCCGCCAGAAACAGCGCGCCCAGCGCGAAGGCGGCGTAGTCGATGCCCTGCAGCTTCATCTGCTTCATGCGCGTGCGGCCCTCGCCGCCGTGGTAGCAGCGGCTCTCCATGGCAACGGCCAGCTCGTCGGCGCGCCGGAAGGCCGACACGAACAGCGGCACCAGGATCGGCAGCAGCGCCTTGGCGCGCTGCATCAGGCTGCCGGTCTCAAAGTCCGCGCCGCGGGCCTTCTGGGCGGACATGATCTTGTCCGTCTCCTCGATGAGCGTGGGGATGAAGCGCAGCGCCATGCTCATCATCAGCGTCATCTCGTGCACGGGGACCTTGAGCTTCTTGAGCGGATTGAGCAGCTTTTCCAGGCCGTCCGTCAGGGCGATGGGGCTGGTGGTGTAGGTCAGCAGGAAGGTGCCGGCGATGAGCAGCACGATGCGCAAAATCATCTGCGCCGAGCGGCCGATGCCCTCCCAGGTGATGATCCAGCCCTCGACGACGGGCGTGCCCTTGGTGTAAAAGACGTTCAGCAGCGCCGTGAGCGCGATGATGAACAGCATGGGCTTGAGGCCCTTGAAGATGTTTTTCGGCGTGATATGCCCCAGGATCATGGCCAGCACGGTGACGAAGGCCACGAGAGCATAGCTCCACCAGCTGACCGCCTGGAACAGCGCCACGATATACACGATCAGCAGCACGATCTTCGTGCGCGGATCGAGGCGGTGGACGACGGTATCGCCGGGGAAGTACTGGCCCAGCGTGATGTCTTTCAGCATACGCCCGCCTCCTTTGCCCTGCAGACAGCGGCCTTGAGCTGTTCGTGGGTGTAGATCGAGCCCTCGAGCTGCACCCCGCGCTTGCGCAGCGCCATGGCGATGGCGGCGGCGTGCGGCACGTTGAGGCCGATGGCGATCAGCTCCTCCGGGCGGGAGAAGACCTCCTCCGGCGTGCCATCCATGGCCACATGGCCGTGGTCGAAAACGATCAGGCGCTCGGCCATACGGGCCGCGTCGTCCATGTTGTGGCTGACAAGGATCACCGTGGAGCCGGTCTTGTCGCGGTAATTGCGGATGTTATCCAGGATCTGGCGGCAGCCGGCCGGGTCGAGGCCCGCGGTGGGCTCGTCCAGGATCAGCACGCCCGGACGCATCGCGATCACGCCCGCAATGGCCACGCGGCGCTTCTGCCCGCCGGAGATCTCCAGCGGAGAGCGCGTGAAATACTTTTCCTTCACGCCGACAAAGTCGGCCGCCTCGCGCACGCGCTCGTCGACCTCCGCCTCGCTCAGCCTCTGGTTCTTCGGGCCGAAGGCAATGTCTTTGTATACGGTCTCTTCAAACAGCTGATACTCCGGATACTGGAACACCAGCCCCACCTGTCCCTTGATGTCGCGGCGGGTGTACTTGTCGGCGTTGATGTCCCTGCCGTCATAAGTCACCTTGCCGGACGTGGGCTGCAGCAGGGCGTTGAGATGCTGGATAAAGGTGGACTTGCCGGAGCCGGTATGGCCCAGCAGGCCGACCATCTGCCCCTGCGGGATGCTCAGCGTGATATTCTCGATCGCGGTTTTCTGAAACGGGGTCCCTGCGCTGTAGACGTGCGTCAGGGCCTCAACACGAAGTTCTGGCATATTTCTTCTCCAACGGATATTCAGGATCTTTTCAAGCTGCCGGCGATCGCGTCGGCGCAGGCCTCGGTGTCCAGCGCGTCCAGCGGCAGGTCGAAGCCCTCGGCGCGCAGGTCAAAGAGCAGGCGGGTCGTCTCCGGCACGGTCAGGCCCTCGCGCTCCATCAGCTCCACCTGCGAAAAGACGGCGGCAGGGCTTCCGTCGGCCACGATCCGTCCCTCGGACATGACGACGAGGCGGTCGGCCCCGACGCACTCGTCCATGTGGTGCGTGATGAGCACCACGGTCATGCCGTTCTCGCGGCAGAGGCGGGTGACGGTGCTGACGACCTCCTGCCGGCCCTGGGGGTCGAGCATGGCGGTCGGCTCGTCGAGCACGATGATGTCCGGCTGCATGGCGATCACGCCCGCAATGGCCACGCGCTGCTTCTGTCCGCCGGACAGCAGGTGCGGCGCGTGCTGGCGGAATTCATACATGCCGACCTGCCTGAGCGCCGTGTCCACCCGCTGCCGGATCTCCTCCGGCGGCACGCCGAGGTTTTCCGGTGCGAAAGCCACGTCGTCCTCGACGACGTTGGCGACGATCTGGTTGTCGGGGTTCTGGAACACCATGCCCACCTTGCGCCGCACGTCCAGCAGGCGGCTTTCATCGGCGGTGTCGATGCCGTGCACCAGCACGCGCCCCTCCGTCGGGGTCAGGATGGCGTTCATATGCTTGGCAAGCGTCGACTTGCCGGAGCCGTTGTGCCCCAGCACGGCCACAAAGCTCCCGGATTCGATCCTGAGGTCGATCCCGCACAGGATCTCCCGCTCGCCGCCGGGATAGGTGAAATGCACCTGTTCAAATTCAATGACGGTCATAAATCATTCTTCCTGATATGCTCTCTTAACTGTGCGGCGGTCATCTTTTCCGCCTTGCCGCGTTTGCCGTTCCCGGGCCGGGCTTGATCGCCTCGGCCCGCCAACGGCGCGGCTGCGGTGAAAGATGATTTCCTTCATCTGCCGCCGGCAGCGGAAATCATCTTTTCCGCCTTGCCGCGTTTGCTGTTCCCGGGCCGGGCTTGATCGCCTCGGCCCGCCAACGGCGCGGCTGCGGTGAAAGATGATTTCCTTCATCTGCCGCCGGCAGCGGAAATCATCTTTCCCACCGGCACGTCGCGCCGCAGGGCAGCACGAGGCCGGTGTCTGTCACGGGCAGGCCGAGCTCCTGGCTGTCGCTGCGGCCGCCGAACTTTTTGGTGAAGATGCTCTCGGTCACATAGCTCAGCACCGAGGCGGACAGACCCGTAGTATAGGAATTGATGAGCACGAACAGCGGGTCCTCGCTCAAAACGCCCGCGCAGAGCGACACGAAGGGCCAGAGATTCGTCTCCAGCTTCCACACTTCGCCGCCGGGGCCGCGCCCGTAGGAGGGCGGGTCCATGATGATGGCGTCGTAGCGCTTGCCGCGGCGGATCTCCCGCTCGACGAATTTCGCGCAGTCGTCCACGATCCAGCGGATCGGCGCCTCGCCTACGCCGGAGGCGAAGGCATTGTCCTTGCCCCAGGCCACCATGCCCTTGGCCGCGTCCACGTGGCAGACCTCGGCGCCCGCCTTCGCGCAGGCCACCGTGGCCGCGCCGGTGTAGCCGAAGAGGTTCAGCACGCGGATCGGCCGTCCGGCTGCGCGGATCTTCTTCATGGCCCAGTCCCAGTTGGCGGCCTGCTCCGGGAATAAGCCGGTGTGCTTGAAGTTCATGGGCTTTACGTGGAAAGTCAGCTCCCCGTAGCGGATCTTCCAGCTCTCGGGCAGTTTTCCCTTGTCCCAGCTGCCGCCGCCGGTCTCGCTGCGGCGATAGCGCGCGTCGCGGTCGTTCCAATGGGGATTGCGCCGCGGCGTGTCCCAGATGGCCTGCGGATCGGGCCGCACCAGATAATAGCTGCCCCAGCGCTCCAGCTTTTCCCCGCGCGAGCAGTCCAGCAGCTCAAAATCTTTCCACTGATCGGCAATAAACATTGAATGTTCTCCATGCAGATAATAATTCATGATATTTTATCACCAAAGCGCCGCGCGGTCAACAAAAAAGCGGAGGATCTTAGAGATTCCTAAGATCCTCCGTACATTTTTAAACAGAAATCAGTGCGAGTTGTAGTACAGCATCGCGGTGGAATCGGTCAGCACGGCGTCGCAGTCGCCGGCATAGAGCGCGGCGAAGCAGTCGGTGGTGCCGCCGGGCATGCGGCTGATCTGGCCGAGCTTCTCCATCAGCTTCGGCTGCGTCTCCAGCGCGGCGGTGGCCTCCGGCGTGGTGGGCATGGCCATCGTCTTCCCCTTCAGGCCACCCGCGCCGGAAATGCGCGAGCCGTCGCGGGTGACGACGACGATGTCGTTTTCGATATAGGGTCCGTACTGCGTGTACCGGCCCGCGTCAAGCTCCTTCTGGTCCAGCGCGACGCCGCCCCAGGCCACGTCGATATTGCCGGAGTACAGCTCGACATAGACGTTTTCCTTGTCGATGGAGAGCACCTGCAGCGTCCAGCCCAGCCGGTCGCAGACGAAACCGGCCAGCTCCACGTCGAAGCCCCAGAAGTTGCCGTCCTGCATATAGGCCATCGGGAAGGAGTTGATGTCCACGCCCAGCAGCAGGGTATGCGGCTCCGGCGGCTCGAGCGCGGACAGCGCGTCCGCCTTTTTGCCGAAGTCGACGGCATTGCGGCCAAACCACTTGCGGCTGAGTTCCTCGACGCGCCCCTCGGCGTTGAGCTCCTCGATCGCAGCCACCACATAGTCCCGCAGCGGATCGTCGTTGCGGAAGGCCAGGGAGTATTCCTGCTCCACCAGTGTGGTCACGCTGCGCACCTTATAGGACATGTTTTCCCCGCAGGCGGTCAGTGCCAGCAGCATCAGCAGCGCCAGCGCCGCGCAGAGGATTTTCTTGCATTTCATGGATGATTCTCCTTAGCTGAGCGCGATCCGCTCTCCATTGACCCGGTAGCCGCTTTCATAGAAGGCGCGGGCGGCGCGCACCAGATATTCGGTGTCCTTCGCGCCGGCGGTCTCATAGCTCGAGTGCATCGCCAGCTGCGCAAGGCCGATATCCAGCGTCGGCACCGACACGTGCGCGAGGCTGATATGCCCCAGCGTGCTGCCGCCGCGCAGGTCGGGGCGGTTGGCATAGCGCTGCACAGGCACTTCGGCCGCGCGGCAGAGTTCGGAGAACACGGCGGCGGAGAGGCCGTCGGTCGTATAGCTCATGGAGGCGTTGAACTTGATGGCGATGCCGCCGTTCATGACCGGGCGCTCGCTGCGGTCGGCAAATTCCGGATGGTTGGGGTGGATGGCGTGGGCGTTGTCGGCCGAGACCATGAAGCTGCCCGCGAGCGCCGCGCGGTACTGCGCGTCCGTGCGGCCGAGGGAAGCCCAGGCGCGGCTGAGCATATCGTCCAGGAAGCCGGAATCCGCGCCCTGGCGGGTGCCGCTGCCGACCTCCTCGTTGTCGAAGACGCACAGAACGGTGGCCTTTTTCGGCTTTTCCGCCTGCAGAAAGCCCTTCAGGCATCCGAAGGCGCACTGCAGATCGTCCAGCCGCGGCGCAGAGATAAATTCGTTCTCGGCGCCCCAGACCGTGCCGGGCGTGCGCGGATAGAGGTTCAGCTCGCGGCTGACGATATCCTCCTCCTTCACGCCGAGCTCCCCGGCGATCAGGGCGTTCAGGCCGGTCTTGCTCTCGGCGCTGCCGATCAGCGGGATCATGTCGACGTTGACGTTGAAGCTCTTGCCCTCGTTGGCCGAGCGGTCCATGTGGATGGCGAGGTTCGGGATCACGAGCAGGTCGCGGTCGATATTCACCAGCTTCATCGTGATGCCGCCCTTTTCCCGCACGGCGACGCGGCCGGCGAGGGACAGCGGGCGGTCCAGCCAGGTGCTGCAGAGCATGCCGCCGTATTTTTCCACGGCGAGGCGGCTGTAAAGCCCGAGAGTCTTTTCCTCGCCCCCGTCCTTGACGCGGAAGGCGGGGGAATCGCCGTGCGCGGCCATGATGAGAAAGCCGTCGGCCTCCTCCGGCAGGTTCAGGGCGATGAGGGCGGAGCCGTTTCGCACGGCGTAATATTTACCGGGCGCGCGCAGCTGCCAGTCCTCTTCCTCATAGAGGCGGGTATAGCCCGCCCGCTCGAGCTCGGCGGCGATGTTCGCCGCGGCGTGCCAGGCGGTGGGGCTTTTGTCAATAAAGTCCAGAAGTTCACGGTTGATGCTTTCCATCCCGGATCCTCCTTTACTGCGGTCAATTTTGGTATGTATCAATATACCACAGTTTTCCCGCTTTGCATATAAGGATTGAAAAAATTTAGAATCTCCTGTATAGTGAAAGCAGAAAAATGCCCCATTTACTGATTGTCAGAAAGGAAAAACGCCATGAAAGTGCCCGAACTGCCCTATCGCCGCGTTACGCTCGAGGAAGTCGCCGCCGTGATGGAAGACGTGATCCCCCGCATCCAGAATGCGACGAGCGTCGAGGAGATCCTGAAAGCCCGCGAGGATTATCTGAAGATCGAACTGGAGTTCTCCACCAATGCAAGCCTCGCCTCCATGCGTTATACGATCAACACCGTGGACGAGTTCTACGTGGCCGAAAACGAATACTACGACGAGATCGGCCCCGCGGTCAGCAATTACACGATCCAGTATGCCTCTGCCCTGCTGGATTCGCCCTTCCGCGCCGAGCTGGAAAAGGCTCTGTCTCCGGTGCTGTTCCAGTCGATGGAGGTGGCCAGAAAGTCCATGTCCGAGGCCGTGATCGAGGATATGGTCGAAGAAAACAAGCTCGTGCGCCGCTATTCCGACCTGATGAGTGCGATGGAATTTGAGTTCCGCGGCGAGACCCTGCCCCGCGCCTCGCTGATGAAATACGCCAAGGACGCCGACCGCGCCACCCGCAAAGAATGCTATGAGGTGCTCGGCCGCGGTCTGGAGGCGCACAAGGCGGAGCTGGACGAGATCTTCGACCTGCTGGTGAAGGTCCGCGACCGCATGGCGAAGAAGATGGGCTACGTCAACTTCGTCGAACTCGGCTACTACCGCATGGGCCGCCTCTGCTACGACCAGGAGAAGGTCAAAACCTTCCGCGAAAACGTCCTGCGCGACATCGTGCCTGTCGTGGCCCGTCTGCGCACGGAGAACGCCAGGCGCCTCGGCATCGAGGACTACCACTTCTACGACGACGGCGTGATCATCCCCGGCGGCGATCCCGCGCCGCGCGGCAAGGAGGAGATCTTCGCCGCGGCGAAGGAGATGTACCACGCCATGGGCGAGGAGACCGGCGCCTTCATCGACATGATGCTCGAAAACGACGCCTTCGACGTCGAGTCCCGCAAGAACAAGTGGGGCGGCGGCTACTGCACCGAATTTGCCAAGTACAAGCAGCCCTTCATCCTCGCCAACTTCAACGGCACCGCCGGCGACGTGGACGTCGTGACCCATGAGGCCGGCCACGCGCTCAACGCCTACCTCATCGTCGATAACCGCTTTGCGCTCGAGCTCGGCTGCGGCGGCATGGAGACCGCCGAGACCCACTCGATGAGCATGGAGTTCTTTGCCTGGCCCTACATGGAAAAGTTCTTCGGCGCGGACGCGGAGAAGTACAAATACATGCACGCGCTCGAGAGCTTCTCCTTCATCCCCTACGGCACCATGGTCGACGCCTTCCAGCACATCGTCTACGAGCACCCCGAGCTCACGCCCGACGAGCGCGACGCCGAGTGGCTCAAGCTGGAAAAGCAGTTCCGCCCGCACATCTCCTTTGAGGGCATGCCCTATCTCGACAAGGGCACCCGCTGGCAGTACCAGATGCACATCTACGAAAGCCCCTTCTACTACATTGACTACTGCCTGGCGCAGACGGCCGCCTTCCACTTCCTGCTGGCCAGCCGCAAGGACTATGCCGACGCCTTCGCGCGCTACCTGCGTCTGTCGAAGCAGGGCGGCGAAAAGGTCTGGACCGACCTGCTGGAAGAGGCGGGCTTCCCCTCTCCTTTCACGCCGGGTTCTCTGAAAGCCCTGGCCGAACAGGTCGAAGCGCTGCTCGAGACCCTGCGGTAATCATCCAAAAGCAAGCCGAGGGCGGATGCGATCTTGCATCCGCCCTCGGGCTGTTTATTCCGAATTCCGAACTCCGAATTCCGAATTCACAGATATTCTTCCAGCACCATTGCCACGCCGGACGCGTCGTTCGTGAGCGTGACGCGGTCGGCCGCCGCCTTGACCGCGGGCTCCGCGTTTTCCATCGCGACACCGCAGCCTGCCGCGCGCAGCAGCGAAATATCATTGCTGCCGTCGCCGAAGGCGATCGTCTCGGCCGGATCGATGCCCAGCATTTTGCAGAGGCTTTCCAGCGCACGGCCCTTGGTGGACAGGGCGCTGTTGATCTCGATGTTGAAGGGGATCGAAGTCGTGACGGCGAGCATCGGGTACTTTTCCGGCAGCTCGCGTAGCAGACGCTCGCGCAGAGCCAGATCGGTGAAATACAGCTGCAGCTTCTGCAGCGCCTCGCCCTTGCCGCGCAGATACGCGCGCAGCTCCGGCACCGGCGTGCGCAGCCGCTCCATCAGATCGAGGATGCCGGGATCGGGGATGAACTCCGGCGCGCGGGCCTTGACCGCCTCCGAAATATAGCCCCAGTTGTCCTGATAGCAGTCATAGGGCAGGCCGAGGGACTCGGCGTAGTCCAGCACGTCCAGCGCCGTGTCGAGCGGGATCTCCTCGCGGTGCACGATCCGCTGCGTCTCAAAGTCATAGATCTCCGCGCCATTGGAGAGGATGCCCCAGCGAAGGCCCGGCATGCCGCGAAGCTCCTCCGGCAGGCCCGCCGGGATGCGCCCCGTGGCCGGCACGAGCCAGATCCCTGCCTCGCCCGCGGCGATCAGCGCGCGGCGATTGCGCTCGGAAAGACCCTTGCGGCTGTCGAGCAGCGTGCCGTCCAGGTCAAAGGCGATCAGTTTCGGTTTTCTTGTCATTGGCTTGCCCCTCTGTGTTTGATGAGGGGATTATAACAAGTCTTCCGCCCGCTTGTCAAATTCCCCGCTCTTTCGCGCGCGGGCAGTTGATTTGGCCGGAAAAATCTGCTATACTTTCTATAATTTCAAGGATCCCGCTTTGGACAGGAGGTGCGGTATGGCGCTCGATCAGGCCTATTTCGACGCGATCAACATTGACCTCGTCAAGAAAAAATACTATAACGCCAACAAGGTGGAGGCTGTGCTGGATGATATCAAGCGGCAGGCTCTGCTCTTGAACCGCGAAAACGAGCTCCTGGGCCGCCAGCTCTACGCCCTGCACGGCCAGAAGGACGAGATCGGCGACACGCTGCTGTCCGCCAAGGCCATCGCCCAGCAGATCATCGCGGACGCGCAGACCCAGGCCGAAAAGATCCTCACCGAGGCGAAACGCCTCAGCCGGGAGATGACCGCCGAGGCCGAGCGCAACTGCCGCGAGGCCAACGCCGAAGCCGAAGCGCAGCGGCGTGAGATGCCGCAGCGCCTGGGCGAGCTGGAACAGCGGCTGCGCGTGCAGTTGCTGGGCATGATGGAGGATCTCAGCGGCGAGCTGCGCAGCTTCTCCGAAGCCGAAGCGCCCGCCGACGAGGCCGCGCCCGACGACCTCAGCGACAAGGTGGACGCCATCGCCCGCGAGCTGGAGGCCATCGGCACGGAGGATTAGTTTTCAGTTTTTAGTTTTCAGAAAAGGGTGGAGCGAAAGCGCCATCCTTTTTTGCCATCGTGGTTTTATTGAAAAACGATAATTTTTCATTGACAAGCGATAAGTTGAATGTTATGATACTGCCATAGAAAGCCAGAGGAGGAAGGGCTCATGAACTGGGATAAAGATCAGAGCATTCTGCTGACGCAGATCTGCACGGCGGTTTTTGCCGCGCTGCTGCTGGCGTTGGATATCGGCTGCTACTGGGCGGCGAGCTGGTTTGTGCTGCTGCGCGGGCTCGACCGCGGCAGCGTCTGGTATTTCACCGCGACAGTCTATGCCTGCAGCGTGTTTGCCTGGCTGCTGCTGTGGAAGCTCTGGGGGCTTCTGGGCAGCATCAAGCGCGGCGAGATCTTCACCGCAGAGAACGTCCGCCGGCTTCGCATCGTCAGCTGGTGCTGCGTGGGCGCGGCGCTGCTGTGCCTCGTCAGCGCGCTGTATTACCCGTCCTTCCTGCTCATTACCGCCGCGGCCGGCTTTATGTGCCTGATCGTCCGCGTCGTCAAAAACGTGTTCCAGCAGGCGATCGCCATGAAATCCGAGCTGGATCTGACCATCTGAGGGCGCGGCGATGGAGATTTTAGTCAATCTGGACGTCATGATGGCCAAACGGAAGATCTCGAGCGGAGAGCTGGCCGAGCGCATCGGCATCACCCCGGCGAATCTTTCCATTTTAAAGACCGGCAAGGCCAAGGCCATCCGATTTTCCACGCTGATGGCCCTCTGCAGCGCCCTGGACTGCCAGCCCGGGGATATCTTGGAGTATAAGCCGTAAGAAGCCTCCCTTCCGCAGAAGGGAGGGGGACCGCGCCCGCGCGGTGGAGGGTTTCTTCAACCCTGATGAGTGGAAAACCCTCAGGCGCTTTGCGCCAGCTCCCTTTTTGCGAAAGGGAGCCTGCAAACGAAAGGAGCATCATATGAACGATACGAAACTGCCGGGGGAGGAGCTCTCCGCCGGAGAAATGCCTGCACCCATTTTGCCGGAAAAACCGCGCTTTTCCGCCTCCTGGGTGGAAATCGCCGCGGCGCTCGCCTGCTATGTGCTGGGCTGGATCTGGTTCGATCTGGAGCAGCCCGGATGGCTGCTGGTCTTTGTGGCCGCCTTCATCGGTCTCGCGGAGCTGCTGCACCGCGAGACCCCGCGGCCGCGCGAAAGCTGGGTCTGGCTCGGCTGCATGCTGGTTCTCACCGCCTCGGTGGTCTTTGACCGTTACAATGCCTGGGAAGAGGCCTTTTTCCCGCTGTTTTTCCTCCACATTTTCGCCGTCTGGTGGGTACTCAGCCGCAGCGGACGGCTCAGTGAGGGCGAAAGCGGGCATCTGCTGCCGCTCGACGCGCTCAATGGTTTCATTATCTTCCCCTTCAAGCACTTTTTCCTGCGCGTCCGCAGCCTTTGGTACGGCCTGAAGCACCTCGGCCGCGGCGAAAAGCGCGTGAAGACCGAAACGCTCGTCTGGAGCGCCGCGGCGGTGCTCGCCGCCGTGCTGCTTTTTGCCAAGGCCGTGCAGCTGCTGATGCGGGCGGACGAGGGCTTCGGCGCGCTGCTCAAGGACTTTGCCAGCTGGTTTTCCTTTGATTTTGACGGGATCCGCCTGCTCTTCTCCCTGCCCGTCGGCGCGTACGTCTTCGGTCTGCTGGCCGGCGCCGCGCGGGAGGATGCAGAGCTGATCCGGGCTCGCGGCAGCCGGCTCAAGACCTGGCTGGCGACCCTGCGCCGGGTGCCCGCGCCGGTTTTTGCCGTGCTGATGGCGGCCTTTGCGCTGCTCTACCTCGCCTTTTTCATCCTGCAGGCACGCTATCTGTTCGGCGCCTTCACCCGCACGCTGCCCGAAGGCTTTGTGGTGGCCGAATACGCTCGGCAGGGCTTTTTCGAGCTGTGCCGGGTGATGGCGGTAAACTTTGCGCTGCTGTGGCTGGCCTCGCGGCTGCCTTCGCTCTCGCTGCGGGAGCAGACGCTGCTGCGCGTCCTCGCCGCGGTGCTGCTGGGCGAAAGCCTGCTGTTCGCGGTGATCGCGGCCTCCAAACTGGGCCTGTACATCGACTGCTTCGGCTTCACGCCCCTGCGTCTGCAGTCGTTCTGGCTGGTCTGCGTGCTCGCTGCCGGCTGCGTCTGCGCGCTGACCACCCTGTTCACCGGAAAAAAGAGCTTTCGCGCCTGGATGTACTTCGGCGCGGCAACGCTCTCGCTGCTGTGCCTGGTTTAACCCGCGATGACTTTTCCCTCGCCGTCGGTGTACATCACCGGGACAAGGCCGGTGACGAGCATGCACAGATCCTCCGCCGTGCTCTCCCGCCCCGGGCGGGTGTAAACCGGGCGGATCTCGATCTCCTCCGTATACCGGCCGCTGACCGCGCCCGGCGGCCGCGTGCCGAAGATATGCCGCCGCAGCGCCTCACGGAGCTTGTCCTCCTCGGCAGTGCATCCTATGTACAGTCCGTTGACGCGGCAGGCCGCCCGCAGCGCCACGCCCGGCGTCTGCCGCAGCAGGAAATCACTGACTCCGCCCGCTGCGTCCGAGGGCGGCGGCAAGGACAGGACCAGACTTGCTTTCAGCCCGGGCGGAGCACCCAGTCCGTCTGACAGCTCCGCCGCCGCGGCCTCGGCCGCCCGGAGGCCGCGCACAACGGCGCCCATGCTGAACAGCTCCGAAACCGCGCCGCTGTCCGCGCTCAGACGGGCACAGACGTGCAGGTTGGCGGACGCCGTCAGCAGCAGCGCCAGGATCATGCAAATCCCTTTTTTCATTCCCGATGACCACCTCCGAGAGACAGGCTATGGGATTTCCCGTTTCCCGTCAAGGCCTTCGCCAAAAGAACAGAAAAACCACGGAAAAGTTCTGCTTTCCCGTGGTTTTTTTCTATTTGAAGTTCTTTATTTATGGTACAGCTTCTTGGCCTGGTATTTCGCTTCGGTGGTGAGGTTCACGCCCAGCTTTTTGAAGAGATCGGCGTCCACGTGGGAGAGGATGACCGAGGAGTGCGCCTCACAGCCGCGCAGGAAATTGAGCTGGTCGATCGTGATTTCCGCCATCGGGTTAGTCACCGCGCAGATCGACAGGGCGATCAGCAGCTCGTCGGTGTGCAGGCGCGGGTTGTGGTTGCCCAGGTGCTCCACCTTCAGGTGCTGGATGGGCTGGATGATGCCCGGCGCGATCAGCAGCAGCTTCTTGTCGATGCCGGCGAGCTTTTTGAGCGCATTGAGCAGGCAGGCAGAGGCCGCGCCCAGCAAAGAGCTCGTTTTGCCGGTGACGATGCTGCCGTCCGGCAGCTCAAGCGCCATGGCCGGGCCGCCGGTCTCCTCCGCGCGCTTGAGCGCCGCGGCGACGACCGGCCGATCCTCCGGCGTGATGTCGAGGGAGTTCATGATGAGCTCCAGCTTGCGCAGCTCTTCCGGCTGGGACAGGCCCTGGCGGACGGAGACGGCCGTATCATACCAGCGGCGCAGGATCTCCTGGCGCGAGGCTTCGCGGCAGGCTTCGTCGTCCGTGATGCACTGGGCGATGACGTTGACGCCCATGTCCGTGGGGCTCTTGTAGGGGCTCTCGCCGTAGATCCGGCGGAACATCGCCTCCAGGACGGGGAAGATCTCCACGTCGCGGTTGTAGTTGACGGTGCTGACGCCATAGGCCTCCAGGTGGAAGGGGTCGATCATGTTCACGTCGTCCAGATCTGCGGTGGCAGCCTCGTAGGCCAGGTTCACCGGATGCTTGAGCGGCAGGTTCCAGACCGGGAAGGTCTCGAACTTGGCGTAGCCGGCGCGCACGCCGCGTTTGTATTCGTGATACAGCTGGCTCAGGCAGGTGGCCATCTTGCCGCTGCCGGGGCCGGGCGCGGTGACGACGACGAGGCTGCGCTCGGTCTCAATATAGTCGTTGCGTCCGAAGCCCTCGTCCGAGACGATCAGCGGGATATTGGCGGGGTAGTCGGGGATGATGTAATGCTTGTAGACGCGGATGCCCAGCGCCTGCAGGCGGTGAATGAACTTGTCGGCGATGGCCTGCTCGCGGTAGTGCGTGATGACGACGCTGCCGATATAGAGCCCGATGCCGCGGAAGGCGTCGATCAGGCGCAGAGTGTCGTCGTCATAGGTGATGCCGAGGTCGCCGCGGCGCTTGCTGCGCTCGATATCGTCGGCCGAGATGGCGATGACGATCTCCGCTTCGTCCTTCATCTCCAGCAGCATCTTCACCTTGCTGTCCGGCTGGAAGCCCGGCAGCACGCGGGAGGCGTGATAGTCGTCAAAGAGCTTGCCGCCGAATTCCAGATACAGCTTGCCGCCGAACTGGCTGATGCGGTCGCGGATCTTCTGGCTCTGGAGCTTGACGTACTGTTCGTGGTCGAATCCGATTCTGTTCATTCTTCTGCCTCCTCTGTATCCTCTTTATTATTTGTATTATCTGAAGTTTCTGTCTCTTCGGTCTCCGCGCTTTGCGGCTGCGGCGCCTCTTCCGGCTCGTCCGCAGCTGCATTTTCCCTAATCTCTTTCAGTATAGCTAGGGCGGATAAATATTTTTCCGCACAGACCGGGCGGATCGTTTTCAATTCAAAGCGGCTGCCCCGCCGGGTCTCGAGCCGCAGCCCGCTGCCGCCGACCAGGCGCAGGGAGACGACGTCCGCCGCCGGGATGGCGATGCCGGTGGGCAGCTCCAGCCGATCGCGGTAGAGGTGCAGTCCGCCGGTGCCGATGCGATCGCCGCCGTGGCGCAGGTCGTAGATCTCATAACCGCCGTCCTCGAAGATCGGGCCGTCGCCGGCCTTCTCGCAGGCCAGGCGGATGCGCCCGCGCTGCCAGCGCGCCCACTGGCCGGGATTTTCAAAGGGGACGTTGCCGCCGCGAAAGCCGCCGCTGAGCGTATACACGGTCGTAAAGCCGCAGCCGCGGCAGAAAAACTCGTTGTCCCGGCTCTCCATCGTACCGACGGCGCCGCATTTGGGGCAGACGCACAGCAGCTTTTCCAGCCGCTCGGCCGTGTGCTCGCCGCGGTAGGGGCCTGGGCGGCGACGGACGGTCTCAAAGGCGTCCTCACGCAGATCCTGCTCGAGCAGGGTCTGCAGCTCGTCGGTCTCCATGGCCTGCAGCACGCCGGGCGTGAGGGTTCGCATCACGCGGGCGCGCAGCCGGCCGGGGCGCGGGATGCGCTCGGCCCAGCGCGGCGCGGTGAGATAGGCGCCCTCGAGGCGCAGCACCATGAGGCCGAGGCCGCTGGCCTGGATCCGGGCGGCCAGCTCCACCGGGATCGGGCCGGTCACGCCGTCCGGGCAGCGCCGCCCCTCGGGAAAGATGCCGACGCAGCGGCCGCTGACGGCGGCCTCGTTCAGCGCATCCTGCCAGGACAGATCTTCCGGCTGGCACAGACGGCGGGCGAGGCTGAGCAGAAATCCGGCGCGCGGAGCGGGATCGGCGCCGGCAAAACAGAGCGGCCGGTCGACGCACACGGCGGCCAGCAGCGGGTCGTAGTAGCTCGCGTGGTTGCACAGCAGCACGAAGGGCCCGTTCAGTTTGGCGCGCCGGGGTTGGAAATGCAGTTTGAGACGCAGGATCAGCCGGAGCAGCGGACGCAGGATCGCCCAGAGCACCGGGTTCGGTGAACGAAGCATGTCGACACCCCGTTTCCCAAATTTTTCGACATTTTATTTTAGCATAGAAGTTTTTGTGAGACAAGTATCCCCGCAAAACTGATAATAAAAAAACGGAGTGTTTTCACACTCCGTTTTTTATTTTCTCTTCTTTCCGAAGATGCCGCCGTGCTCCGGCTTGATGCCGCTGCCGTCGAGGTCGCCCATCGAGGCCGCGAACTGCCGCAGCAGCTCCTTCTGGCTGCCCGTCAGGTTCTTCGGCACCTTCACACTGACCGACACGAACTGGTCGCCGCGTCCGCCGCCGCGCAGGAAGGGGATGCCCTTGCCCCGCAGACGGAACACCGCGCCGGGCTGCGTGCCCTCCGGGATCGTCAGGCGCACCGGCCCGTCGAGCGTCGGCACCTCGATCTCCGCGCCGAGCACCGCCTGGGCGTAGCTCAGCTCCTGCTCGAGCAGCACAGAGCTTCCGTCGCGCTCAAAGCGCGCATGCGGGCGGACGATCACCGTCACCATCAGGTCGCCGGCAGGGCCGCCGTTGACGCCGGAGCTGCCCTGGCCGCGCAGGGAAATGGTCTGGCCGTCGTCGATGCCGGCGGGCACCGAAACGTTGATCTTGTGCTGGCGGCGAACCTGGCCCATGCCGCGGCAGGTCGGGCAGGGCTGGTGGATGATCTTGCCGGTCCCGCGGCATTTGCTGCACGGGCCGGTGGACTGCGCCATGCCGAAGGGGGTGCGCTGGGTGGTGCGCACGGTGCCGCTGCCCTTGCAGTCCGGGCAGACCTCCGGGGTCGTGCCGGGCGCGCAGCCCGTGCCCTTGCAGTCGCTGCAGGTCTCGACGCGGCCGACGGCCACGTCCTTCTTGCAGCCGAAGGCCGCCTCCTCAAAGCTTATGTTCACGGTGGCACGGATGTTGTCGCCGCGGCGCGGCGCGTTGGGATTGCTGCGCGTGCTGCCGAAGCCGCCGAAGCCGCCGAAAATGTCACCGAAAATATCGCCCAGGTCGCTGAAGCCGCCGAAACCGCCGAAGCCGCCCGCGTCGAAGCCCTGGCTGGGGTCAAAGGCCGCGTGGCCGTACTGGTCGTACTTGGCGCGCTTGTCGTCGTCGGAGAGCACCTCATAGGCCTCGTTGATCTCCTTGAAGCGCTCCTCGGCCGCCTTGTCGCCGGGGTGCAGATCGGGGTGATTGGCCTTGGCCAGCTTGCGGTAGGCCTTCTTGATGTCCTCCGCCGTCGCGCCTTTCTGCAGGCCCAGCACCTCGTAATAATCGCGTTTTTCGCTCATAGGCGTAACTCCCATAATGCGCACGATTGAGGCGGAGGATTGCCCCGCCTCAATTGCGCGTTTCTAAGCTCTCATTCTCTGCCGCATATGCGGCGCTCAATTCCGAATTCCGAACTCCGAATTCCGAATTTATTTGTCGTCGTCCACGACGGTGTAGTCGGCGTCGTAGTAGTCCTGGCCGCCGTTGCCGCCCTGGCCCGGGTTGCCCGGATTCGGGCCGCCTGCCTGGCTGGGATCAAAGCCCTGGGCGCCGCCCGCCGCCTGGTACAGCTTCTCGCTGACCTTGTAGAAGGCCTGCGTCAGCTCCTCGGTGGCGTGCTTGATGGCCGCGGTGTCGGTGCCGGTCAGCGCCGTCTTCAGGGCCTGCAGCTTGCTCTCGACCTCGCTCTTGTCGGCCGGATCGAGCTTGTCGCCCATCTCCTGCAGGGTCTTCTCGGTCTGGTAGACCATCTGATCGCCCTGGTTGCGGGTGTCGACCTCTTCCTTGCGCTTGGCGTCCTCGGCGGCATACTTCTCGGCCTCCTTGACGGCCTTGTCGATGTCTTCCTTGGACATGTTGCTGGAGGAGGTGATGGTGATGTGCTGCTCCTTGCCGGTGCCGAGATCCTTGGCGGAGACGTTCACGATGCCGTTGGCGTCGATGTCAAAGGTGACCTCGATCTGAGGCACGCCGCGGCGGGCCGGGGCAATGCCGTCCAGATGGAAGCGGCCGAGGCTCTTGTTGTAGGCAGCCATCTCGCGCTCGCCCTGCAGGACGTTGACCTCAACGGAGGTCTGGTTGTCCGCGGCGGTGGAGAAGACCTGGCTCTTCTTGGTGGGGATGGTGGTGTTGCGCTCGATCAGACGGGTGCAAACGCCGCCCAGGGTCTCAATGCCCAGCGACAGCGGGGTGACGTCCAGCAGCAGGATGCCCTCGACGTCGCCGCCGAGCACACCGCCCTGGATCGCGGCGCCGATGGCCACGCACTCGTCGGGGTTGATGCCCTTGAAGCCTTCCTTGCCGACCAGGGACTTGACCATGTCCTGCACGGCGGGGATACGGCTGGAGCCGCCGACCAGCAGGACCTTGCTGATCTCGCTCGGCTGCAGACCGGAGTCGCTGAGCGCCTGCTTCACGGGGCCCATGGTCTTCTCGACCAGGTGATGGGTCAGCTCGTTGAACTTGGCGCGGGTCAGGGTGACGTCCAGATGCTTCGGGCCGGTCGCGTCGGCAGTGATATAGGGCAGGTTGATGTTGGAGGTGGTCACGCCGCTCAGCTCGATCTTCGCCTTCTCGGCGGCCTCGCGCAGGCGCTGCATGGCGACCTTGTCGTTCGACAGGTCAATGCCCTCGGCCTTCTTGCCCGCCGTGGCCAGCACTTCGATGACGCCGTCGCCGATCTCCAGCACGGACACGTCGAAGGTGCCGCCGCCGAGGTCGTAGACCATGATCTTCTGGTCGTTTTCCTTGTCCAGACCGTAGGCCAGAGCGGCCGCGGTCGGCTCGTTGATGATGCGCTTGACCTCGAGGCCGGCGATCTTGCCGGCGTCCTTGGTGGCCTGGCGCTGCGCGTCGGTGAAGTAAGCGGGGACGGTGATGACGGCCTCGGTGACGGGCTGGCCCAGATAGGCCTCGGCGTCGGCCTTCAGCTTCTGCAGCACCATCGCGGAAATCTCCTGCGGGGTGTAGGCCTTGCCGTCGACGGTCACGCGGTAGTTGGAGCCCATCTCACGCTTGATGGAGGAGATGGTGCGGTCGGGGTTGGTGATGGCCTGGCGCTTGGCGACCTGGCCGACCATACGCTCGCCGTTCTTGGCAAATGCCACGACGGACGGGGTGGTGCGGGCGCCTTCGGCGTTCGCGATAACGACGGCTTCGCCGCCTTCCATAACGGCAACACAGCTGTTGGTGGTGCCAAGATCGATTCCTATGATTTTACCCATGATGTTTTCCTCCTGTATATCGCAATTTTTATTAACAAATATATCTGAAGCGGCTCGCGCCGGTTCATTCGAACCAAAAACTGAAAACTAAGAACTAAAAACTAATTGGCGACTTTGACCATGGCGAAGCGGATCACCTTTTCACCTATCATGAAGCCGTCCTGGAAGACCTCGACGATCTCGTTTTCGCCCTTTTCCTCATCGTCCACGTGCATCACCGCGTTGTGGAGCTTCGGATCAAAGGTCTTGCCGAGGCTCTCGATCTTCGTGACGCCGAGCTTCTCGAGCGTTCCGCAAAACTGCGTCATGATCATCTCCACGCCCTTGCGGAAGGCCTCGTCCTCGGTGGCCTGCGCCAGCGCGCGCACCAGATTGTCGTACACCGGCAGGAACTTCGTCACCGTCTCGGCCTTGATGTCTCCGTAGAGGTTGTCCTTTTCCTTCTGGCTGCGCTTGCGGTAGTTGTCATACTCGGCCAGCAGCCGGAGATAACGGTCGTTGGCGCCGCTGAGCTCGGCCTTGTAATCGGGCTCCTTCGGCTCTTCCTTCTTCTCCTTCTTGGCCTTTTTCTCCTCTTTTTTCTCTTCCTTTTTGCCTTCCTTTTCGGCTTCGGCCTCCGGCTGCGGCGCCTCGGCCTTCTGCTCTTCCTCCGCAGCGGGGGAAGTCTCGTTCTTTTCCTTATCTGCTGCCATCACTGTTATCTCCCTTGATGATCAGTTTGTTATGCATGCCTTCCGGCGGCGCCTCTCCGCCTCCCAGACGGCGGCTGAGCCCGGCTGCCAGGAAGCTGAGCTTCGCGGCCACAGCGGAATAGTCCATGCGCGTCGGCCCGACCACGCCGATCAGGCCGCGGGTGTTGTCGCCCGCGTCGTAGCTGGCGATCACAACGCTCGAGTCCTTCAGCTCCTCGGCCACGTTTTCCGGGCCGATCAGCACCCGCACCTCATCGGTGCCGCCGAAGCTGTCGTCCGCCGGGAGGATGTGCCCGCCGCCGGACAGATAGCTCATCAGGCGGTGCGCCTTGTCCGGGTCGCGGAACTCCGGCTGTCCCAGCAGGCGGTTTTCACCGCTGACGGAGGCGGTCGGCGTGCTGCTGTCGGTGAGCACCTCGATGGCGAAGGCGGCGATCACAGAACTCAGGCCCATGCTGTCGTCCGCGGCGCGCTCGGTGCTGTTGATGAGCAGCGGCGTGATCTGATCCTCGGTGATGCCGGTGAAGCTCGCGTTGAAGAGGCTGCTCAGGCGCTGGATCATTTTCTGGTCCACCGAGATCGGCAGCCGCACCAGCTTGTTGCGCACGCTGTTGTTCGAGAGCATCACCACGAGGATAAAGGTGTTGGCGTCGACGTAGATGATGTCGAAGCGCTTGATCGTCACGGCGCTCTGCGTCGTGAGCGCGAGGGCCGGATAGTCGGTCAGCTGCGAGGCCAGGCGGCTGACGTTGTCGATCGTATCGTCCAGCTCCTGCAGCTTTTGGTTGAGGCGGCGGTTGATGTCCTCCGTCTCCTCCAGCGAGAGCTTCTGTCGGTCCATCAGCTCGTTGACATACATCCGGTAGCCCATTGGCGTGGGCACGCGCCCGGCCGAGGTGTGCGGCTGCTCGAGGTAGCCCATGTTCACAAGCTCCGCCAGCTCGTTGCGGATCGTGGCGGGGGAGCAGCCGAGGTGCGCGGTCTGCGCGATGGCTTTGCTGCCCACCGGCTCGGCCGTGCGGATGTATTCGTCCACCACGGCGGCCAAAATCTTCTTTTTTCGATCGCTTATCGTGCTCATGATCACGCCTCGTCCGGATTAGCACTCCGTGTCCCTGACTGTTGGCACTCTCGCCTTTCGAGTGCTAATATAGCATCCGCCCCAGCTTTTGTCAATAGTTTCGCCGGAAGAGGGCAGGAAAATTCACAATTGATTCACGAAGTTCCCGCGGCGGGAGGACAGCAAAAAAGCACCGCGGGGCGGTGCTTTTTCATCTTTGGTTACAGCGGTCCGTGACGCGGCCGCTTGCGGCGCTGCAGGGTCTCGGCCTCGACGAGGATGATGTCTCCGCCGATGCGCACGATGCTCTGCCAGGGCAGCACATAGTCGTCTTCGCGGCCGAGCAGGCCGAACCATTTGGCCCGTCCGGGCGTGATCAGCGAGCAGAGCCTCCCCTCCTGGTCGTCGAATTCTGCGTCGCAGACGTAGCCCAGACGCAGCCCGCTGTGCACGTCGATGACCTCCTTGTAGCGCAGGTCGGAAAAGAAACCGATCATATCCATCACCGCCTCCCTGTATCTTATGGCGGAAAGCGGCGGATTATGTATGTTCGCGGGATTTTGGGATGGAGATCGTCAGGATCAGCGCATCCTCCGTCTCCTCGCGCTGCATGCCGGCCTCGATGCCGCCCTGCTTCATCAGCTCCAGGCTGCGGCTGACCGTGTTGAGGAACACGCGCACGTCCTTCAGGATGAAGGTGCGGCGGGCGTCCGGCTTTTCCGGGCTCTTTTCGGCGTTATTCAGCAGCGTTTCAATATAGGCGTCGGTCGCGGCCACGCTCAGTTCCTTTTCTATGATGTGGCGGAGCGCGGCGCGCTGGAGATCCGCGTCCGGCAGGCGCAGCAGCGCGCGGCCGTGGCGCTCGGAGAGCCCGTGCTCCTTCAGCGCGTCCAGCACGTCCGGCGGCAGGCGCAGCAGGCGCAGCTTGTTGGCCACCGCGGACTGGGATTTGCCCAGGCGCCGGGCCGCCTCCTCCTGGCTCATGCCGAACAGCAGGATGAGCTGGCGGATGCCCGCCGCCTCCTCGATGAAATCCAGATCCTGCCGCTGCAGGTTTTCCACCAGCGCCAGGAGGCTTGCGTCCTCCATGTTGACGTCGACGAGCAGGCAGGGCACCTCTGTCAGTCCCGCCAGCTTTGCAGCGCGCAGGCGTCGCTCCCCGGCCACCAGCTCATAGCGCCCGCCGCGCAGCCGCACGGTCAGCGGGTTCAAAATGCCGTAGCTTTTGATGCTCTCACTCAGCTCGGCCAGGCTCTCGCCGTCAAAATTCCGGCGCGGCTGGACGGGATTGGGCAGCAGCTCGTCCGTGGATAAATATAAGATCCCGCTCCGTCTCAGGCCGGGGCGGCTTCGCAGTGCTTGCATGGGCGTCCTCCTCGTGAATGTGGATGAGCCAAGCATACACGGCCTGCCGCAAGAATCCCGGCGAAAGGCGGGGCGGGAAAAATGGGAAACTACGCCGCCAGATCCTGCGGCGCGATCCCGGCCTCGGCCAGCATATCCGCGATGCCGATGCCGAAGCCCCGGCAGGGATCGCTGACCAGCACATGCGTCACCGCGCCGACGATCCTGCCGTCCTGCAGAATCGGGCTGCCGCTCATGCCCTGCACGATGCCGCCCGCCAGCTCCCGCAGCAGCGGGTCGGTGACCGTCAGCAGCATGCGCTGCACGCCCTCCTCGGTATAGACCCGGCTGATCTCCACCGCGTAGGCCTTCACCCGGCGGCCCTCCAGGGTCGTCAGCATGCTGGCCGGGCCGGGCGTCGGCGTTCCCACCTCGGCGCTGCCTTCGCCGAGGACGGCGCCCGCCTCGCCGTAGATCCCTTTTTCGCAGTTCTTTTCAATGCTGCCCAGCGCGCTGCTTCGCTCGGCGCAGCCGGTCAGTTCGCCCGGCGTGCCCGGACTGCCGGGCGTCACGCTCACGATCTGAGCCTCGGTGATCCGGCCGCCGCGGATCGGCAGCGTCTCGCCGCTGGTCTCGTCGGTGACGCCGTGCCCCAGCGCCCCGTAGCGGCCGCTGGACGGGTCGTAAAAGGTCAATGTGCCGATGCCGGAGCTCTCGTCCCGCAGCCAGAGCCCCAGCATCCACTGTCCGTCCGCCGAGCGGACCGACTGCACAGGCAGCGTTTGGCTCGTCTCGCCACGCCGCACGGTGATCTCCGCCGTTTCGCCCTGCAGCTCGCCCACGGCCCGGACCAGATCCTCCGCCGCCGTGACCGGCGTATCGCCGATCTGCACGATGCGGTCTCCCTCGCGCAATCCGGCTTCTTTGGCCGGCGAACAGATCCCCGTCTCCGTCTCCACCTCTGCAAAGCCCGCCACGACCACGCCGTCGGTCTGCAGCTCGATCCCCACCGGCTGCCCACCGAGCATCAGCTCCTGCGCGCTGGCTGCGACAGGCAGCGCAGCCGTCAAAACAAGCGCGCACAACGCGCTTATGATTCTTTTCATGCCCTTTTCCCCTTCCGCGCAAAAATTGCAAAGAATTTTGCAGATTTAATATGCGCCGCGTCGGGAAAAATAACGGCGGATAAATCTTGTATACCGGCAAATTCAGGCAGAAAAAACGGTCTTTGCCCGAAAACAAAGACCGTTTTTGCAAAAGCTGTTTGTTTTGTTTTATTTTTCCACGATGCGGACGTTGACGTTCTGGAAGCTCATCTTGACGCCGTTGCGCTCGAAGCTCTCGCGTACGCGCTCGTTCATGCCAAAGTAGACGTCCCAGTAATCGGCGTTCTTGCACCAGACGCGGGAAACGTACTTGATCATGCTGCCGTCGTACTCAAACAGGCGCACGAAGGGCGCGGGATCCTGCAGGATCTTCTCGTCCTCGGCAGCGGCCTCGAGGATCGCGGCCTTGACCTTCTCGGTGTCCTCGGTGTAAGCGGCGCAGAAGTACTGGTCAACGCGGCGCAGCGGCTCGTGGCTGTAGTTGTTGATGACGGAAGCGGTCACGTCGCCGTTCGGGATGCTGACGGCGATGTTGTCCAGGGTGTCCATCTCGGTGTAGAACAGACCGACGGACTTGATCGTGCCGATCTTGCCCGCGACTTCCACGAAATCACCGGCGGCAAAGGGCTTGGTGATCAGCAGGGTGATGCCGGAGAAGAGGTTGGACATGATGTTCTGCACGGCCAGGGACAGAGCCAGGCCGGCTACGCTGACCAGGGCGACCAGAGAGGCCGTGTTGATGCCCAGGGCGTTGGCGATAATGATGATCGCAATGATCCAGAGCAGGATGTTGATGGCGTTGCGGACGAGGTTCGTCAGCGCGCCGTCGATCTTCTTGGACTTGACAAGCAGCCTGTCCACCGCCTTCATGACGATCTTGATGACGATCCAGCAGACCAGGAAGATCAGGATCGCGGAAAGCAGCGAAGACAGGGAGTTGATGCCGATTTTCTGAAGCAGTTCATCCATGGGAAATCCCTCCTTAGTTCTTGATGGAATAATTATAAATGTATGCGGTCTATTTTGCAATACTTTTCAAACGCTTCCAAGATAGCCCTCGAGGATCAAACTTGCGGCCACGGCGTCGACGCTGCGGCGGTGGACCTTTTCCTTTTTGCCGTTGGCGTGGAGGATGGCGTGCGCCTCGATGCTGCTGCGCCGCTCGTCCCAGAGCACGACCGGCAGACCGGTCTGCGCGATCAGCAGCTCGCGGAAGGCGCGGCTTTTTTCGGCGCGCGGTCCTTCCGTGCCGTCCATGTTCTTCGGCAGCCCGAGCACCAGCGTGCCCACGTCGCGCTTTTTCGCCTCCTCGGCGATGCGCACGGCGGCGCGCTCCATATTCCACTCCTCCATCGTCCAAGCCTCGCCGCAGAACATGCCCAGCAGGTCGGACACCGCCAGGCCGATCCGCGCGTCGCCGTAATCGATCGCCATCGTTCGCATATTGTTTCTCCTCCGATATACTCCTTTGCAGCTTCTCACCAAAGGCACACATCTTTGCCTTCCCCTCGAGGGGAAGGTGCCCCGGTGCGCACACCGGGGCGGATGAGGTGGCGTCGGTCAGCTATCCTCGAAACACCTCATCAGTCGCTTCGCGACAGCTTCCCCTCAAGGGGAAGCCAAGACCTCTATCCGAAAAGACTCAATACATACCCATGCAATACCGGATCTCGCCCGCCATGTACAGCGAGCCGACCGCGCAGACCATCGCGTCGTCCCCGGCCTGATCCTGCGCCTCGCTCACGCCCTCGCGGATGCTGCCGCAGGCGGTGACAGGCTTGCCATAACGCTCGAGATACGCCGCCAGCTCCTCCGCGGGAAGTGCGCGCGGGCTGTCCGGCGTGACGCAGACGAAGGCGTCCGCCGCCGGTGCGAGCACGGAGAGCATGCCCTCATAGTCCTTGTCGCGCAGCACACCGATCAGCAGCACACGGCGCGTGTCCGGGAAATAGCGGCGGAGATTGTCCGCCACGGTCTCGGCGCACTGCACGTTGTGCCCGCCGTCGACCACGAAGGGCGGCTCCTCGCGCAGCAGCTCGAAGCGCGCCGGCCAGGAGACGGCGTAGAGCCCGTGCTCCAGCGCGTCCTGTTCGATGCGCCAGCCCTTTTCGCGCAGCACGCCGACCGCCTCGATCACGACGGCGGCGTTTTTCATCTGGTGTGCGCCGAGCAGCGGGATGGCATACGGCTCATTTTTATAGGTAAAGACCTGGCCTTCGAGGCTGTCGAATTCGGGCTTGATCGCCGAAAAATCCGCGATGCGCAGCTCGCTGCCGCGCTCGGCGCAGATCGTCCGCACGACGTCTGTTACCTCTTCCGTTTGCTGATACAGCACACACGGAAAACCGGGCTTGATGATCCCGGCCTTCTCAAAGGCGATTTTCGCAAGCGTGTCGCCGAGGATCTCGGTGTGGTCGAGGCCGATGTTCATGATGACGCTCACTTCCGGCGCTTCGATCACGTTCGTCGCGTCGAAGCGGCCGCCGAGGCCGACCTCCAGCACGACGACATCGCATTTTTCCTCCGCGTACCACAGCAGCGCCGCGGCGGTCATCATCTCAAACTCAGTGGGGTGGTCCTCCATCGCCTCTGCATGCGGCTTGATTGTTTCGGTGATCGCCGCCAATACGTCGTCCTCGATGGGACGGCCGTTGAGCTGCATGCGCTCGTTGAAGCGCCAGAGGTAGGGCGAGGTGAAAAGTCCGGTGCGGTAGCCCGCGGCGCGCAGCACCGAGGCCGTCATGGCCGCGCAGCTGCCCTTGCCGTTGGTGCCGGCGATGTGGACAAATTTCAGCTTTTTCTGCGGGTCGCCCAGACGGCCCAGCAGCTCCGTGATGCGCTCGAGCCCGGGCTTGGAGCCCAGCCAGCGCACGCCGTTGATATATTCGATCGCTTCCTGATAGGTCACAGTGTTCATCATCTCCTGTTCGGCAACATGATAGCACGCGAATTTGCGTCCCGCAAGGGCAAAAAAGTCTGAATTTTCAAGGAAAAAATGCTTGACCTGTCACGGGACTTATGGTATAGTGTGTCTTACCTGTCGCATGAGAGGTTTCTTTTTGCGCGCATTTTTTGCCGCAGAGTGGTCTTCCGTGCCATACAGGGAGGCAATGCCCGCGACTGACGCGGGTAAATAAAATAGGAGGTGCCGAAAGAATGGCTGCAGGCGCAAGAGTTAAAATTACACTCAGATGCGAAGAATGCAAGCAGAGGAACTACAACACGGTCAAGAACAAGAAGAATACGTCCGACCGTTTGGAGCGCAGCAAATATTGCCCCTTCTGCAGAAAGCACACCAAGCATGTAGAGTCCAAGTAAGCTTCGGAAAGGATGCGTGAACATGGCTGAAGAAAAGAAAACCAATGCCGCTCCCGTAAAAGCCGTCACCGCCGTGAAGAAGGACGACACGAAGCCCGGTTTCTTCAAGAGAGTGGGCAAGTGGTTCCGTGAGATGAGAAGCGAGCTGAAGAAGGTCGTATGGCCGACTCGCAAGCAGCTTGTCAACAACACGGTCGTTTCCGTCGTCGTGATGCTGATCTCTGCACTGGGCGTGTGGGGCTTCGACCAGATCGCAAGACTGCTGGTTCAGGGCCTGCTCGGACTGAAGGGTTAAATCAGCATGGCTGAGGAAGCAAAATGGTACGTGGTTCATACCTATTCCGGGTATGAAAACGCGGTTGCGGCCGCTGTGATGAAAGCAGCGGAAAACCGCAAAATGACGGATCTGATCCGTGAGGTCAACATCCCCATGGAAACCGTCACCGAACTCACCGACAACGGTGAGAAGACCGTCGAACGCAAGGTGTTCCCCGGCTACGTCCTGGTCAAGATGATCCTGACCGACGACAGCTGGCACCTGGTGCACAACGTTCGCGGCGCGACCGGCTTCGTCGGGTCTGACGGCAAGGCCGTCCCCCTGACCGAGCAGGAAATCCTCGACCTGGGCGTCGAGCGCAGAGAGATCGTCGTCGGCTACGCCGTGGGCGACAGCGTTAAGGTCATTGACGGCCCGCTGTCCGGCTTCATCGGCACGGTGGACGAGCTCGAACCCGAGAAGGATCGGGTCCGTGTGGTCGTCTCGATGTTCGGCAGAGAGACTCCGGTGGATCTGGAGCTCGATCAGGTCGAAACCATTAAAGAATAATAAGAAAGAGGTGCTCCAAGTTGGCACAGAAAGTAGTTGGATACGTAAGATTCCAGGTTCCCGCCGGCAAGGCGACTCCGGCTCCCCCCGTCGGCCCCGCTCTGGGCCAGTACGGTGTTAACATCGGTCAGTTCACCAAGGACTTCAACGAGCGGACCAAGGGCGATATGGGTCTGATGATCCCTGTCGTCATCACCGTCTACTCCGACCGCAGCTTCACCTTCATCTGCAAGACTCCTCCCGCCGCCCTCCTGATCAAGAAGGCCTGCGGCATCGAGTCCGGCTCCGGTGTGCCCCAGAAGGACAAGGTTGCCACCATCAGCAAGGAAGACGTGCGCAAGATCGCCGAGCAGAAGATGAGAGATCTCAACTGCACCGACATCGAGTCCGCCATGAGCATGATCGCTGGCACCTGCCGCTCCATGGGCGTCATCGTCGGCGACTGACAGCTCCTTTTTGGTAAACGCCGATCCAATACCGCTTCGGCGCTTTGCGGTCTTGTTCCGCCGTGATTTTGTCTTGAAATCTTGAAATACACAAAGTATTCCGGCGATTTCTCGACTTCATCGCGACGAAATAATCCTCGCAAATCACTCTCGCGGATTGAATCACCGTTTACCCGACGGATCCTTCCGTCACAAAAGTGGGAGGATTTATCCATCCGACACGAACCACATTACAGGAGGAAACAACATTGTTTAGAGGTAAAAATTATAAAGAGAGCTCCAAGCTCATTGATAAGCAGGCACTCTATGATCCCATGGAGGCCCTGAATCTGGTCATCAGCGCCAGCAAGGCGAAGTTCGACGAGACCGTCGAGCTGCACGTGAAGCTGGGTGTCGACGGCCGTCACGCCGACCAGCAGGTCCGCGGCGCCATCGTGCTGCCCAACGGCACCGGCAAGACCGTCCGCGTCCTGGTGTTCTGCCCGCCCGAGCAGGTCGAGGAAGCCATCGCGGCCGGCGCCGACTATGCCGGCGGCATGGACTACGTGGAAAAGATCCAGAAGGAAAACTGGTTTGAGTTCGACACCGTGATCGCCAACCCCAAAATGATGGGCACTGTCGGCCGTCTCGGTAAGATCCTCGGACCCAAGGGCCTGATGCCTTCCCCGAAGGCCGGCACCGTCACCCCGAACGTGGCCCAGGCCGTCAAGGAAGCCAAGGCCGGTAAGGTCGAGTACCGTCTGGACAAGACCAACATCATCCACTGCCCCATCGGCAAGGTCAGCTTCGGCGCCGACAAGCTCTACGAGAACTACGCCGCTCTGCTCAACGCCATCATCAAGGCCAAGCCCGCGTCTGCCAAGGGCCAGTACATCCGCTCTTGCGTCACCGCCTCCACCATGGGCCCCGGCGTGAAGATCAACGCCCAGAAGCAGCTGTAATCATTGCCTGATAAAAAACACCGTCGTATGAAACGACGGTGTTTTTTTGTTGTAGGCGGAGCGTAGTTTGCCGCAGCGGGATGCGTTTCGGGCAGTCTGTTGATTCCGAAAAACCAGGATTTATAATCCGAAGACAAGATCATCTCCATCAAGCTCCGGCAGGAGGGTAAAGCCGAGCGAGAAATACAGGCGTTTTGCTCTCTCGTTGTATTTTTCGGCTGCAAGCTTAATTGGTTTCGTGTCATCCGCAGTCTTTAGTATTTGAACAGCCAATGTGGCGGCGGCTTTTCCATATCCTTTCCCCTGATACCCTTGATCAATAAAGTAACTCCACGAATAAGCGTCTCCTTCGCCCAGCCATTTACAGAAGTTCATAAAGCCGATCGGCGACAACCGCTCGTTATAGATGATACACGGGTAGTTATCTTCTCTGAATAAATATGCTCTTCCGATTGAAAACCACGCCGGATTGACAAGCTCTTTTTGCTCCTCGGCAAGTTCACATTCACAGGCAGCGTATATCAGATCAGCTTCCGTTTCCAGCGGCTTGATGTGAACCCTTGCATTAGACCATGATTTGTTTTCAACTGTCTTCAAAGCCGATCTTAATCCCATGCTGTCAACACCCTTACTCCCATATTGTCGTCATCAGTCTACCACACCGCCCGCGTCCGCGCAACGAAAAACAGCCCCGGGATTTCTCCCGGGGCTGTCTGCATATTGGTTTGATTCCGGATAATTCCGAACTCCGAATTCCGAATTATTCGTACAGGGCCTTGAGCTTCATCAGGTGCTCGTAGCGGGCCTTCGCATTGGCCTCGTTGGCAGCGAAGAGGCGCTCGGCACGATCCGGGAACTCGCGGGTCAGGCGGCTGTAACGGGCCTCGTTCATCAGGAACTCCTGGTATCCGCCGGCCGGCTCCTTGCTGTCGAGCGAGAAGGGCTTCTCGGCGTCCGGGTTGAAGCGGAAGAGGTTCCAGTAACCGCACTTGACGGCCTTGTCCATTTCCTTCTGGCAGTTCTCCATGCCGCCCTTGATGCTGTGCATCTCGCAGGGAGCGTAGGCGATGATGAGGGACGGGCCCTTGTGAGCCTCGGCCTCGGCAATGGCCTTCAGGGTCTGGACCTTGTTGGCACCCATGGCGATCTGGGCCACGTACACGTAGCCGTAGGTCATGGCCATCTCGGCAAGGCTCTTGCTCTTGAGTTCCTTACCGGCAGAGGCGAACTGCGCCACCTGGCCGATGTTGGAAGCCTTGGAGGCCTGGCCGCCGGTGTTGGAGTAGACCTCGGTGTTGAACACGAAGATGTTGACGTCCTCGCCGGAGGCAAGCACATGGTCAACGCCGCCGTAGCCGATGTCGTAGGCCCAGCCGTCGCCGCCGAAGATCCACATGGACTTCTTGTTCAGGTAATCCTTCTTGGCAAGCAGCTCCTGCACGTGCTCGCAGGGATTCTCGCGCTTCTCAAGCAGAGCGACCAGACGGCGGGCAGGCTCCTGGTTGGCGTTGCCGTCGTCGTAGGTGGCGAGGTAATCCTGCGCCGCCTTGCGGAGCTCTTCGTCGTCGACGTTCTCGGCAATGTGCTCGATGGTGGGCTTCAGATCGTCGCGGATCTTCTTCTGGCCGAGGTACACGCCAAGGCCGTGCTCGGCGTTGTCTTCAAAGAGGGAGTTGGCCCAGGCGGGACCCTTGCCTTCCTTGTTGACGGTGTAGGGAGAAGTGGCAGCCGGGCCGCCCCAGATGGAGGAGCAGCCGGTGGCGTTGGAGATGAGCATATGGTCGCCGAAGAGCTGGGTGACGAGGCGGGCATAGCTGGTCTCGGCGCAGCCGGCGCAGGAGCCGGAGAACTCGAGGTAGGGCTGAGCGAACTGGCTGAACTTCACGTTGTCGGCCACGAACATCTCGGGCTTGGCAGCGACCTTCTCGACCATGTAGTCGAAGACTTCCTGCTCGGGCAGCTGGGTCTCCATCGGGACCATCTCGATGGCGTGGACGGCGCACTGGCTGATGCAGACGCCGCAGCCCATGCAGTCGAGCGGGGAGACGGCCATGGCGAACTTGTACTCGCCCTTGCCCTTGCCGACCTTGATGTCGGCCATCTTGGTCTGCGCGGGAGCCGCGGCGGCCTCTTCGGCGGTCAGCGCGAAGGGACGGATGGTAGCATGCGGGCAGACGAAGGCACACTGGTTGCACTGGACGCACTTCTCGGCGTCCCACTTGGGAACGCTGACAGCGATGCCGCGCTTCTCATAGGCGGCGGCGCCGAGCTCGAAGGTGCCGTCGGCGTGATCGACGAATGCGGAGACAGGCAGGCTGTCGCCGTCCATCTTGTCGACGGGATCGAGGATGGAGGTGACCATCTTCACAGTCTTCTCGCGGCCGTGCTTGGCGACGACTTCCTTGTGGTCAACGGCTTCGGCCCAGGAGGCGGGAACTTCGACCTTCTCGAAGGCGGTGGCGCCGGCGTCGATGGCGGCATAGTTCATGTCGACGACGTCCTGGCCCTTCTTCAGGTAGGAGTGCAGGGCGGCGTCCTTCATGTACTGGATGGCCTCGGCCGCGGGCAGGACCTTCGCCAGGGCGAAGAACGCGGACTGGAGGATGGTGTTGGTGCGCTTGCCCATACCGATCTTCTTGGCCAGGTCGATGGCGTTGATCATGTAGAGCTGGATGTTGTTGTTGGCGATGTAGCGCTTGGAGGCGGCGTCGAGGTGATGCTCGAGCTCCTCAAAGCTCCACTGGCAGTTGATCAGGAACACGCCGCCGGGCTTGACGTCGCGGACGATGGGGAAGCCCTTGGTGATGTAGCTGGGCACATGGCAGGCGACAAAGTCGGCCTTGGCTGATGGTCACGCCGCCGGTCTTCTTGGAGTCGTACTGGAAGTAGGCCTGGACGTACTTGTCGGTGTGGTCGCCGATGATCTTGATGGAGTTCTTGTTCGCGCCGACGGTGCCGTCGCCGCCCAGACCCCAGAACTTGCACTCGATGGTGCCGGCAGCCGCGGTGGCGGGAGCGGGGACTTCCTCGAGGGAGAGGTTCGTGACGTCATCAACGATGCCGATGGTGAACTGACGCTTCATCTCGTCCTTCTTCAGCTCGTTGTACACGGCGAAGACGGAGGCGGGAGGCGTATCCTTGGAACCGAGGCCGTAGCGGCCGCCGATCACTTCGATGCCGGTGCGGCCGGTGGTGGCCAGCGCGGTGACGACGTCGAGGTAGAGAGGCTCACCCTGGGCGCCGGGCTCCTTGGTGCGGTCGAGCACGGCCAGCTTCTTGCAGGTGGCGGGGATGGCCGCGACCAGCTTCTCGGGGCAGAACGGACGGTACAGACGGACCTTCACCAGGCCGACCTTCTCGCCGCGGGCGTTGAGGTAGTCGATGACTTCCTCTGCGACGTCGCAGATGGAGCCCATGGCCACGATGACGCGGTCGGCGTCGGGAGCGCCGTAGTAGTTGAAGAGCTGGTAGTCGGTGCCGAGCTTGGCATTGATCTTGCCCATGTACTCCTCAACGACGGCGGGAACGGCCTCGTAGTACTTGTTGGAGGCCTCACGGTTCTGGAAGAAGATGTCGCCGTTCTCGTGGGAACCGCGCATGGTCGGGTGCTCGGAGTTGAGCGCACGGTCGCGGAAGGCCTGGACGGCGTCCCAGTCGACCATGTCCTTCAGGTCGTCATAGTCCCAGACTTCGATCTTCTGCAGCTCGTGGGAGGTGCGGAAGCCGTCGAAGAAGTTCAGGAAGGGAACGCGGCTCTTGATGGCGGCCAGATGGGCCACGGGAGCCAGGTCCATGACTTCCTGCACATTGGTCTCGGCCAGCATGGCAAAGCCGGTCTGACGGCAGGCCATCACGTCGCTGTGATCGCCGAAGATGTTCAGGGTGTGGCTGGCAAGGGTACGGGCGGACACGTGGAACACGCCGGGCAGCAGCTCGCCTGCGATCTTGTACATGTTGGGGATCATCAGCAGCAGGCCCTGGGAGGCGGTGTAGGTGGTGGTCAGAGCACCGGCGTTGAGGGAGCCGTGCACGGCGCCGGCGGCGCCGGACTCAGCCTGCATCTCCTGCACCTTGACGGTGGAGCCGAAGATGTTCTTGCGGCCCTGGGCAGCCCACTGGTCGACATAGTCAGCCATGGGGCTGGACGGGGTGATGGGGTAGATGGCTGCGACTTCAGTGAACGCGTAGGATACATGGGCGGCTGCGTTGTTGCCGTCCATGGTCTTGAAGTGTCTCTTCATACATTCATCTCCATGCAATTATTTCTCAAAAGACGGGTGTGAATACCCCCTTTTTCGCAGTCTACAGTTTATCATTTTTTCTTTCGCTTGTAAACAGAAAAGACAAACAAAAATTGCCTTTTTCGCGCCTGTGCCGGCGGTGTTTTTCGCTTACTTCTTCCTCTTTATTAAATTGTGCTTGTGCTTTTGCTTCGGATAGTATATAATTGTACAGTCCGTCATAGCGGCTTTCGCCGCGCGGCGGAGCATCACCGTGAAAGGAGATCCTGGATTATGGTGAATATCAAAAACGACAACGGGCAGATCAGCATCACCAGCGAGGTCTTCACCTATCTGGCCGGCGACGCCGCCACCAGCTGCTTCGGCGTCAAGGGCATGGCCGGCCGCAGCGAAAAGGGCGGCCTGCAGCTGCTGCGCCGGGTGGATATGTCCAAGGGCGTGGTCGTGAATTACAACGACGACGGCAGTCTCTCCCTGGAGCTGCACATCGGCGTCGACCACGGGGTCAACATGGCCGCCGTCTCCCGCAGCATCATCAAGGAAGTCAGCTACAAGCTGCAGCGCTCCACCGGCGTCCCGGTGAAGAACGTGGACGTATATATAGATACGATTATCGGATAAGCCTGTGAGGTAGAAGAACTTGAGAGATTATATCGACGCCGCCGCCTTCAAGGAAATGATCCTGTGTGCCAACGCGGCGCTTCACCGTAATGTTCAGTCCATCAACGAGCTGAACGTCTTTCCCGTGCCGGACGGCGACACCGGCACCAATATGGGCCTGACCCTCGGCAACGCCGCCGACGAACTGAAAAAGCGTGACTTCAATACCGTCGCCGAGGTTTCCGCCTGCGTGTCCTCCGCGCTGCTGCGCGGCGCGCGCGGCAACTCCGGCGTCATCCTCAGCCTGCTGTTTCGCGGGATCGCCAAGCGGCTGAAGGATCTGGACACCGCCGGCGCCTATGAATTTTCCGCCGCCATGGTCGACGGTGTGGATGCCGCCTACAAGGCCGTCATGAAGCCCGCCGAGGGCACCATCCTGACCGTCTCCCGCCTGGCCTCCGCCGCGGCGAAGGACGCCGCCAAGGCCGAAAAGAGCCTGGAGGAGGCGCTGCAGTGCGCCCTGCAGGCCGGCGACGAGGCTCTGGAGAACACCGTCAACCAGAATCCCGTGCTGAAAAAGGCCGGCGTCATCGACGCGGGCGGCAAGGGCTACATGGTCATCCTCCACGCGATGCTCGCCTCCCTGCGCGGCGAGATCAGCTCCTCTGAGGAGGAGGCTTCGGCCTCCGCCGTCACCGAGGAGACCGCCTTTGAAGAGGGCAAGGTGGATGTGCCGGAGCTCAACGTCTTCGACACCGTATACATCGTCCGCAAGGAAAATCCGGACGTGGATCTGATGCCGCTGCGGCTCTATCTGGACAGCATCGGCGATTCGCTCGTCATCAGCGACGATGACGAGATCTTCAAGGTGCACGTGCACACCGACATTCCCGGCCAGGCCCTGACCGAGAGCCAGAAGTACGGTACGCTGGAGCTGGCGAAGATCGAGAACATGCGCACCCAGGCGCTGGACATGCTCGCCGGCCGCAAGGCGCAGAGCACCGACGACCTGGAGCAGGTCGAGCAGGAGCTGGAGCGGATGGAGGACGGCGCTTCCGAGCCCGAGTTCGCCGAACCCGAAAAGCAGTACGGCGTGGTCACCGTCTGCGCCGGCAAGGGCATGGAGGATCTGTTCCGCGACCTCGGCGCCGACGGCATCGTCACCGGCGGCCAGACCATGAACCCCTCCACCGACGATATCCTCCGTCAGATCAACCGCACCCCGGCCTCCACGGTCTTTGTCTTCCCCAACAACAAAAACATCATCATGGCCGCCCAGCAGTGCGTTCCGATGACCGAGAAGAAGGTCATCGTCATGCCGACCCGCACCGTGCCGCAGGGCGTAGCCGCGCTGCTGAACCTGAACATCGACGAGCCGGAGGCTCAGATCGTCTCCGATATGAACGAGGCCATCAGCCACGTCCACACCGCCATGATCACCTACGCCGCCCGCGACAGCGAGTTCGACGGCCACAGCATTCACGCCGGCGAATACCTGGCGCTGCTCGACGGCGCGCTGATCGAAAACTGCGCCGAGACCGAAGAGCTTTTCAGCTCGCTCAGCCGCGCCGTGCAGCCGATGAACCCCGAGTTCATCACCGTCTATTACGGCGCCGACGTCAGCGCCGAGGTCGCCGAAAAGACCGGTGCCTTCTTCTCCGGTCGCTTCCCCGATGCGGAGATCAGCGTCGTCAGCGGCGGCCAGCCGGTCTACTACTACATGATCGCCGTGGAGTGAGAAACAGTGCTTAGTGCTTAGAAAAACAGCGGAGACGCAGTTAAGCGTCTCCGCTGTTTTCGTTTCTCCTAAGCACTCAGATCCCCGTTTCGTCCTCATTCGGCCGGGGGAATTTGACGACGAACACCGAGCCCTGCGGCTTGTTGGCGCCGACGGCGATGCTGCCGCCGTGGGCCAGCACCGCGTCGTGCACGATGCTCAGGCCGAGACCAGTGCCGCCGGAGGCGCGGGAGCGCGCCTTGTCCACGCGGTAGAAGCGAGAGAAGATATTCAGCCGATCCTCCTCCGGAATGCCGATGCCGCTGTCCTCCACGGTGAAGGTCACATTCTCCTCGTCCGCCGAAAGATGCAGCCACACTTCGCCCTCCGGGACGTTGTATTTGATGGCATTTTCCGTCAGATTGAAGATCACGTGAAACAGGTCATCGGTGTTGGCCATGATGACGCAGCCCTCGCTGAGATCCAGATGCAGCCGCACGCTGCGCTCCGCGGCCAGCGGCCGCAGCAGCACCAGCGCGTCCAGCGTCACCTGCTTGAGGTCCACCGGCTCCGGCAGGCGCTGCACGCCGTCGTCCAGGCGGCTCAGATCGAGCAGCTCCTCCGTCGTGCGCTGCAGGCGTTTGGCCTCGCTGCTGATATCGGCGGCAAACTCGCGCACCGTGCCCATGTCCACGTTTTCATTTTCCACCACGCTGTCGGCCAGCAGGCGGATCGAGGCCAGCGGCGTTTTCAGCTCGTGCGAGGCGTCTGACACGAAGCGGCGGCGCTGCTTTTCCGTCTCGTCCAGGCGCTCGGTGAGCAGGTTGAACTCCTCGCCGAGCTCCGCGATCTCGTCCTTCCCTTTCACGGCCAGGCGGTGGTCATAGTCACCGCCGGCGACGATGCGCATGGATTTGACGAGCTCCCGGATGCGGCTGAGCAGCAGCTCCGAAAAGCCCAGCACCAGCACGATGGCCAGGCCCGCAATGGTGAACGAAGCCACGCGGATGCGGCCCTGCACCGTCATGATCAGGTCCGCGCGCTCGGCGTCCCGCTCGAAGAGATACACCGCGCCGCGGCCGCCGTTCTGCGCGACGAAGGGCACGGCGCAGGCGCTGGTAAAGGCGGTTTCGTCAAAGGCGGATCGAAACACGCTTTTCCCTTCCAGTGCGCGCTGCAGCTCCTCCGGCGCAGAGCCTCCGCCGTTGTCGTACATCAGCTCGCCCAGCTCGTTGGCCACGGCGATGCGCCCGTAGCCGCTGACGTCCATCAGGCGCAGCACCTCTTCGATGCCGGCGCGGCTGATGCTGTCCAGCCCCGAGAGGGAGGAGGCGATCACCGAGGCCTGGCTGAGCATGCCGCTCTCTTTTTCCTGAAACACCAGGTCGCGCGAGGAAATCAGCGGATAGGTGTTGAGCAGCACCAGCAGGATCAGCAGGATCGCAAGGATGATGCTGAAAAACTGTAGGCGGATACTGCGCATCGCTCAGCCCTCGTCCGCGAAGTAGTAGCCGACGCCCCACTTGGTGATGATGTAGGTCGGATGACCGGGGTCGAGCTCCAGCTTTTCGCGCAGGCGGCGGATATGCACGTCCACGGTGCGCGTATCGCCCTGATAATCGTAGCCCCAGACCAGATCCAGCAGGCTTTCGCGGCTGTAAACGCGGCCGGGGTTGCGCATCAAAAACTCGATCAGGTCGAACTCCTTCATCGTCAGCTCCACGTTCTGCCCGTCCTTGCTGGCGCTGCGGCGCTCGGGATCGATGCAGATATGCCCGCGCCGGAGCACCGTGTTCTCCTGCGGCGCGGCGGCCATGCTGGAGCGGCGCAGCAGCGCGCGGATGCGCGCCTTGAGCTCCAAAATGTTGAAGGGCTTGGTCACATAGTCGTCCGCGCCGGACTCAAAGCCCATCAGCAGGTCTGCGCCCTCGCTGCGGGCCGTGAGCATGATGATCGGCACGGTGGAGAAGCTGCGGATCTCCTGGCAGGCCTGCAGGCCGTCCTTTTTCGGCATCATCAGATCCAGCACGATCAGGTCGTAGCCGCCCGTGCGGGCCAGCTCCACGGCCTCCTCGCCGTCGTAGCCGGCGTCCACGGTATATCCCTCGTTTTCAAGGTTGAATTTGATTCCCTTGACAAGCAGGCGCTCGTCGTCGACCACCAGTATTTTCATGATTTCCCCCGCTTTCCCGATCCGGCTCGAAGCGTGTCGGCGAAATTAAGTTGCTTTTTTCGTCCTCAGATTATATAATAGCATGCACGTCTTTACTATACCATGTTTCCTGGCAAATCGGGAGAGAAAAATGAAAAAATTCCGAATCTTAAGTATCTTGATCATATTCTGCCTGCTCGTCTCCGCCGCGGCGCCTTCGGCCCTGGCCCTGGATGCGCCGGAGGTTACGGCGAAATCCTGGATCATCGTCGATCTGAACACCGGCAAGGTCATCGACGAACACAACGCGGATGAGCAGCGCTCCCCCGCCAGCCTGACGAAGATCATGACCGGACTGCTGTCCGTGGAGGCCGCGGAGCGCGGCGACGTGGGCATGGACGAGACCGTCACAGCCGGTCTGGACTGCCAGACGGGCCTGGATTCCTCCAGCAGCAACGCCAGCATCGTGGCCGGCGAGCAGATGAGCTTCCGGGATTATTTCTACTGCGCCATGGTCGTCTCCGCCAACGAGGCCTGCAACGTGCTCGGCAGCAGGATCGGCGGCAGCATCGGCGGCTTTGTGGAGCTGATGAACCGCCGTGCGGAGGAGCTTGGCCTGAAAAGCACCCATTTTGCCGACCCGAACGGCCTGTCCTACGACAACCAGACCACCGCTCGTGAGCTGAGCGTCATCCTGCAGGAGGCGCTGCAGCACGAGGACTTCCTGGAGGCCTTCACCACCTCGACCTACACGGTCTCCAAAACCAATTACAACGAGCCGCGCGAGCTCAAGAGCACCGACGCGCTCACCACACACGATTCCTATTATTCCCAGTACGGCGACTTCTACTATGAGCCCGCCATCGGCGGCAAGACCGGCTTTACCCGCGCGGCGGGCTACTGCCTGGCCTCTGTGGCTGAAAAGGACGATCTGCGCGTGCTGACCGTCGTGATGGGCTGCCCCGGCCCACTGACCGGAGATTCCGAACAGCCCGAGAGCTTCAACGACAGCATCCGTCTGTATAACTGGGTATTTGAAAACTTCTCCTACGGACAGGTGCTCAGCAGCGCCGAGGTCATCCGCCGGGAGCCGGTGGAGCAGGCCGAGGGCGAGGGCTTTGTCAGCCTCCGTCCCACCGAGGACCTGCGCCTGCTTCTGCCCTCCGACGCGCCGCCGGAGAGCCGGGAGCTGGAGATTACGCTGCTGAAGGACCGCTTTGTTGCACCCATTCCCGCCGGCACCATTCTCGGAAGCGTGAAGCTGAAGATCAACGGGGAGAGCTACGGTCCCTACGACCTGGTGAATGCCGCCGAGGTGAAGATCGCCAAGCGTGAGTTCATCCGCATGCAGGTGGACAGCTTCTTTGCCGCCCGAGGCGTGCGCCTCGTGATCGTCGTGCTGGCGCTGATCCTGGTGCTCTACTTCGCGCTGGTGCTGCGCTATCGGGCGCTGCGCCGGAAGCATCTCCGGGAGGTGCAGCAGGCGGAGAAGCGGCGGAAGGCCGCGCAGGAGCTCAGAAGGCAGCAGAGCGCCGCAGAGGAACCCACTCTGCGCTTTACCGCTGTGGATCCCTCCGAGCGCGACGCCGACACCATCGACCTGGCCCGCTTCTTTGACGAAGACGGGAAAACATAATCTTGAGGAATGAGGAGCGGGGAAGAATCCCCTGGCTCCTCTTTCCTGTTTACAGACTATTAGATTGCGAAACAAGTTTCGCAGTTGACTCATTGACAGACAGAGAGGAGGCGCGAGCCATGCTCAAGCTCTATATCGGCCCGGCGGGCAGCGGCAAGACCGCGGCGGTGATGGACGAGATCCGCCGCCGGGTGCTGGCGCAGGCGCCGGACAACTGGCTGATCGTTCCGGAGCAGTACAGCCACGAGGCCGAGCGCGAGCTCTGCCTGCGCTGCGGCGACACGATGAGCCGCTATGCCGAGGTGTTCAGCTTCTCGGGCCTTGCGCGGCGCGTGCTGAGCGAGCAGGGCGGCGCTGCTCTGCCCGTGCTCGACAAGGGCGGGCGGCTGCTGTGCATGTCGCTGGCGCTCGCCGGTGTGGGCGAGCGGCTGCGCGCCTACAAGGCGGCGCGGCGGCGGCCGGAATTCCCCGCGCTGATGCTCTCCGCCGCCGACGAGCTGAAAACTGCCGGCGTGAGCGCCGAAATGCTGGAGGAGGCGGTCGCGGACTGCGATGCGCGCCTCGGCGACAAGCTGCAGGACGCGGCGCTGGTGCTGGAGGCTTATGAGGCCGTCGTTTCCAACGGCCGCGCCGATCCGGCCGACCGCCTGCAGCTGCTCGCGCAGCTCCTCCCCGGCTGCATCGGGCCGGAACACCATATCGTCATTGACGGCTTTATCGATTTTACCGGCCAGGAGCGGGAGATCCTGCGCGCCATGCTGCAAAGCGGCGCAACCCTCACCGTCTGCCTGACGCTGGACGCCCTGGACGGCGGCGACGAGGTCTTTGCCCTGTCCCGGCGGGCGGCGCGCTCGCTGCGCGCCTGCGCCGAAGAGCTCGGGCAGGAGACGGAGATCCGCACTTTCACGCCCGCCGGGGGCAAAGACCCGGCGCTGCGCTTTTTCACCGGGCGGCTGTTCCGTTTCTCGCCCGAACGCTTCGAGGGCCGGGCTGAAGCGCTCCGCCTGCGGCGGGCCGAGAGCATGGCCGCCGAATGTGAATACGCCGCCGCGCGGGCGCTGGAGCTGGTGCGCGCCGGCTGCCGCTGGCGCGACATTGCCGTGGCCGTGCGCGGCTTCGAGGATTACCGCCCGCTGCTGGAAAACGCCTTCCGGCACTACGGCGTACCGCTGTATCTGACGCGTCGCAGCGAACTGCTGCAAAAGCCGCTGCCCGCGCTGATCGCCGGCGCTTATGAGATCCTGGAAAATGGCTGGGACGTGGACGATACGGTGAGCTATCTGCGCACCGGACTCACGGGTCTGACTTTGGCGGAGTGCGACGCGCTGGAGAACTACATCTTCAAATGGCAGCTGCGCGCGCCCGCCTGGCAGCGCCGGGGCGACTGGAAACAGCACCCGGACGGCTGCGGCGCGCAGGTGACGGAGGAATCCGAGGCGCGGCTGCAGGAGGTCAATGCCCTGCGCCGCCGCGTGGCGCTGCCGCTGCAGAATCTGGAGCGGCGCGGCAAGGAGGCCGCCACCGCCGCCGGACAGGCTGCGGCCCTCGCCCGTTTTTTTGAGGATCTGCATCTGCCGGAGACGCTCGAGGCGCGCGCCGACGCGCTCATCCAGGCCGGGCAGGAGCGTCTTGCGGCGGAGTACCGCCAGCTTTGGGAGCTGATCGTCTCTGCGCTCGAGCAGAGCGAGGCCATCCTCGGCGATACGGAGATGGATTTTTCCAGCTTCGGCCGCCTCTTTTTACAGATGCTCTCCCAGTACGACGTGGGCACCATCCCGGTCGCGCTCGACCGGGTCTCCGCCGGCGACTTCGACCGCATGCGCCGCCGCAGCATCCGGCACCTGATCGTGCTGGGCGCCTCCGACGACCGTCTGCCGCTGGCACAGGAGCAGGGCGGCCTTTTCTCCGAGGAGGAGCGCGAGCGCCTGCTCGCCCTCGGCATCGACCTCGGCGGCGCGGGCGAGGAGGAGCTTTGGCGGGAATTCGCGCTGATCTATCACGTGCTGACGCTCCCCTCCGATACGCTCGATCTCTGTTTTTCCGCGACCGGCGCGGACGGCGCCGCGCTGCGCCCGTCCATCGTTGTCAACCGCGCCGCGGCGCTGTTCGGTCTGCCTGTCGAAGACGTGCAGCCGGAGCGCTGCCGTCTCGCCGCGCCCGCCCCGGCGCTGACTCTGGCCGCCAACGCGCTGCGCGGCGGAGACGCGCTGCAGCGCGCCGCCGCTGCCTACGCGCGCGAGCATATGCCGGAGCGCATGGCGCCGCTGGAGGCTGCCGCCGCCATGAGCCGCGGGCGGCTCTCCCCTGCCGCGGTGGAGACGCTCTACGGGCAGAAGCTGCGGCTGACCGCCTCGCGCATTGACAAGTTTTCCTCCTGCCGCTATGCCTATTTCTGCCAGTACGGACTCAAGGCGCAGCCCTATGAGCCCGCGGGCTTCACGCCGCCCGAGATCGGCACCTTCCTGCACTATGTGCTGGAGCGCTGCGCCCGCGAAGCGAAGAAGCGCGGCGGTTTTCGCGCCGTGACGGACGAAGAACTCAAGTCTCTCGTTCAGGAGGCCGTTTCCGATTACGTGCACCGCGAGCTCAGCGATTTTCAGGAAAAGAGCGCACGTTTCGTCCACCTTTTCCGGCGCCTCAGCCGCGACGCCGAGCGCATCGTGCTGGACACGGCGCGCGAGCTGCGGCGCTCCGATTTCGAGCCGCTGGACTTTGAGCTGGACTTTTCAAAAGCCCGCGACTTGCCGCCGGTGGAGCTGGGGCAGGGGCAGGGCCGCCTGACGCTGACGGGCGTGGCCGACCGTGTGGACGGCTGGCTGCATGAGGGCAAGCTCTATCTGCGCGTGGTCGACTATAAGACCGGCGTCAAGAAATTCTCCCTGTCCGACGTGTGGTACGGCATAGGCCTGCAGATGCTGCTGTATCTCTTTGCCCTCGGCGAGGGCGGCGAGCAGCGCTACGGCAACGAGATCGTGCCCGCCGGAGTCATGTATCTGCCGGCGCGCGACGCGCTGCTGTCCGCCGACCGGAGGCCCGGCGACGAGGAGCTTGCCGACCAGCGGGCCAGGGCCCTGCGGCGCAGCGGCCTGGTGCTGGGCGACGACGCGCTGATCGAAGCCTGGGAAAAAGGCGAGGACAAGCGCTATATCCCGGTCTCCTTCCGCTCCGGCAAGGCCGTGAGCGGCCTGGCCAGCGCCGAGCAGCTCGGCCGGTTGTCGCGCCACATCCAAAAGCGTCTGGGTGAGATGGCAAAGGAACTGCGGCAGGGCAGCATCGCCGCCGACCCCTACTTCCGCAGCGGCATAGACAACGCCTGCCAGTTCTGCGAATTCTACGACGCCTGCCAGTTCTGCGACGGGGAAAACGGCGAACGCTGCCGCTATCTGCCCCGCCTGAAGGACGGCGAGGTCTGGGAAAAGATCGACGAGGAGGTGTCCGGAGATGGCTGAATTCAAAGCGACCCCCTCGCAGGCCGCCGCCATGGCGCTTCGCGGCGCCACGCTGCTGGTGTCCGCCGGCGCGGGCAGCGGCAAGACCCGCGTGCTCACGCAGCGCCTGCTGCAGCGCCTGACCGACGGGGAACACCCCGCCGAGCTCGACCGCTTCCTGATCAACACCTTCACCCGCGCCGCAGCGGGCGAACTGAAAAGCCGCATCACCGACGAGCTGAACAAGGCGCTCGCCGCTGATCCGGACAACCGCCGTCTGCGCCGCCAGAGTGCTCTCTGCCGCAAGGCGCCCATCGGCACCATTCACAGCTTCTGCAGCTCGCTCCTGCGGGAAAACAGCGCGGCGCTCTCCCTTTCGCCGGACTTCAGGATCCTGGACGAGGAGCGCGCCGAGAGCATGAAGGCCGCGGCGCTTGAGCGCGTGCTGGAGGACTGGTACGAAAAGCCGGAGGAGCACCCCGGCTTCCTGCTGCTGGCCGACACCGCCGGCGCAGGCCGGGACGACCGCCGCCTCGGCGCGCTGGTGCTGGACCTGCACGGCAAGATGCAGAGCCATGCGCGCCCCGCGCTCTGGGCCGAACAGCAGGCCGAAATGCTGAATCAGCCCTTCGCCGACGCGGGCGAGACGCCCTGGGGCCGCGAGCTGCTGGCCGACGCCGCTGCGACGGCCGAATACTGGGCCTGCGAGATCGACCGGCTGATGGAAGCCGTGCGGCACAAGGAAAAACTGCTGAATTATTACGATCAGCGCCTCGCCCCGGTGGGCGATGCGCTGCGCGAGCTGCTGCGCTGTGTCCCTCTCGGCTGGGACGCCGCAGCCGCGGCCGCCCACGCCATCGAATTCCCGAAATTCACAAACATGGGCAAGAGCCCGGATCCCGCGCTCACCGCGCACGTCAAGGCGCGCCGGGACGCCTGCAAAAAGGCCGTGGAAAAGCTGCAGGAGGCGCTGGCCGACGATTCCGCCTCCCTGCTTGCCGAGCTGCGGCAGACCGCGCCCGCCATGCAGGCGCTGCTGCGGCTGTGTCTGGCCTTCGACGAGCGCTACACGCGTGACAAGCGCCGCCAGTCGCTGCTCGACTACGCCGATCTCGAGCACCTGGCCGCGCAGCTCCTGACCGAGCCGGACGGCAGTCCCACGGCGCTGGCCCGCGAGGTCGCGGGCCGCTTTGACGAGATCATGGTGGACGAATACCAGGACGTAAGTCCCGTGCAGGAGCTCATCTTCCGCGCGATCTCCCGCGACGACGCCAACCGCTTCCTCGTGGGCGACGTGAAGCAGTCCATCTACCGCTTCCGCCTGGCCGATCCCGGTATTTTCACCGACAAATACGATCGTTTTCCCCTCTATACCGAGGCCTCCGCAGGACAAGCGCGAAAAATCCTGCTGCGGGAGAATTTCCGCTCACGGCGGGAGATCATCGACGCGGTCAACAGCGTCTTTTCCCGCTGCATGAGCCGCCGCCTCGGCGATCTGGATTATGACGAAGAAGCCGCGCTGATCTGCGGCGCGGACTATTACGAGGGTTCTGTCCCTGTACCGGAGCTGTATCTGCTCTCGGCCGGGGGCGGCGACGACGCGGACGAGGCGCCGGACAAGACCGCCGCGGAAGCCGCCTTCGTCGCGGAGAAGATCCGCACCCTGGTCGAATCCGACACGCCCGTGCAGGGCAAAGACGGCCTGCGCCCGATGGACTACGGCGACGTGGCCATTTTGATGAGCGCCGCCAACAGCACCGGCCCCGTCTACCGCCGCGTGCTGACGGCGCACGGCGTGCCTGTGGCCGCCGGACAGGGCCTGGGCTATTTCCGCTCGCCGGAGATCAGCACCGCGCTCTCCCTGCTGGCGGTGCTGGATAATCCCCACCAGGACATCCCGCTGATCGCCGCACTGCGTTCGCCGGTCTTCGGCTTTTCTGCCGACGAGCTGTCCGCCGTACGCGGCGCCGACCGCGACCGCGACTTCTATGCCGCGCTGTGCGCGGCAGCCGAAACGGACGAAAAGTGCCGCAGCTTTCTGTCTCGCATCGAGGCGCTGCGCGCCCTCGCCGCCGATCTCTCCGCCGAGGAGCTGGTTTGGGAGCTGCTGGACGGGCTCGACCTGCTGAGCGTATTCAGCGCCATGGCCGACGGCGCCCAGCGGCGCGCCAATCTGATGGAGCTGGCCGCGCTCGCGCAGCGCTATGAGGCCAGCGGCTACAAGGGCCTGCACCGTTTTGTGCTCTGGCTGCGGCGCCTGGCCGAGCGCGGGGAGGAGCCCGCCGCCGGTCCGGGCGGCGGCGCCGTACAGATCCTCACGATCCACAAATCCAAGGGTCTGGAATTTCCGGTGGTCTTTCTCTGCGACACGGCGCGGCGCTTCAACAAGACCGAGCTCAACGGCACGGTGCTGGTGCATCCGGAGCTTGGTCTCGGGCCGAAGCTGACCGATCTGGAGCGGCGCGTGGAGTACCCGACGCTCGCCCGCCAGGCGATCCGCCGCCGGCTCGAGCGGGAGCTGCTGAGCGAGCAGATGCGCCTGCTGTACGTGGCGATGACGCGCGCCAAGGAGCGGCTGTATATCACCGCCTCCTTCAAGGACCCGGACAAAACGTTGGAGAAGCTGCAAAGCGCCATGTCGAGCCCGCTGCCGCCTGAACTGCTCGCCGGGCAGAGCTGCTTTGCCGAGTGGCTGATTCTCGCCGCGCTCGACGACGGGCAGCAGCACCTGAAGCTGCGCACGGCGGATGAGATCGGCGCGGAGGAGGCCGCGCCTCCTGCCGCTGCTTCCGGGGAAGTCGACGAAGACGCGCTGCGGGAGCTGGAGAGGAATCTCTCCTTCCGCTATCCCCATGCCGCCGCGGAAAGCCTGCCCTCCAAGCTGACCGCCACCGAGCTCAAGGGCCGCCTGGAGGCCGACGGGGACGCGCAGGAACTCGCGCCGAAGCGCCGCACGGGTGTATTTCGGATGCCGGACTTTACCCGCAAGGACCGCCCGCTCACCGGCGCACAGCGCGGCACGGCCACGCATCTGGTACTGCAGTACATGGATTTTGCCGAAGCCTCCAGCCTCGAAAGCGTGCGCGCGGAGATCGAGCGCCTGCGGCAAAAGCGGCTGCTCTCTGACAAGGAAGCGGAAGCGGTGGATGCCGGGGCGATCGTGAAACTCTTCGCCTCGCCGCTCGGGCAGCGGATGCTGAACGCCGAGCACCGCGAACGCGAGTTCAAATTCTCCCTCCTGTGCGGTGCGGGGGACTTCTTCCCCGGTGCGGAGGGCGAGCAGGTGCTGCTGCAGGGCGTGGTGGACTGCTGCATCGAGGAGGACGGCGCGCTTACCGTCATTGATTACAAGACCGACGCCGTGCGAACGGAGGACGAGATCGCCGCGCGCGCCGCGTACTATGCCGGGCAGCTGCGGGCCTACGCCGCGGCGCTGCGCCGCATTTTCGGAAAGCCCGTGCGCGAGGGTATACTGTACTTCCTCGCGGCCGGCAAAGCCGTATCCGTCCGCGTTTGATTCCGAAATCTTCTTGACCCCCCGACTTTTTGGGCTATAATAGAGATGTTGCATATCTGATTACTGCGCAGAGGAGAGAGACATACCATGCCCACGACCTGGAACCGCTCCCCGGAGGAGTTTCACAAGATCTATGTGGCCAACACCGAGGCCTTTTACCGCCTCGGCCGCGCCGAGCTCGCCCCCGAGATGGACGAATTCATGACCAAATGCGCCCTCGGGCTCTGGAGCCGCTCCGGCGGCATCAGCCAGCGCCACGTGGACATGGCCAACCAGATCTATTCCCGCGGCCAGAAGCAGCCGCAGTGGCTGCTGTGGACGCTCACCAGCTCCGTCTGCGAAAACGACGTGTTCCTGCCCCCGGTGTTCTACTGGAACCTCGCCGAGAGCGACGCCAAGCGCGGCACCGAGACCTCGCGCACCTTCATCCGCATGCTGACGAACATCCTGCTGTATCTGGCGGCGGTGGACGACGACGTGACGATGGCCGAGGCCGAGTACATCACCGAGTGCGCCGACCGGCTGACCGCCGTCTGCGACACCAACGGCGTGCGCAAGAGCCGCGAGGCGCTCAATCCCCTCGACTACGTCACCAGCGCCGAGCTGAGCTTTGTCGACAAGCACCCGCCCCAGACCCAGACCTCCGGCGGCGAGGCGAAGGCCGAGCTCAAGGCCGAAGAGAGCGAGGAGAAAAAGCCGAGCCTCGACGAGCTGATGGAGCAGCTGGACGAGCTTGTCGGCCTCGACGAGGTGAAAAAGGACGTCAAGAGCCTCATCAACCTCATCAAGGTGCGAAAGCTCCGCCAGCAAAACGATCTGCCCGTGCCGCCGATGAGCCTGCACATGGTCTTCATGGGCAACCCCGGCACCGGCAAGACCACGGTGGCCCGCCTGGTGGGCGGCCTCTACGCCGCGATCGGCGTGCTGTCCAAGGGCCAGCTCATCGAGGTCGACCGCTCCGGCCTGGTGGCCGGCTACGTCGGCCAGACCGCGCTGAAGACCCAGGAGGTCATCAAGTCCGCCCTGGGCGGCGTGCTGTTCATCGACGAGGCCTACTCCCTCGCCTCCGGCGGCGAGAACGACTTCGGCCGCGAGGCCATTGAGACCCTTCTCAAGGCCATGGAAGATCACCGCGACGACCTGATCGTGATCGTGGCCGGCTACAGCGGGCCGATGGAAAAGTTCATCAGCTCCAACCCCGGCCTGCAGTCCCGCTTCAACAAGTATTTCTTCTTCCCCGACTACAACGGCGAGCAGCTGCTGACCATGTTCCGCATGCGCTGCGACAAGAACGGCTACAAGCTCACCGAGGAGGGCGAGGCGGCGGCCAAGAAGCTCTTCGACGAGATGTACGAGGAGCGCGACGAGAACTTCGGCAACGGCCGCGACGTGCGCAACCGCTTTGAGGACATGGTCGTGCGCCAGTCCAACCGCGTGGCCGCGATGGAGGCGCCCACCAAGGACGATCTGATGGCCGTCCTGCCCGAAGACTTCCTCGACGAGGACGAGGAAAGCAAAGAGGAAAAAGAAGAGGAATAATTCTAAAAATTTTTCGCTGAAAATAAAGGGAAATCAAAATTTGCGTCGTATAAGAGTCTTGGAAGGGTTTTTCCGAGACTCTTTTTCATTCCGAACTCCGAATTTCGAATTCCGAATTGATCAAAGGCGGTGGTCGCATGTCCTGTCCCAGAGAACGCCGGGAGGAAGCCGAACGCTTCATCATCGGCCCCTACGGTCTGCTGTCGAAGGATTCCCGCGGACGGCTCACGCCCGAGGCGGAGGATCCGATCCGCACCTGCTTTCAGCGGGACATCGACCGCATCACGCACTCGAAGTCCTTTCGCCGCCTGAAGCACAAGACCCAGGTCTTTCTCCAGCCGGAGGGCGACCACTACCGCACCCGCCTGACCCACACGCTGGAGGTCAGCCGGCTTGCCCGCACCGTGGGCCGGGCTCTGGAGCTCAACGAGGACCTGATCGAAGCCATCGCCCTCGGCCATGATCTGGGGCATACGCCCTTCGGCCACGCGGGCGAGCGGGCGCTGCGGCGCATCCATCCCGGCGGCTTCCATCACTACGAGCAGAGCCTGCGCGTGGTGGACGTGCTCGAGCGCGACGGCCGCGGCCTGAACCTCTGCTATGAGACCCGCATGGGCATCCTGCACCACACGCACGGCGCGCCGGACGATATCCCGGAGGCCGTGGCCGTGCGCCTGTGCGACCGCATCGCCTACATCAACCACGACCTGGACGACTCGATCCGCGCCGGCATCCTCACCGCCGCCGAGGTGCCCGAGCGCATCCGCCGCGAATGCGGCGAGCGCAACAGCGAGCGCATCAACGCCTTTATCACCGATCTGGTGGAAAACAGCACAGCAGGCGAACTGAAAATGTCGCCCGCCATGCAGGATACCTTTACATATTTCCACAATTACATGTATTCCGATATCTACGTCAACCCCATCGCCAAGAGCGAGGAGAGCAAGGTGGACGGCATCCTCAGCGCCCTCTACGACTACTACACCGCGCACCCAGAGGCGCTGCCGGAGGACTTCGCCCCGGTGGTTGAGCGCGACGGCCGCGAGCGCGCCGCCTGCGACTATATCTCCGGCATGACCGACAGCTATGCGATGGAGAAATACGGCGAACTGTTCATCCCCTTCGCCTGGACCGTGAAATAATTTCGATGCGAAAGCCTCCCTTCCGCAGAAGGGAGGTGTCGTCCGGCGATCTTCCGCGAGCCGGACGACAGAGGGTTTCTTTTCCCTTGCTTGCAGGGAAATCCTCAGTCGCTGACGCGACAGCTCCCTTTTGAGAAAGGGAGCCTCATTCAAGGAGGTGACTTCTGCGATGGCCTTTCCCGAAACATTTCTGACCGAGCTGACCGAGCGCAACGACATTGTGGAGGTCGTGTCTTCCTATGTGCGCCTGTCAAAAAAGAGCGGCTCGAACCTCTTCGGGCTCTGCCCCTTCCACAGCGAAAAAACGCCCTCCTTCTCCGTCTCGCCGGACAAGCAGATCTACCACTGCTTCGGCTGCGGCAAGGGCGGCGGCGTCATCAACTTCATCATGGAGATCGAAAACCTCTCCTTCCCGGAGGCGGTGGAGTTCCTGGCCCGGCGGGTGAACATGCCGGTGCCGGAGCAGGAAAACGACCGCGAGAGCAAGAAGCGCAGCCGGATGCTCGCCCTGAACAAAGACGCCGCGCGCTTCTTCTACGAGCAGCTCTCCGCGCCCGGCGGTGCGCCGGCCCGGGACTACATGCAGCGGCGGCAGATCGGCCGAGCCACGGCCACGAATTTCGGCATCGGCTATGCGCCCGACAGCTGGGACGCGCTGCGCAGCGCCATGAAGGCAAAGGGCTATTCTGATTTCGAACTCTTCGACGCCGGCCTCGTCCGCAAGGGAAAGAGCGGCGGCTTTTACGACACCTTCCGCAGCCGCCTGATGTTCCCGGTCATCGACGTGCGCGGCAATGTCATCGGTTTTTCCGGCCGCATCCTCGGCGACGGCGAGCCCAAGTACATGAACAGTCCGGAAACCCTGGTTTTTAACAAAAGCCGCAATTTATTCGCCCTGAATCTGGCGAAAAAATCAAAAAGCGGATATATCATCCTCTCCGAGGGCAATATAGACGTAGTTTCCCTGCATCAGGCGGGCTTCGACTCGGCGGTGGCCTCGCTCGGCACTTCGCTGACGCCGGAGCAGGCGCGGCTGATCTCGCGCTACACGGGCGAGGTGATCATCGCCTACGACAACGACGGCGCGGGCATCAAGGCCGCCCAGCGCGCGATCGGCATCCTTGAAAAGCTGGATCTCAAGGTCAGGGTGCTGCGCCTGAGCGGCGCCAAGGACCCGGACGAATTCATCAAGCTCAAGGGGCCGGAGGCCTTCCGGAATCTGCTCGAGGGCTCGGAAGATCAAATCGACTACCGATTGCGGACGATCACCGATCAATATGTGCTCACGGAGCCGGATCAGAAGGTAGATTTTTTGAAAGAAGCCACCGGGATGCTGGCGAAGCTCCCCGGCGCGGTGGAGCGGCAGGTCTACGCGATGCGCGTGGCGGAGCTGGCCGGCGTGAAGGGCGAGGCCGTGGCCGACGAGGTCGAGCGCCGGCGCAGGCGGATGCTGGGCGCGGCGCGAAAGAACGAGGCGAAGGCGCAGAGCCGTCCCGAACGGCAGCTGCAGCCGGAGGAAAAGAGCTTCCGCTACGAGGATCCCGCCTCGGCCGCCGCGGAAGAGGGGCTGATCCGCCTGCTGTATTTGGAGCCGTCGCTGGCAAACAATGCGGCGCTGCCGCCGCCGGAGGATTTCTCAGCGCCGGTGCTGGCGCACATTTACACGGTGCTGCGGGACAAGGCCCGCCGGGGCGACAGTCTCAGCACCGCCACCTTGAGCGGCGAGCTCAGCGGGCAGGAGATGAGCCTGCTGGTGCAGCTGCTGCAGAAGCCCGAGCGTCTGTCCAGCGGCGAGCGGGCGATGAACGACTACATAGCTAAAATGCGGGAAGCAAAAGATATCAGAGACAGCAAAAACGATCTGCTGGGCTACCTGAAAAAACAAAGAGAAAAAATGGGGATAGAGGGGTAAAACATGAGCGAAGAAAAGAAATACAGCGAAGAAGAACTCGAGCAGATGGCCGACGCCCTGCTGGCTGACGACGCGAAGGCGCCGAAAGAGGAGCACAAGCCGAAGAAAAAGAGCGCAAAGAAGAAGGAAAAAGAGCCGGAGCAGCCCCAGAAGACGCCCGAAGAACGCCTGAACGAGCTGCTGGAAAAGGGCAAGAAGGCCGGCAAGCTCAGCGCCAAGGAACTGGAGTGTCTGGAGGACATGAACCTCGACAGCGAGGTCATCGACAAGTTCTATGAAACGCTGGAGGCCAACAACATCGATATCGACATGCCCGCCGGCGACGTGCTGCCTGCGCTGGACGACGATCTGCTGCCCGAGATCGAGGAGCTGACCGGTCTGGAGGAGGTCACGGAGGAGGAGATCAGCAGCACCGAGGAGCTGGCCGACACGCTCTCCACCGACGACCCCGTGCGCATGTACCTCAAGGAGATCGGCAAGGTGCCCCTGCTGACCCCGGAGGAGGAGATCGATCTGGCCGTCAAGATGGCCGACGGCGACGAGGAGGCCAAGCGCCGCATGACCGAGGCCAACCTCCGCCTGGTGGTCTCCATCGCCAAGCGCTACGTCGGCCGCGGCATGCTGTTCCTGGATCTGATCCAGGAGGGCAACCTGGGCCTCATTAAGGCCGTGGAGAAGTTTGACCACACCAAGGGCTACAAGTTCTCCACCTACGCCACCTGGTGGATCCGCCAGGCCATCACCCGCGCCATCGCCGACCAGGCCCGCACCATCCGTATCCCGGTGCACATGGTCGAGACCATCAACAAGACCATCCGCGTCTCCCGCCAGCTGCTGCAGGAGCTGGGCCACGACCCCAGCGCCGAGGAGATCGCCGACGAGATGGGCATGCCCGTCGAGAAGGTGCGCGACATCCTGAAGATCGCGCAGGAGCCCGTCTCCCTCGAGACCCCGATCGGCGAGGAGGAGGACTCCCACCTGGGCGACTTCATCCCCGACGAGGACGCCTCCGAGCCCTCCGAGGCAGCCAGCTTCTCCCTGCTGCGCGAGCAGCTGGAAGAGGTGCTGGACACCCTCGCCCCGCGCGAGAAGAAGGTGCTGGAGCTGCGCTTCGGCATCGTCGACGGCCGCACCCGCACCCTCGAGGAGGTCGGCAAGGAATTCAACGTCACGCGCGAGCGCATCCGTCAGATCGAGGCCAAGGCTCTGCGCAAGCTGCGCCACCCCAGCCGCTCCAAGAAGCTGCGCGACTTCCTGAACTGAACAGGCAAAAAGAGCTGCTATGGGGCACCCTCCGCAAGGAAGGTGCCCTTTCTGATTTTTACTTTCATTTCCACCTCATCCGGCCTCGTTTCGCTCGGCCACCTTCCCCTCAAGGGGAAGGCTTGAAGATCGCAGCAACCAAGGGCTTCCCCTCGAGGGGAAGCTGTCAGCCGCAAGGCTGACTGATGAGGTGAAAGCTGTTTCCTTACGAAGCACCTCCCTTTCACAGTTCTGTTTTATTGACCGAAATCGGCCTTGCGCTTCACTGATTTGCTGTGATATGATAGAAAAAATTCCCTCCGGAGGTGTCCTATGAGCAGTTCGATCATCAGCACCGGCATCCAGGGTCTGGACAAAGCCCTGGACAGCCTGCGCGCGGGCGACATCGTCGCCTGGCAGATGGAGAGCATCGGCGACTACATATTCGTGGCGACGCAGTTTGTGGCGGATGAGGCCACCACCGGCCGCCGCATGGTCTATTTCCGCTTTGGCGAGCACGAGGAGCTGATCCCGACCGAAGCGCTGCAAAAGCGCGGTGCCAACATCGTCCAATACCGGCTCGACCCCTCCGTAGGCTTTGAGACCACCGCCGTGCAGGTGCACCGCATCATCTCCTCCGAGCCGGCGGACAGCTTCTTCCTTTTCGACTGCCTGTCGGAGCTGCAGCAGCACTGGTTTTCCGACATGATGGTCTGCAACTTCTTCGAGCTGACCGGCGAATTCATCCGCGAGCGCGGCGCGCTGTGCTATGTGGCGCTGGAATACGCGCGCCACACCTACGACACGATCGCCCGCATCCGCAAGGCGACGGGCGTGCTGCTGAACATCCGCACGATGAACGGCATGACCTACATCCACCCGGTCAAGGTGCAGGGCCGGCGCACGCCGACGATGTATTATCCGCTTCGCGTGCACGGCACGCACTGCGAGACCGTCACCTCCAGCGCCGAGACCTCCGGCATCTTCGACATTTTCACCCAGACCGGCGAGCACCGCGACTGCTGGGACAGCATGTTCGACTCGGTCGACCCCGAGCACCCGGAGCCGACGGACGAGGCCGGCGGGGAGCTCAAGGAGCATATCATGAAGTGCCTGCTGGGCACGGAGCCGCTGCGCCTGGAGCTCTGCCGGAAGTACTTTTCCGTCAGCGACCTGATGGCCATCAAAAAGCGCGAAATCGGCACCGGCTGCATCGGCGGCAAATCCGTCGGCATGCTGCTGGCGCGCCACATCATCCGCGACACCGACCCCGCGCTTTACGCCCGGCGCATCGCCCCGCACGACTCCTATTACATCGGCGCGGACGTCTTCTACACCTACGCCGTGCAGAACGGCGTCTGGGAGCTGCGCACCAAGATGGAGCAGCCCGAGGACTATCTCGCGCTGGCCGAGGAGCTGCGGCGGCGGCTGCTGGGCGGCAAATTCATGCACTCCATCCGCGAGCAGTTCAAGTCCATGCTGGAATACTTCGGCCAGTCGCCGATCATCGTGCGCTCCAGCTCCCTGCTGGAGGACGGCATCGGCAACGCCTTCGCCGGCAAGTACGAGAGCGTCTTCTGCCCGAACCAGGGCAGCCTGGAGGAGCGCTACGAGGAGTTCGAAAACGCGGTGCGCACCGTCTATGCCAGCACGGGCAGCCCGGCGGCCTTCCGCTACCGCGCCGACCGGAACCTGCTCGACCGCGACGAGCAGATGGCGCTGCTGGTGATGCGCGTCAGCGGCGACTGCCACGGCGACTATTACTTCCCGCACATGGCCGGCGTCGGCCACTCGAAAAATCTCTACGTCAGCGGCCCGTCCTCCGGTGCGGACAACAAGGGCATGCTGCGCCTGGTCTTCGGCATGGGCACCCGCGCCGTCGACCGCGAGGCCGACGACTATGCCCGCTTCATCCGCCTCGACGCACCCACCGCGCCGCCGATGGTGGCCTACGGCGACGAGTACAAATACAGCCAGCACAAGGTGGACGCGATCGACCTGAAAAACAACCGCTTCACCACCGTGCCGGTGGAATCGCTCGATCTGAGCACCCTGCGCGCCGACCGCTGGCTCTTCATGGAGCCGGACCTCGCCACCGCCGCGCGCTACCGCGAGATCGGTCTCGTCGGCGAGCCGACGCCCAACATCATCAATTTCCAGAAGCTGCTGCGCAAGACGGACTTTGCCGCGGTCATGACCCGCATCATGGCCATCGTGGCTGAAAAATACGAATACCCGGTGGACCTCGAATACGCCGTCAACTTCACGCCGGAGGGCGATTACGGCATCAATCTCCTGCAGTGCCGCACGCTGCAGGCCAGCGGCCTCGGCCACGCGGGCGTCAAGCCGCGCGTGACGGACTATTTCTGGCGCATCAAGGGCAATTTCATGGGCGGCAACGCGGCGCTGCCGGTGCGCTACGCGGTCTTTGTCAAGGTCGCGCCCTATCTGGCGCTGACCGAGCAGCAGAAATACGCGACCGCCCGGCAGATTGGCGAGCTCAACCGGAAGCTCCGCGGCAAAAACGCCATCCTGCTCGGCCCGGGGCGCTGGGGCACCACCACGCCGAGCCTGGGCGTGCCGGTAGGCTTTGCGGAGATCAACAACTATGTCAGCATGTCGGAGCTGGCCTACAGCTCCCACGGCCTGCGCCCGGAGCTGAGCTACGGCAGCCACTTCTTCCAGGATCTCGTGGAGACCGGCATCTTCTACACGGCCATCTATCAGGGCGAGCGCGGCTGCGAATTCAACGAGGCGCTCTTCGACCGCTATCCCGATATCTACCGGGAGCTGACCGGGGACGAGCAGCTGGCGGAGGTCATCAAGGTCTACGATCTGGGCGAGGGCGGCGCGATCCTCTATTCCGAAATGGAGAGTCAGGAGTGCTTCCTCGGCAAGCTGTGACGATTTTGCAGGGGCCGACGCTCCGGCGGCCCGCATTTCTGTGTCGATTTCTGTAGGGGAGGAGCTTGCTCCTCCCGAATAACGGGCCGGGCATACCCGCAGGGCACTTAGCCCGGCCCCTACAGTCTTCCTGTCAATATGCAAAAATCCCGCGGCTCACTTGAGCCGCGGGATTTGCGTATGTGCGGGGTTTTCAGAGGATGGAGAAATCAAAGCTGTCGGCCAGTTCTTCAAGCTCAGCCGCGGAAATGACGGCGCCGGAGGAACTGGCCTCCGATCCGGCCATAACGTTGACAACTGTAAAGCTCTGTTCACTCTCCGAGATGATCATCGCATGGTGCGGCGCAAGCGCCAGCAGCACCGTCTCGCCGCGGGTGGTCGTGTACTCCCACTGTTCGTACTCCTCGGCGTCACGGATATTCAGACTCACGGCGTCCAACACGCCCTTCATGCAGCGGCGGACCTGGAACATGCCTTTGTTCGTTTCGCAGTCGCACTGGAAGCTGCCGTCGGCATAGCAGTAGCCGTAGCCGTCGCGGATCGCGCTGCAGAAGTCGCCGAAGCGCTCGCGCAGTTCCGCGATGCTTGCCGAAGCAAAGCCGGTGTGGAACGTCAGCCCATACTCGGCAGCAATGCTTTCCAGAGCGTCAGCCATTTCCTGTGAATAGACGTTATATGCTGGCGCGTACTTCTCATCCCAGGGCGTGGGATTGTTGCCGACCGAGGCGAGCACGCTGCCGTCGCGGTCATAGCCGTGCAGGAATTCCGCCCAGGCCAGTGCCGCCTGATATTCGGGGCTGCCGGCAAAGCCCTGCAGGGAGATCATGTCCGAGCCTCCGGCCAGGGGATCATAGGGCACCGCATGCGGCTCTGCGGCGGGCTGCTCTTCCGCCTCCCCGACGAGCACGATGTCGGAGTCTTCGTCAACGAGGACGATGTCTTCCTCGCTGCTCTTCATCACCAGGTCCTGCACCCGGCCGCGGTAGACCGCGTAGCCGGTCACGCCCAGCGCCAGGATCAGCACGGCGGCGAGGGCAAAGGTCACGATGCGTTTGATTTTCATTCTTCCGATCCTTTCCGGGGAGCGTCCGCAGAGCCCGGGATCGAACTGATAAGCCTCGGCGATCTGCCGATCGTCGAGATTGCCGATAATATCGGAAAGCTGTTCCCGTTTCATTCCAGCAAACCCTCCTCTTTCAAATAACGATGCAGTTTCTCACGGGTACGATACAGGCGGACGGAGATCCGGTGGGCGTCCAGCCGCGTCATCCGGGCGATCTCCGCCACGGGGTCGGCGTACCAGTAGCGCCGAAGGAAGCAGAAGCGGTCCTCATAGCTGAGCGTGTCCAGAAAGCGGCTGATCGCCGCGGACAGCTCCCTGGCCGCGTAATCCGACTCCACGTCGACCGTGGACGGGATGCATTCGGCCAGCTCGTCGAGCACCAGCTCATAACCGCCGCTTCGCTTCTGCGCGGTGTTGGCGTGATATCGCTTGACGGCCAGGTTCCGGGCGATGCGGCAGACGTAGGTGCGCAGCGGCCGCGGATTCTGCGGCGGGACGCTGTTCCAGACGCCGAGGTATGTATCGCTCAGGCATTCCTCCTCGTCCTGCCGGTCATGCAGGATATTGGCCGCCGTTTTCCGCACGGCCGCGCCGTATTTTCGGTCCAGTTCCGCAATGGCCTGCTCTGAGCGCTCATAGAACAGGGCAATGATCTGACTGTCCTCCAATGCCGTCACTTCCTTTCCGCCTCACCCTATATCTACCTTTTTTGACAGCAATATCTCACCGGGATCGGAAAAAATTCCGGGAGGGCGATGCCCTCCCGGATGATTTATGATTCTTATTCGAGTTCGAAGGCGCCGGTGTAGAGCTGGTAGTAGGTTCCCTTGGCGGCGATCAGCGCCTCGTGGCTGCCGCGCTCGATGATGCGCCCGTGGTCGAGCACCATGATGACGTCCGAATTCATGACGGTTGAGAGCCGGTGGGCGATGACGAAGACCGTGCGGCCCTTCATCAGCTCGTCCATGCCGCGCTGCACGATGGCCTCGGTGCGCGTGTCGATGGAGGAGGTGGCCTCGTCCAGGATCATCACCGGGGGATCGGCCACCGCCGCGCGGGCGATGGCGATCAGCTGGCGCTGGCCCTGGGAGAGGTTGGCGCCGTTATTGAGCAGCATCGTGTCGTAACCCTCGGGCAGACGGCGGATGAAGTCGTCCGCGCCGGCGAGGCGGGCTGCCCGGCGGCAGTCGGCGTCGCTCGCATCGAGGCGGCCGTAGCGGATATTGTCCATCACGGTGCCGGTGAAGAGGTTGGTGTCCTGCAGCACCAGGCCCAGCGAACGGCGCAGATCGTCCTTTTTGATCTTGTTGATGTTGATGCCGTCGTAGCGGATCTTGCCGTCGGCAATGTCGTAAAAGCGGTTGATGAGGTTGGTGATGGTCGTCTTGCCCGCGCCGGTCGCGCCGACGAAGGCCACCTTCTGGCCGGGCTCGGCATAGACCGACACGTCATGCAGCACGTCCTTGCCCTCCACATAGGCAAAGTCCACGTTCGTCAGCCGCACGTCGCCGCGCAGCGGCGTATAGGTCACGCTGCCGTCGGCCTGGTGCGGATGGCGCCAGGCCCATTTCCCGGTGTGCTCCGTCGTCTCCGTGAGGGTGCCGTCCGGATTTTCCTTGACGTTGACCAGCGTCACATAGCCCTCGTCCTCCTCGGGCTTTTCGTTGACCAGGCTGAGGATGCGCTGCGCGCCGGCGCCGGCCATGACGATGGAGTTGATCTGCTGGGAGAGCTGGTTGACGTTGCCGGTAAACTGGCGCGCCTTGCTCAGGAAGGGGACCAGCACAGCCACGTCGAAGACGTTGCCGGAGAGGCTGAGGTTGGGCACGCCCGAGAGGATCAGCACGCCGCCGACCAGTGCGAGGGACACATAAAGGATATTGCCGATGTTGGAGATGATCGGCCCGAGCATGCTGGCATAGGCGTTGGCCTTGTAGCCGACCCGGTAGAGCTCCTCGTTGACCGCGTCAAAGTCCCGGATGCTCTGCTCCTCATGGCAGAAGACCTTGATGACCTTCTGCCCGTTCATCGACTCCTGGGCGAAGCCCTCCATCGCCGCCACGGCCTTCTGCTGCTGCATGAAGTACTTGGCGGAGCCGCCGCCGACGGTCTTGGCCACATAGAACATGGCCGCCACGCCCAGCAGCAGCACCAGCGTCATCCAGACGCTGGAATACAGCATCACGAAGAAGACCGCCAGCACCACGGCGCCGGAACGGATCAGCGAGGGCAGAGACTGGCTGACGAGCTGGCGCATCGTGTCGATGTCGTTGGTGAAATAGCTCATGATGTCGCCGGTCTTGTTGCTGTCGAAAAAGCGGATGGGCAGGTCCTGCATGCCGTTGAAGATCTCGCGGCGCATTTTGTCCAGGAAGCCCTGCGTCATCACGGCCATCAGCTGTGTTTCCAGGGTCTGCGAGCAGATCGACAGCACATACACGCCGATCAGCATGTAGATATAGGGCAGGATCTCGCCCCGGGCCGCGGCCCAGTCGCCGCTTTGCATCCACCGCTCCGCGCCGTGGAGCACCTTCTGGACGATAAAGAAGTTCGGAACGGCCGCGACGATGGAGGAAAACAGGATGCATGCCATCGCCAGCGGCGCGAGGACCGGGTAATAGCCGAAGAATTTCTTGATCGCCCAGGCCATGGCCGCAAAGTTGTCGCGGAGGTTGCCGCCGCGCTTATTCTTCATGCTCCTCGCCTCCCTTCGTCTGCTGCTCGTAGATCTCGCGGTAAATCTCGCTGCTCTTCATCAATTCCTCGTGCGTGCCCTGGGCCGCGATCTTGCCGCCGTCCATCACCAGGATGAGGTCGGCGTCCTGCACGGAGGCCACGCGCTGAGCGATGATGATCTTGGTCGTCTCGGGGATGTAGGCCTTGAAGCCCGCGCGGATCGCCGCATCGGTGCGGGTATCCACGGCGGAGGTCGAGTCATCCAGGATCAGGATCTTCGGCTTTTTCAGCAGGGCGCGCGCGATGCACAGGCGCTGCTTCTGCCCGCCGGAGACATTGGTGCCGCCCTGTTCGAGCTTGCGGTCGTAGCCCTCGGCGTGGGCCAGGATGAATTCATCGGCCTGAGCAAGCCGGCAGGCCTCGCGCAGCTCCTCATCCGTGGCGTCGGGGTCGCCCCAGCGCAGGTTGTCGCTGACCGAGCCGGAGAAGAGCAGGTTTTTCTGCAGCACCATTGAAACCGCGTTGCGAAGCGTTTCGATGTCGTAGTCGCGCACGTCGCGTCCGCCGACTTTGACGCAGCCCTCGGTCACGTCGTAGAGGCGCGGGATTAGCTGCACGAGCGTGCTCTTGCCGGCGCCAGTGCCGCCGAGGATGCCCACGGTGCTGCCGCTCGGAATGTGCAGGTTCACGCCGCTGAGCGCGTCAACCTGCGCCGCGCGGGAATACTTGAAGCTGACGTTTTCGAAGTCCACGGAGCCGTCCGCAACCTCGGTCACGGGCTCCGCCGGGTTGTGCAGCGAGGGCTCCTCGCTCAGCACCTCGGAGATGCGCTTCATCGACTCCCAGGACATCGTCATCATCACGTAGATCATCGAGAGCATCATCAGGCTCATCAGGATCTGCATGCCGTAGGTGATCATCGCGGAAATCTCGCCGACGTTGATGATCTCGCCGTGGCCGGTGATGATCAGTTTCGCGCCGACCCAGAGGATAAAGACGAGGTTGAAGTTGACGCAGAGGGTCATGAGGGGATTGTTCAGCGCCACGATGCGCTCGGCCTTGGTGAAGTCCTTCGCAATGTCCTTCGACGCCTTGGCGAACTTCTCCTTTTCATATTCCTCGCGGGCGAAGCCCTTGACAACGCGCATGCCGCGCACGTTTTCCTCGACCGACTCGTTCATCCGGTCGTACTTGCGAAACACCGCGCGGAAGGCGGGCATCGCCTTGCGGGCGATCAGCAGCAGGCCGCCGATCAGCACCGGGATCACGACCACGAAGGTCATCGCGAGCGAGCCGCCCATGCGCCAGGCCATGACGACGGAGAACACGAACATCAGCGGCGAGCGCACCGCGGCGCGGATGGTCATCATGAAGGCCATGCGCACATAGCCGACGTCCGTCGTCAGACGGGTCACCAGAGAGGCGGTGGAGAATTTGTCGATATTTTCAAAGCTGAAGCCCTGGATGCGGCGGAATACGTCGCCGCGCAGGTTGCGGGCAAAGCCGGCGGAGGCCTTGGAGCCCATGACCGCCGCGCCGCCGCCGAAGCCGAGCGACACGAGCGCCATCGCCACCAGGACGAGGCCCAGGCGCAGCAGCTCGTTCATCGGCATGCCGTTCTGGACGCCGTTGACCAGCGCCGCGGTACGGAAGGGGATCAGCACCTCGATGAACACCTCGCCGATGATGAACAGCAGCGTAAGGATCGTCGGGGTCTTGAATTCCCGGATGGATTTCATGAAGGTTTTAATCACAGGTCTTGCTTCCTCCTTCTTTCTGATGCTCCTGCGCGCAGGGATAGGCGTTATCCAGCAGACGGTCGATCGAGGCGGTCAAAAGCCCGACCTCCTCATCGCTGAGCCCGCGGCAAAGCTCGCGGAAGATCGCGCCGTCCAGCTCGTCCATCTCCTGCTGCAGCGCCACGGCCTTTTCGGTAGGCAGGATGCATTTGAAGCGCCGGTCGCGCTCGCTCGGCGCGCACTTCACAAAGCCCTGCTTTTCCAGGCGCTTGACGATCTCCGTCATGGTGGGATGGGTCACGTGCGTGGCCTCCTCCAGATCGCGCTGGTTGATCTCCTCCTGCCCGGCGCGCCGCAGGCGCCGCAGCTGGCTGAGCACCCCGAACTGCACGCCCGTCAGCTCCTTTTCCTGCAGGCGCTCGTTGAGCTGCTTCATAAAAGCCCGGTGCAGCAGCGAAAAGCGCAGCCCCATGGGCATTTTCCGTTCCATGCTCTCTCTCCTTTCCTCAGGCAGAGACGGTCTCCGTTTAATACGTAGTGTGCTACTTATTATAGCGGTTTTTTCCAAGAAGTCAAGCCCGGCGATTGACAAAGAGACGCGGCTTTTGATACGATAAGCCTGTAGAAAACGCACAAAAGGAGCCGCTTATGAAATACGATTTTACCACTGTGCTGGACCGGCGCGGCCGTGATTCCATCGCCGCCGACTATATCCCCATCCCCGGCGTCACCGTGAAGGAGGGCTTCGACGCGATCCCCCTCTGGGTCGCGGACATGAGCTTCCCCACGGCGCCGGCGATCCTGGAGGCCATGCGCCGCCGGCTGGACTTTCCCTCCCTGGGCTATTTCCCGCTGCCGGAGGACTATTACAAGGCCATCATCGACTGGCAGACCCGCCGCAACGGCGTCGAGGGGCTGACGAAAGAGGACATCGGCTATGAAAACGGCGTGCTCGGCGGCGTGAGCGCCGCGATCCAGATGCTCACCGCCCCCGGCGAGGAGATTTTGCTGCACGCGCCGACCTATGTGGGCTTTACGCACGTGCTGAAGAACATCGGCCGCGTGGCCGTGCACAGCGAGCTCAAGCCCGACGAAAACGGCATCTGGCGCATGGACTATGAGGACATGGACCGCAAGCTCAGGGAGCATCACATCCACGTCGCGGTCTTCTGCTCGCCGCACAACCCCACCGGCCGCGTCTGGGAGCGTTGGGAGATTGAGAAGGCGATGGAGGTCTATTCGAAAAACGACTGCCTCGTCATCTCCGACGAGATCTGGTCGGACATCATCCTGCCCGGGCACAAGCACATCCCCACGCAGTCCGTCTCCGCCGACGCGCGGGAGCGGACGCTGGCCTTCTACGCGCCGAGCAAGAGCTTTTCGCTGGCCGGGCTCGTCGGCTCCTACCATATTGTTTACAACGAGCGTCTGCGCGACCGCCTGCGCCGCCAGAGCGAAAGCACGCACTACAACAGCCCCAATGTGCTGAGCATGCACGCGCTGATCGGCGCCTTCACCGAAGGCGAGGAATGGCTGGAGGAGATGTGCGCCGTCGTGGACGAAAACATGCGCCTGGCCTGCGAATTCATCCGCGATAACTTCCCCGGCGTGAAGGTCATGCGCTCCGAGGGCACCTATATGCTCTTTCTCGACTGCGGCGACTGGTGCCGCGAACACAGCGTGACGATCGGGGAGCTGCTGCGCCGCGGCGCGGAGGTCGGCGTCATCTGGCAAAACGGCGAGGACTTCTTCTGGCCCTGCTCGATCCGCCTGAACCTGGCCCTGCCGAAGAGCCAGCTGGAAAAAGCGCTGGAGCGGATGAAAATATACGCGTTCATCTGACCGAAACAACAAAAATGACCGGGAGGGCAAAAGCCCTCCCGGTTGTCTTATTTGATATTGATTTATTGCTCCGCCTCCCGGAACACCGCGCGGATCTTCTCCGCGTAGTCATACGCGGGGCTGTCGGCGCGCGGCAGGGCGATCGTAAAGCGCTCGCCCTCATGGGGCAGGCCGGTCAGCACGTCCCAGAGCGCGTCGAGGTTGCCGCCGTACCAGTCCTCCCAGGCCATCTCCCGGCGCAGCACGGCATAGAGCTCCTCTCTGCTTTCGCAGCCGGCAAAGTCGATGAGCTTCGTGCCGGTCAGCGTCTCCAGCAGGCCGCGGCAGCCCGCGGTCACGTCGTCCCAGGCGGCGCGGAAATCGCGCGTATACCAGGGATCGGCCACCGCCTCGCCCGGCCGCCCGGCGTATTCGAGCAGCAGATGCAGCTTGCCCGCGGCGTCCTCGCCGAAAAGGCGCTGCATCCGGCGGAGATTATACTCGTCCATGCCGATCAGCAGGTCGAAGGCCTCATAATCGGAGGCGCGCAGCAGCCGCACGGTCTTGCCCGTGCAGTCGATGCCCTGCCGCTCGAGCAGCGCGCGAACCGGGGGATAGACGCCGTTGCCCAGCTCCTCGCTGCTCGTGGCGGCGGAGAGGATCTCAAACTCGCCCGCAAGCCCCGCGCGCTCGGCCAGGTCCTTCATATAAAACTCAGCCATCGGGCTGCGGCAGATATCCCCGTGGCAAATAAATAGTACTTTTATCATCTTTTTATAACTCCATATAAGTCTTGTATTTCTTCTCAAATGCTTGGTATTACAGGGTCTTTCGGGTTTTGAT
>CACYWG010000014.1 GCA_902778115.1 Oscillospiraceae bacterium | reverse complement strand
ACTCAACGTGAGCGGTGTTGATGGTGATGCCGCGCTCTCTCTCTTCCGGAGCCTTGTCGATGGAAGAGTAGTCGGTGTACTCAGCCTTGCCCTGCAGAGACAGGTACTTGGTGATGGCAGCGGTCAGAGTGGTCTTGCCGTGGTCAATGTGGCCGATGGTGCCGATGTTGACATGGGGCTTGGTTCTGTTGTACATCTGTTTTGCCATGAGTAAGTTCCTCCTAGTAAAAATAATGTTTAATCGTAAATGCTATAGCCTGTGTGGCTCTTCACGAGAGCCTCCTGCAGGCTCTTGGGCAGCTCGACATAGTGGCTGGGCTCCATGCTGTAGGTGGCGCGGCCCTGGGTCTTGCTGCGCAGGTCGGTTGCATAACCGAACATGGTGGAAAGGGGCACTCTGCTCTCGATGACGGCGGTTCCGTTGCGGATGTCCGAGCCGGTGATCTGGCCTCGGCGGGCGTTCAGATCGCCCATAACGTCACCCATATAATCGTCCGGCACGGTAACGACCACCTTCATGATCGGCTCCAGCAGAACAGGATCGGCCTTGGCGCAGGCCTCCTTGAAGGCCATGCTGCCGCAGATCTTGAACGCCAGCTCCGAAGAGTCAACTTCGTGGAAGGAGCCGTCCAGCAGCGTCGCTTTGACGTCCACCACCTGGTAGCCGGCCAGAACACCCGAGAGCATGGCGCCCTGAATGCCCTGATCGACGCAGGGGATGAATTCCTTGGGGATGGCTCCGCCCGTCACCTTGTTGATGAACTCATAGCCCTTGCCGGGCTCGTTGGGCTCGATCATCAGTTTGACATGGGCAAACTGTCCCTTGCCGCCGGTCTGGCGGACGTAGCGGGTGTCGACCGTTGCAGCGCGCCGCACCGTCTCCTTGTAGGAAACCTGCGGCTTGCCGACGTTGGCCTCGACCCGGAACTCGCGCAGCAGGCGGTCCACGATGATCTCGAGATGGAGCTCGCCCATGCCGGCGATGATGGTCTGACCGGTCTCCTCGTCCGTGTAGGTCTTGAAGGTCGGGTCTTCATCTGCCAGCTTCTGCAGGGCGATTGCCATCTTCTCCTGACCGGCCTTCGTCTTGGGCTCGATCGCCACGCGAATGACCGGATCCGGGAATTCCATGGATTCCAGGATGATGGGGTATTTTTCATCACAGAGGGTGTCGCCGGTGGTGGTGTTCTTCAGGCCGACGGCCGCGGCGATATCGCCGGACCAGACCTGCTCCAGGTCTTCTCTGTGATTGGCGTGCATCTGCAGGATGCGGCCCATTCTCTCCCTCTGGCCCTTGGTCGAGTTCAGGACGGTCTTGCCGGTCTCCAGCGTGCCGGAATAGACACGGAAGAAGCTCAGGCGCCCCACATAGGGGTCCGACATGATCTTGAAGGCCAGCGCGGAGAAGGGCGCGCTGTCGTCTGCAGGGCGGGTCTCCTCTTCGCCGGTTTTGGGGTGGGTGCCTTCCACCGGAGGAACGTCCAGCGGGGAGGGCATGTAGTCCACGATCGCGTCGAGGAGCTTCTGCACGCCTTTGTTTTTATAGGAAGTGCCGCAGGTCACCGGTACCATTTTGACCGCGACCGTAGCCTTCCGGATGGCAGCCCGGATCTTGTCGGCGGGCACCTCTTCGCCTTCGAGATACAGTTCCATGATCTCGTCGTCGAAATCGGATACCGCCTCCAGCAGTTTATCCCGATACTCCTGAGCCAGATCGCGCAGTTCCTCGGGGATCTCCTCGGTACGCATATCTTTCCCAAGATCATCGTAATAAATGCGGGCGTTCATCTCCACCAGATCAACGATGCCGCGGAAGGTTTCTTCTGAGCCGATCGGCAGTTGAATCGGGACGGCGTTGCACTTGAGCCTGTCGTGCACCATGTTCAGCACACGGTAGAAGTCCGCTCCCATGATGTCCATCTTGTTGACGTAGATCATGCGGGGGACGTGGTAGTGGTCCGCCTGTCTCCACACGGTCTCGGACTGGGGCTCGACGCCGCCCTTGGCGCACAGGACCGTTACGCTGCCGTCCAGCACTCGCAGCGAGCGCTCGACCTCAACGGTGAAGTCCACATGGCCCGGGGTGTCGATGATGTTGATGCGGGTATCCCGCCAGTAGCAGGTGGTGGCAGCGGAGGTGATGGTGATGCCTCGCTCCTGCTCCTGCTCCATCCAGTCCATGGTGGCCGTGCCCTCATGAGTCTCACCGATCTTGTAGTTGACGCCCGTGTAGTACAGAATACGTTCTGTCGTGGTCGTCTTTCCGGCGTCGATGTGAGCCATGATACCGATATTTCTGGTTCTTTCAAGCGAAACTTTTCTGGGCATGGATTGATTCTCCTGTGAGGATTACCAGCGGAAATGCGCGAAGGCCTTGTTGGCTTCGGCATTCTTGTGCATATCCTCGCGTTTCTTGACGGATGCGCCGAGGTTGTTGCAGGCATCCATGATCTCACCGGCGAGACGCTCTTTCATCGTCTTCTCGCCGCGCTTGCGGGAATAGTCCACCAGCCAGCGGAGCGCCAGGGTCTGACGACGGGCGGGGCGAACTTCGATGGGGACCTGATAGGTCGCGCCGCCGACACGGCGGGCCTTGACCTCCAGGGCGGGCATGATGTTGTTCATCGCTTCGGTGAACGCATCAAGGGGTTCCTTACCGGTCTTGTCTTTGATGATGTCAAAGGCATCATAGACGACCTTCTGAGCAACACCCTTCTTGCCGTCGAGCATAACACCGTTGATGAGCTTGGTCACCAGAACGCTGTTATAAACAGGATCAGGCAAGATTTCTCTTTTGGGAACATTACCTCTTCTGGGCACGTTGCTTCCCTCCTTCATTAAAAAATGGAATCACAGGTACTCGAACATATTCAAATGTCCGTTGCGCCCCGAGGTTTATCCAGGGCAGGCAGGGATTCCATCGCCGAAGGCGATCGGATCGCTGTTTGCCGATATATAGATAAACGGCAGGGCAAATTGCCGCGTAAGTCGTGATTACTTCTTCTTCGCAGCCTTGGGTCTCTTCGCACCGTACTTGGAACGGGCCTGCATACGACCGTTGACGCCCTGGGCGTCCAGCGTGCCGCGGATGATGTGGTAACGGACACCAGGAAGGTCCTTCACACGGCCGCCGCGGATCATGACCACAGAGTGCTCCTGCAGGTTGTGGCCGACACCGGGGATGTATGCGGTGACTTCGTAACCGTTGGTCAGACGGACACGGGCGATCTTACGCAGAGCAGAGTTCGGCTTCTTCGGGGTGGACGTACGTACCGCCGTGCAGACGCCTCTCTTCTGGGGGGAGCTCAGATCGGTCTCCTTGTTCTTCAGGGTGTTCATTCCCTTCTGCAGCGCGGGAGACGTGGACTTGTAGCTGACCTGCTCTCTGCCTTTCCTTACCAGCTGGTTAAAAGTGGGCATTGTTTTCCTCCTTTCTTTCGTCATTGTATCTATAAAAAAGCCGCATAATTGCTGCTTTTTTATTGAATTTTGGCACAAGCCGCGCAATTGGGCGCAGTTATGCCCCGCAACTATTGGATAATAGCATAATTCACAAAATTAGTCAATGATTTTTGTGGATAAATTTGAAAATCCCTTTTGTCTCAGGCCCGGAACAGCAGCCGCGCGATCAGAGCCAGCAGCAGAAGATGCGCCGGGTAAAAAACATAGAAAAAGTACTTGCTCTGCCGGCCGCGCTGCCCGTTATAAAGGTGGAACAGCGGGAAGGCCAGCACGCCGAACAGCTCGATCCAATGCGAGCCGAAGGGGATCATCGCGGCGAGCACTCCGCCGGCGACCAGGTCGCGCACCCAGGGCCTGTCCCGCAGCAGGACCATCACCAAAATCAGCGCCACGCCCATCGCGCCGTAATCGGTCTCCATATAATGCGCCGCCGCGCCGAGCGCGATCGCGCAGCCGATGGCCGCGATCCCCCGCCAGGGCGGACAGTCCCCGCCGCCCTGCGTCAGCATGTCCCACAGCATCGCGGCAAGCAGGCCGAGCGAGAGCGTGAAAAAGACGTTCTGGTGCCCCAGGTCCACCCAACCGCTCCAGAAGGCCCGGTCAAAGGGAAGCTCGGAGATCAGCGCAAAGATAAACAGGCGCAGCAGGTATTTCCCGCGGCTGCGCGTGTGGACGAAGCCCTCCGCCAGCAGAAAGCAGAACAGCGGGAAGCCCAGGCGGCCGATGCTGCGGACAATATAGTAAAAGTTCAGGCTCTCGATCCCCGGGCCCCAGAAATGGCGGTATTTCGCCCAGCCGTAGAGCAGCACCACGCCGATATGGTCGATCAGCATCGTGATGATCGCGACCCATTTGAGCACGCTTCCGGGAACGCCTCTCTTTTCGCTCAGTTCCATAAAAACTCCTTTTACAGCTCCCGCAGGATCAGGTCCGTCTCGCCCTGATTCAGTCCCAGCTCGATCCGGAGCACTTTTTCGTGCCCGGTGTAGTGCCTGCGCACCGCGTCGCGCAGCACGGTGCCGCCGTGATAGCCGTGGATGACGCGCAGGCGGTAGACGTCTCCCCTGCAGCGTCGCAGACGCGCGTCGATGGCGGTGATCGCCTGCTGGCGCGTCATGTTGTGGACGTCGATCTCTTCAAAGGCTGCCATGGTAATTGACGAAGGTGAAGGTGAAGGCCGCAAGCTCCGTGCCCTTTTCATCCTCGACCGAGGCGTCGACGAAGCCGAGGGTCTTCCCTGCCTTGCGGCTCTTCGCGCGGCAGACCAGCTTTTTCGCATCCCGCACGCCGCGCAGAAAGCGCGACTCGCTGCTGAGCGTCATGCCGATGCAGCCGAGGCTCCGGTGCGCGGCGCCCGCCGTGCAGTCGGCCAGATTGAACATGATCCCGCCGAAGGGCAGACCCATGGCGTTGAAATCCGCCTCGCGCAGCTCGATCTCCGCCTCCGCCTCGCCGTTTTCCGCGCGCAGATAGCGGATGCCGAAGCGATCGAAGATCCGGCCCTCGATCCGTTTTGTCGTTGCCTCATCCATAAGGATCCCTCCCATCGTGCATAACAGAGTAATTATATCATAATCTGTGAAAAAAGCCAGAAAAATCGTCTTGTCCGCGGCGCGGACGTATCGTATAATGGCATCAGGAGGTGAGGCGCGTGCATTTCGTCCGGGCAAAGAGCATTCTTTCGCCGCAAAACGGCATGAATATCTACCGCGGCTGCACCCACGGCTGCATCTACTGCGACAGCCGCAGCAAGTGCTACGGCTTCACCCACGAATTTGAGGACGTCGAGGTCAAGGAAAACGCGCCGGAGCTGCTGGAGCAGGCGCTGCGCAGCAAGCGCCGCCCCTGCATGATCGCCACCGGTGCGATGAGCGACCCCTATCAGCCGCTGGAGCTGCAGCTCGGCCTGACCCGGCGCTGCCTGGAGATCATCGAGCGCTACGGCTTCGGCGCGACCGTGCAGACCAAATCCACCCGCGTGCTGCGGGATCTGGATCTGCTGAAGGCGATCAACCGCAAAACGAAGGCCGTCGTGCAGATGACGCTGACCACCTGCGACGAAAGGCTCTGCCGGATCGTTGAGCCGAACGTCGAGACGACCGCCGAACGGGCGCGGGCGCTGCGCGTTCTCCGTGACGAGGGCATCCCCACCGTCGTCTGGCTGACGCCGATCCTGCCCTTTCTCAACGACACGGAGGAGAATATCCGCGGCCTGCTTTCTATCTGTGCTGAGGCCGGCGTGAAGGGCGTCATCCATTTCGGCATGGGCCTGACCCTGCGAGAGGGCGACCGGGAGTATTATTTCGCCGCGCTTGACCGGCACTTCCCCGGGCTGAAGGGCGAATATATCGAGCGCTACGGCCTGGACTACGAGCTGCCCAGCCCCCATAACGCCTCCCTCTGCCGCATCATCCGCGAGACCTGCGCCGCCCGCGGAATCCTTGAAGGGCCGGAGGCCTGCTTTGCCTATCTGCGCGAGTTTCCGGAGAAATACGAGCAGATCTCTTTGTTCTAAATGAAAGAACAGATAAGCGATCGCTTATCTGTTCTTTTTGCGTTCTTGTTCCAGCTCCGCTTTCAGCTCGGCGTTTTCCTTTTCCAGTCGGTCGAGCTTTTCGTGGATGGGCCTGAGCTGCTTTTTCAGTTCCCGGGACACTGCCGCCCGATAGCTCGCCGTACGCACCGCGCTGCCGAGAACGGATACACCGAGCAGCCCGCCGCCGGCCAGCAGCCCGTACTTTTTGATCTGCTGCAGCGGCAGTACCAGCGGAACGCTTTCCGAGCCTTTTTTGCCGATCACCCGGCCCGCTGCCGGGATCAGCGCCGCTTCCTCGCGCAGCAGCGGCTCCAGGAGCTTCGCACCCTGTTTCAGCAGGGCCAGCTTTTTCCTTTTCGTCATTGTATCGCCTCCTCTGTCCCCATGATACCCCCGCCGCCGCCCGGAGGCAAGGACTTTTCGGCGTTTTTCCCTGCATTGCGCAAAAACACCTCCGCCAGAGCGGAGGTGTTTTTCATGATCTGTGATCTCAGTCGAGGTCGACGCCCGGGCCGTCCTTGGCGGTGCCGGCGATGCGGCGGGCCTCAAAGCCGCGGTTGGTGTAGTAGCCGCTGAGCTCGGAAATGATGACACCGGTGGTGTAGGTCGAGGCGTGGACAAAGCGCCCGTCGCCGATGTAGATGCCCACATGGCCGACGTAGCTGCCGCCGGAGTAGAAGCAGAGCAGGTCGCCGGGCTGCAGGTTGGCGGCGTCCACATGCACGCCGTTGCGGGTCTGGTCGTTGGCCACGCGGTACATGTTGTAGCCGAAGTGGGTGTAGGTATAGTAGGCCAGGCCCGAGCAGTCGAAGCCAACATCGGGGCTCTTGCCTGCCCAGACATAGGGATAGCCCACATACTGCAGCGCGAAGTTTGCCATCTGCACGCCTTCGTCATAGGCGTCGACCGGATTTTCGGGAACGGTGATCTCGCCCTTGCCGACGTAAGTGCTGTAGACGTAGCCGTTTTTGCCATTGATGCGCACGGCGGTCCAGTCGCCGGAGGTGCCGGTGATGGTGAGCTTGGTGCCGGCGAAGTACTCGCCCAGGATCTCGCCGTTCATCGAGGGCTCAGCGCGCATGCGCACGTTATTGCCCTTGATGTAGCCTTCCTCTTCGGACGAAGGCGCGGGAGTGGGCGTCGGCGCCGGGGTGGGCGTGGGAGCCGGGGTCTCATTGGCGGTCACATAGTCCTTATAGATATAGCCCTGCATACCCTGGATCGTCACGGCGACCCAGTCGCCGGTGGTGCCGGTGATCGTCAGGCTGGCGTTCTTGTTGAAAATGCCCTTGATCGCGCTGCTGGTGCTGGGCTCGCTGCGCAGATGCACATGATCCGCGTTCACAACGCCGCTCTTGCTGTCCGCAGTCGCCGGAACGGGCGTGGGGCTCGGCTTCGCTTCGCTGTCCCTGGTGATATTCTCAATGTATATGTAGCCGGGATAGCCCTGAATGATGACGGTGGCCCAGTCGCCGCTGACACTGTTGACGGTCAGGCGCTCGCCCTTGTTGAAGGCGCCCCTGATATCGCTGTAGAAGCTGGGTCCGTTGAACAGGTAGACGTCGTCCTTGCACAGCACGGCGTTCGTGCCGTCATTGACAGGCGCCGGGGTCGGCGTCGGCTGCGGCGCAGGCGTCGGAGTCGGCGCAGGAGCCTGGGTCGGCGCGGGCGTCGGGGTCGGGTTGCTGTCCAGACTGATGTTTGCTTTGTACATGTAGCCGGGATAGCCGTAGATACTGACCGTGGCCCAGTCGCCGTTCACCTCGCTGACGGTCAGGCGCTCGCCCTTGTTGAAGGCACCCTTGACCGTGCTGTAGAAGGAGGCGGTCTCAAACAGATAAACGTCATCCTTGATCAGCACCGCGTTCGTCCCGTCGGAAGGAGCCGCCGGCGCGGGGCTCGGAGTCGGTGCCGGGGTCGGCGTCGGCTGCGGAGCCGCCGTCGGCGCGGGCGTCGGGGTCGGGTTGCTGTCCAGGGAGATATTATCCTTGAACATATAGCCGGGATAGCCCTGGATGATGACCGTGGCCCAGTCGCCGTCGACGCTGCTGACGGTCAGGCGCTCGCCCTTGTTGAAGGCGCCGCGGATGTCGCTGTAGAAGCTGGGTCCGTTGAACAGATAGACGTCGTCCTTGATCAGCACGGCGTTCGTGCCGTCGCCGGCAGACGCGCTCGTCGCCTGCGGCTCAGACTGCTGTGCGGCGGGCGGCGTGCCGCGTGTGACATAGCCGCTGTAAACATAGCCGCTGGTGCCGTTGATGATGGCCGCCGTCCAATCCCCGGTCGTTCCGGTGATGGTCAGGGGCGTGCCGCTGTTGTACTCGCCCAGGATCGAAGCCTCTTCCGAAGCGCCGGAGCGGAAGCGGACGTACATCGCGTTGATGTAGCCCTTTTCGCCGTCCTCGCTGCCGGTCTCAGCCGGCCGAACGGTCTTCTCACCGCCGCTGACGCTGAGGTAGCTGGAGGACATGAAGCCCCGCACGCCGTTGACCGTGACCGAAACCCATTCGGCATTGGAGCGGTCGTGCACGGTGACCTCCGTGCCCTTCTCAAAGCAGCCGAGCACTTCATAATTCATGCCCGGGCCGGAACGCAGGTTCACGTCATCGCCGGTCAGCGTTGCGGTCTCCGCATAAGCGGTCGCGGAGAGCAGCGTGAACAGCAGGACCGTGAGGATCAGCGTCCGGAGAATCGTCTTTCTCATATGAAACAGATCCTTTTTTCTATATTCGCAGAGCTGTTCGCGGAGAACAGGCCCTTATCTGGAGGCTAACGCGCGCTCAAGCCAGACGGCGGCAACATCGATCGCGGCGTACAGGCTGTCCTTTTCGCTCTTTTTGACCACGCGGTCACGCGACTTGATGGACGGGTCTGTCAGCTGCAGCTGAACGGATACCTTGGTCGCCACGTCCAGATCCTTCACCTTTTTGGTGTCCAGGATCTGCATCATGATGATGTATTTGTCCGCAAAGCTGCCGTAATAGATGATGTTGTCCTTCCTTTGGAGAGGGTGTCCCTTATACTCCAATGCTTTAGCCATGAATCGCACCTCCGTCAATGTAATCAAAATGTAACACAATGAATTCTTTTTGTCAAGCCATGGGGCCGGTTTCGGCCGTTCCGGGGAAGAAAATGGCAGAAATGACCTGCTTCTCCTCCCCTTTTTTGCCTGTCAACCGGCCGCAGCCTCGGCCTCGGCCTGCTGCTTGGCCTCTTCTTCCTGCTTCTTGCGCTCTTCCTCTTCCTTCTTCTTGCGCTCCTGCTCTTCCTTTTTCTCCTCCAGGTTGCCGAACATACGGTTGTCGCCGCCGATATACGGCCAGGTGAAGTCCTGCCAGGGCAGGCCCTCATGGATGGGCTGCATGATCTTCTTGAACAGCTGCGAGGCCGGGTTGCCGTTGACGTTGATGCGCTCCGGCGTATCGTAGCCGGTCCAGATCGCGCAGCTGTAGTAGGGCGTAACGCCGACGAACCAGCGGTCGTAGCTGCTCTCGGAGGTGCCGGTCTTGCCGGCGACCGGCATATTGCCGATCCAGGCCTCATAGCCCGTGCCCCAGCGCGCGGCGCACTGCAGCATATAGGTCATCACATGCGCGGTGTTGGGAGAGAAGGCCACGATCGTGCGCGGCTGGTTGTCCAGCACCACGTTGCCGTGGCTGTCGGTCACCAGCGTATAGGTCCGGGAGTAGGTGAAGATGCCGTCGTTGGCGAAGGAGGAAAAGGCCTGCGCCATTTCGCGGGTGGTGATGCCGTTGGTCAGCTGGCCCAGCGCCATCGGCGCATAGGAGGCGTCGTCGGGCACCAGGCTCGTCACGCCCAGCTTATCCTGCAGGTAGTGGTAGCAGGTCTCCGGACCGAGCTTGTCGACGATCTGCGCCGCGACGGTATTGAGCGAGCTCGTCAGCGCTTCCAGGATCGTGATGACGCCCTGATGCGAGTAGTCGTCGTTGTGCGGGTACCAGCTGGTGCCGCGCAGATGCATCTTCTCATCGTCGTCCACCAGGGTGTTCGGCGTCATGCCGTACAGCTCCACCGCCGGGCCGTAGGCCGAGATCGGCTTGAAGGACGAGCCGGGGGCGCGCTGCGAATAGACGCGGTTGAGGGCGAAGTTGGCGTTCTTCTCGCCCACGCCGCCGCACAGCGCGACGATCTTGCCGGTATGCGGCTCCATGATGACGATCGAGCTCTGCAGCTGCTGCTTCGAGCCCCAGGTATAGGGGATCTGCTCCGGATCGGTGTACACGGAGTCCACGATCGCCTGGATATTCGGATCCAGGCAGCAGTAGATCTTGTAGCCGCTGTTATAGAGCAGATGGCGGGCCGTCTCGCGGCTGATCTGCTTTTCGTTCATCAGGTCGGTGATCACGTCGCTGATGACGACCTCGGTGTAGTAGCTGTAGATCTCCTGCTTCTTCATCTCGCCGGGGCTGCGGACGAAGGTGCTGGCGATGTCCTCGTTGACCGCGTCGATGTAGGTGTCGTAGTCGATGTAGCCCTGCTGATACATCTCGCGCAGGATGGTCTCCTGCCGTTCCTTGTTGGCCTGCTCGTCATAGAAGGGATCGTATTTCGTCGGCAGATTCGTGATGCCGACGATGGCCGCGGCCTGGGCCAGGGTCAGGTCCTTCACGTCCTTGCCGAAGTAAGTGTGTGCCGCGGTCTGCACGCCGTAGCAGCCCTCGCCGAAGTAGACCGCGTTGAGGTACCAGAGCATGATCTCCTGCTTGTCATAGTTCTTCTCCAGCTCCAGCGCCGAGAAGATCTCCGCGAGCTTTCTCTGCACGGTCACGTCGTCGTGCCCGGTCAGGTTCTTGATGAGCTGCTGGGTGATGGTCGAGCCGCCGAAGTTGTTGTCCATCTGTGCGAACATGTGCACGAAGGCGCCCGCCGTGCGGTACCAGTCCACGCCCTTGTGCTCGTAGAAGCGCTTGTCCTCGATGGCCACGACGGCCTTTTCCATGTACCAGGGGATGTCCTCGTACTCCACCCAGATGCGGTCCTGGTCGGCCGGCAGCATGGCCAGCTCCTGCCAGATGCCCGCAGCGTCCTGATAGTAGATGGCGCCGGATTCGCTGAGCTGATAATCCTCCAGCGAGATGGAGAGCGTCGGCGCGAGGCTGCTCTTCACATAATAGGCAAAGATCAGAGTAAACAGCAGCCCTGCGAGGATCAGGCTGAGGATCACGGAGCCGACGACCTTCAGAGCCGTGGTCAAAACACCGGAGACGGCGTCCGCCGTCACGGTGACGGTCGCCCGGGCCAGTCTGGCCGCCAGCGGCGCTTTCTTATTCTTCTGTTCGCTTTTGTTCTTCTGTTCGCTTTTGCTCATGGAAGTGAAAATCCCTCCCCTTCCGAAGGTCGGGCGCAGCACCCGACAGGGCAGTTTCGATCTATTGTAAATTATATAATATCCGATGTTGGCAATTATATCACATACCGTCAAGGAGCGGTAGCACTTTTTGAAAGTTTAAGGAAGCTTCATAATTGCGCCCGCCGGAATAATCGCCGGCGGAAGCGGGAAAGCTATCATGACTGATGATTTTGCCGTGCAATGATCAATAGAAAAAAGAGGTGGAAGCATGAAAATGAGGATCCGCGCGTTTTTTCTGATGTGCCTGATGGCAGCGAGCGTTTACACGGGGCTCGCCGCCTTTCGCAGCATCCGCAGCCCCTGGGAAAGCTCGCTGCCGGTGGAAATCTACCGCAGCCTGACCAGCCGGGCCGAGCAGGCCAAATTCTATCTGCGCGCGCAGGAGGGACGCATCGCCGTCTATCCCAACCGGCGCGGGGCCGGGCCGGAAACAGTCACCTCCATCGAGCTGAGCACCCTGCGCGCGGCGGACCGCGCCATGCTGCAGCGCGGCATCCCCGCCGAAGACCGGCAGAGCCTGCTGCAGCTGCTGGAAGACCTCGGCTCATAAAACTGTTGATTTCTTCCGGGCAATGCGATAGAATAAAGATACAATCGAACGGAGGATGAAGACGATGAGCGAAGATTACGGCAGCGATTATATCACCATCATCGATGACGACGGTCAGGAGTTCGAGCTGGAAGTGCTCGACACCATGGACTACAACGGCGAGACCTATATGGCCTTCCTGCCGGCCGACATGGACGAGAACGACCCGGACTACGGCATGATCATCCTGCGCGTGGTCCAGGACGAAAACGGCGACGATCTGTACGAATCCATCGACGACGAGGATCAGCTGCAGGACGTTTACGAGCATTTCATGGTCCTGCTCTTCGACGACGAGGAGGACGGGGAATAATCCCCGGAGTGCGGACATAGGCTGTACTGTGTCCCGCAGACATCACAGGAAGACAAGTTCCTGCGGTGCGCGTGTTGTCTTATCAGACATTTTGGCCCAATAAACCCACATCACTTATAAGGGATGCCGATTTGAATCTGCGGATTGCAGGCCTCCCGGCCTCGGCCGGACGTTGGAAGCAGTGAAACAGAACTTAGGCGACCCACCTGCCCATTCGTGCAGGTTATCATTGGGCCGACACGGCATTTGCGGGATGCTCCCCCGGGAAACCGGGGGAGTTTTTTTGTTTTCCTCCCGCCTTCGAAGCAGCGCTTCCGTTCCCCGCGTTGACAAGGGCGCAGCAGAATGATAGAATAAAAAACAGAGAAAACGGTCGGAAAAGCCAAAAAAGCAATAAAAAATTTACAAAAAGGAGTGATTGATATGATCCTGACGCCCGAACAGCAGGCCCTTCTGGACGGTGCGAAGGGCGAGACCATGGCCAAGGTCGTCAAGACCCTCGTCATGTACGGCGAAGCCTTCGGCGCGAAGCGCATGGTGCCCGTCACCGGCAAATACGGCCACACGGTCATCTCCTTCGGTCTGAAAGCGATCAGGCCGGTCTATGAGCTGTACGATCAGCTCCTGGACGCGGGGCTCGTCAGTGGACAGAAGTTCACCGCGGACCCCAAACCGCTGGATCCGAAGGTGCCTTCGTCGCTTCTGGAAGACCTGGTGTTCAAGAAGATCATGTACACCGATCAGAAACCCTATGAGGCGCAGCTGCGCAAGCTCGGCATCACCAATGACGATGACTATACCTGCACCTGCTATCTCGACCAGGTCGGCAACAAGCCGCAGCCGGGCGACGTGCTCTCCTGGGCGGAGAGCTCCGCCGTCGTCTATGCCAACTCCGTGCTCGGCGCGCGCTGCAACCGCAACTCCGGCATCATCGAGCTGATGGGCTCCATCGCCGGCTTTGTCCCGGAATTCGGCCTGCTGACCGATGAGGGACGAAAGGCGGACTGGATCGTGGAAGTCCGCTGCGAGAAGCGTCCGGAGGCGCAGCTGCTCGGCTCCGCCATCGGCATGAAGGTCATGGAGGGCGTGCCCTATGTGAAGGGTCTGGACCGCTTCCTTGGCGGCGAGCTGGACGAAAAGGCCTGCGCCTATCTCAAGGATTTCGGCGCTGCGGCGGCCTCCAACGGGGCCGTGGGCCTGTACCACATCGAAAACCTGACCCCCGAGGCCTGCGCGCAGGGCGAAGCCCTGATCCGGGAGGATGCGCAGACTTATGTGATCGACGACGCGGAGCTTGCGCGCGTCCAGCGCGAATACCCCGTCGTTTGGAAAAATCCCGACGCCAAACCGCAGCTTTGCTTCATCGGCTGCCCGCATCTGACGATGTCCCAGCTGATCGACTGGTCCGACCGCATCGAGGCTGCGCTGCGTGCCAAAGGGCTGTCGGAGCTCACCGTGCCGACGGTCTTTACCGCCTCCACGCCCGTCCTGCGGGAACTGGAAAAGACGATCTATGCCTCCAAACTCCGCAGCTACGGCGTCATCCTCAGTTATATCTGCCCCCTGATGTACATGAACAATCCCCTGTGCAAAAAGAAGGCTGTCATCACCTGCTCCAACAAACTCCGCACCTATACCAGCGCGCGGTATTACACCGAAGCGGAGATCCTGGACATCATCACGACAAAGGAGGCGCGGACATGAAGCAGTTTCAAGGACGTGTGATCGTTCCCGGCACCTGTACAGCCGAGGCGCTGGTCTCCCGCGGCGGCTTCAACACGCTGGCCAGCTTCCAGATGGCGCTCATGTTCGGAGACAAGGCTGTCAAATGCGGCGACCAGAACAATCCCGATATCTACAAAAAGCCCATGCTCGGCAAGGCGCTGTGCCTGCCGATGACCATTGGCTCCACGACCGGCGGCATGGTTCTCTATACCGCCTGTGCGATGGGCAAGCAGCCGGCCTGCCTGCTGTTTTCGATGCCGATCGACTCGCTGGCCGCCTCCGGCGCGATCCTCGGCGACGTGTGGACCGAGGCCTCGATGCCCGTTGTCGATCAGCTCGGTGAGGATTTCCTGAACTATGTTCAGACAGGGATGACCGTTACCGTCAGGGAAAACGGCGTCGTCGAGGTCGAATAAGCGATCTCACATAAAGCACAAAAAAGATGATCTGCATTTCTGCAGATCATCTTTTTCTTTCCAGCCGTGAAGCTACGGGCTCAATCGGTCAGGAGGTTCTTCTCGGTCTCTGCGTTGAAGAAGTGCATGACCTTGCCCTGGAAGGTGATGTACATCTTGTAGCCGGCCACAAGCTTCTCGCGCTCGCCCGGCTCCAGGTCGATGGTCGGGATGCGGACGATGACGCGGGTGCCGTCCTCGGTAAAGACGTGCAGGTGCAGCTCGCTGCCCATCATTTCGTTGACCTCCAGGGTCACGGGGATGGCGCCGGGATCGCCAGCATGGGCCATCTGGATGTGCTCCGGACGCACGCCGAGCAGGATCTCACCGGTCGCGGCGCCCTTGGCCTTGAGGGCTTCGCCCTTGCTGCCGTCCACGGGGATCTTCACGCCGAAGGGCTTGACATAATAGCCGCTGCCGTCCTTGCCGAGCTCGGTGCGGATGATGTTCATCTTCGGCGCGCCGATGAACTCGGCGACGAAGAGGTTCTGCGGCATGTCGAAGCATTCCTCGGGCGTGCCGACCTGCATGATGAAGCCGTCCTTCATGATGACGATGCGGTCTGCCAGGGTCATGGCCTCGGTCTGGTCGTGCGTGACATAGATGAAGGTGGTGTTCAGCTTCTGGCGCAGGAGGATGATCTCGGCGCGCATCTGGTTGCGCAGCTTGGCGTCGAGGTTCGACAGGGGCTCGTCCATCAGGAAGACCTTGGAGTTGCGCACCATGGCGCGGCCGATGGCCACGCGCTGGCGCTGGCCGCCGGACAGGGCGCGGGGCTTGCGCATCAGGTACTCGGTGATGCCGAGGATCTCGGCAGCGTTCGTGACTTTCTCATAGATCACGTCCTCCGGCACCTTCTGCAGGCGCAGGGAGAAGGCGATGTTGTCATACACCGTCATGTGCGGGTACAGCGCGTAGTTCTGGAAGACCATCGCGATGCCGCGGTCCTTCGGCTGCAGGTCGTTGACGACCTCGCCGTCGATCTCCACGGTGCCGTCGCTGATCTCCTCCAGGCCGGCGATCATGCGCAGCGTGGTGCTCTTGCCGCAGCCGGAGGGGCCGACGAAAACGACGAACTCCTTGTCCTTGATATCCAGATCGAAGTCATGAACGGCGACGACGTTGTTGTCATATACTTTTTTGACTTTCGTCAGTTTCACACTTGCCATAATAACAGCTCCTTTTCTCAATCGGCTGATCGATCAGCCCTTGACGGCGCCGCCTGTCACGCCCTCGACATAATACTTCTGCAGGCACATGAACAGGATCGTGACCGGCAGGGCAACCACCACGCCGCCGGCGCAGAAGGTCGTGTACCACTGGCCGATCTGGTCCTTGCTCAGCCAGTCGAACATACCGACGGCCACGTTGTAGCCGCTGGAGGTGCCGAAGGCGATGTAGCGGGCGAAGACGAAGTCGCCCCAGGGGCCCATGAAGGCGGTCAGGATCGTGTAGATCACGATGGGCTTGGCCAGCGGCAGGATGATCTTGGTCAGCACCTGCGACCGGGTCGCGCCGTCCACGCGCGCCGCCTCGTCCAGCGACTTGGGGATCGTGTCAAAGAAGCCCTTGGACACATAGTAGCCCATGCCGGAGGAGGCCACGTACACCAGGATCAGGCCGGGCACCGCGTTGGCCTGGGTCAGGCCCAGGTCCTTGAGCACGCGGTAGAGGATGATCATGGTCAGCATGCCGGGGAACATGCCGAGGATCAGCATGAAGCGCATCAGCGGGCCGCGCAGCTTGAAGCGGAATCGGGAGAGCGTGTAGCTCATGCACAGAACGATCACCGTCTGCAGCGCCGCGACGACGAGCGCGATGATGAAGGTGTTCAGATACCATTTTTTGAAGTTGCTGGTCAGCAGGCGCTGATAGTTGTCCAGGCCCCAGGTATGCGGAACGACATAGCCGACCGGGCCGCGCAGCTCCGCGCGGAAGGACTGCAGGAAGATAAAGATAAAGGGCAGCAGCCAGATGAAGCTGATGACGATCAGCAGGATATAGATGACCGTATTGCTGATCCGGTTGGCGGCCTTCTGGCCCATGCTGCGCTTCAGGCGCGGCTGGCCCTCTTCCATGGTGATATTTTTATTACTCATTGGAAGTCCTCCTCATTCTTGATGGAAGGCAGCAGGCTGTAAACAACCAGCGAGATCAGGGCCACGACCACGAACACCAGGATACCGACGACCGAAGCCATGTAGTACTTGTTGCCGCCCTCCATCGTGATCTTGAAGAGCCATGTGATCAGCAGGTCGGTATGGCCGACGGCCGCGCCGCCTGTGGATATGGAGGCGTTGGTCGGCCCGCCGCCTGTCAGCAGGTAGATCACGTTGAAGTTGTTCATGTTGCCGGTAAAGCTCGTGAGCAGGTACGGGCCGGTGATGAACAGCATGTAGGGCAGGGTGATCTTGGTGAACTGCTGGACGGGGTTGGCGCCGTCGATGCGGGCGCTCTCGTACAGGTCGGCCGGGATGTTCATCAGGATGCCAGTGGCGATCAGCATCAGATACGGGATGCCGATCCAGATGTTGATCAGAATGACGGTGATGCGGGCCCAGGTGGGATCCTCCCAGAAGGGCAGTTCCTGACCGGGCTGGATCCAGCCGAGGTTGATGAGCGAGAGGTTGATGAGGCCGTTTTTGGCGAACATCTTGGAGACGTACAGCAGGGAGATGAACTGCGGGATGGCGATGGTGAGCACCAGCACCGTGCGCCAGAGCTTTTTGAGCTTGATGCCCTTCTTGTTGATCATCATGGCCACCAGCATACCGAGGAAGTAGTTGGTGAAGGTGGCGAAAAAGGCCCAGATCAGCGTCCAGGTGAGGATCTCGCCGAAGGCGGCGGAGTAGCTCTTGCCGCCGGCGGTCCAGTTGAACATGGTGTTGAAGTTCGTCAGCCCGACCCAGGTGAAGAGATTGTTCAGGCCGTCGTGCTCGGCGTCATAGTTGGTGAAGGCCACCAGCACCATGAAAAAGATCGGCAGCACCGTGAACACCAGGATGCCGGTCAGCGGCAGGGCCAGCAGGGTCTTGTGGAACTGGTCATCCACCAGGGAGCGCAGGTCGTCCTTGCCGCTGCGGAGAGGTTTGCCGGATTTGAGGATGCCCTCGGCGATCTTGTTCTGCTTGATGTTCAGCCGCCAGGTGAAGATAAAGGCGACGATGAAGAAAAGCGTCAGCACGCCGTAGAGCAGGATGCGGAAGGAGTTGTCGCCGGCGACGAAGGTCTCGACCGACTGGCCGTACTGCATGACCATTTCCTTGTGCGGGCCGCTGTCGCCCAGGTTGTCCAGCTTGCTCAGCCAGAAGATGCCGCCCTGCGGCAGCACCATATAGACAATGAACACCAGCTCGAACAGCAGGAAGAGAAGGCCGCGGAGGACCTGGCCGCGCGCGATGGAGCCGAGGCCCATCACCAGATAGGAAGATTTCGTCTTCCAGTCGCCGTCGCGGAAGGTTTTGTAGAGATCGGCAAATTCGCCGCCGATCGCCAGAGCGATCCTTTGGAAGAAGCGGCCGATGCCGATCCCTGCGTTTTTCAGAGCCTGCGGGATGCCCGCGAAAAAGGACGTGAAGTTATAGGCAAACTTCTGTCCCCTGGACAGCCGCAGGTACTCCAGATCACTGTATCTGTTCATAACATTGCCCCTTTTATTGAAATTGGCTGGAGCCAATTCAACATTGACTCCAGCCAAAAGCGTTGCGGATCAGCCAAAGTTCATGACATATTTCCTTTGCTGCTCTTATGGAATTGGAGGCTCAGCCCTCGACCTTGTTCATGGTGATGGTCGCCTCGGTCTCGCTCTTGAGCTCGAGGACGATCTCATACACGCCGTCTTCCTCAACGACGACGTTCGGGCCGCCGATGGTGCCGTCAGCGCCGAAGTTCACGTCCCAGGAAGCGCCCTGGCGCACCTTGAACTCCTCGCCGGCCTTCAGCTCGAGAGGCTCGGAGACGAAGCAGCCGCCGCCCTCGCTCATCGGGAAGTCCTTGTCCCAGTTGCTGCCGCAGATGCCGCCGATGACGCTCCAGGCGTTCATCTCTTCCTCAGTGCGGGTAAAGACGGCGTCGATCTTGGCGGCGTAGTTGTCCAGCGCAGCCTGCAGGCCAGCCTCGTCGGCAGCGGCCTTGACGTCATCGCCGATGACCTTGGCGATATCCCACCAGGAGCCCTCGATGTTGCCCTGAGGCACGGAGTAGGGAGCCTGCTTGGCCAGAGCGACCAGACCGGGGTTGGCCTGAACGGCCTCGGAGGCCTGATCAGCGAGGTTGGCGGGGCCCCAGGACAGGGTGTTGAAGCGCTCCATCTCAGCCTTCTCACCGGTGAGGTACTGAGCCAGCAGGTGCAGCGCGGCGCCCTTGGCGGCGTCAGCCTGCGGCTTCACGCCGAGCAGCTTGCAGCCGTTGAAGGAGCCGAGGTGGTATTCCTTGCCGTCCACTTCGAAGGAAGGCAGATCGGTCACGCCCAGGTTGTCGCCCAGGATGCCCTTCGCGGTCTCATAGTCCCAGATACCGGAGACAACGATCGCAGCGCCGGAGGAGAACTCGCTGGCGGAGGAGGAGCTCAGGTGCATCGGGGAATCGACCAGCTTCTTCAGGCCCTTGGCGGCGATCAGGCCTTCGGGGCTGTTGAAGGTGTCCTTGATGGAGATGAACTTGCCGTCATTGTCGGTGATCCACTCGGAAACGCAGCCGGTGGCGAAGAACCAGGAAGCGATGTACCAGGCGGAGGTCTCCGCCTCGAAGGCGAAGTACTTGCCGGCCTTCTCGGTGTCGGCGATCAGCTTTTCCACGCTGTCCACGTCTTCCTCGGGGATGACGGACTTGTCGTAGTACATGTAGTAGCCGTTGTCAGCGGTCAGGGGGTAGGCGAACATCTCTTCGCCGGACGTGGCGGCCTTGACGGCGCCGGCGTCGTTGGCAGCCTTGACGGCCGCGGCCGCTTCAGCGCCGAGCTTGTTCAGAGCGCCGGCCTGCACAAGGCGGGCGAACTGGTCCTGGGCGAAGAAGAAGATATCGCCGCCGGCTTCCACGTCGGTGACCATGTTGTTGGCAGCGTCTGCCTCGGACACGGGTTCGACCGTGGCGTTGAACTTGATGCCGTACTCGTTGCTTTCGTTGAAGTCTGCGATCTGCTGCTTGGTCAGCTCGACCGCCAGCTCCGGAGCCCAGACGGTGATGTCGTAGCTGCCGCCTTCACTGGCCTTGGGCGCAGTGCCGCCGCAGGCAGCCAGCGCGAAGACCATGGCCAGAGCCAGGAGCAGTGCCAATGCTTTTTTCATTTTGTTTCCTCCTTTAGATATGTTCATGGTTTGCGTACCACATTTTGTAAAAAGCCATCGGGAAAGCCCGCTTGTCGGCTTTTTAACAGCTGTATTATAGCTCCCGGCGCCGCCGTTGTCCACCGAGGCCCGGAAAAAATACTTCCAACATTTTTTACAAAATTATGAAGTGTTTTTTGTGCATTCAGTCTCATTTTGCTTAAAAAGTTATGAAACCGGCGCAGAACGCAGATTTCTCTGCACCCTGAGCCGGTTTCAATTGTTACGGATTATCCCATGGAGTTGAGCATGGCCTCGTCGATCTTACCCCAGGCGCCCTTGCCCTCGCCGGCGCACTTGACAGAAATGCCGACGCTGAGCGTCTGCCCCTCGGTGTATTCGATGCCCTCCACGCGGCCGGTATCCCAGCTGCCGTAGCCCGTGATTTTCATCGGCGCCTTGCCGACGATCTCGCCGTCGAGCTTGACATAGGCGTAGATTTCGGTCTCGCCGCAGTCGCCGCCCATGATGGAGATCGCGTACTTGTAGGTGCCGCTGCGCAGGCCCTCCACCGGCTGCTCGAGCGTGAATGCCACGCTGTCGGGCGCCGCGCTCCAGAAGTGCATGTGCCAGCTGCCGCCGAGGGAGTCGGTCGCCTTGTCTTCGACATAGAGCTGCTCGGTTTTCCCGAGATCGGTGACGATCCAGGGCGCCTCCGTCCCGTCCTCAAAGCCGGGATTGGAGAGGAAGTTATACTCCACCATCGACACGTAGCAGTGCGCTTTCAGGCCGCCGGCCTCGCCCGTGATGTCGTACTTTGCCGGGCCGCCGGCGTACATCTGCTGCAGCTGCGCATCATCGATGTCCCAGGTGACGGGCACGGCCCGGCGGCTGTTGTCCGTCATGACGGCGTTCACCGTCTCCGGCAGCTCGATCACGCCGTTGAGGTCGACCACGAGCTCCGTGTCGTCGATCGCGTCGGGCAGCACCTCGACTTCGTTTCCGCTGCGCAGCATACCGAAGAGCTTGAGCGATTCCAGCGGATGGCCGGTCGCGTCAAAGAAGGCCTGGTTGTCCACGGCGCTGCCGCCGTACCACTTGCCCGCGTCGTCCGGATCGTAGGCTGCGGCGTAGCTGGAGGCCCAGCCGGAGCCGAACTGCTCCCACTTGGCGCTGTTTTCCTCCCAGGAGTTCTGTCCGACGCTGATCCAGGCGCCCTCCCAGTAGCACACGCCGATGCCGCCGGGCGTATTGGCCACCGTCTCCACGACGCTGCGCACGGAGTTGGCCTGGCCCTGCACGGTATAGGGGCAGGGCTTGCTGACGCCGCCGCCCGCGCCGATCGTGTTGCCGAAGAAGTCCGTATCCTCGTCGGTGTAGGCGTAGGAGGTCTCCATGACCATGACCTTTTTGCCGTAGGTCTCGGCAATAGTCCCCAGCACGGAAGAGAGATTGTCCAGCGTGCCGTGCCAGTAGGGATAGTAGGAGGAGGCGAACACATCGTAATCCAGCTTGTAGTAATCCAGCTTGGAGGCATAGCTGGCGTAGGCCTCGGCGTTTTCGGGATTGGCGAAATGCACCGCCACCAGCGCCTTCGGGAAAACCTCGCGCACGGCCTTAGAGCCGGCGGCCATCAGAAACTGGATATTGAACCAGGTCTTTTCGCCGCAGAGAGCGCCGTTTGTCTCATTGCCGAGCTGTACCATGCCCACGGAGACCTTCGCGTCCTTGAGCTGCCTGAGGCAGTCTCGGGTGTAGTCATAGACGGCCTCGGTCTTGGTCTCGATGTCCATGTCCTTCCAGGCCAGCGGGACCATCTGCTTGCCGGGATCGGCCCAGAAGTCGGAGTAGTGGAAGTCCACGATCAGCTTCAAGCCGGCCTGGGTAGCGCGCCTGCCGATTGCGACGGCCTTTTCGATATCGTTGTTGCCGCCGCCGAAGCCGCGGCCCTGCGCATCATAGGGGTGATTCCACACGCGCACGCGGATGTGCGTCACGCCGTTTTCCGCCAGTGTCCGGAACAGATCCTGCTCCTCGCCGGCGAAGTTATAGTACTTGACGCCGCTTTCCTCCTCCGCCAGCACGGAGGAGACGTCCATGCCGAGGATAAAGTCCTTCGGCAGGTTTTCGACGGCCTTGACGTAGAGCGTATCGCTCGACACATCCACCTTGACCGTCCGGCCGCTCCCGCAGCCGGTCAGCAGCAGGCAGAGCAGCAAGAGCACCGCAATCATTTTCTTCATCCCTCGTCCTCCTCAAGACAGATTCATCAGCGCCTCGGCCAGCCGGAGGGCCTTTCCGTCCTCCCGGTGCGCCGATTCCGCGCCGAAGAACAGGTAATAGTCCTGCGCCGTCTCCCCTTCCGCGGTATAAGCGATATACGAGGCGGCCGCGCCCTCGCCGGTCTGCGCGTCATAGACCTTCCATCCGTAGGCCACGCCCTCGTGCGTCCATGTCTCGCCCGGTGAAGCAAAGCCCGTTTCGGCCAGCGGGCGGAAGGAGTCGATATACTTTTCCGCCTCGTTCTCGCCGACGAGATAGAGGTCGGCGCAGCGCAGCTCCTCGGTGTCGAAGATGTAATAATCGAAGGAATGCACCGCGACCAGCTTGATACCCTCGGGCTTCTGCTCCGAGAGCGCGTCGGCGAGCGCCTCGCTGCGAAGCTCCGGCCGATCGACGCAGAGCACCAGCTTCTGCGCGGGCCGCGCGTCCGTCAGCAGCGTGAAGATCCAGCCCCAGAAAAACAGCGACAGCAGCGCCCACAGCACATATTTATACCATTGGGAGAAAATGTTTTTCAGCATCTTCACAGCTCCTCCCAGGCGGCGACATAGCCGTTGACCACGTACAGGCGCAGCCTCTTCCCTTCCATCGCCCGCAGCGCATCGGCGCGCGAGGCGATCACCTTGCTGCGGCGCGTCTCGTCCCCGTCCGTCAGGGTTAGGGGATAGAAACGGATGCTGCCGCGGATGCGCATGCGCTGCCTGGACAGTGCCAGCACGCCCTCGAGCGTCTCCCGCTCGCCATCGAGCAGCATTTGCGCGTGTCCAAGCTCATAGCGCAGATCCTTCACCGGGTTATTATACAGATAAATGACGATCCATCCGCCGAGGATGGAGCTCAAAACGGCCGCCTTTTCCATGGCGGCGGCGTTGTCCTGATCCGTCAGGCAGCACAAAAGCACGCAGACCCCCAGCGTCGCGGCGGCCATGAGCGCCGCGGCAAGCCCTGCGCGTTTCGATGTTTTTTCCAGCCGCTTCACATCCTGCCGGCTGTACAGTTCCCGTTTGCTGTCCATGGTACAGATTATAGCAAGTTTCGTTTTGCCGTGCAAGCCGGCTTTTTGCTTGCTTGACAAGCAGCGACGCGGATAGTAAACTTTTTTTGAGGTGATTTCGATGAAAAAAACGATTTCTCTTCTGCTGTGTCTGCTGATGCTCGTCTCCCTGCTGGCCGGCTGCGGCTCTGCCGGAAAAAGCGGCGAATATGTGCTCAGGGATGAAAAGCTGCAGTCCGATTATGTCGTCGACGACAATGCCCGCGTGTTCTACGAGATCTTCGTCGGCTCCTTCTCCGACTCGGACGGCGACGGCGTGGGCGACCTGCGCGGCATCATCAATCGCATGGATTATCTCAACGACGGCGATCCGAACTCCGGCAAAAGTCTCGGCATCGAAGGCATCTGGCTCACGCCGATCTTTCAGTCCCCCTCCTATCACAAATACGACGTGACGGACTACTACACGGTCGATCCCAAGTTCGGCACGACCGAGGACCTGCAGGAGCTGATCAATCTCTGCCACGAGCGCAACGTCAAGCTGATCCTCGACCTGCCCATCAACCACACCGGCAGCCTGAACAAGTGGTTTTCGGACTTCATCATCGCCCACCGCCAGGGGCAGACCGGCACCGACGCCTATGATTTTTACAGTTGGCACGGGCCGGACGACCAGGGTCTCGCCGGGCACCGCTACGCGCCGATCACCGGCACGAAGGATTATTACGAGTGCAATTTCGATACTTCCATGCCGGAGCTGAACTTTGACAGCGAGGCTGTGCGCGAGGCGCTGCTGGATGTCGCCCGCTACTACATCGACCGCGGCATCGACGGCTTCCGCTTCGACGCGGCCAAATACATCTACTTTGGCGACAACCGCGCCAGCGCCGATTTCTGGGTCTGGTATCTGGAGGAGCTGCGCAAGCTCAAGCCCGATCTCTACACTGTGGCCGAGGTCTGGGACAGCGACGGCGTGACCGACGTTTACTACCCCGCCACCAACTGCTTTGACTTCAGCACCTCCCAGGCCGAGGGCCTCATCGCCTCCGCCGCCAGGGCCGGCGACGTCGGATCCTACACGGGCTATGTGGAGAGCTATCTCAACCGCGTGCGTGCGCTCAATCCCGAGGCCATGATCGTACCCTTCATCGCCAACCACGACACCGACCGCGCCGCGGGCTTTCTGAGCGTGGCGAGCGGCCAGATGAAGATCGCCGCCAACCTCTATCTGCTCGGGCCCGGCTCGCCCTTCATCTACTACGGTGAAGAGATCGGCATGCGCGGCTCCCGCGGCGGTGCCAACACCGACGCCAACCGCCGCCTGGCTATGGTCTGGAACGACGGCGACACCGTCTCCGACCCCGAGGGCAGCACCTATAAAAGCCAGGTGGAGCAGGGCGTGGCCGAGCAGCTGGCCGACAAGGACAGCCTCTACACCTATTACAAGGAGCTGCTGATGATCCGCCATGCCAACCCCGAGATCGCCCGCGGCGCGTACCGCTCCTGCGAGATCCCCGGCACCAAGCTCGGCGGCTTTTACGCCACCTGGAAGGGCAGCACCGTGCTCGTGCTGCACAACACCACGCTCAGCGCCGCGACCGTGGATCTCAGCGGCCTCGGCGTCAAGGAGCTGCGGGCCGCGATCGGCGTGGAGGGCGCCTCGCTGGACGGCACGAGCCTTACCCTCGGCGCGCAGACCAGCGTCGTGCTGCGCTGACCCCTCGATATACCCAAAGCGAGACCGTCGGCATCTGCCGACGGTCTCGCTTTCTTTATCTTTGTTTATCGTTTCTCCTCCAGGCCCCAAAAGCCGGATTCCGCGTAGGGTTCCGCATCCTCCACGTCGATCTCCAGCCCCAGCTCGCGCGGCAGAAAGCGCGGGCAGGTGCTTTCGCTGACGGTGATGACCGAGGCGGCCAGATGCGTGCCGATCTTCACCGATTCGAGCATCGTCTTGCCGTAGGTCAGGCCGACGGCCACGCCCGCGCAGAAGGCGTCGCCCGCGCCGGAGGTGTCCCGCACCTTGACCGATTCCGGTGGGAAATAGCCCTTGTCCCCGTCCCGGGAGGCCCAGATCGCGCCGCGGCTGCCCATCGTCACCACCATCGAGGGAATGTTGGCCTTGACGATGCGCTCCTGGATCGCGTCCGCCAGCGCTTCCGGCTTGAGCTGGGTGAAGTCGTCAACGAAGAGGATGCCCGCTTCCAGGACATTGCACACAAAGCAGTCGATCGACTGCAGAAAATCGCGACGCTGGGAGGCGATGACCATATTGGATACGACCGCGTAGACCTTCTTGCCGTATTTTTCGGCATAGCGGAACACGCGCTTGATGATCTCCTTGTCCATGTCGATCTCGACGACGATGCTGTCGGCGTCGCGAAAGATCTCGTCGCCCTTCTGATCGAGCAGCTCGATCATCGGCGACATCTCCGGCCGCTTGGAGATCGAGCCCGCGAGGTCGCCGGTGTTGTCGAATACCGCCAGCCAGATGCCCATGCCGTCGGGCGTGCTGATCACATAGTCGGTGTTGACCTTGTGGTTGCGCAGCTTGCGCAGCACCTCCTCGCCCTGGGCGCTGTTGTCCACCATGCTCACAAAAACCGGACGCAGCTCCACGTTCGCGATATCCTCCGCCACGTTGCGGCCCACGCCGCCGTGCACGGTCACCACGCGCCCGGCATTTCGCCCCGTAGGGCTGTATACATCGTCGGGAAAGCCCTTGATATCCACAAACACGCTTCCGATCACAACGATAGCCATATGCTGTCCTCTCTTTCTGTCAGTCAGTCGGCATGCCGGTCAAAGCTGTGCAGCCAGTCGGCGCGAAGATAGTAAACGGTCAAAAGCACGGTGCTCAACGCCCAGGTGATGGGATAGACCCAGTTGACAACGTCGATGCTCTGATAGACCGGCACCGCGAAGTGCAGGATCGTCACGCGCACCACGCACCAGAAGCTGAGCATGGAAATCATCGGGATCACGGCCTTGCCCGCGCCGCGCAGCACCGCAGACAAACCGTGGCTTGCCGCCAGCAGGCAGAAAAACAGCGCGCAGATCCTCGCCTTGCCGACGCCGAAGGCGATGGCCTCCGGCTCCTGCGTGAAGGCGCGGATCAGCGTGGGCGCCGCGAGATAGGTCAGCAGGCCGATCAGCTCCGACAGCAAAATCGCGCAGCCTACGCCAAAGCGCGCGCCCTTTTTGGCCCGCTCGTACTCCCGCCCGCCGAGATTCTGGCCGACGAAGGTCGTCAGCGCGATCGTAAAGCTGGTGATCGGCAGGAAGGCGAAGCCCTCGATCTTGCTGTAGGCGCCGCAGCCGGCGACCGCCATCGTGCCGAAGGCGTTGATGTTGGACTGAACGACGACGTTTGCGATCGCAATGACCGAGTTCTGCAGCCCCGCGGGCAGACCGTAGCGCACGATCAGCTTGAGCATCTGCCAGTCGTAGCCGATCTTCCGCAGCCGCACGCGGTAGTCCTCTTCGGTCGTCATCAGGCGGCGCAGGCAGAGGAATACGCTGAAAAACTGGGAGAGGATCGTGGCCAGCGCCGCGCCCTCCACGTCCATGTGAAAGCCGGCGATCAGCACGATATCCAGCACGACGTTCAGCACCGACGAGAAGACCAGGTAATAGAGCGGATGGCGGCTGTCGCCGACGGCCTGCATGATGCCGCGGCTGCTGTTATAGAGCACCAAACCAAGGCTTCCCGCGAAATACACGCGGATGTAGGCGGTCGAGCGCGCCATCACGTCGTCCGGCGTGCCCATCAGGCGCAAAATAGCCGGGGTCAGCGTCGTGCCGATCAGCGTCAGCAGTACGCCGGTCGTCAGGTCGAAGGCCAGCACTGTGTGGATGGCGCGCTGCATCTTTTCCGGCTCGCGCGCGCCGAAATAGCGCGACACGACCACGCCGGCGCCGCTGGCGATGCCGGCAAACAGGCTCACCATCAGAAACACCAGCGTCCCCGTCGCGCTCACCGCGGCCAGCGCCTCGTTGCCGATGAGGTTGCCAACGATCAGCGCGTCCGCCGTGTTATACAGCTGCTGAAACAGATTCCCGATGAACAGCGGCACCGCAAAGCGGACCATCTGTCCGGCAATGGAGCCCTCGGTCATGCGGGTATAGTCATGGGTGTTCGTCATAAGCAAAAAGCCCGTAAAATTCAAAGATTTATCGTTTTATTATACCGTCTCGCCCTGTCCTGCGTCAACCGCCTTTTGCGCGAAACAGGGCCTTTTCTCGCGGACATATCTCCGCCGCCCGGCACATAGGCTGTGGCAAACGATCAATGGGAGGATGCCATGAAAAAACTGTGTCTTCTGGTCCTTTGCCTGGCGCTGCTGCTCACCGGCTGCGGCAGCGGCCGCGAGGCGGAGCGGCAGCAGCAATTGGCCGAGGAGCTGCGCGCCCGGCGGGATCTGCACTTTACCGCAGACGTGCGCGCCGAATACCCGGACAAGACCGTTTCCTACCGGCTGAGCTACGAGGAGGACGAGGAGGGCTGCACGATCCGCGTCGCGGAGCCGGAGGCGATCGGCGGTGTGAGCGTGCATCTGGGGCCGGACGGCGCGCAGCTGCGCTTTGAGGAGATCAGCCTGGACACCGGCCCGCTGGACCGCTACGGGCTCAGTCCGCTGTCCGCGCTGCCCGCGCTGACGCGGGCGCTGCGCGAGGGGCATCTGGAGAGCGCCTGGACAGAAGGCGAGCTGACAGTCTGGGAGCTGATTGCAGGCGACCATCTGACGGTGCAGGTCTGGCTGGATGCGGAGCTCGTGCCGCAGCGCGCCGAGCTCATCAGCGACGGCCGCGTCAGCGTGTTTCTGGAATTGAGCGACTGGGAATAACAAAACAGGAAAGGGAATGCGTCCGCATTCCCTTTCCTGTTATTCTTCGATCACCCAGGGGAGATCGACGTAGATCGGTTCGTGGCCCATGGCGGGCAGGATCTGCTCGACCAGCGCCTTCGTCGAAAAACGCAGGCTGGAGGTGTTGCGGCAGGGGTGGCAGCCGAAGTCGGCCGCGTCCAGCAGCTCCCGGTCGATGACCAGCTGCACCTTGCCCTCCCGGTCGTTCATCAGCCCCAGCACGCTCACCGAGCCGGGATACAGATCCAGGAGCCTCTCCATATCCGCCGGCGAGCCGAAGGAGAGCCGCGCCGTACCGATCTGCTTCGACAGCAGCTTCGTCTTGAAGGGCTTTTCACCGGGCATGATGAGCAGATAAAAGTCCGTCTGCTGGCGGTTGGTGAGAAACAGGTTCTTGCAGATGCCGCAGCCGAGCAGGCCCTCGACAAGCTCGCAGTCCGGGATGTTTTCCGCCGCCTCGTGATCGACGCGGAAGTATGCCACTCCGAGCCGGTCGAGCAGGTCGTAGCAGCGATCCTCGCGCTCTTCCCTTTTCTCCGCAGGCCGCCCGACATACAGAGTCTGGTCAATGAACACCTTACTCCTCCTCCGCCTCCGGCTGTTGTTTGCCGAAGAGCACGGGCAGAGCCTGCGCAAGCAGGATCACGGCCAACACCAGCAGCACGGCGGAAAGGCCCAGGCTCAGCCAATCGATCCAGCCCGCAAGCCCTGTCAGCGTACGCACAGCGTTCCACACGAGGAAGGCCAGCGAGACGGCCAGCAGCAGGAACATCGGCACGACCAGCATCCCGGTCTTTTTGCCCTCGCCGCGCAGCCAGATCGCTGCGATCATCAGCGCCAGACCCGCCAGCAGCAGGTTTGCCGCACCGAAGAGGCCCCAGAGGCAGTCCAGATCGCGCACGAGGCTGAGGCCGCAGCCGAGCAGTACGACGATCACGGTGCCGACCGCCGGCGTGGCGAAGAAGCGCTGCGCGCCCTCGAGCTTTTTCAGGCGGCGGTTGTCGGGGTTGAAGAGCTCGGCAAAGAGGTAGCGCGCCAGGCGCGTGCAGGTGTCGAGCGTGGTGATTGCGAAGGTTACGGCCGCGACCATCATCAGGTAGTAGACGAGCTGGTTCCCGGCCGCGTTGGCAACGCCGGCGGCGAAGGCCTCGAGCGGGGTGAGATGATCCGGGATCCCGGGGAGCACTGCCAGCAGCACGGTCAGTGCGAGCACAGCGTTGAGGATCACGGAGCCGACGGCGACCGGGCGCGCGTGCTTTTCGTTGGCAAGCTGCTTCGAGCTCGTGCCGGAGGCGATCAGGGCGTTATAGCCGGACACCGCGCCGCCGAAGACGATCACGCTCAGCATCGAAAACAGTGCGCCGCCGGAGAAGGCGGCTTCATTCACCGCGGGCATTGCGGCCGTTTTCCCGCCCAGCGCCGGGACCAGCAGCGCCACGAGGCTGACAAGCATCATGCCCCAGAGCAAGAAAGCGCTGAGGAAGTCGCGCGGCTGCAGCAGCGCCCAGACCGGCGCGAGCGAGGCCGCGACGAGATAAACGGCAATCACGGCGACCCAGGCCCAGGGAGGCAGGTTCAGGCCGATGTTCAATCCGGCCCAGACGCTGCCCGCCATCAGCGCGAGGCAGAGGATCGTCATCGGGATCATAGGCAGATTCTTGCGGAAGACCAGGAATCCGTACAGCAGCCCGATCAGCACGAAAAGGATCGAGGCGGTGCCCGTCCCGGCCTGCGGCGTCACCTGCCCGGCGCCGATGGATACAATGCCATCTATATGCGGCCAGAACAAGGTGCCGGCGATGACGTTCGTAAAGCAGGCCACGAGTAGCACCAGCACCAGCATCGCGAAGGCCGTGAAGATCCGCTGGGCTTTCTCGCCCACGGTCTCCCGCAGCACGCGGCCGAGGGAGCGGCCCTTGTGCCGGAGCGACGCAAACAGCGCGCCGAAATCGTGCGCCGCGGCGAAGAAAACGCCGCCGACTACGATCCAGATCAGCGCCGGCAGCCAACCGAAGGCCGCGGCCTTGACCGTGCCGATGATCGTGCCTGCCCCGGCGATCGAGGAAAAATGATGGCCCATCACGACGGCGGGCGGCGTGGGCACAAAGTCCTTGCCGTCAAAGCAGTCCTGCGAGGGCGTCTCGCGCGCAGGGTCGATGCCCCAAGTCTTCGCCAGAGCCCGGCCGTAGAGCAGGCAGCCGAGGATCAGCACGACCATGGCGGCCAAGAGGATCAAAATCACGTTCAAAGCAGTCACTCCTCCGAATAAGGGCGGGGCTGCCCCGCCCACTTCTTGACAATTTAATATACCCCGGCGCAGGCGCTTTTTCAAGGGCTATTTCCCAATTTGGCATTATGTAAACCTATTGCATAATTGGGTCAAATCCGATATAATAAGGGATAAGGAGAGAACTGCCATGTTTTTTGACACGCACGCGCATTACGACGACCGCCATTTTGACTCCGACCGGGACGAGCTGCTGCCGGCGCTCTATGCCGCCGGGGTGGAGCTGATCGTCGATCCAGGCTGTGACACGCCGTCGAGCCGCGCCGCCCTCGCTTTGGCGGACAAATATCCCTTCGTCTACGCCGCCGTCGGCGTCCATCCGGAGGAGATGCCGCACGACCCCTGCGATCTGGCGGTCATCCGGGCGCTGGCGCAGCACCCGAAGTGCGTCGCGATCGGCGAGGTCGGGCTGGACTATTACTGGGACAAGGAGCACAAGGAGGCGCAGCAGGCGCTGTTTCGCGCGCAGATCGAACTGGCAATGGACCTGGATAAGCCCGTCATCGTCCACGACCGGGACGCGCACGGCGACTGTCTGGCCGTCGTGCGGGATTATCCGGGCGCGCGCGGCGTGTTCCACTGCTTTTCCGGCAGCGCGGAAATGGCCGAGGAGCTGCTGAAGCTCGGCTGGTATCTCGGCTTTGACGGGCCGATCACCTACAAAAACGCCCGCAGAGCGCTGGAGGTGCTGGAGCTCTGCCCGCTTGAGCGCATCCTGATGGAGACGGACAGCCCCTATCTCAGCCCGGTGCCAATGCGCGGCAGGCGCAACGACTCGCGCAATCTCGTCTATGTGGCGGAAAAGATCGGCGAGGTCAAGGGCATGAGCGCCGAAGAGGCAGCCAAGCTGTGTCTCGAAAACGGCAAACGCCTGTTTGGGATCGGGGACGCGCCGTGAAGATCGCGATTCTCGGTTATTCCGGCTCCGGCAAGTCCACGCTGGCCCGGGAACTGGGCGAGCTCTACGGTGTGCCGGTGCTGCATCTGGACAGGGTGATGTTCCTGCCAAACTGGCAGGAGCGTCCGAAGGACGAGCAGCTGGCCGTTGTTCAGCACTTCATGGATGAAAACGAAGGCTGGGTGATCGACGGCAACTACTCCGGTCTGCTGCAGGAGCGGCGGCTGGAGGAGGCGGACAGGGTCGTGCTGCTGCTCTTCCCACGCCTTGCCTCGCTTTGGCGGGTCGTGAAGCGCTATCGGACCTACCGCGGGCAGAGCCGCCCGGACATGGCCGAGGGCTGCAGAGAGAAGCTGGACGCGGCATTTGTCCGCTGGGTGCTGTGGGGAGGCCGAAGCGCAAAAAAGCGGGCCGGATTTGAGCGAAAACGGAAGCTGTACGGCGACAAATGCGCCGTATTGAAAAGCCAGCGGCAGATCGACCGCTGGCTGGAAAAGGAAAGGAGAACAGCACATGCAGGAAGTCTATGAATTTTTGAAGGCTGCGGGCACCTATTACCTCGCCACCGACGAGGACGGGCAGCCGCGGGTGCGCCCCTTCGGCACCGTGAACATCTTTGACGGAAAGCTGTATATCCAGACCGGCAAGGTCAAGGACGTCTCCCGCCAGATGCACGCCAATCCCCGCATCGAGATCTGCGCCATGCATGGGGGCCGCTGGCTGCGCATTGAGGCCAGCGCCGCGGTGGACGACCGCCGCGAGGCGCGCGTGAGCATGCTGGAGGCCTATCCCTCCCTGCAGGCCATGTACTCCCCCGACGACGGCAACACCGAGGTCTGGTACCTCCGCAACGCCACCGCCACCTTCTACTCCTTCACCGACGCGCCGAGGAGCGTGAGCTTCTGAGCGAAGAAAAATCCGCCTCGAGAGGGCGGATTTTTCTTGTTTTTCAGAGGCGGGCGATTCGTGAATCGTCCCTGCGGAGAAAACACGAGGGAGCGGGCCGCCGAGGGCGTCGGCCCCTACGGAGATAATTCGGAGTTCGGAGAGAAGCCCGGGAAGACAGACAGCGCCGCGAGCCGAAATCGGTCCGCGGCGCTGTTTTGATAAGCGGGATTCAAAATTTTTCGTCAAATTTATAGCTGATGTCCTGCTCGAAGCTCAGGCGCGGCTCGGTCTTTTTGAGCATCCGCAGCATAGCGGGGATGTGGTAAACGATCACAAGCGCGGCGGCGATGATGCTGAGGCGCATGGTCAGCACATCATCGACCATCAGCACGGCCGTGATGATCAACACCAGCGCGCAGACGATCGCGCCGAGGGAGAAATAGCGGCTGAGCCAGACGACGGCGACCGCCACGACCAGCAGCGCGACGCCGATGGAGGCCTCGATGAAGAAGCCCGTCAGGACCAGCGGGATGATCGCATGACTGCCGCGAAAGCCGTAGGAGGCCGGATACAGACGGCCCAGCACCAGGCAGACGCCGGCAAGCGTCGCACCGATCGCGCTGTGCTGGCCGGACTTGAACAGCAGCGCGCCGAAGGCCAGCGGCAGCAGATCCAGCGCCAGCTCCACCAGCGCGAGCTTCAGCGCGCCCTTCCAGCCGTAGATGCGGCGGAAGTTGGAGATAAAAACGTTGCCGGAGCCGAGGCGGCGGAGATTTTTATGGAAGACAAAGTTGGAGGCCAGGACGGTGCTCTTCAGGCAGCCCGCCGTATAGGCCAGCAGCGCCGCGAGAACGGAGAAAACCCAGTATTTCATTCCTTGTCTCCTTTCTGCCGGATCACGATGCGCACCGGCGTACCCTCCAGCCCAAAGACCGCCCGGATCTGGTTTTCGATGTAGCGCTGGTAAGAGAAGTGGAACAGCTCCTTCGAGTTGCAGAAGATCACGAAGTTGGGCGGCTTGATGCCGGTCTGGGTCATGTAATAGATCTTCAGACGGCGGCCCTTGTCCGTGGGCGGCTGCACGCGCGCCTGCGCGTCGGCCAGGACATTGTTGAGCATGCCGGTAGTGATGCGCATGCTGCTCTGGTCATTGACGAAGTTGATGAGCTCGAAAAGGCGCTCGATGCGCTGGCCGGTCAGGGCGGAGATGAAGAGCACGGGCGCGTAGCTCATGAAGCTCAGGTCGCGCATCACGTCCTTGCGCTTTTTCTCCAGCGTGCCGGTCTCCTTTTCGACCAGGTCCCACTTGTTGACGACGACGATGCTGGCCTTGCCCGCCTCATGGGCAAGCCCCGCGATCTTGGTGTCCTGCTCGGTGACGCCGTCGCGCGCGTCGATCAGGATCAGGCACACGTCCGCCCGCTCGATCGCAAGCTGCGCGCGCATGACGGAAAACTTCTCCACGCGCTCCTCCACCCTTGACTTACGGCGAATACCCGCCGTGTCGATGAAGGTGTAGCGGCCGTACTGGTTTTCCACCAGCGTGTCCACCGCGTCGCGGGTCGTGCCCGCCATGTCGCTGACGATCAGGCGCTTTTCGCCCAGGATGCGGTTGACGAGCGAGGACTTGCCGACGTTCGGCTTGCCGATGACGGCGACCTTGATCGTGTCGTCCTCTTCCTCGTCCTCCTCGGCAGGCGGGAAGTACTTCATGCACTCGTCGAGCACCTCGCCGGTGCCGTGGCCGTGGATGGCGGACACGGGGATCGGATCGCCCAGGCCAAGCGAATAGAACTCGTAAATCGCCGGATCGGTGGCGCCGGTGGAATCGGCCTTGTTGACGGCCAGCACCACGGGCTTTTTCGCGCGCAGCAGCATATTGGCCACGTCCTTGTCCGCCGCGGTCACGCCGGTGCGGATGTCCGCCACCAGAACGATCACGGTGGCCGCGTCGATGGCGATCTGCGCCTGCTCGCGCATGAACAGCAGGATCTCGCTGTCGGTCGAGGGCTCGATGCCGCCGGTATCGACCATGTCGAAGGTCCGGCCATTCCACTCGCAGGGCGCGTAGATGCGGTCGCGCGTGACGCCGGGCGTATCCTCCACGATGGAGAGTCTCTGCCCGGTCAGGCGGTTAAAAAGCATGGATTTGCCCACGTTGGGCCGCCCGACAATGGCGACCAGGGGTCTGGACATAGAATCACTTCCTTTATGAGTGCGTAGTTCTTAGGAGATAAACGGCAAAGCGTTTTCTGAGCACTAAGCACTAAGAACTAAGCACTAAGAACTATCTTTCATCCGTCACAATATGGCGGACAGTTTGGACGGGCTTTGCCAGCTCTGTGCGAAAGAAGGCGGGAAACACCGTCTTTTCCGTGTCGGGCGAGACCCATTCCAGATGCTCGCCCCGGCCCTCCGCCTCCAGGTTTTCGGCGTGAGGCGCAAAGTCCGCCGGGGTCTTCATATAAAAGTAAAATCCGATCTCATGGATCAGCTTTCCCTGTTTGGCCATGGAATCGCCGATGAAGAAATCCTCATGGATGAAGCCGAGGCGATCGATCTCCATGGCGCAGCCGGTCTCCTCCAGCACCTCGCGGCGCACAGCGTCCCCGGCGCTCTCGCCGAGATGGATCCGGCCGCCGACGGAGTAGTAATAGTCGACGCTTTCGTTCGTGACCATCAGGATCTTTCCGTCTTTTTCAATGATCGCGCCGACACGGACGTTGACATAGCCGTCTCCCACGGGCACGCAGATATCCTGTGCCATGATTTCCTCTCAGTTCTGGTTGTACTGATAGTACTCGGTGTTTTCGCTCTGCCCGGGCAGACGGATCTCCGGCAGCTCGCCGGCCATCGCGTCCCAGAGGGCAAAGCCGTCCTGCTCGACGGGATAGATCGGCACGCCGAGGGCCTTTGACGCCTCGGCCAGCGTGATATCATCCAGGAAATCCATCTCCTGGCGGCGCAGCATGTTCTGCGAGATCAGAAGCCTGCGGCCGATGTCCCGGTCCTTCAGCTGCGCGATCAGATCCTGCCCGGTGATGAGGCCGGACACGTTGATGCTGTGGCCGAAGAAGTCATTGACGATGGCGTAAACCCGGCCGTCGAGCTTGGGATATTTCTCCTTTGCCAGATCCAGCAGGCGCTGAAAATACGGCGCGGCCGATACGCCCGTGGCGATGGCAAAGGGAACGCCGTCCGGCTCGTCCGAGAGCCGCAGTGCGGATTTGAACTCCGTCTCCAGCAGCCGCAGCATGCCCACGCCGTTTTCGAGCTGCGTGTGCTCCTCGTAAAACTCGTCCGGCGGCAGCTCCCGGCCGGCAAGCAGATACATCTCGTCGCCGCAGAAGAAGATGCGGGTGCCGTGCTTACGAAGGCACTCGTCGCCAAAGGCCGTGACCATGTCCAGGGTCTCCGCCGCGTGCTCCGGTGTGAAGGGCGTGAGCTTCTCGAGCCCCTCGCGGTATTTCGTCAGGCCGACCGGCACGATCGACACGCTGTGCACGCCGGGGTACATCTCCTCCAGCTCGCGCATCGTGCGAAGAAGCTCTTCCCCGTCGTTCCAACCGGGGCAGCAGACGATCTGGCAGTTCATCACGATGCCGGACGCGGCAAAGCGCCGCATCACCTCGATCGTCTCGCCCGCGCGTTTGTTCTTCAGCATCCGGCGGCGAAGCTCTGGGTTCGTGGTGTGGACGGAGACGTTGATGGGGCTGATGTGCAGGGCGATGATGCGCTCGATCTCACGCTGCGAGAGGTTCGTGAGCGTGATGTAATTGCCGAGCAGAAAGCTCAGGCGCGCGTCGTCGTCCTTGAAGTACATCGTCGGGCGCATGCCCTTCGGCAGCTGGTCGATGAAGCAGAAGACGCAGGCGTTGGCGCAGGAACGGGGCCGGTCCATCAGATAACTCTCGAAATCCAGGCCCAGGTCGCCGCCCTCCGGCTTGTGCACCTGCAGCTCGTACTCCGTGCCGTCCGGCCGGCGCAGGCGCAGCGCAAGCTCGCGGTCATAGGCGAAGTATTTGTAATCGAGCACGTCGATGATCCGATGGCCGTTGATCGAAAGCAGCACGTCGCCCGGCTCCGCCCTGTGACGCAGGGGGCTGTCCCGGTCGATGGATCTGATCTTGTTTTCCGGCATCCGTTTCGCCTCGCCTTCGGTGATGATAATGACAGTATAAAGCAAAAGGAAGAAAGGCAGCAACCTTTCTTCCTCAAGCCTTTTTACTTGCTTTCCTCAACATTGATGACGACACGGCCTTTGTACTGGCCGCAGGCCTTGCAGGCACGATGAGGCATGCAGAAAGCGCCGCAGTTGGGGCACTTGATGATGCTGGGGGCTTCGAGCTTCCAGTGGGAAGAACGTCTCTTGTCACGTCTTGCTCTCGATACTTTTCCTTTCGGGACCGCCATGATGACACCTCCTGATAACCGCTGTTTTGAGCAGCATGTAGTAATGAAAAAATTTATTTATCCAAAAGCTGCTCAAGCACAGCAAATCTTGGATCGATTTCTTTCCCGCACCCGCAGGGGCCGAGATTGAGGTTTTTGCCGCATTTCATGCAAAGGCCCTTGCAGTCTTCCCGGCAGAGGAACTTGGTCTCCATATCCAGCACGAAGTTGGTGACCAGGATCTCGTCCAGGTCGATCTCCGTGCCCTCCAGCAGGAAGAGCTCCGGATTTTCCCCGTCGTCCACATCCACGAGCGTGGCGTGCAGCGGGGTGACCTTGGTGCTTTCGAATTCGGCGCCGCAGCGGTCGCAGACGCACAGCAGCTTCGCTGTCAGCTCGCCCTCGACGTGGAGGACGCCGGCCTCGTTGACCACGCGGCCGACCGCATGGGGCTTGGACAAATACGCCCGGATCGCCGGGAAATCGAGGCCCTCGGTGTCCAGCTCCGTATCGAACGGGACCGAGCCGCCGGGTATTTCGATGATCGAGCTCAGATTCAGACGCATAGTTCCACCTCAAACAATCGCTTTAGTATTATAGTTGCTTTGGATGGTCTTGTCAACAGAAATTTTATCGTGTATAATCCAAAAAGAGCAATTTTTTCGGGGAATTTTTTGGAGATACGGACATGAAAGAGCTGGAAATCAAAGCCAACGACGCCGGACAGCGTCTCGACCGCTTCATCGGCAAGGCCGTGCCGCTGCTGCCGGAGTCTCTGCTGCAGAAATATATCCGCCTCAAGCGCATCAAACTGAACGGCAAGGGCGCCAAGCGCGACACGCGCCTGAGCCTCGGCGACCGGGTGCAATGCTATATCAACGACGAGTTTTTTGAAAAGCCCCGGGAAGAAAATTCCTGGCTCAAGGTGGGCACGCCCCGCCTGACCATCGTTTATGAGGACGAAAACATCCTCCTGCTCGACAAAAAACCAGGGGTTTTGTGCCACAGCGCGGGCGTGTGGGATTATAACACGCTGATCGCCAACGTGCAAGCCTATCTCGCGCAGAAGGGCGAGTGGCGGCCGAAGGAGGAAAACGCCTTCACGCCGGCGCTGTGCAACCGCATCGACCGCAACACCGGCGGCATCGTCATCGCCGCCAAGAACGCTGAGGCCCTGCGCATCCTCAACGACAAGATCCGCGACCGCGAGATCGAAAAATATTACCTCTGCGCCGTGCACGGCCGTCCAAAGCCGCCCGAGGGCAGGCTGGAAAACTTTCTGTTCAAGGACGCGCAGAAAAACCAGGTCTTTGTGAAATTGAAGCCCGAGCCCGGCGCGAAAACCGCCGTGACCGAGTACCGCCTGCTCTGCTCCAAGGGGCCGCTGAGCCTCGTGGAGTGCCGGCTTCTCACCGGGCGCACGCACCAGATCCGCGTGCAGATGGCACATGCGGGCTGGCCGCTGCTGGGCGACGGGAAGTACGGCAGCGAGCGCTTCAACAAGGGCTTTGACGAAAAAGGCCAGGCGCTCTATTCCTACCGCCTGCGCTTCGACTTCCCCACCGATGCCGGAGTTCTCGATTACCTGCGCGGGAAGGAATTTCGCGTGGAAAAGGTCGATTTCGCAGAAAAGTATTTTGGAATCGAAAAACTGGAGTTCTGATATGGAGATCCATCGACTGCATGCGGCGGCCATAGACGCCGCCGCGCCGCTGGCCGCGGCCTTCCGCGCCGCGCTGCGCGCCTACCGCGGCATCGAGAGCGTGCCCGACCTTGCGTCGGCACGCGCAGAGCTGCTGGAATATCTGGAAAAGGGCTGGCCTGTCTATCTGGCGGAAGAGGACGGCCGTCCGATCGGCTATCTGGTCTGCCGCGTGGACGAGCCCTGCGTCTGGGCGGAGTCGCTCTATGTTTCCCCGGATCATCGCCGCCGCGGGGTCGCTTCCGCTCTTTATCAGAAGGCGGAGGAGCTTGCCGCATCCTTCGGCGAGGACACCGTATACAACTGCGTCCACCCGAACAACGACGGCGTGATCGCATTCCTGCGGGCCAGAGGCTGCACGGTGCTGAACCTTATCGAAGTCCGAAAGCCCTATGCCGGCGAGCAGCTCCGCACGAAGATCCGCATGGACGATCAGGTTTTTGACTACGGAGGATCCGGCAATGATGGTCGTTCCCTATGATGACAAATACCGCGACGACATGATCTTTATGGTGTTGGAGGCGAAGGACGCCCTCGGGCGCACGCCGCATTTGAATGAAGATCTGCTCGCAGTGAAGGAGACTTACCACGAACGCGGCTTTGGTTTCTGGCTCGCGCTGGATGAAAATGACCGCGTCGTCGGCTGCGTCGGCTGGCGCCGCCATCCCGTCGCAGGCGAAGTCTTCCTGCACCGTCTCTATGTCAAGGCCCGGCTCAAGCGCCGGGGGATCGGCACAAAGCTGCTGCAGACGGCCGAGGAGCATATGAAAGCCTCCGGGGTCACGGAAGTCCATGTTCACCTCGGCGAGCCGCGCGAGCAGTGGTTCGAGTCCTATGCCTTTTACCAAAAGCATGGCTATATCGAATATGCGCCGAGGTACATGAAAAAGAGTCTGTAAACGCAGACGGGTAATGCTCATCCGGCGGGAGGAACGATGGACATTCTTATCAAACCGATGGAGACCGAGGATGAGATCCGCGGCAAAGCCTACGTCCACTGGAAAAGCTGGCAGGAGAGCTACCGCGGGATCGTCGACGACGGGTATCTGGACCGGATGACGATCCGCCGCTGCGAAGAGATGGCCTCGTGTTATCCGGAGAACACCCTGGTTGCCAAGGACGGCGCGCGTGTGATCGGCTTTGCCTGCGCCGGCGCCGTAAACGGCGAGATTGATGCGGGCGAGGTTTATGCTCTCTATGTGCTGGAAGAGTACCAGCATCAGGGCATCGGCTATGCGCTGATGCGGCGGGCGCTGGACGAGCTCGCCGGCTGCCGCGTCGTTTATCTCTGGGCGTTCAAAGAGAATGTGAAGGCGATCCGCTTTTATGAGTGCGTCGGGTTCCATCCGGATGGCGGAGAAAAGGAGCTTGTGCTCGGCACGCCGGTCAAGGGCATCCGCATGGCGATGGAGCTGTGAGACACAAAAAAAGCCTTCCCCTTGAGGGGCGCGACACGTTAAGCAAATGCGCCAGCGGCGCGTTTGTAGTCAAAGCGCCGAGCAATCTACGATTGCGAGGTGGCAGGTGCCCCAGTGCTCACACTGGGGCGGATGAGGTGTTCTTATGTATGGATTTCCACCTCATCAGTCGCTTCGCGACAGCTTCCCCTCAAGGGGAAGCCATCTCTTCTTGATAAAGGAGAACATTTATGCTTACCGTCAACGACTTATCGATGCAGTTCGGGCCGTCGGTGCTGTTTTCCAAGGTCGATCTGCAGTTTACCGCCGGCAACTGCTACGGCATCATCGGCGCAAACGGCGCCGGCAAATCCACCTTCATCAAAATCCTCTCCGGCGAGCTGGAGCCGACGAGCGGCAGCGTGGTGCTCGACCCGAAGCGCCGCATGTCGGTTTTGAAGCAGAACCAGAGCCTCTATGACGACTGCACGGTGCTCGACACCGTGATCATGGGGCATCAGCGGCTCTTTGACTGCGGCAAGGAGCGCGAGGCCATCTACGACAAGGAGGATTTCTCCGACGAGGACGGCCTGCGCGCAGCGCAGCTGGAGGAGGAATTCGCCGAGCTCGGCGGCTGGGAGGCCGAATCCGATGCCGGGCGCATCCTGCAGGGTCTGGGCGTGGACGTTTCGCTCCATCAGAGCCTGATGCGCGAGATCGACCCGCGCCTGAAAGTGAAGGTGCTGCTGGCGCAGGCGCTGTTCGGCCATCCGGACGTGCTGCTCCTGGACGAGCCGACCAACAACCTTGACCTCGCGAGCGTCGTCTGGCTGGAGGACTTTCTGATGGACTACGAGGGCACGGTGCTGGTCGTCAGCCACGACCGCTACTTCCTCAACAACGTCTGCACCCACATCGTCGACATCGACTACGGCAAGATCAAAATGTACGTCGGCAACTACGACTTCTGGTACGAATCCAGCCAGCTGATCCAAAAGCTGATCCGCGACCAGAACAAGAAGGCCGAGCAGAAGATCGCAGAGCTGCAGACCTTCATTGCGCGCTTCAGTGCCAACAAGTCCAAGTCCCGGCAGGCGACCTCCCGCCGCAAGCTTCTCGACAAGATCACTGTGGAGGAGCTGCCCGCCTCCGGCCGCCGCTATCCCTGGGTGGGCTTCAAGGCCGAACGCGAGCCGGGCAAGGACCGTCTCTTCGTCACCGAGGTCACGAAGAGCGTGGACGGCGTAAAGCTGCTGAACAAGGTCAGCTTCATCGTCGGCAAGGAGGACAAGATCGCCGTCGTCGGCAAGAACGAGCTGGCCGTGACGATGCTGTACAAGATCCTCATGGGCGAGGAGGAGCCGGACTCCGGCGATGTCAAATGGGGCGCGTCCATCCAGCCAGCCTACTTCCCGAAGGACCACAACAGCTTCTTTGAAAACTGCGACTACGATCTGATCGACTGGATGCGCCAGTTTTCCGCCGACAAGCGCGAGAGCTACCTGCGCGGCTTCCTCGGGCGCATGCTCTTCTCCGGCGACGACGTGTATAAACCGGTGAAGGTCCTCTCCGGCGGCGAAAAGGTGCGCTGCATGCTGAGCAAGATGATGCTTTCGGGCGCAAACTTCCTCGTCTTTGACCAGCCGACGAACCACCTCGATCTGGAGAGCATCGCCGCGCTCAACAACGGCATGGAGGCCTTCAAGCACAACATCATCTTCTCCTGCCACGACCACCAGCTGACCCAGACGGTGGCCAACCGCATCATCGAGATCAACGCCGACGGCTCGATCACCGACCGCCTGTGCAGCTACGACGAATACATGCACATCGCCGATCTCGAGCAGCCGCGTGGATAAGCGATCATTGCAAAAGCAACCGGCCGGGGCAACTGCCCCGGCCGATTGCTTTTTCAAAATGCCTCGCAGAGTTTTTCGCCCCGCAGGGCGAAAAAGCAATCCAATCTGTCATTTGCGGGGGCGTGTACCTCGCAAATGACACTTCTCGGCCTGCCAGTGTGCGTCGTCCTCACAAGCTCCGTATCGTCTCGCTTCCTCACAAGCTCGAAAGCTCGCTCACTTCGCTGCTCGTCCTCTCCATTTCAAAGCCTTGCGCTTTGAAATGGATAAGGAAAACGGAAGGAGAGAATATGTAGCTTTCGCCACGCTTGGCGGAAGCGGAATGGAGCGAGTTTCGTTTGACGCGTGAGTGCGCGCAGCAGGCCGCAGCCCCTCAACGAAAAGCCCAGCGAAGCGGGTTTCCGTTGATTATTCCTCGATATGCTCCATGCCCTGGGCGATGATCGAGCGCACGTGATCATCAGCCAGCGAATAAAAGACCGATTTGCCCTCGCGGCGGCTCTTGACCAGGCGGCTTCGCTTGAGGATGTTGAGCTGGTGGGAGATGGCCGACTGCGTCATCTGCAGCGCCTCCGCCAGATCGCAGACGCAGAGCTCCTCCTCAAACAGCACGAAGAGGATGCGGATGCGCGTGGTATCGCCGAAGATCTTGAACAGCTCCGCCAGATCCAGCAGATGGTCCTCCGGCGGCAGCTTCTCCGCCACGGATTTCAGCCGCTCGCGGTGGATCTCCTGCACGTCGCAGAAAAGGGTTTCGTTTTCGTTCATCGCCGTTTCCCTCTCAGAGATAGATCTCGCAGTCGTCCTCGACCTTCTTGCAGGCCTTGAGCACCTGCTGCATGACGGCCTTCGGATCGGCGCCCTCTTCAAACTCGACGTTCATCTTCAGCGCCATGAAATTCACGACCGCGTCCCTGACGCCCTCGGTCTTCTTCGCGGCCTGCTCCATCTTGTTGGCGCAGTTGGCGCAGTCGACCTCGATCTTGTAGCTCTTTTTCATTTCCGCTTCCTCCTGTCATTTGAACGTTCGTTCATATGTTCAATTTCAGTATACACATTTGGCCGCAGATGTCAAGAGCTTTTCCTCTTGTCAGAGCAATTTCTGCCGTGTATAATCGGGGACGTTGATTCTTTTGCGCTTGGAGGCTGGGATGAAAAAGAAAAAAGGAAAACTTGCGTCGAACGTCGGACAGTTCGTCGGCATGCTGATCTATCTGCTGATTGGGGCGCTGTGCGGCGGGCTTTTCCTCCGCTACGGGGAGACCTTGCCGGATTCTTTTCTGCTGACGATGGCGCTGCTGCTCGGCAGTGTGTATCTCGCCATGACCCTGCAGATCGCGATCCATGAGGCAGGGCATCTGCTCTTCGGTCTGCTGACGGGCTACCGCTTTTCGTCTTACCGCTTTTACAGTCTGATGTGGATCAAGCAGGACGGCAGACTGCGCTTCAAGCGCCTGAACCTCGCCGGAACGGGCGGCCAGTGCCTGATGGTGCCGCCGGACTGGCGCGAGGATTGCCCCTATGTGCTCTATAATCTGGGCGGCGTGCTGATGAATCTGATCTCCGCCGCGCTCTTCTGGCTGCTGTCGCTGATTGCGGCGCCGACTGCGAAGATTTTTCTGCTGATGGGCGCGCTGATCGGCCTTGCCTTCGCGCTGCTCAACGGCCTGCCGCTGCGCGTCGGACCGGTGGACAACGACGGGCGCAACATCCTCTCCATCCGAAGAAGCCCGGCGGCGCGCCGCGCCTTCTGGCTGCAGATGAAGGTGAATGCGCAGCAGGCGGCCGGTGTGCGTCTGCGCGATATGCCGGAGGACTGGTTCTCCGTGCCCGGCGATGAGACGCCGGAAAACAGCATCCTCGCCGCCGTGCCCGTCAACCGCGCTTCACGCCTGATGGACGCGCAGCGTTTTGAGGAGGCGGCCGCGCTGCAGGACCGGCTCCTCGCGCAGGAGGATCTGGCGGGGATCTATCGCGGGCTCCTCAGCTGCGACCGGATCTTCTGCGAGCTGCTCGGCGAGGGCCGGGAGGAAACGCTTGCTGCCCTGATGACGAAGCAGCAGGCGAAATTCATGAAGTCGATGAAAAGCTATCCCTCGGTGCTGCGCACGCTCCTCGCACTGGCGCTGCTGCGCGATCAAGACGCGTCGGCTGCAGAGAAGCTGCGCGCGTCTTTCGATAAAGTTGCCCGCAGCTACCCCTACCCGACGGATATCGAAAGCGAGCGTGAGCTGATCGCGCTGGCGGAGGAAAAGGCCGCCGGATAAACGCAAAAGCGAAGCCGTGAACATATCACGGCTTCGCTTTTTTCATCTTCTGTTTCGTCAGCTCGAAGCTCTGGTCCAGCAGGTCTCGCACACGCTCCGGCGGTACGCTGCCGTCGAGCAGCACGGTGATCCAATGCGTTTTGTTCATGTGGTAGGCAGGCAGATAACCCTCCTGCTCCCGCAGGATGTACACCAGCGCCGGGTCGAGCTTGAGGTCCACCACGTCCACGGTCCCTTCCCCGGGCAGGCCCAGGGTCTTGCGGGGCATCGGCGCCGCGAGGGCGAACCACTTGCCGCCCAGGCTGTGGCGCAGCACCGCATAGGCGGGCAGCTCCGCCCAGAGATATTCCGGCTCGGCGCCGTAGGCGTCGCGCGCATATTGGGACAGTTCTTCTCTCGTCATCTCACACCACCTGGAAGATGTAAAACTTCAGATAATCGGTCTCCGGCACGTTCCAGAGGATCGGGTGATCCGGCGCCTGCTGGCGCGCCTCGATCTGCCGCAGCTCTACGCCGGCGTCCAGCGCCGCGGATTTGAGCATGCTGACAAAGCGCTCCGAGGGCATGAAATGGCTGCAGGAGGCCGTGGCGAAGTAGCCGCCGCGCGGCAGCAGCTGCAGGGCGCGGAGGTTGATCTCCTTATAGCCCCGCTCCGCCCGGTCGGCGGTTTTGCGGGACTTGGTGAAGGCGGGCGGGTCGAGGATGATGAAATCATAGGGCGCGCCGCCTTTTGCCTTGAGAGCCGGCAGCAGGTCAAAGACGTCCGCCGTCACAAAGTCCATGCGGTCTTCGAGCCCGTTTCGCCGGGCGTTTTCCTTTGCCAGCTCGATCGCCGCAGCGGACACGTCCACCGCCGTCACATGCGCAGCGCCGCCCCTGGCCGCGTTGAGCGCGAAGGAGCCGGTATGCGTGAAGCAGTCGAGCACGCGCCTGCCCTGCGCGAGCCGCGCCACGGCCAGGCGGTTGTATTTCTGGTCGAGGAAAAAGCCGGTTTTCTGCCCGTTTTCCACATCCACGGCATAGGTGATGCCGTTTTCACAGATCTCGGTCTGCGTGCTGCCGCCGCCGCAGAACCAGCCCTTGCCCTGCTCCAGGCCCTCCAGCGCGCGGATGGGGACGTCATTGCGTTCATAGATCCCTCGGATCTGCTGTCCGTCCTCTGCCAGCAGCTCCAGCAGCAGCGGGAAGATCTCCCGCTTGCGCCGCTCGATGCCGACCGAGAGGGTCTGCGTGACGAGGAGATCGGAAAAACGGTCCACCGTCAGGCCGGGGAAGCCGTCGGCCTCACCGAAGATGAGGCGGCAGCAGCTCAGGTCCTCCGGCCGCAGCACCGTCTTGCGGTAGTCCCAGGCGTACTGCAGGCGGCGCTTCCAGAAGGCCGCGTCAAAGCGGTCGTTGGCGTTGCGGGAGACCAGGCGGAGGCGGATCTTGCTGTCGCGGCTGACAAAGCCGGTGCCGAGGTACTTCCCCTTTTCGCTCACAGCGTCCGCGAGCGCGCCGTTTTCGCAGTCCGCTTCTTCGACGATCTCCGCCGCGTAGATCCAGGGGTGTCCCTGTTCCACCCAGCGCGTGCCCTTGGCGGTGACGGTAAAGCGCGGGTATTCTCTTTCGCTTTTCATGGGCCTTCCTTTCAAAACGATCCCTCCCAGGCCGAAGGATGGGAGGGATCCATGTTGTTTAGTGTGTTTCGGTGTCGATCAGGACCCAGGAGATCTTGTCCGGGTTGTCCGGCAGGTAGTTATAGACCACCGGGACGAAGCGCTCGCTGAGCGAGCCGACGATGGGCTTGCCCTGCAGGTCGGCAAGGTTGAAGTTGTAGGCGTAGCGGTCGGTCTCGAAGTAGACGCGGTCGAAGAGCTTGAAAAACAGCATGCCGTCCTGGCCGTTTTCGCTGTCGTGCCCCACCAGCGCGGTCTGGGAGTCGACATAGATCGAGAGCTTGCCTTCCCGGTCCTTCAGTTCGTCCGCCACGCTGAGGGCAAAGCCGCAGACGGCGTTCGTCGCGCTCGCCGGGGTGGACATCCGGCGGCAGTACTGCACCGTCGTGCCCTCCGGCAGCACCGGGTGCGCAACGTCTGCCAGCACCACCTCGTCAAAGCCCATACCGTAGAGCTCCTTCACGAGGCCGACGGTATAGTTGCGCAGCTCCAGGCTGTAGGCGTCCAGCCACAGCCCGTCCTCGTCCATATAGTTGAAGCCGGCGTCGTTGCGAAGCGTCACCGTCGTGCTGCGGGAGCCGTACAGCTCGTCCCGGCAGATGCTGATCTGCGCCACCAGGTAAACGGGCGCCTTCCCGCCTTCCTCGCCCTGCTTGAGCCGGGCCAGGATGGCCTGCATCTCACCGGACAGCGGGTCGCCCGCCAAACTGAAGGCCGTCGCCGACCAGGTCTTGGAGTCCCACTTCAGCGCGCCGCTGCGGGGCTTCATCTCCAGCACCAGGGCGTTGCCGACGTTGAGTCGCGCCGCGTACTCCTCAATCTTTTCGGGGTACATGTCGTCCGCCTTGACGAAGATCGCGCGCAGCGGCTGCAGCCCGCTGCCGGTCCTCGCCTCCACCTCGGAATAATCCGGCACGTCGTAGACGATCTCCGCCGTCGTTGTCTCCAGGGGCGGGCGCTCAACGATCTCGCCGCTCTCGTCCACGACCGTATTCTCCAGGATCGGCGGCACGATGCGCACGGCGTCCTTGGTGATGACGGCGTATTTCTGCATCCCGTAGAACAGCACCACGACCACGCTCAGCAGACCGAGCAGGATGGCGGCCGGGATCAGGATGCGGTTGCGCTTTTTACGCTTGCCGCGGTAGTATTCGGATGTTCTTGCCAAATCGATCCCTCCCGGGTATCAGACGGGTCTGTCATAAAGTTCTTTGATCGTCTCAGTCCTCGATCAGGGAAATGCGGCGGATATGCCGCTCGTCGTTGGAAAAGGGCGTGTCGAGGAAGGTATCCACGATCAGCAGCGCAAGGCCGGGCCCGACCACGCGCGCGCCGAGCGCCAGGATGTTGGCGTCGTTGTGCTCGCGGGTCGCCTTCGCGGAGAAGCAGTCCCCGCAGAGGGCGCAGCGGATCCCGGGGATCTTGTTGGCCGTAATGGAAACGCCGATGCCGGTGCCGCAGATCAGGATGCCGCGCTCACACTCGCCGGCGGCGACGGCTTTGGCCACCGCCTTGGCATAAACGGGGTAATCGCAGCTGGCCTCCGTATAGGTGCCGTAATCCTTGTATTCCAGTCCGCGCGCCTTCAGATGCGCCATGATCTCCTGTTTCAGGGCGAAGCCGCCGTGGTCGCTGCCGATGGCAATCATAGTCCTTGTCCTCCGTTTTCGCATAGTTTTGTTTATTTTACCACCTTCCCGCCAAAGGTGCAAGTTTTTCGTTCGCTTTTCGGTCCGGGGCAAAACGAAGCACAGCCGGGAGAGGACTGCTCTCCCGGCTGTGCTCTTCATTCTGAACTGGAAGCTTCGCTCAGCGGCGGCGGCCGCGGCTGCGGTGCTCGGCATAGATGCGGTTATCGGCGATGCGGCTGTCCGACTCCTGCATGAACTTCTTCAGCCGATCCTCAAAGGTCTGGTCGACGGAAGCAGGCGCGGCGGCAAAGGGCTGGGGATAAGTCGGCGGCGCTTCCTTTCGGGGCGCGGGCGCATGGCGGGAGGCAGGCGCCCGCTCGGCCGGCCGATTTTCGACCGCCCGCTTGATGGAAAGGTTGATCTTCCCCTCCGGGCTGATGCTGAGGACCTTGACCTTGACGGTCTGGCCCATCTGCACATGCTCGCTCACATCGGCGACGAAGGCGTTTGCCACCTCGGAGATATGTACCAGGCCGCTCTTCCCTTCCGGCAGCGCCACGAAGGCGCCGAACTTGGTGATCCCGCTGATCTTTCCTTCCACAATGGAGCCAACTTCCAGTTCCATGTCCGAACCTCTCTACTCTATCTGAAATAAAATACCTTTTCGCCAGGCATCACCAGTCCGAGGCGATCTCTGGCCATGTCCTCCAGACCCTCCGCCTCCCGGGAGGCGGCCAGCTGCTGCCGCAGGCCGTCGTTTTCCTCCCGCAGCGCAGCGCAGGCTGTGCTCAGCGCCTGTTCCTCCGCCCGCGCCGTGTTCAGCCGGAAGCGGGCCGCGCCGAAGCTGATCAGCATATCCAGCAGCAGACTCACCACCAGCAGGCGAAGAAAGGTCTCTCTGTTTCGCTCTTTAACGAACAAAATTACCTCCTAACTATAAAACAAACTTTTCAATTTTTAAAGTACTTTTTTGCAAAAAACTGAATTTTTATTAAATAATTTTTGAGTTTTTCCCTTGTTCCATCCAAATATTGGAATACTTTGGAAAAGAGCGGAAGCAGCAGCGAGCTCAGCGTCCGGTGGTAGACCAGAAAGCCCGTCCAGGCAGCGGCCAGCGCGCCGATCCCGAGCCGCCCTTCGCCGAAGGACATGGCGAACAGAAACAGCGCCGCGCCGAGCAGCAGGCAGTAGATCGCGTCCAGCGCGAAGGCCGCCGCGGCGCGAAGCCGCCAGCGGGGCGGGCGCAGCAGATCGTACAGCAGTCCCGCCCCGAGCCCGAGGCACGCGGCCGCCAGCAGGGCGAGGCCCTGCCGCAGCGGATCAATATGCATCGCTCAGCCGAAGAGCCGCGACCACCAGCCGCCGCCCGCCGCCGGCTCGTCGTAGCTCAGCTCGGTCAGCTTGCCGTGCAGTTCCAGCAGCCCGGCGTCCAGGTCGATCTTTTCGATGTGCAGCCCCTCGCCGCGCACGGTCAGATCGCCCAGCGCGGTCGTCAGCACCACCATGCTCTCGTCGAAGCCCGCCACGTCCTGCACCCCGTCGATCGCGAGCTTCGTGCGGTTTTCCATCCGCACGCCGTGCTTTGCCTGCGGCATCGGCGGCAGCGCCGTCGGCGCGGCCTGCGTCCTGTCCTTCCCTTCCATCCGCTCACCCCCGTGATCACTATATGCGGACAAGGGGGCGGATAGAACGGGAGGGACAAGTGAGAAGTTAGGAGTTGGGAGTGAGGAGTGCGGAGTTAGGCGTTAAGCCTTCCCCTTGAGGGGCGCAACGCGTAAAGAAGAGGCGCCCCGGTTGGCAAGCCGGGGCGCATGAGTTGATATTGATTTCTATAACCAGGCTGTAGGGGCCGACGCCCTCGGCAGCCCGCCGGCAAGGCTGTGTGGGATTAGCAGAACCACAGCGTATAAAATATATTGGACTTTTAGAGGGATAAAAATAGAAGGGCGTGATGTGCGCCCTGCTATTTGTGTTATTCGCTCCAATTATTACTTTTTCAATTATTGAGGACAAATACTGTTTTTAATTGAAATACTTTCCGTCAATTGATCCCGTTACAGTCTCGAGTTCTTTCATGTTTTTGTCCCATAATTTTATTTGGAATTCAAACTTCATAATATCGGAATTTATTCCTGCTTCGGTAAATTCCTCTGGAACAAGATCATGGTCAAATGTTACCGTTTTATTCGAAGGTATAGAAGAAGGGCCACTCCAACGAACTCTTATATTCGTATCATTAATCCACGCTAAGTCGGCAATAATATGTCCGCCATGTAGCTCCTCGGCTGTATTATTTTTTACTTCAATTTTAATGGTGTAATCGTTATTGGCATTCTGCTTAACACTGAGTATTGTGATTATTATTCCATTTTCATTATAAATCTCTTCATCTATTCTTTGAACACTGGCGCTTTGATTACTATTACTACTTTGCACTGCTGGCGAAGTTTCACGCGTTGCTAAATAATCACCAATTATTCTTTGGTATTGCACATAGTTTTTTACTTGCGTTTTATCTTTCGGCGACAACGCATCGTATGTGTTGATTAAAAACGCTATATCCTTATCTGACACACTTGGAAGGCTCAAAACCGCCTCGACCTGCTTATCAAATTCTCTGGCTTCCCTCGATGCGCATCCGCACAATAAAAGGAGAATAATGAAGACAAAAAAAATCACACTAAGTTTTTTCATTATCTTACCTCTTTATATCTTGTAAATATATTTAGCCCGATCTCATAACATTGCGTCCTTTTTATTCACCGCAACAATTGCTCTGAAAATGGCAAGTTGAACTGCCACCATGATACATTGTTTTGATAGGCCCTTGGATGGAAATATAAGAGGGATGTATTTTATTTTAGTTTATCATAATAAGTCATAGAAAACAATTGCTTTTCCTCTTGAAAAGCTAAAATGACGTTGGAGAGATGTGTGTTTTCTCTCCATCATCTTCATAGATGTTCAAAGATGTTCCGAGATGTTTAAAGATGTGCGAGGACGCCTGTTTTCTTTGCCGCAGGTGTGGTATCGCAGCAAAAGGGCGATTCGTGAATCGCCCCTACGGGATGAACGGAAATCGTACGGTAGCGTTGTAGGGGCCGTTCACGAACGGCCCGTCCCAAACGCAAAAACACCCCCGGGAGCATAGGCTCCCGGGGGTGTTCATATGCTGTTATGCTGTGTGACTTACGCCTTGCGGACGGAGTCGATGTGACGGGTGAGGTCGAGCATCTTGTTGGAGAAGCCCCACTCGTTGTCGTACCAGGCGACGAGCTTGACGAAGTGATCGTTCAGGGCGATACCGGCCTGAGCGTCGAAGATGGAGGTGTGAGGATCGGTGCGGAAGTCGGAGGAAACAACCTCGTCATCCACGTACTCCAGAACACCCTTCATCGGGCCTTCGGAGGCAGCCTTCATGGCAGCGCAGATCTCGGCGTAGGTGGCGGCCTTCTCGAGACGGAAGGTCACATCAACAACGGACACGTCCGGAGCGGGGATACGCATGGACATACCGGTGAGCTTGCCGTTGAGCTCGGGGATGACCTTGCCGACAGCCTTGGCAGCGCCG
>CACYWG010000013.1 GCA_902778115.1 Oscillospiraceae bacterium | reverse complement strand
CACGTCCGGAGCGGGGATACGCATGGACATACCGGTGAGCTTGCCGTTGAGCTCGGGGATGACCTTGCCGACAGCCTTGGCAGCGCCGGTGGAGGAGGGAATGATGTTGTTGTAGATGGAGCGGGCGCCGCGCAGGTCCTTCTTCTTGGGGAAGCCGTCGACGATGGACTGGGTGGCGGTGGAAGCATGGACGGTGGTCATGAGGCCTTCGATGATGCCGAAGTTGTCGTTGACGACCTTGGTGATCGGGGCCAGGCAGTTGGTGGTGCAGGAAGCGTTGGAAACGAACTGCATATCGGGGGTGTACTTCTCGAGGTTGACGCCGCAGACGAACATCGGGGTGTCGTCCTTCGCGGGGCCGGACATCACGACGACCTTGGCGCCGGCATCGATATGAGCCTGGGCCTTTTCCTTGGTCAGGTAAACGCCGGTGCACTCGAGCACGTATTCGACACCGAGCTCGCCCCAGGGGATGAGGGTGGCGTCGCGGTAGGTCTTGTCGGAGAGGATCTTGACGACCTTGCCGTTAACGGTAATGGTGCTGTCCTCGTCGTTGCCGACGACTTCACCGTCGAAACGGCCGTGCACGGAGTCGTACTTCACGCAGTAAGCGATGTGGGAAGCGGGATGGCCGGGGGCGTTGATCGCGACGACTTCGATATCGTCGGACTTGATGGCGGCGCGGAAAGCCAGGGAGCCGATGCGGCCGAAGCCGTTGATGCCAACTTTGATCATGTGTGTATCCTCCAATTTTAATAAAGTTACAAATCTTTCGATCCCGGAAGATCTTTCCTGACAGATCGTTATGATTGTAACATATACTATCCGTAAAAATCAACAATTCATTCAGAATTCACGCCGCAAAAAAATGCCGAAATTTCGTCCCGATCAGCCGCTGTTTCGCGCTCGCTCTTGTATATTTTGTCGATTTTTGATATATTATTCCCGAAATCTCGATCTGTGAAAAGGAGGCCGCCCATGTTCACGCTTTCCTCCGACGTTCTGTCCATGACCAACGAGCCGGCCGCGCTGCTGCAAAACCGCCGCCTGGTCTTTGCCAACGCCGCCGCGCGCTCCATTCTCGGCGAAAACTGTGTCGGAAAAGGCATCCGCGAGCTCTTCGGCGACGAGGTCGCCGAGGTGCAGGCGCCGCATTTTGTCGCCGCGGTCCCCGTCTCCGGCAGCAGCCGGCTGCTGCGCTTCGCCCGCGAGGGCAATATGCAGATCGTTTTCTTCTCGCGCCCGGATCCGGACCTTGCTCTCTTCAGCGACGCCTATCTTCAGGCGCTGCGCAGCGGGCTGATGAACATGAACCTGGCCGCCGGCGCCGGGCAGCGGCTGGCCGAAGAGCGGGACGATCCCGCGCTGATGCAGTGCTTTTGCCGCATGAACCGGGAGTACTTCAAGCTCAACCGCCTTCTCGCCAACATCAGCGCCGCCCGCGACGTCATCGCCGGCGAGCTGCCGAAGAGCTTCAGCGCCGTGGATCTCGGCGCGCTCGTTTCGGATCTGGCGGACAGCGTGAGTCTTCTGCGGCCGGATGTGGCCATCGATTTTTCCGTCGACCGGCGCGTGCTGCTCTGGGCCGACCCGCAGCTGCTCGAACTGCTGCTGATGAACCTGATCTCCAACTGTCTGATCCACGCCGAAGGGCTGACCCGGATCCGGATCGAGCTGAACGCGCTGAGCGACCGGGTCTATCTGACCGTGCGCGACGACGGCGCCGGGATCGCCCCGGAAAAGATGAGCACGCTTTTCCACCGCTACCGCGCCGCCTTTGAGCTCAACGAGCTGTCGCTGGGCGCAGGGCTCGGCCTGACCGTGATCCGCGGGATCGCCGAGGCGCACGGCGGCGCGCTCATGCTGGAAAGCCGCGAGGGCATGGGCACGATGGTGCGCGTTTCCCTGTCCCGCTCGCTCGCCGGAGCCGGCAAGCTGCGCGACGATCCCAAGGCCTATACAAGCAGCATGGAACGACTGCTGACCGGTCTTGCGCCCTGCCTTCCCGAGGAGTGCTTCGGCGGGAAATATCTGGACTGATCCCGAATATATGCGAAAAACAGGGGGCGTGGTTTCACGCCCCCTGTTCCATGACCTTGCCCAGCACGCGCAGCGGCAGCTCCGGCGAGACCGGGATGTCCGGATACTCCGGATTCAGTGAATGCAGCGCCAGGTGGTCCTCCTGCGCGATCAGCTTTTTCAGATAAGCGCTGCCGTCGTAGAGAAAGATGCCGATCTCCCCCGTCATCAGGCTGCGCTGCTGGCGCACCCAGACGATCTGTCCGTCATGAAAGCGCGGCTCCATGCTGTTGCCGGCCACGCGCACGCCGAAGTGCGCACCCTCGGGCACCTCGGCCCCGACCTCCACCATCTCATAGTCCTCGCCGTCCAGAAACTGGCCCGTGCCGGCGGAGACGGCCAGCGAATACAGCGGCAGCGTGCGCACGCGTGCGGGCTCCTCCCGCCGGGCGGCATAGCGCCCGCTGTCGCGCAGCAGCTGCACGTAATCGAGCGCCAGACGGCGGCCGCGGCGGTCAAGCCCGGCGAACACGCCCTCCGCACCGCCGGAGAATTCGCCCCTCACGTCCTCGATCTCCAGGATCCGGCACAGGGAAAGAAGCTGCCGCGCGCTCGGCTGCGTCGTTCCCTTTTCCCATTTGGAGACGGCCTGGTTGGTCACCGGGCAGCCCTGCAGCGTCATCGCCTCGGCCAGCTCCGTCTGGTTCAGCCCCAGCTCTTTTCTCTTTGCCAGCAGGACTTCTCCGATCTCGTTCATATCCTCACCCCATAAAAAATACTCAGCTTGGTTCTTACAAGCTGAGTATATCTTATATTCGGCGTTTTTTCAAGACTTATTATCCTGTTTGGATAAGTTTTCAGGTCCCGTACATGCCGCCGCCGATGAATTCGCGGATCAGCGAATCGTCCGCGACCAGGTCCTCGTCGATATGGCCGAACAGCTGCAGCGCGGGCAGCACGGAGCGCAGCTCGTCGAAGCGCTCGATGCCCTCCGGCACCTGCTGGAAAAGCTTGGTCGCGGTGGAATTGAACACCGGCAGCTCGTAGGCGAGCGTCGTATCGAACTGGAAGTCCGCCTTCTCCTTGAAGCGGGAAATATACAGCTTTTCGCCGCGGCGGACGTTGGCCCACATGCCCATGGTCTCGTCGGGCGAGGAGCCGCGGAAGTTATAGTCGCGCACCGTGCGCCGCACCAGGCGGAACCAGGTGCGCTTGAAGACTGTGCGGCCGCCGAAGACCACGTCGCTCTGGGCGGAGATATAGAGCTTGAAGGCCTCGGGATGGCGGTCGGTGATCATGTCGTTGAGCGCGTGGATTCCTTCGAAGATGACGATCTCGTCCTTTTTCAGCTTGATGGACTTGCTCGGCTCCTGGATACGCATGCGGCGGGAGAACTCATATTTCGGCACATAGATCCGCTTGCCCTGGCTGAGCAGAGTGAAATGCTCGTTGAGCAGCTCCATGTCCAGGCACAGCGGCGACTCCAGATCGTAATCGCCCTCCGGCGTGCGCGACGTGGTGGCCGGGTCGACGGTGTTGAAATAATCGTCCATGGCGACATAGTGCGAGCCGATGCCCTTTTCCTCCAGCGCCTCGGCGATCTTCATGGCCGTGGTCGTCTTGCCGGAGCCGGAGGGGCCGGACAGCAGCACGATCGGGCTGTTCTTCTTGTTCTCCGCGATTTTCTCTGCCGCCTGCTTTACAAGCCCGGCGTAGTTCGCGTCCGCCTCCTCGATCATGCCGCGGGGATCGGCCACGGTCCGGTAGTTGATGTCATTGAGTTGATATGCCATGCTCAGGTCTCCTTCCAAGCGCCGTAAAACTGCGCGATTTTTTCCTTTTCTTCACAGGTATTCGCAATGGCCCCGATATATTCCAGCGGATATTTCGGCGCCATCAGGCGGATATTGCGTCCGCCGTCGGTGCGCACGAGCTTTGTCGAGCCGCCGGCGCCCATCGCCAGGATGCTGCACAGCTCTTCCATGATGCAGATGTTGTAGATGTTCTCCGTGCCGGGTTTCGCCCAGCCCAGGTTTTCGAAGCCGCCGGACATGAACTTCTGCCGGTAGAGGTAATAGGGCGCGTAGCCCGCCGCGCGCAGGCGCTCCCCCGCCAGATCGAGCATCTGTCCGACCTCCTCCGCCGTGGGCAGCTCCGCGCCCTCGAGCATGATGCGCGAGCCTTTTTTGAGGCTGAGCGTGTGCACGGTGATGTTCTCCGGCGCCAGGGCAAGCACGCGGTCGACCGTATCGGAAAAGCCCTCGACCGTGTCCGCCGGGAGGCCCGCGATCAGATCCATGTTCACGGCAAAGCCGCCGACCCGACGCACCTTGTCCAGCGCGTCCACGATATCCGCCGCGCTGTGCTTCCGTCCGATGACCTCCAGCACCCGGTCGCTCATGGTCTGCGGGTTGACGCTGACGCGGTCCACGCCCCATTTGCGCAGCGTGCGGAGTTTCTCTTCGGTGATGGTGTCCGGCCGCCCGGCCTCCACCGTATATTCCCGCAGCGCGGAAAGGTCATATTCCTCCGCAAGCGCGGCGCAAAGCCGGTCGAGCATGGGCGCTGTCAGCGTCGTCGGCGTGCCGCCGCCCATGTAGATCGAGATCACCCGCAGGCCCAGCCGCCGTACCTGCTCCGCCGTTGCGCGGACTTCCTGCAGCAGCGCCTCCAGGAAGGGCTCCATCAGCTTCATGCTCTTTTCCACCGACTGGCTGACAAAGCTGCAGTAGGCGCAGCGCGTCGGGCAGAAAGGGATGCCGACATAGAGGCAGACGTCGCGCTTTTCCAGTGCGGCGGCCAGCTTCATCGTCTGCCGCCCGGTGTCGAGGCACAGCGCCGCCCGCTCGGGCGATACGTCGTAGTCCTCGATGAAGCGCCGCAGCGCCTCCTGCTCGTCCAGGCCCTGCTGCAGCAGCGCGCAGAAGAGCTTGCCCGGGCGAACGCCGGTCAGTGCGCCCCAGGCCGGTCTCCGGTGGCCTGCCCGCAGCGCCGCGCGGTACATCGCGTTCTTGACGAGCCGCTGGCAGACGCGGTCGGATTCCAGCTCGCCGGTCAAGCGCTCCAGTTCCGCGGCCGCCCGACCGCGCCAGACGCCGCTTTCGCGGTGCAGCACGCAGCTGGCCGTGATGAAGCGCGCGCCGCGGCTCAGGCGGAGCTCCATGCGCTCCCCCGTCGGCCTTCCGGCGGGATATTCCGGCCGTTCCTCCGGCCAGAGCGTCAGCAGCATTTGCTCCACAGCATATTTATAATCGTGTCCGATCAAATATAGTCTCATCGAATTATTCGCTTATTCTCCACTCAATGATGATAAACGCGGAAAAATCGTCATCGATTCCCCACAATCTTTGAAAAACGCTGGAAATCTGTCCATGTGCTTGTATTATATCAGACACGGCGGCGCTTCACAATCCAAAAATCAAAAATTCAAAACTTTAAAGTAAAAAAGTCTTGCCAAAATCAGTAAAATTCGTGTATAATGATCATAGAATTATAGGATAGGGGAAGTATTGATGTATTCCGTCGGTGAAAAAATCATATATGGGGAAAACGGCGTCTGCACGGTAGAATGCATCGGTCCTCTTGCCGTGTCCGGCGCCTCCCGGGATCGCATGTATTACCATCTGCGTCCGCTGATCGGCAGCGGGACCTACTTTGCCCCCGTGGACTCCGGGGCCTATATGCGCCCCGTGATGAGCCGCGAGGAGGCCGAGGCGCTGATCGACTCGATGCCCGGGATCGAACCCGCCATCTGTCACGACAACCGCTTCAACCATGTGGACGCCTTCTACAAGGAGCTGTTCAAGCAGCACAGCTGTGAGGCGCTGGTGTCCATTGTGAAGGGGCTGCGCTGCCGCATGTCCGAGCGCAAAACCAAGAGCAGCCGCGCCGAGGCCACGATGAAGCGCGCCAAGGATATCCTCCATGGCGAGCTCAGTGTCGCGCTGGGCATGGATTTCAAGGAGGTCGAGCCCTACATCCAGTCCCGGCTGAACGACCTGTCCGAGGCCGTTGGAGAATAGGCAGAAAAAGCGCAGACCCGTCCGCAGAAAAGCGGACGGGTCTTTTTTACTTTTTCAGATTGCCGAGGATGCTGTTGATGGCGTCCGATCCGCCGATCATGTTCAGCAGGCTCCCCAGCACGCCGCCCTCGGGCTGCTCGCCCTTGAGCAGGGCAACGGCTGCCTTTTTCGTGTCGGCGTCCGCCGCGCGGTAGAGTTCCAGCAGCTTCTTTTCCGCCGCAGTCAGCGTCTCAGACGCGGCGTCGGTCTTCTTGGCGGCAGTCTTTCTGGCCGTCGTTTTCTTTTCGGCGGTCTTCGCTGCCGTCGTTTTCCTGGCCGAGGCGCCCTTCGGCGCTTCCAGCAGCGATTTCTGCGTCACGCCGGTGGCCTTGGCGATCTCCTTGAGGAGCGCCTGGGTCAGCTCCTTTTCCCCGCGCTCGGCCTTGCCGAGGTCGGAGGCGGACAGGCCATCGATCTTTTTGGCCAGCGCTTCCTGCGACAGTCCCGCGTTCGTGCGGGCTTCCTTGATCAGGTCTCCCACTTTTTTCGTTGCCATTGTCGATCCCTCCGGGCGTTTTTTCTTTTACTTTATCACAGGAAAGACCTCTTTGCAACGAAAAATCGCCCGACGCGCTGCGCCGGGCGATTTTTCATTGCTGATAATGGTGCGCGTCCTGCAGGACCATTTCCTTGACCTTCAAGAGCCTTACCTTGGTGGCGTTCTCGTTCTCCTCGAGCTTCATGGAAATATACTTGATATTGCCCTCCAGCTCGGGGATCATGACGTACTCCAGGGCGTTGACGCGGCGACGGGTCTTTTCGATCTCCTCCGCCAGCAGCTGCATGGTCTTCTCGACCTCGGCCAGCTCCAGCATGTCCTGGAAAACAAGCGAGAGCTTTTCCAGCGCGTCGTCCAGCTCGCCGGAGGTCTGCGCGAAGCCGTAGGGATAGACCTCGGAAGGATCGTCGTTTTTGGTGTGGAAGCTGTAGCGGGGGACGTTGACGCTCATGATGTTCTTGTACGTCATGCCCAGCTCCACGCTCTGGCGCGGATAGAGCAGCGCCTGCTCCATCATCTCGGGGCTCATGATGCTCGACGCCACCTGCAGCGAGGCAAAGGCGGCGGTCAGGCCCTCCTCCACGCGGATGCGCAGCTCTTTGTTGCGCTTGACCACGTCCATGAACTGACGCATCAGCTCATCGCGCTTGTCCTTGAGGAGCTTATGGCCGCGGCGCGCCGTTTTCAGCCGGCCCTTGAGCTGGTTGAGCACCATACGGGTCGGGGTTATAGCCGTGCTTGCCAAAAAGCATCACCTCCGTTTCATCTTGTTCGGCCTGCCCGCTTATTCCTGCGGGAGGTACTTGTCGATGAACTCGGGCTTGATGCGCTTGAGCTCACGGCGCGGCAGGATCTTCAGCAGCTCCCAGCCCAGGTCCAGGGTCTCCTGGATCGTGCGGTTGGTGTTGTTGCCCTGGCTGACGTAGCGCTTCTCAAATTCGTCGGCGAATTTGGCGAAGAGCTTGTCGTCCTCGGAGAGGGCTGCCTCGCCCAGGATCGTCATCAGCTCCTTGGCGTCCTTGCCGCGGGAGTAGGCGGCGAAGAGCTGGTTCATCGTGCCGGCGTGATCCTCGCGGGTCTTGCCGGCGCCGATGCCCTTGTCCTTCAAACGGCTCAGGGAAGGCAGCACGTCCACCGGCGGCACGATGCCCTTGCGGTGCAGGTCGCGGCTGAGGATGATCTGGCCCTCGGTGATGTAGCCGGTCAGGTCGGGGATGGGGTGGGTCTTGTCGTCCTCGGGCATGGTGAGGATCGGGATCATCGTGATCGAGCCCTTCTTGCCCTGGCGGCGGCCGGCGCGCTCGTAGAGCGTGGCAAGGTCGGTGTACAGGTAGCCGGGATAGCCGCGGCGGCCGGGCACTTCCTTCTTGGCGGCCGACACCTCGCGCAGCGCTTCGGCGTAGTTGGTGATATCGGTGAGGATGACCAGCACCTGCATGTCCTTCTCAAAGGCCAGGTACTCGGCGGCGGTGAGCGCCATGCGCGGGGTGGCGATACGCTCGACGGCCGGGTCGTTGGCGAGGTTGGAGAAGACGACGGTACGGTCGATGGCGCCGGTGCGGCGGAAGTCGTTGATAAAGTACTCCGACTCCTCGAAGGTGATGCCGATGGCGGCGAAGACGACGGCGAAGGTCTCGTTGTCGCCCAGCACGCGGGCCTGACGGGCGATCTGCGCGGCGAGGGCGGCGTGGGGCAGGCCGGAGCCGGAGAAGATCGGCAGCTTCTGGCCGCGGACCAGAGTGTTCAGGCCGTCGATCGTGCTCACGCCGGTCTGGATGAACTCGGCGGGATAGGCACGGGCGGCGGGGTTCATCGGCAGGCCGTTGATGTCCATGTGGGCGTCGGCCAGGATGTCGGGGCCGCCGTCGATGGGACGGCCCATGCCGTTGAAGACGCGGCCGAGCATGTCCTCGGACACGGCCAGCTGCTGGGGGTGGCCCAGGAAGCGGACCTTGGTCTGCGCGAGGTTGATGCCCTGCGCGGACTCGAACAGCTGGACGACAGCCTTGTCGCCCTCGACCTCCAGCACCTTGCAGCGGCGGACTTCACCGTTGGGCAGCTCCAGCTCGCCCAGCTCGTCGTAGGTGACGCCCTCGACGTGCTCGACCACCATCAGAGGGCTGGCGATCTCACGAATGGTTTTATACTCTTTGATCATGCGTCCTCACCTCCGGCAATGACTTCGGCGATCTCTTTCTTCATCTGCGCCTCGATAGCGTCGTAATCGGCGGCGAAGGTCTTCGCGTCCGCCATCTTGGCGCGGCCGATCTTTTCGCGGGCGGGGATGGTGAAGAGCGCGTTCATATCGACGCCCTTGTCCAGCGCCTCGCGGCAGATCGCGTCGTAGCGCAGCACCAGATCCATCAGTCTGAACTGCTTGGCGTAGGAGGAATAGGCGTCCTCATCGACGAAGGCGTTCTGCTGCAGGAAGTCCTCGCGGATCATCTTCGCGGTCTCCATGGTCAGGCGGTCGGCGGGGCTGAGCGCGTCCTGACCGACCAGACGGACGATCTCCTGCAGCTCGCTCTCTTCCTGCAGGATGTGCATGGCCTTGGTGCGGTTTTGCATGTAGGCTTCGCCGAACTGCTCGGTGTACCAGGGCTCCAGCGTATCCAGATACAGGGAATAGGAAGTCAGCCAGTTGATGGCCGGGAAGTGGCGGGCGTAGGCCAGAGAGGAGTCCAGCGCCCAGAAGACCTTGACGATGCGCATCGTGGCCTGGGAGACAGGCTCGGAGATATCGCCGCCCGGAGGCGACACGGCGCCGATGGCGGTGACGGAGCCGCGGCGCTCGTCCTGGCCGAGACACTCGACCACGCCGGCGCGCTCGTAGAACTGCGCCAGACGGGAGGCGAGGTAGGCGGGGTAGCCTTCTTCGCCGGGCATCTCTTCCAGACGGCCGGACATCTCACGCAGGGCCTCGGCCCAGCGGGAGGTGGAGTCAGCCAGAACGGCCACGTCGTAGCCCATGTCGCGGAAGTACTCGGCGATGGTGATGCCGGTGTAAATGGAGGCCTCGCGGGCCGCCACGGGCATGTCGGAGGTGTTGGCGATCAGCACGGTACGCTTCATCAGGGGTTCGCCGTTGCGCGGGTCCTTCAGCTCGGGAAACTCCATCAGAACGTCGGTCATTTCGTTGCCGCGCTCGCCGCAGCCGATATAGACCACGATGTCCACGTCAGACCACTTGGCCAGCTGGTGCTGCACGACCGTCTTACCCGAGCCGAAGGGGCCGGGGACGGCGGCGGTGCCGCCCTTGGCGATCGGGAACATCGTGTCGATGATGCGCTGGCCGCTGTTCATCGGGCGGCTGGGCACATATTTCTTCTCGTAGGGGCGGGCGATACGCACGGGCCAGCGCTGGATCATCGTCAGCTCATGCTCTTTGCCCTTGCCGTCGCGCACGACGGCGATGACGTCGGTGACGACGTGGCTGCCGCTCTCCACGGACACGACCTCGCCCTTGATGCCGTTCGGGACCATGATCTTGTGGAGGATGGCGCTGGTCTCCTGCACGGTGCCCAGCACGTCGCCGGGCCCGACCTTGTCGCCGGGCTTGGCCACGGGCACGAAGTCCCAGCGCTTCTCCCGGTTCAGAGCCGGCACGTCGATGCCGCGGGTGATGGAGTCGCCGGCGGCGGCGCGCATCTCGGGCAGCGGGCGCTGGATGCCGTCGTAGATATTGTCCAGCATACCGGGTCCGAGCTCCACGGACATGGGCATGCCGGTGGTGACGACCTTGGCGCCGGGTCCGAGGCCGGAGGTCTCCTCGTAGACCTGGATGGAGGCGCGGTCGCCGGTCATGTTCAGAATCTCGCCGATCAGATGCTGAGAGCCCACGCGCACAACGTCGGAAACGTTGGCGTCCGCCAGGCCCTCGGCCACGACCAGCGGGCCGGATACCTTGGTAATAGTTCCGCTCATTTGATCAATCCTTTCCTTTATGGCTCCCTTGCCTAAAGGGGGCTGTCGGTGCAGCCGACTGGGGGATATTTTTATGTAACGGGCAACGATCTCAGTCGCCCAGGATATTGGTGCCGACGGCGCGCTCCACGGCCGCCTTCAGGGCCGACTGCCCAAGGCCGATGCTGCCCTCGCGGCCGGGGATCAGAATGATGGCCGGCCTGGGGCTGTCCTTGAAGCGGTCGATCTCGTGCTGCAGCTCCGCCGCCAGGGTCTCCTCGATGTAGATGATGGCGTAGTCCTCGCTGTCGCGGGTCAGATGGCGCAGGATCCGGCCGGCCTCCGCGGCCTCCGCCGCAGGATAGGTCTCCAGCCCCAGGGCCTTGAAGCCCATGACGGTCTCTCTGCCGCCGATGACTGCAATTTTAAGCATACAGATCACGCAGCCTTTCCCGGATGGTCTGCGGGGCAATGCCCGCGAGACGGCCCGTCAGGATCATGCGGACTGCGGTGATCTCGTTCTCCACAGCCGCCAGATAGGCCAGCACCGCCTCTTCGCCGAAGGAGACGAGCTTGGCGCCGCGCAGATAGCTCATCACCGCGTTGTCGCAGGCGCGCTCAAAGGCGGTCATGCTGCCGCCCTCGGCGGCGGCTGCCCCGAGAGAGGCGGCCTCGGCCAGCGCGGAGCCGTTGAAGAGTGCCGCCAGGCCCTCGCCTCCAGCGGAAGCGAAGCGCTCGGCGTCCAGCTTGCCGCCCGGCACCAGGGCCAGGCGCAGGAAGTCCGCGTTCTTGCCCAGGCGCGCCGTGCGCACCGCGCTCTTGAGGTTGGTGCTGTCGGCCAGGATGCTCGCATAGCCCTTGACGAAGTCGCCCTTTTCCGCGCTCAGCGCGCGCAGCTCTTCAAAGTATGCACGGTCCATCGCAAAGTCCGCCAACTGGGGATTTGCGGTGCGGGCCAGCAGTTCCCTGCCCTCGGCGATCGCTTTGGCAAGGGGCGCGGGCAGCTCGTGCAGCCGCTCCTCGCGGTAGGCGGCGAGCATCGTCTCGGGCGAGACGCGGCCGGAAGCGCTCATCACGGGCAGCGGCTCGCTGCCTGTCGCCTCAGCCTTCAGCATCGCCTTGGCGTTGTGGTAGTCGTACTTGACGCGGAAGAGATCCACCAGATCCTTCGCCGGCGCCTGCAGCGAGAGCTCCCGGAAGATCTCCGCCCGATAACGGGACAGAGCCCGGTCGATCTCAGAGGCGCTCAGCTGGGACATATCCTCATAGCCGCAGTCGGTCAGGAGCTTGGCGCACTCGCCGTAGGAGGGCGCGTCCAGCATCCGCTCGGCCTTGTCGCGGCTGAGCATCTTCGGCTCCCGCGCGCGCAGCATCGAGGACAGAAACAGATAATCTTCTCGTTTGGTCTGCAATCCAATCCCTCCTGTCCGTCGGGATCAGTCAAACAGCACGCGGGCAAGCTCCGCGGACATTTCGCTCCGCTGCAGCTCCACGAGGAGCTCGGCGGTGCAGTTGGTCTCGATGCTGCCGCGGCGAAGGAGCAGGCCGCCGGCAAAGCTGCCCTCCGCCGGGGAGAGCTTCAGCGCGGCCGGTTTTCCCGCCGCGGCGAGCTTTGCGTTGGCCGCCTTGACCGCCTTTTCGCCCACGGCCTTGCGGTCGCGCGCGTTGAGAACGATCTCCTCCGTACCGGTGACCGCAGCCTCGGCCGCGAGTCTCGCCAGCAGCTCGACATAGTCCGCCTCGGGCAGGTTCACGAGCTTTTCACAGGCCAGCTCGAAGCTTTTGGAGACCATCTCCTGCTTGAGCGCCAGCAGGCCCTTTTTCGCCTCCATGCGGGCGATGCGGTCCATGCTGTCCACGCGGTCCTCGCAGGCCTTGCCGCCCGCAAGGAGCTTCTCGCTGTAGCGGTCCCTGGCCTTGGCCTCAAAGTCTTCCCGGATCGCGGCGCACTGCTGCTCAGCCTGAGACAGGATCGCGGCGGACTGCGCCTCGGCGTCAGCCCGGATATGCGCGATGATTTTTTCAGTGCCTTTCATACGTACTCCAATCCGATCCGGTCTATCAGAAGTTGATGGCGTTGAGCATCAGGAAGGACGCCAGCAGGCAGAGGATGGCGTAGAACTCGACGACGATGCACATGATCATGCCCTTGGACCAGTCGTCGGGCTTCTTGGCCAGGATGTTGACGGAAGCGGCTGCAACCTTGCCCTGGGCGATGGCGGACAGCAGGCCGCCGATGGCGATGGGCAGGCAGGCGGAGACGATCTGCAGGCCGTGGGCCACGTCGATGGCCGTGCCGGCGCCGCTGATCTTGAGGTAAGCCAGGAAGAAGATGACGAAGCCGTACAGGCCCTGGGTGCCGGGGATGACCTGCAGGATCATGACCTTACCGGACTTGCTGGGGTCTTCGGAGACGAGGCCGGCGCCGGCCTCACCGGCGATGCCGGTGCCCTTGGCGGAGCCGACGCAGGCGAGCGCCGCAGCCAGAGCCGCACCGAGCAGAGCGAGAGCCATACCGCCGAAAGATTCGATGAAATTCATGTTTGTTGTCCTCCTGTTTTTTTCAGACTATATGATTGAAATTATTTTGCTTTGACGTAATTGCCGCTGTACGAAAGCGGACGGAAGGGCTTGCCGCCGTCCGTGTAGAACTTGCCGAAGAACTCCAGGCACTGCAGGCGCAGGTCGTGCACGTAGCAGCCCAGAAGATTCAGGGCGAAGTTCATCGCATGGCCCAGCAGGAAGATGATCAGGAACGCGATCACCGTGCCGACGTTGATGCCGCTGTTTTGCGCGGGCATGACGGCGACGGTATTGAACACCTTGCCGACTACACCGCCGGCCAGCATCAGGGCCATGATACGCGAATAGCTCAGCACGTCGCCGAACCAGCCCGTGGCCGTGTTGTAGATGCAGCCGAAGGCCGCCGTGACCTTGCCGAAGCCCTTGGCATGGCGTCCGGCCCCGAAGAGGAGCGCCGCCGCGCCGAGGATCAGCACCGCCAGAGCAATATAGTGCAGAACCTGCGAATGCACCAGCAGCAGATCCAGCGCAAAGAGGATCGCGCCGACGAGGATCACCCACAGGGAGCCCTCCTCAAAGATCGCGTCGCCCTTGTTGCCGGCCTTCCACTTCTGCACGAAGGACACGGCCATGCCGGTATTCAGGTGCAGGATGCCGAGCACCATCGAGCCGTAGAGCACCATTGTGCTGTCCGTCTCCGGACTGAAGAGGTGCCAGAGGCCGGGCCAGGTGCTTTTCGGGTTGATGATATGCACGATCTGGTACGGGATATCGCTGAAGAAGCTACCGGTCAGCGCGCCCATGGCGAAGGTCGCGATGCCGCCGTAGAGCAGCAGCTGGCAGAAGGCCCTGGAGCCGCCCTCCGGCTTCATTTTGACCATGGCGACGATGGCCGCCGCGATCATGATGAGGCCGTAGCCCATGTCCGCCATCATCAGTCCGAAGAAGAGGATGAAGAACGGGGCCATCAGCGGGTTCGGGTCCACGGTGCCGTAGGCCGGCAGGCTGTACATGTTCGTGACCATGTTCAGCGCGTTGGTAAACTTGTTGTTTTTCAGTGAAACGGGGACCTCGGGATACTCGTCCTCGGGCGGGTCCTCCGTCTCCCAGGCGCAGCCGAAGCGCTCGAAGACCTCTTTGAGCTCATCCTCCCGCTCGGCGGGCATCCAGCCCTGCAGCAGCACGACGCTGTCGGTACCGCAGAGTTTTTCCTGCGTCTCGGCCAGGCTGACGCGGGTCTGCGCCGCGTCAAGGGCCAGCTTGAGCGCGTCGCGTTCTCCGGCCCGGTCGACGATCGCCTGCTCGCAGGCGGTCTTTTCCTCGGCCAGCGCTTTCAGCTCCGCTTCGCTGCGGTCGATGTTCTCCTGCGCCGTGCCGTTCATGCCGGCAAAGCCCAGCGGCGCAAAGCCGACGGCGCGCAGCGCGTCGAGCGCGGCGTTCGTCTGCTCCTTGCTGCTGAGCAGCAGCAGGTAGCGCTGGCTCTTGTCCGCCGATACAGGGAACAGCTCCGCCTCCTCGGCGGCGGCCGCGAGGGCCTCCTCCGCTTTGGCTGGCTCCGTGCGCAGCGGCATCGCGCCGAGCGTGACGGCGCTGCTGCGCGTCTCCGCGCATTCCAGCGGCAGGTCGAGGGCCGTCCAGGGGCGCAGGGATTCGATGCCCGCGCGAAGCCTGCTTTCCTCCGCGCCGATGCGGCGGATGCGGTCGCTGCTCTCGCGCAGCGCCTCCGCCGTCTGCAGCGTCTGCCGGAAGCGCTCCTCGTCGAGGAGCTTCTCCCCGGCCACCTCGGGCTTGGGGCTGAGCAGAGAGGACTTGGCCGGCGCGTAACGGTTCAGGATGTCCAGCGCCTGCTGCAGCGTCTGCTGATGACCGCGCGCGGCCATCAGCTCGCCGTCCTCGCGGTGAAGCAGGGAGGCGAAGGCCTCGTCCTGCAGCTCCGCAGGCTCGGACACCTCCACGCAGCCATGGCGCAGCAGCTCGCGCAGCAGCTCGTCCCGGGCGGAGCGGACAGCCATCAGCCGAAGCTTTTTCATTCTTACAATGGCCATCTCAGTTCTTCACAATCCTTTCCACCACGAGAGAGGCCGCCTGATCGAGCCGGGCTTCCGCCCTGGCGCGAAGCGCGGCTTTTTTGTTTTCCACGTCGTAGGACAGTTCGGCCGCCTTGTTCATGGCCTCCTCATCCGCTTTGCGGCGAAGCTCGGAGATCGCGCTGTCAGCCTTGTCCCCGGCCGCCTCCAGCGCAGCCCTGCCGGCAGCCTGCGCATCGCTGAGCATCTGTCTGGCTTTCGCTTCCGCGGCGGCGACGGCGGCTTTGGCCTCGGCTTCTGCCTGCACGACGCTGTTGATCGCTTCAAAAGACATTGGCACACCCCCTCTAACTGCTGAAAACTATCATTCTTTTCGGCCCTTGGCCATAAGCAAACGATGCCTACATGATACCGCAGATTCGGTCATCTTGCAAGCCGTGCTTCGATTTTTTCTTTGATAAATTTGGTGCAAGCGGCCAAAAATCCCCCATTTCCAAGAGAATGAGGGATTTGTGTTTATCCTTCGTATTCCATGCTCAGGCGGAAGCAGGGCTTGTCCGACAGGCCCTCCATATACCAGCGTTCGCCCTCTCTGCCCCAGCGGAGCGTGAGCGCGTCGCGGAAACGGGCTTCGGCGGTATATTCGGTGCTGACGGCCCTCAGGCGCCGTCCCTCGGCCGCCGCGGGGATATGGTCCTCCGCGAGGTCAAAATAGCGGGTGTTGTTCATGTGGCCGTTGAGATCGACGTAGCTGAAGGGCACGGTGAAGGACGCCTCGTCCGAACAGGCCAGTTTTTTCAGGCCCGAGGGCAGGCGGATCTCCCGCCCGGTCGTCACGCCCGCGATCTCCACGCCCCACTCGTCCGGGAAGACCATCTTCCGCGTCTGCTCGTCCACCAGCATCCACAGGGCGCTGGCGGAGAGGAGGGTCTTGTCCTGCGCGTCGGCGAGGCGGTAATAGCGCGGGAAAAAGACGTGCATCATCGGCCCGGGCCAGGACGTGAGCGTGATGTGCTCGTCATACTCCGGCAGGCGTTCGATCTCGCAGCGCTGCATCGTTACGACCCACAGAAGGCCCTTGTCCAGCGTTTTCTCGCGTCCCATGCCGAGCTGCTCGGTATGGCGGATGGAGGCCTCCTGCAGCAGCTCAAAGAGCCGGGACAGGCGCAGCCGCCGGTACAGATCCACGTCCTTGCTGCGCAGCAGGATCTCTTCGCGGTAAACGCTCATTTCTTCTCCAGCGCCTTCTGCACGGCGTCGGCCACGTCGCCCAGGGTAGAGAGCTTACTCCACTGGCGCTGCGGGATCTTGATATCAAAGAGCGCCTCCAGCTTGCAGATGACCAGGATGAAGCCCATGGAGTCGATGGCCGTTTCCGTATTGACGACGGTGTCCTCTTCCATGGTCATGTCCCTCATATCCGGGAAGCAGTCAAGGATCACGGTTCTGATCTTATCAAGGATTTCCTGTCTGTTCATGCGCTTATCTCTCCATTTTCTGCTGGAGCTCCCAGCGTTTTATTTTACCCGTCGCCGTGCGCGGCAGCGGTTCGTCGACAACAATCGCTCCGGCCAGCTGCTGGCCGCGCGGCAGCGTCTCCATCGCCGGGCGCAGGCGCCGCAGCAGCTCTTCCGCCTCGCCCTCGCCGCTGTAGACCAGCACAGGGCGGCTGTTTTGCAAAATCACGGCCAGCTCCGTGTGCCCCAGCGCCTGCATCAGGCGAGCCTCGTATTCGGGCAGATAGAGCTTGGTGCCGTCCGGCAGGACGAGCATATCCTTTTTCCTTCCGGTGATGTGCAGCTTTCCCTCTTCGTCGAAGCGGCCGAGGTCGCCGGTATGAAGGACCCCGTCAATGAGCACCGCCGCCGTGTCCGCCGGGCGCTTGTAATAGCCCTGCATCACGCAGGTGGGCGCCTCGATGAGGATCTCGCCGTCCTCGGCGAGGGTGATCGTATCGTCCGGGCAGACCTCCATCGCATAGGGGTCGCCCTGCACGCTGATGGCGACGCCCGAGCTCGTCTCCGTCAGCCCGTAGCCGAAGCTGACGCGAAGGCCCATCGCAGCGGCCGCGCCCAGCAGCTGCGCCGGGCAGTCGCCCGCGCCGACGAGCACCAGCTTCAGCCCGGGATTGGTCAGCCGCCGCTGCAGCAGGAAGCCCAGCAGCAGTGGGACGACGGACACCGCCGTCGGCTCGAAGAAGGCGCAGTCGTCGCCGTAATGGCGCGCCCCGCGCCCGAGCGCCACGGCAGCGCCGCAGCTCAGGCCCCACAAGAGCCCGCACACGAAGCCGAACACATGGCCCAGCGGCAGCAGGCACAGAAGCGTATCCTCCGGCTGCAGCGGGAGCTTGGCTCCCCCGTTCCAGGCGCTGGCGCAGAGCGACTGCTCGGTGAGCACCACGGCCTTGGCCTGCTCGGTGGTGCCGGAGGTGAAGAAGAGGATCTTCCCCTTGCCGTCCTTCACGCCCGCAGTCAGGGCGGGGGCCAGCTCTTCGCAGAGGTCCTCGTCGCCCCAGAGCGCGTCGATGTCGGTATAGACGATCAGGCGGCGCAGCAGCTCCTCCGGCGCGTTTTCATCCAGCATCACGAGCTGCAGCCCGGCCATCACGGCGGCGAAGATCTCCACCACGCAATCGCGGCTGCCGTCAGCCAGCACGCCGAGGCAGGTCTTTCCGCCGGCGCGCAGCTCCTCCGCGCGCTCGCGGACGCGGCGCAGGAATTCGGCGTAGCTCCAGCTGCTTTTTCCGTGCTCGTCAAAGATCAGCGCAGGGCCGTTTTCCTTCCGCTCCGCCCAGTACGAGAGCATTTCCTCAAAGCTCTGAAAACGCATCCGACCGCCTCCCGACCCGATTTTTCATGAAAAGTATACCATAGTCGGATATCAATGAAAAGAATTTTTTTGCACACTGTAAAAAACTCGTGCATTTTACGGGAACTTGCTATATAATGCTTACATCGACTCATATGGTCGCATTTTATTCAATTCTATGTTGGAGGTAAAGACATGGATAAAAACATCCGCATCGCCATCATCGGCGGCGGCCCTGCCGGCCTGTCCGCCGGTATGTATCTGGAGAAGAAGGGCTACGAGAACTACGTGATCTACGAGCGCAACGATCGCGTGGGCGGCAAGTGCTGGTCCCCGTACTACAACGGCCGCCGCTACGAGATGGGCGCCATCATGGGCGTGCCCTCCTACTATGCGGTGGAAGACGTTGAGAAGTTCTGCGGCATCACCCACGACGGCCCGAAGCTCAACCGCAACTACAAGGACGGCAACGGCAACGTGATCGAGCCCTTTGCCCGCACCCTTGGCAACATCATCAAGAATCCCTGGCTGCTGAAGATGAAGAAGCAGCTCAAGACCTTCGGCGAACTGCTGGAGACCAAGTACAAGGGCTATGACGTGAACGGCCACCGCGGCGTTGCCGAGGGCCGCTACGACGGTTACGCCGTCACCCCGGGCCGCGAGAAGGTCCAGGGCGTCAACCCCAACCTGAAGGATCTGGCCATGCCCTTCAAAGATTTCTGCGAGATGAACGGCGTTCCCCTCGTGCAGAAGATCTGGATCGGACCCTTTACCTCCTTTGGCTACGGCTACTTTGACGAGATCCCCGCTGCCTACGTTCTGAAGTACCTCGACTACCAGACCTGCATGAACTTCGTCAAGGTCAACCTCTGGACCTGGAAGAACGGCACCCAGTACATCTGGGAGCAGCTGAACGACCACATCAAGCATCCCGCCGTGCTCAACAGCACCATCGAGAAGGTCGAGCGCCATGACGGCAAGGTCTTCGTCACCGTCAACGGCAAGGTCGAAGAGTTCGACAAGATCATCGTCACCGCGCCTCTGCACATCCCCAACAAGCGCGCCGACGGCCAGAAGGGCATGGACGAGTACTTCGACGTGCGCGACGACGAGAAGGAGCTCTTCTCCAAGATCGACTACGAGCGCTACGACGTGCAGGCCTTCCTCACCAAGCCCGAGAATCACCCCGAGATCTCCTACTACGTGTTTGACAACATGGTGCCCGAGAGACTCGGCCGCCTGATGGTCTACTACCGCCGCTGGAGAGACGAGATCGACCAGGTCATCACCACCTACGCGCTGCGCAAGCACAAGAACTCCAAGGAGATCCCCTACGAGGAGTGCCGCCAGATGGTGCAGGACGACCTCAAGATCATGAAGAACCCGGCCGAGAAGGTCATCAACGAGTGGTCCGTCTACTACTTCCCCCATGTCTTCACCGAGGACTATGCCGCCGGCTGGTACGACAAGGTGGAAGCCATGCAGGGCAAGTACGACACCTACTATGCCGGCGAGGTCATGAGCTTCGGCGACATGGACGAGACGGCCGAGTACTCCCGCGAGCTGGTTGAGCGTTTCTTCTAATACTATAATCTGCGAAGGGCAGAGCGCTGCTCTGCCCTTTGTTTTCTGAAAGGAAAGATTTGATGAGCTTTTACAAAGACCATTACGACGTCGTCATCATCGGCGGCGCGCTGGCCGGCATGTCCGCCTGCCTGCAGCTGCAGGCCTGGGGCGTCAAGGACATCCTGATCCTCGAAAAGCACAACATGCCCGGCGGCCTTGCCACCGACTTTGTGCGCAACGGCTATGAGATTGAGGCGACGCTGCATGAGATGATGTCCATCGGCCAGCCCGGCAAGCGTCTGAAGGTCGGCAAGTTCTTCGACGACATGGGCGTGAACATCGACTGGCTGCCCGTGCCCGAATGCTACCGCGTGGCCCTGCCCAATTCCGGCATCGACAAGGTGCTGCACCCGGACTATGACGACAGCTACACCACCGTCGCCAAGGAGATCGACGAGGTCGTCCCCGGCACCTATGATAAGGTGCACGAGCTGATGCTCCTCTGCCGCCGCGTATACGACAGCATGAACATCCTCTCCGTCACTCCGATGAGCAAGCTGCAGATGCTGCTCAAGCACCCCGACTTTGTCAAGACCGTCGGCTACACCGCCACCGAGGTCATCAACACCTTTAACCTGCCCAAGAAGGCCGTCGAGATGCTGACCCCCTACTGGATCTACGTCGGCAACCGCATGGACGACCTGCCCTTCACGATCTACGCCTTCCTGATGGCCGACTACTTCACCGGCTCCTACGTCTGCAAGGGCTTCAGCCACGAGATGAGCATGAAGATGCAGGCCAAGTGCGAGGAAAACGGTGCGCAGTACGAGTTTGACCAGGAAGTGGAGAAGATCCTCGTCAAGGACGGCAAGGTCTACGGCGTGCGCACGCGGCGCGGCGACGAGATCCACTGCGACTACGTCATCTCCGGCCCCTACCCCAACAAGGTCTACAGCCAGATGATCGAGCCGCTGAGCGAGGTGCCCGAGGGCGCCATCCGCATGATCAACAACCGCAAGCTCTCCGTCGTTCCCGTGTCGGTCATCATGCTCATCGAGGGCACGCCCGAGGAAAACGGCATCACCGATTACTCCACCTTCTCCGGCACCACGATGGACACCAACAAGATCTGGGAGAACTACTCCAACATCACCGAGCCCTACAACTACATCACCACCATCTGCCTCAACTACGCCAACCCCACCCTGCCCGAGGGCATCACCCAGCTGTCCATCACGGCGCTGGTCCCCTCCAAGCCCTTTGAGAGCGTCAAAGAGGAAGAGTACTACGACCTCAAGCGCCGCCTGGCCAGCGAGATGATCGACGAGTGCATCAAGATCACGAAGGTGGACTTCCGTCCCCGCATCACCGAGATCGAGGTCACGACGCCGATGACCGTGTCCCACTATGTCGGCGCCTGGAAGGGCAACATCTACGGCTACCTCCACTCCATGGAGGACCACGCCGTGGCAAGACTGCAGATGAAGGAAAAGGATCACTTCATCGAGGGTCTGGAATTCGCCGGTGCGCACGGCATGTCCGGCGACGGTATGGGCCCGCAGATCACCAACGGCCGCGCCGCTGCCAAGGGCGTGAAGGAAGACATGGAAAAGAAAGGGAGGCTGTAAGCTATGAGCATCAAAGTCAAAGGATTTCTGAAAGACATCGGCGGCGCCTCCCGCGTGACCAAGCTGAGAGAAGAGAACTTCGCCAAGGGCTCCACGAAGATCGATCCGCGCGATCCGATCCGTGAGCTGGCCGACAAACTGCACCCGGCCTCCATGCAGGTGCGCTGCATTGATATCCGCGAGGCCTCCCCCAGCTCCCGCACCTTCCGCTTTGAATCCGTGGACGGACACATCCCCGTGTTCCAGTGCGGCCAGTACGTCAACTTCCGTCTGCAGATCGGCGAGAGCCTGCTCTCCCGCCCCTACACCATCTGCTCCGCCCCCTATGAGGCGCGCACGGACAAGCCCTTCTTTGAAGTGACCATCCGCCGCAACGTGCCCTATCTCGTGCCCGACTACTTCTTTGAAAACGTCCACATCGGCGACGTGCTGGAAGCCAACCTCCCCTTCGGCACCTTCTACTGGGAGCCTCTGCGCGACAGCAAGACCATCGTCGCCCTGGCCGGCGGCTCGGGCATCACGCCCTTCCACGGCATGGCCAAGGAGATCGCCTACGGCAAGATGAAGGGCGTCAAGCTCACGATCCTCTACGGCTCCGTGAAGGCCAACGACATTGTCCTCAAGAAGGAGCTCGACGAGATCGAGGCCGCCTGCCCCGACGTCAAGGTCGTGCACGTTCTGTCCGACGAGCCCGACTGGCCCGGTGAAAAAGGCTTCATCACGAAGGAACTGATCGAGAAGTATTCCGAGGGTGACGTGACCTACATGTTCTGCGGCCCGCTGCCGATGTTCCGCTTTGTGAAGAAGGCCCTCGACGAGATGGGCATCACCGGCCGCCGCTTCCGCCACGACGTGGTCAACAACCCGGCCGATATCTCCACCTGCCCCGGCTATCCCAAGGTCACCGAGACCAAGACCTTCCACATCACGGTCGTGCGCGGCATCCAGGAGGACGTGATCGAGGCCCGCGCCAGCGAGCCTGTCGCCGTCGCTCTTGAGCGCGCCGGCATCAAGATCAACACCCACTGCCGCAACGGCGAGTGCGGCTTCTGCCGCAGCCACCTGCTGTCGGGCGAGATCTTCGTCTCCCCCGTCGGCGACGGCCGCCGCCGCATGGACAAGGAGATGGGCTGGTTCCACGCCTGCTCCTCCTGGCCCCTCAGCGATCTGAAGATCAAGATCCCCATCATGTAAACACGGCAAAGCGCCCTCCGTACCAGATACGGAGGGCGCTTTTTTCTTGTTTTTATGCGATCACGGGACGGACGCTGGCGAGGATGATCGTCGCCGCCAGCTGGCTGATCTCCTCCGGACCGCTGCGCTCCGGCTCGTCCAGCCATTTCTGGATGATGCCGATGCAGCCGTTGATGATAAAGGCGTTGTACAGCTCGAATTTGCCCGGATCGGCCTCCGGCGTCGCCTCGCGCCAGATATGCGAGCAGCGCTCGTCCACCTGGGTCTTGATCCGGTCCACGAAAAGCATGTCGCCGTGCGGACCGAGCATGATCTTGCAGAAGTCCCGGTTTTCCCCCAGGAAGGAGAAAATCGCGCTCATATAAGGAATGACGGAGTGCAGCTCCACCGTCTGTTCCATCTTCAGGCGAAAATTCTCAAAAAACTCCTCCTGCATGCTCCGCAGCAGGTCGTAGATATCCGTATAGTGAAAATAGAAGGTGCCGCGGTTGACGTCCACCAGCTCGGTCAGCTCCTTGACGGAGATCTCGTTGATGGGCTTGTCCGCCATCAGACGCAGCAGCCCCTCACGCAGCCTTTTCTTCGTGTTGCGGACGCTGCGGTTCTCCTCCCCGGCCTTGTTCATGCGCATCCTCCTTCAACAGTTCTTTTCGATCTGTTCAAATTTCGCCATCCGGGCAAAATCTGACCCTTGACCGGATCCACACCTTGAGTATAATTGAACTGTAATATAATTTTCAACACTTGTCAAGGAGTGCTCCCATGCAGACGCAGCACAAAAACAGAGATGAAATCATGCATAGCATCGCGGCGCTGATCGTTCGGTACCGCTTTGTCATCATGCTGCTGTTTATCGCGGCGGCGATCTACTGCGGGCTGTCGCTCGGGCGCGTGAAGGTCAGCTCGGAGCTGACGATCTTCCTCCCGGAGACGACCGAGACCCGCCGCGGCCTGCACATCATGGAGGACTCCTTTATCACCTACGCCAGCGAAGATGTGATGGTCGCAAACGTCACGCTCGACAAGGCGCAGGAGCTGGCCGACGCGATCGCGGAGTTTCCGATGGTCAGCGGCGTGGTCTTCGACGCCACGCCCGCACACTATGCCCACGCCTCCGCGCGGCTGAGCGTCTCGTTCCGGGGCGTGGAGGACGATGCGCGCGTTGTGGAGGAGCAGGCGCACATCCGCGAGTTCCTCGCGCCCTACGACACCTATATCTACGCCGTCACCTGGCAGTCCTTTTTCGCCCAGCTCGCCCGGGAAATGGTCTGGGTCGTGCTGATCGCGGTGCTGGTCATCATTGCGATTTTGCTGTTCACCTCGCGCAGCTATTTCGAGGTCGTCATCTTCATCCTCGTTTTTTCCTTCGCCGCCGTGCTGAACATGGGCACCAACTTCTGGCTGGGCGAGATCTCCACGATCACCAATTCCGTCGCCGTCATCCTGCAGCTTGCGCTGGCGATCGACTACGCGATCATCTTCAGCCACCGCTATCAGGACGAGGCCCTGGTGCACGACAGTGCGAAGGAGGCGCTGATCGAGGCGCTGGCCAAGTCGATCCTGGAGATCTCCTCCTCGAGCCTGACCACCATCTCGGGTCTGCTGGCGCTGATGCTGATGCAGTTCCGCCTCGGCTACGACCTGGGCATGGTGCTGGCCAAGGGCATCGTCTGCAGCCTGCTGACGGTGTTTCTGCTGATGCCGGGGCTGATCCTGCTGTTTCCGAAGGCCATCCGCCGCACGGCGCACAAGACCCTGATCCCGGACATCCGCCCCTGGGGCCGCTTCCTCACCCGCTCGGGCTACTGCTTCGTCTGGCTTTTTCTGCTGCTGATCCCGGCGGCGATCTGGTGCTCGGGCCACACGCAGTACGCCTTCAGCGACAGCTCGGTCACCGAGCTCGTCTATTCCGAGAGCCGCGAGGCCATGCACCGCATCTCCGACACCTTTGACGATTCCACGCCGGTCGTGCTGATCGTGCCGGCGGAGGATTTTGAAAAGGAAAAGCTCGTCATCCGCGAGGTGGAGGCCCTGCCGGAGATTCGCTCCGCCACCGGCCTTGCCAACATCGACATTGACGGCACGCACACCCTGACCGACCGCTTTACGCCCCGCATGCTGGCGGAGCTGCTGAACATCAGCCCCGAGGAGGCGACGCTGATGTTCCAGGCTTACGGTGTGCGCCATGAGGAATACCAGTCCATTTTCGGCAGTGCCGAGACCTACGAGGTGCCGCTGGTGGATATGATCCTCTTTCTCTTTGACCTGACGGACCGCGGCGTGGTGAGTCTGGACAGCGAAACGCAGGAGCGTCTCAACGAGCTGCGCGACTCGCTGACGATGGGTCTCGACCAGCTGCGCGGCGAGAATTGGAACCGCATGCTCTTTACCGCGGCGGTGCCCGTGGAGGGCGAGGAGAGCGCCGCGCTCGTCGAAAAGATCCGCAGCATCGCCGAAAAGCAGTACGGCGAGGGCTCGGTGCTCGTCGTGGGCGACATCACCAGCGCCCGCGACCTGCGCGAATCCTATACCGGCGACTCCCGGCTCATCAGCTTTCTGACGATCGCCTTCGTCTATCTGATTCTGCTGTTCACCTTCCGCTCCGTGATCGGCTCGGCGCTCCTGGTCTTTGTCATCCAGGGCAGCATCTGGATCAACTTCTCCTTCCCCTATCTGCACGGCTCCGTGCCCTCCTTTGTGACGAGCATGATCGTCTCCGCCATCCAGATGGGCGCGACCATCGACTATGCGATCGTGCTGATGAACCGCTATCTGCTGCTGCGAGAGACAATGCCGAAAAAGGAGGCCATGGCCCTGGCCGTCAACCAGGCCTTCCCCACCGTATTGACCTCCGGCTCGATCATGACGATTGCGGGCCTGCTGATCGCCTACCGCGTCAGCGATATCTATGTGGGCCACATCGGTCTGGCCGTCGGGCGCGGCGCCTTCTGCTCGGTGGTACTCGTGCTGACGGTGCTGCCGCAGCTGCTCGTTCTCTTCGACGGGCTGATCCGAAAAACAACGCTGCATATCGACCTGACAGGAGGTGGGGACGCGTGAAAAAGCTTCTTGCTCTGTTTCTTTCGCTGCTTTTTGTCCTCTCCTTTGTTCCTTTTGCCCTCGCGGCGGAGACGGAGGAGACGGAGGAGACGCAAACGCCTTCGGTCAGCATCGCTTCGCTCGACGGTTTTCTCTCCTTTGCCGAAGCCTGCGCACTGGAGAGCTATTCCAAAGACCGCGTCTTTTCTCTGGACTGTGATCTCGACCTGTCCGGCGCGGACTTTTCTCCGATCCCCTACTTTGCCGGGACCTTTCTCGGCGGCGGCCACCGCATCCGCGGCCTGGAAATAAGCGGCGACGGCTCGCGCGTCGGGCTTTTCCGGCAGATCGCAGAGGGCGGCGCCGTACAGGATCTGCTTGTACAGGGCAAGGTGACGCCCGGCGGCACACGCCTGTCCATCGGCGGCGTGGCCGGTGAAAACCGCGGCACGATCGAAAACTGCTCCTTCGAGGGCAGCGTGGCCGGCCTGGAAAACGTGGGCGGCATCGCCGGGACGAACGGCAGCTCCGGCCGGATCCTCGACTGCCGCTTCGACGGCGCGGTCAAGGCCGAGCACCAGGCGGGCGGCATCGCCGGCGACAACCTCGGCCTCATCAGCGGCTGCCGCAGCGAGGGCAGCGTCAACAACGAGCCAATCACCCCCGAGCGGAAGCGGAGCTTTGACCTGTCCGCCTTCTCCGAGGACGATTTTCTGGATCTGAGCAACATCGGCGGCATCGCCGGCTCAAACGGCGGCGTGATCCATGACTGCCTCAACGAGGCAGCGGTCGGCTACGCCTATACCGGCTACAACGTGGGCGGCATCGCCGGCAAAAGCAGCGGCTATCTCCAGACTTGCGAAAACCGCGGCCCGATCCGCGGCCGGCGCGACGCGGGCGGCATCGTCGGGCAGCTGATCCCCCACGCGGTCTGGGACTTCTCCGAAGACCGCCTCAAGGGTCTGTCCGGGGAGCTGCAGCGCCTGACGGAGCTGCTGGAGGCGACCTCGCGCGACACCCGCAGCGGCGCCGCCGCGCTTCAGGATCAGCTTGACGGGCTGCGCGCTTCCGCCTCGGACGCGCTCGACGAGATGACGGGCGTGATGAGCTATTATACCGGCGGCATGACCGGCGACCCGATCCCCCTGGACCAGGTGGTGATCGATCCGGAGACCGGCCTGCCGGATCTGCCCGGCGTTTCGCTCGACGGCGCGGACTTCAGCGGGCTGAGCGCCGCGATGGACCGCATCTATACACAGTCCGCTGCGCTCTCCGAAGAGCTCGGCAAGGCCGCCGGAAACCTCAACAGCAACCTGAGCGCCCTCCAGGCGCAGCTGGAACGGGTGCTGGCCAGCCTGGACGAGCTGCTCGGCGCTGCGCGCGGCGAAGACACGCTCTTCCAGAGCTATGATCTCTCGGCCGACGAGGCCTATGAGCATGACCTCGGTGCGGCGGACGGCTGCCGGAACGGCGGCCGCGTCGAGGCCGAGAGCAGCGCGGGCGGCATTGCGGGCAGCATGGCCTACGAGCTGAGCTTCGATATGGAGGACCGGCTCAGTGTTTCTGATTTTATCAGCTCCGATGCGCGGCGCTATGTCTTCGCCGTCCTGCGCAGCTGCGAAAGCGCGGCGGAGGTCGTCACGCGCAGCGACTGCGCCGGCGGCATCGTCGGGCGCGCCGAGCTCGGCGCCGTGGTCTCCTGCGTGAGCAAAGGCACCGTTTCCTCGCTCAAGGGCGACGATGTCGGCGGCATCGCCGGCTCCTCGGGCGGGAGCATCCTCTCCTGCTGGGCCAGGTCGGAGCTCAGCGGCGGCAAATACCTCGGCGGCATTGCCGGCACGGGCACAAACATCCTCGACTGCGCCGCCTGGGCGGAGTTCCGGGACGGCAGGGAGTATCTCGGCGCGGTGGCCGGCTGGGCCGAGGGCGAAGTGCGCGGCAACCGCTATGTGGAGACCCTTCCCGCCGGCGTCGACGGCGTGAGCATCGTCGGTCAGTGCGAGCTGCTCCCGGCGGAAGAGCTGCTCGCGCTGGAGGGCGTTCCCGAGGGCTTCGGCGAGCTGCAGCTGCGCTTTTACGTCGGCCGACGGCTGATCGAGACGCGCACCCTGCCCTTCGGCGGCAGTCTGGACGAGCTGCCCGCGGTGCCGGACGAAGGACCGCGGCGCTGGCACTGGGAAGATTTCGACCGGGAGCATATCACCCGCAGCATGGACATCCGCGGCAGCTATACCGCGCCGGAAACGACGCTTTCCTCCGGCGGGGATCTTCCGCTTTTCCTCGCGGAGGGCGAGTTTGCCGAGGGCTCAAGTCTTCTCGTTTCGCCATGTGACAGCTCCATGCCCGAAGAAGAAGTCCTGGCCGCCTATACGCTTACCGTCGAGGGCTATGAGGGCCCGCTCACCGTGCATCTGCGCGCCGCGTCGGGCGGGCGGCTCTGCCGGATCGCCGAGGACGGCTCGCTGAGCGAGATTCCTTATGAAGTCGACAAGAGCTATCTGGTCTTCCCGCTGGATAACGGCGGCTCCTTCGTCTATCTGCGGCAAAGCGCCGAAAACCGCTGGCTGCCCTGGGCCGCGGCAGGCGGAGGCGCGGCGCTGCTGATCACGGCGGCGCTGCTGCGGCGCTCCAAACGCAAAAAAGCCGCTGCAGTCACCGCAGCGGCGGAAGAAGAAAAAGCTTGAAAGCAAAACGCTTTCAAGCTTTTTTATTTGATATTTTTCAGGATCTCGCCGACGGGGTCGCTCTCCTCGTCCAGGCAGTGCACATAGCCCTGGAGGCTGCGTGCCTTGGCCCGCAGCGGACGGGAGGCGCCGTTGACAAAAATGGCGCAGCGGCCGGGACTGTTCTTGGCCTCCTGCACAAGATTGGCCGCCGGGGAATTGCCGTCGAAGGCCAGAAGTACCGAATCGCGGCGGCGGAAGATCTCATAGCCGAAGCTCTTGTAGAGCCCGTTGCCGCTCGGCTCCACCGAAGGGAGCACCGCGGCGCCGCTGCGGCGCAGCCGATCACATTCGGCGCGGCTGAGCGTGCTCGGCACAAGGGCGAAGACGCGAAAGCGCCCCCTGTTTTCCCGCATGAGGTAGCGCTCATAGCCGCACAGGCGGTGGCCGATGACGAAGAACATCTTGTCCGGATCGCCTGCGCGCAGCAGCGCGTCGATGATGCGGCAGTCCTGCGCGCGCAGCCTGGTCTCATGCCGGTCGCTGTTGAAGCTGCCGCCGGCCAGCACAACAGGCGTTTTCCCCTGCGGCAGCGGGCAGATCTGCCCGGCCAGCTCCCGGACCGCGTCCAGCCGCTCGCCGGGCGTAAAAAGCTCCGCCTGCACGGGCGCTGCCTCCGCGATGCGGCGACGCAGATATGCCTCGGGCGCTTCCCCGGCGCACAGCCGCTCGAAGCGCTCGCATTTTTCCGCAAAGACCGCCAGGCTCTCGCGTTCGATCTCCGCCTCCGCCGCGCGCATCTGGCACAGCTCCTCGTGGCTGAGGCCAAGCAGCTTTTCGAGGCTGAGCTCCTCGTCGATGGAGTTGGTGCCGTAGAGCGCGCCGCCGTCGGTGCCCTGCACACAGCGGATGCCCTCGCGCAGGTACTGCTTGAGCGGATGGTGCGTCAGGTCGCTGAGATTGTTGAGGCGCACGTTGGAGGTGATCTGGAATTCCAGCACGACCCGCTGCTCCCGCAGCTCCCGGATCAGCTTCCGGCCGCGCGGCGACTGCAAATTGCAGGTATACAGCCCGTGGCCGATGCGCATATGCGGCATCGGCTGCCCGGGCGCAAGCGCTTCGCGCACACAGCGGATGCTGTTGGAGACGTTGTCGCGCAGGCTGTCGTTTTCGCCGGCATGGATGCGCAGCACGAAGCCCGGCGTTTCGCCGGCAATGGACACCAGCTCCCGGATCACGCTGCGCATTTCCAGGATGTCGTTGATCTCCTCGCCGACGATGTCGCTGCCGGCCACATAGGGATCGGCTGCCACAGCGCGCAGCACCTGCAGGTTTTCGGCCAGATAGCCGCTGGGCGTCACGCTGTCGCGCACGATGGTCAAAGGCGTGCGGCGGATGGCCGCGAGGAAGCGCAGCAGCACGCCCGTCTCCCGCGTAACTTTGGGCATCACTTCGTGGATCTGGCGCAAAACCTCCGGCGCCTGCTCCGCCTTGCCAAGACTTGTGTCGGAGATCTCGGCATAGTCGATGCCGTGACGGCGGTAGCCGCGGGCGATCCAGAGGAGCTTGTTCTGGAAAAGCGTATTGTCCCGGTAGTCTTCGCTCCCGCGGTCCCGGAGCATTTGCCCGAGCGCCGCGCGGACCTCCGGGTCCGGCAGACTCTGCCAGCCCTCCAGCGGGATCGGGTCATCCGCAGGCTGGCCCTTGGTGAACACATAGCGGTAGAGATAGACCTTTTCCAGATCGGCAAAGACGGCCTGCCCGTCCTTCGGGATGGCCAGGGAGACGCGGATGCGGGCGATGTTCTCCGCCGCGTCCGCAGGATTTCGCAGGATCAGGTCCGCAAAGTTGAGGAAGGTATTGTCGTCGATGCGGCGCTCGAGATATTTCCCGGTCAGCGGCGAATCGTGCAGCGCCTCAGCGGCCGCCGCCCGCGCCCGCTCCAGCTGCGCCTGCTGCGCCTCGCTGCAGCGCAGCCCCAGCTTTTTGATGTAGTACAGCGGATAGCGGATCTGGTGGCGGATGCCGAGTGCGATCAGCACATCCGGCTCGAGGTTGCCGCTCATGTGGGTGTGCAGATCGGTGTGGAACTTGCAGTCGCTGAAAATATAGGTCTTGACGATGGTTTTCGCCACGCTCAGGCGGTAGTCCTTGGTCTGGCTCATCAGAGCCTTGGAGATGGACGGGACGCTGGCCTTCATTTCCACGCTGCCGTCCGGGAAGATGTTGGCGATCTTGGTGTTGCCCATGCGGAAGATGTAGAGCTGCCGGTTGTCGCCGTCGATGTAGCTGGGCACGCTGCCGCGGATGACCTTCAGTCCCTTGTCGTCAAAGGACAGCGGCAGCTCGCAGAGCCTGGCCAGATTGGTGATGAGGTTGCCGGTGCGGTGATTGGGCGTGCGCAGGACATACTTGAGTTCGTCGCCCTCGCGGTAGAGCTCGACGATGATATCCTTTTCCTTGTCGAGATAAAAGCGTCCGAAAGACGGCATGGGCTCCCTCCTCCCCGGATGATTTTGATCATTGTATCATCCGCCCCCGGAAAATGCAATCGGGAGGCCAAAAAACATTGACAAAGCAGAGATGCCAGATTATAATGCTTGTTATATAACGAATGTTATTTAAAAGGAGGCGGGACCGGTGCCGCCAAGAGTCAAAATCACCAAAGAGCAGATCCTGGACGCAGCTGTTTCGATCATCCGGGCAAGCGGGCTGGACAGCCTCAATGCGCGCGCTCTCGCCCAGGAGCTGCACTGCTCCACGCAGCCGATCCTGTACGCCTTCTCGACGATGGAGGAGCTGAAGCGGGCGGCCTACCGCCGGGTGGATCAGCTGCACACCGAATATTTGCTGAACACGCCGCCGGAGCGCAACCCCCTGCTCGGGATCGGGCTGAATTACATCCGCTTTGCCGTGGAGGAGCCCAGGCTGTTCCGCTTCCTGTTCCAGTCGGGGTATGCGGAGGAAAAGAACCTGCTGGAAATGATCGATTCCGCCGAGCTTTCGCCTGTCCTGGACGCCATGCAGGAAGGGCTGGGGATGGATCGGCCAAAGACCAGGGACGTTTTTCTGACCCTCGCACTGTTTGCCCACGGGTACGCGAGCATTCACGCAAACAATACATTGACATATGACGAGAGCCTTGCCGCCGCCCATCTGGAGCGCGCTTTTCTCGGCGCGGTGGCGGCGGTCAGTCAGGAGGAGGCCTCGAAATGAACAAGCTGAAAAAACTGTACCGGAAGCATGAACTTGCCTGCGCGATCTTCTGGATCGTGCTCTACACGGTCTGCATAGGGAACCTGCGCAGCCTCGGCGACGACAGCCCGGTCCTGATGATCGGCCTGATCGCGGTCTGCGCGCTGATGTTCCTGTTCGTCCGTCTCACCGGAACGACGGAATACTACGGTCTCGGCGGCTGGGCGAAAAACAGCCGCGCCATGCTGTGGTTCCTCCCGCTGTGGCTCGTCGCCAGCATCAACCTCTGGAGCGGGATCTCTCCGGATTATCCGATGCCGGGCCTGCTCTATGCCGCCGTGATGATGGCCTTCGTCGGCTTTGCCGAGGAGCTGATCTTCCGCGGCTTCCTGTTCAAGGCCATGCTGAAGGACGGAAACGTCAAAGTGGCGGTCATCGTCTCCTCGATTACCTTCGGGCTCGGGCATATTATAAACCTCTTCATCGGCCAGGATCTCGTCGAGACGCTCATGCAGATGGCCTTCGCCGTCGCCGTCGGCTTTATCTTTACGATGGCCTTCTACAAGGGCGGCAGCCTCTGGCCCTGCGTCCTGGCGCACAGTCTGGTCGACGTTTTCTCCGTGTTTTCGACCGACGAAGGCTCTCCTGTGCTTAACGTGATCATTCACGTCCTGATCCCCGTGCTGGCGATCGGCTACTGCCTGTACCTGGCCAAGCGCGTCGAGACGCCCGCGATCAACCGCGTCGCCGTGAAAAAATAAGCGGATAAAAAAGAAAACCGGCGTGACCGTTTTGGTCACGCCGGTTTTCTTTTGACTGGATGCGCTTCAGAACTCCTCGATCAGGGCCTGGAAGGCCGGGAGGCTGCGCAGGATCATGTCCTTGGACACGCAGGTGCAGATGCGGAAGTACTCCGGCACGCCGAAGTCGTTGCCCGGAACGATCAGCAGGTTCTTCTCCTTCGCCTTGTTCGAGAAGGCAACGGAATCCCCGCCGGGCGCCTTGACGAACATGTAGAAGGCGCCGTTGGGCTTGACGCAGTCGTAGCCGTAGGAGCTCAGCGCGTCGTAGAGCAGGCTGCGGTTCTCGTCGTAGGCCGCGAGGTTCGGGCGGGAATAGGCGCAGCGGGCCACCACGCGCTGCTGCAGCGCGGGCGCGCAGACGTGGCCGGAGGCGCGGGCGCCGCCGGCGATGGCCGCGAACACGGTGGCGCTGTCCTCCACCCAGTCCGGCACGCAGATGTAGCCGATACGCTCGCCGGGCAGGGACAGGGACTTGGAATAGGAATAGCAGACGATGGTGTTGGGGTAGACCGTCGGGATGAAGGGCACCTCCGCGCCGTCATAGGCCAGCTCCCGGTAGGGCTCGTCGGCGATGAGGAAGATCGGGTGACCGACTTCCGCGCTCTTGCGCCCCAGCAGCTCCGCCAGGCGTTCGAGCGTCTCGCGCGTGTAGATCACGCCGGAGGGATTGTTTGGGGTGTTGACGATCACGGCCTGGGTGCGCTCGTTGATGCGCTCCTCGAGGGCCGCCCAGTTGATCTGGAAGCTGGGGATGTCCGCCGGGACGGCGACGAGCTTCGCGCCGTTGGACTCGGCGAAGGGACGGTATTCCGGGAAGAAGGGCGCAATGGCGATGAATTCGCTCTCGCCCATGTTCAGCGCGCGGATCACGGCGATCAGCGCGGGGGCGGCGCCGCAGGTGAAGAAGATGTTGGCGCCGCGGATCTCGACGCCGTAGCGCTCGCTGAGCTCTTTGGCGATAGCCGCTCTTGCGTCGGGCAGGCCGGGTGCGGGCGTGTAGCCGTGGACGGCGAGGCTGTCGGTGTTTTTGATGATGTCGACGATGGCCTCGTTGACCTCCGGCGGTGCGGGGATCGAGGGATTGCCCAAAGAATAATCAAACACGTTTTCCTTGCCGACGATCGCCGCCTGCCTGAGGCCGTATTCAAACAGCTCGCGGATGCAGGAGCGGTTGGTGCCGAGCTTGAGCATGCTTTCATTGACCATGTGAACCTATCCTCCGATTGTTATCTTTTGTTGGAGCGGCGCCAGATGCGCTGCGCGTCGGCAGCCCGGATCAGCTCGTCGCGGAAATCCGGGTGCGCCAGAGACACGAGCTTCTCCGCCCGCTCCCAGGTGGAACAGCCGGCGAGATTTTCCGCGCCGTACTCCGTCACGATCCAGAAGGCCTGGCTGCGCGGGTCGGTGACGATGTCGCCGTCAAAGCGGGGCAGGATGCGGGAATGGCGCTCGCCCTTCTTGTCCACGAAGGACGAGGTCATGCAGATGAAGGCCTTGCCGCCCTTGGACATGGCCGCGCCCGTGAGATAGTCGAGCTGGCCGCCGGTGCCGCTGATGTGGCGAAGCCCGGCGCTCTCCGCGCAGATCTGCCCGTAGAGATCGACCGAGATGCAGCTGTTGATGGAGATCATGTTGTCGTGTTTCGCGATGATGCCGGGATCGTTGACATAGGACAGCGGCTCGACCACGACGCCCGGGTTCTGGTCGACCCAGTCGTAGAGCTCGCGCGAGCCGAAGACCAGGCCGGTCACGCCCTTGTCCTTCTGGAAGGTCTTGCGCCTGTTGGTGAGCTTGCCGGCCTCAAACATGCGCAGATACGCGTCGCCGCAGAGCTCGGTGTGCATACCGAGATCCTTCAGGTCGGAGTCTGAGATCATGCCGCCGACCACGTTCGGCATCGTGCCGATGCCGAGCTGCAGCGTCGCGCCGTCAACGATGTGCGGCACGATGAAGGACGCGATCTTCTTATCTTCCTCCGAGGCCTCGGCGATCGGGAACTGCGGCAGCGGGGGGTGCTCCCCTTCCACCACGCAGTCCACCTCGGAGATATGGATGCACTCGTCGAAGCCGCCGAGGATGCGGGGCAGATGCTCGTTGACCTCGAGGATCACGATGTCCGCCTTGTCCATGATGGCCTTGGCGATACCGGTGGCGCAGGAGAAATTAAAGTAGCCGTGCCTGTCCATCGGCGTGACCGCCATCATGGCGACGTTGACGGTCAGAAAATTGGTGTAGTACCAGCCGAGGTTGCGGAAGATCATCGGGATGAAGTTGCAGAGGTTCTTGTCGCAGAGCTTCCGTTCGTAGCCGGAGCAGTGCCAGCTGTTGTAGATGAAGTGTTCGCGGCTCGGGTCGACCTCCACCGCCTGGATCGGGCCGAAGAGCAGGTTGCCGCGGATCTTGACGTCCTGCAGCTCATCCCGACGCTTGGCAAGGGCGGCGTCCAGCATCTGGGGGAAGCAGATGTTGCTGGCATAGTCCACCCAGTCGCCGCTCTTGACCAGCTCGACGGCCTGCTCCGGCGTGCGGAGCTTGGCGCGGTATTCCTGCCGGACGTCCATTACAGCACGGCCTCCCGACCGGCTTCATAGGCGCGCAGGTTGAGATCGATGAATTTGGGGGGCACGGTCTCGCGGATGACCGTCTCCCAGTCGATGTCGTCCAGGCCGATGACCTTGGTCATCGCGCCGAAGAGGACGACGTTCATGCACTTGGCGCTGCCGAGCTGCATGGCGATGTCGGAGGCCTTCAGCACATGGCAGTTGAAATTGGCCTGCATGGCCTCGAGACAGCCCTCGGGGTACTCGCACAGGCCGGCCGCGGTAGCGGCGGAGGGCATGGCGAAGTCGTTGATGATGGCGATGCCGTCGGGCTTGAGGAACTCCGCATAGCGCACGGCCTCCATCTTCTCATAGGCGACCAGGATGTCCGCCTCGCCCTTGCCGATGACGGGAGAATAGACCTTGTCGCCGAAATGCACCTGCGTGGAGACGCTGCCGCCGCGCTGGCTCATGCCGTGGACCTCGGACATCTTGACGTCATAGCCTTTTTTCATCACGCCGTTGATGAGGATCTTCGCCGTCAGAATGGCGCCCTGTCCGCCGACGCCGACCAGAATCACACTCTTTTTCATGGCTCACTTCTCCTTCCGGCTGATTGCGCCCACCGGGCACACCTGGGCGCAGACGGTGCAGCCCACGCACTGGATGGGATCGATGCTCGATTTTTTATTGACGATGCTCAGCGCCGGGCAGCCGACCTTCTGGCACATTTTGCAGCCGATGCACTTATCGGTATCGACCACACACAGGCCGATATCGTGCTTGATGCGCTTGATGAGCAGGCAGGGGCGGCGGCAGATGATGGCCGTGGGCACTTCGCTCTCTTCGGCCTCCCTGACAGCCGCGTCCATGGCCTTGAGGTCCTGCGGATCGACGATGAGGATCTTTTCATAGCCGATGCCCTTGAGCACGTCCTCGATGGCGATGGCGTCCGCCACCTCGCCAAGCAGGGTGTAGCCGCTGCCGGGGTTATCCTGGTGACCGGTCATGCCGGTGATGTGGTTATCGAGCACCACGGGGACGACGCTGGCCTTGTTGTAGATGATCTCGGTCGCGCCGGTCATGCCGCTGTGGAAGAAGGTGGAATCGCCCACCACGCCGAAGACCTTTTTCTTCTGGCCCATGACCTCGAGGGTCTTGGCAATGCCGGCGCCGACAGAGAAGCCGCCGCCCATGCACACGCAGGTGTCCGACGCATTCAGCGGGGCCGCCGCGCCCAGGGTGTAGCATCCGATATCGCCGGTGACGATGCTGCCCTTATGTTTGCTCATCGTGTAGAAGAAGCCGCGGTGCGGGCAGCCGGGGCAGAGGGCGGGCGGACGAGGCACCGGCTTGACCGGCAGCTCTTTGATCTCCGGCTCGACGCCGAAAAGCATCTGCCGCAGGCGCTGGGGATTGAGCTCATACATGTTGCTGATCTTTTCCTTGCCGATGCAGGGGATGCCGGCCGCCTTGATCTGCTGCTCCATGAAGCCCTCCAGCTCTTCGACGACGTAGAGCGTCTTGACGGAGGCGGCAAATTCGCGGATCAGATCCATGGGCAGGGGGTTCGTGAGGCCGAGCTTCAGAAAGCTCGTGCCCTCGGGGAAGACGTCCTTGGCGTACTGGTACGCGATGGACGCGGTGATGACGCCGATCTCGCCGTCGCCCTTTTCCAGCTTCTGGAGCGGGCAGCGGTTGGAGTACTCGGCCAGGGCCGCCATGTTCTTCTCCACCTTGGGGTGGTTCCGGTAGGCGTTGGCCGGGGTGCAGACGTTTTTCGCGGCATTTTTCTGATAGCCCTTCCATTCCGGCTCGGTCCGTTCGCCGAGCTCGACAAGGCTCTTGGAATGGGATACTCGCGTCGTGGTGCGGAAAAGCACCGGCATATCATATTCTTCGGAGATTTTGTAGGCTTCCCGCATGAAGTCCTTGCATTCCTGGGAATCCGAAGGCTCAATCAGAGCGAGCTTGGCAAACTTGGCATAGTGCCGGTTGTCCTGCTCGTTCTGAGAGGAGTGCATGCTGGGGTCGTCGGCCGTGACGATGACGAATCCGCCGGTCACGCCGTTGTAGGCGGCGGTGAACATCGGGTCGGCGGCGACGTTCAGACCGACGTGCTTCATCGCCGTCATGCTGCGCACGCCGGCGATGGAGGCGCCGTAGGCAAACTCGGTAGCTACTTTTTCATTGGGCGCCCACTCGCAGTAGACTTCGCCCTTGTACTTGGGCAGCTCTTCAAAGATTTCAGTGCTGGGAGTGCCGGGATACGCGGAACATACTTTGACGCCGGCTTCATATGCGCCTCTCGCGATGGCCTCGTTGCCGGACATCAAATGCTTGGTCATGGTAATCAGCCTCCTACATAATATGATTTACAGATTTATACATATAAATTATACTGTATTCCTCTGTTAAACTCAACAGAAAAATGCCCGCTTTATCGTCCCCCGGACCCGGGCGACACGGCAAAACCCGCCCGCAGGCGAAAGCCTGCGGGCAGGTCGGTTTCATGCGTTTCCCCGGCGCCGGTGCCGAGGGAGGGTTTTACTTGTCCTTGTTGAGCTTGGAGCGGACGATGGTAAAGGCCGGGATGACAAGGCCCAGAATGCCGGCGTAGCCGATGTAGGTCGTGACCTGTTTGGTCAGTCTCTCCATGTCGAGCCATGCGCCGAAGGCGGCGATGCTCAGCAGGATCGCGGTGATGATCGCGCGGCGGAGCTGGACGTTCTTGATGCCGGAGAAGATCTTGTCGAAGCGGACGCAGCCGGCATTCGCGATTCCGGCGGCGCTGGTCAGCACGGCGAAGGTCATCAGGATGACGAAGATGATGGTCAGCCAGGGCTTGCCCAGGCCCATAATGACGGCCATCATGGGGACGGGAGTCTTGCCGAGGTTGATGATGTCGGGATTGACGGGAATGTAGCCGAAGAGCGTGGCGGCAATGGCGATCATCAGGATGACGGTTACGATGTAGCCGGTGACGATGGCCTTTTTGGTTGCCTCTCTGCTCTCGAGCAGATCGGAAACGGACATGACGTTGAACGCGATGGTCGACTGGAAGCAGCCGTAGAGGATGGCCTTCCAGATGGCGTTGAGCAGGGTGTTGTTCTGCTCGATCGGGGGCGCTTTGAAAGCGGCGGCGAAGTCGGGCTTGCCGGAGGCGGCGCTCAGGAAGAAGATGAGCAGTACGATCAAAACGATCGCATACATCATATACTTGGAGGAACGGGCCACCAGCTTGGAGCCATAGAGGCAGAGAAGCGCGGCGACGATGATGGTCGGGATCGCGGCTGTCCAGAAGCCGAGGCCATAGACTTTGCCGAGGATGTTTGCTTCACCGGCGACGGCGAGACCGCCTGCGCCGATGACGGTGCCGATAAAGAGGATGTCGTAGAAGATGACCATGACCTTGCCGAAGCTGCCATCGCCGAAGGCGGATTGGACGAAGGAGCGGTAGTTCGTGGTGCCTTTGCTGCGGGCATATTCGACCATGTAGAACATGACGCCGCCGGTGATGAGCATGGCCAGCAGAGGCATGACCAGGCCGATCCAGCCGTATTTCTCATAGTACTGCGCACTGAACGCGCCGGTGGCAAAGCCGGGTCCGAAGTGTCCGCCCAGCCACACGGATGCGACGCCGATATACGATGCGGCGAAAATTCCTTTTTTCTTATCCATGCTTCTTCCTCCCTTTTTCTATTTTGAATTCTAATTACTGATGATCGAAAGAGGTCCTCCCGATCAGCATATCCTTGAAATGCTGCGCCATCGCGAGGTGAAGCGGATGGGTCAGGTAGGGCTGCAGGCAGCTCTCATCATCCAGGCGGACCTTCGCCATGATGTCGGCATTCGAGTCGCGCTCGATGCAGCTGCGGTACACTTCCGGATCGTTCAGGTACGGCAGCGCTTCGGCCAGTTCGTCATAGGTCTTTCGGACACGCGCTTCCGCCGCGTCAAGGTCTGTGCCCGGCGCAAACTTCAGCAGAACATAATGGATCACGGAAACCAGCTCCTTTTCTTTGTTTATTCCCTGCCCTGTTTTATAGGGAATCCATGTTCATTATAATAAGCCGCGGCCTTATTTTCAAGCATAATTTACAAAAAAGACTCCTCCGAAGAGAAGTCTTTTTAGCAGAAATGCTTTCTTATACCGCAAACTGGAACAAGGTGAAGGCCGTATAGATGCACAGCAGCGTGATGCCCTGCCAGCGCTTGAGCTTGCCCTCCTTCAGCGTGGGCAGGCAAAGCAGCGCCATCACAACGAACATCACCGGCAGATCCACCAGCAGCGAGGCGTTCATCCCCGCCAGGGTCTTTTCCGCAGGCAGGTTGAAGGGATGGAGCGTGATCGCCATGCCGGAGACGAGGACGATGTTGAAAAGGTTTGCGCCGATGATATTGCCTACGGAGAGCGCGCTGCGCTTCTTCACCAGCGCGGTGATGGCGGTGACCAGCTCCGGCAGCGAGGTACCGAGCGCGACCATCGTCAGACCGATCACCGAGTCGGGAACGCCCAGGGCCGCCGCGATCAGCGTGCCGTTATCGACCAGGAGCTTGGCGCCAAAGGCGATCGCCGCCGCGCCGATGACCAGCATCAGCAGCTCCTGCCACAGCGGTCTTTCCTTGACCGGCTCCTCTTCCTCCTCCGCAGCGGCAGCCCCTTCCGGGTGCTTTTTCATCTGGGAGACGGTGAGCGCGATATAAGCGAGAAACAGGCAGAGGAGCAGCACGCCGTTCCAGCGGGTGAAGCGCCCGGTCGTGTAGGCAATGCCTGCGTACAGCGCCGCGGCGAGGAAGAAGGCCGCTACCGGCAGCCGCAGCGACTTGCGGTCAACGCTCGTCGGGCGGATGGCGACCGTCAGCGCCGAGATGAGCGAGGTGTTGCAGATGACCGAGCCGATGGCGTTGCCGTAGGAAATGCCGCTGTTGCCGACCAGCGCCGCCTGCGAGGACACCATGACCTCCGGGAGCGTCGTGCCGATGGAAACGACCGTTGCGCCGATCAGCAGTTCCGACAGATGAAAGCGGTGCGCAATGCCCACCGCGCCGTCCACGAACCAGTCGCCGCCCTTGATGAGCAGCACGAAACCAAGCAAAAACAGTAATACGGGTACCAGCATAAGAGCCTCCTGTCAGGGTAATCAAGTTGGAAGCGGATCCAATTTCTTTCATACTATAGCAAGTCCGGGCGAAAAAGGCAAGGCCCGGCCCGTTCATAATCCGCTAAAAAACGGAAGCCTTCCGCTTCCGTTTTTAACGCCGTGCCGCACCCCGGCTCACAGCCGGATGCCGGTATATTGGATCGAATGGAAGATCCAGAATTTCTTCAGGCCAAAACGCAGGGTTTCGTCGTATTCCAGATTGTAGGGCGGCAGCAGCACCTCGCCGAGCTCGCCCGCGACCGGACGGAAACGCTTTTTCTCTTTGAAATACGCCGCCTGCTTGTCGCTGATCAGATGGACATAAAGCTCCGTGACCTCAATATCGGAGTGCTGGGCCGAGGCCACCTCCACCGCGATCGTCGTCATGCCCTTTTTGGCCATGTGCTCCCGCAGCGCATCATCATATTCAATGCTTTTGATCTTCATCCGGCACACCCGCTCCAAGCAAATCTTGATGGTTATTATAAAGCAAGGCCCCCGGATCTGTCAACCGATCCCGCCGCTTGCCGGGCGCTTACTGCCTCAGTTCCTTCGTGAACAGCGCACGGATGGCGTTGAGCACCGCCAGCACCATCACGCCCACGTCCGCAAAGATCGCCAGCCACATGTTGGCCACGCCCACGGCGCCCAGTACCAGGCAGATGAGCTTGACCCCGATGGCAAACCAGATATTTTCGTACACGATGCGCATGCATTTCTTTGCGATCCGGATCGCCAGCGCGATCTTCTTCGGATCGTCGTCCATCAGCACGACGTCCGCGGCCTCGATGGCGGCGTCCGAACCGAGCGCGCCCATCGCGATCCCCACGTCGGAGCGCGTCAGCACCGGCGCGTCGTTGATGCCGTCGCCCACGAAGGCCAGCACGCTGCGCTCCGGCTTGTTCGCCAGCAGCGTCTCCACCGCCGCGACCTTGTCGCCCGGCAGCAGCTCGGCCTGCACCTCGTCGATGCCGAGCTCCGCCGCGACCGCCTCGCCGACGCGCTTTGCGTCGCCGGTGAGCATCACGGTCTTTGTGACGCCCGCCGCGCGCAGGGCGCGGATGGCCTCCTTCGCCGTCGGCTTGACGATGTCGGAAACCAGCAGATGCCCGGCGTAGGCGCCGTCGACCGCCACATGGACGACGGTGCCGACATGGCGGCAGTCCACATAGGCAATGCCGAGGCTGTCCATCAGCCTGGCGTTGCCGACGGCGACCTGCTTCCCGTCGATCCGGGTGGTGATGCCGTTGCCGCCGATCTCCATCACGTCGGAAACACGCGCCTCGTCCAGCTGCCTGCCGGAATGATCCGCCTTTTTCCCGACGGGCTCCCCGTCGTCCCGGAAGACCGCGCCCTCCAGATACGCCTTCTGGATGCTGCGGGCGATCGGGTGCGTGGAGTAGATCTCCGCGTGCGCGGCCAACTCCAGCAGCTTCTCATTGTCCATGCTGCTGTGGTGGATGCCGTTGACTTCAAAGACGCCCATGGTCATCGTGCCGGTCTTGTCAAAGGCGACCACCCGGGTCTTGGACAGCGCCTCCAGGTAGTTCGATCCCTTGACCAATACGCCCTCGCGGCTGGCCCCGCCGATCCCGGCGAAGAAGCTCAGCGGGATGGAGATCACCAGCGCGCAGGGGCAGGAGATCACCAGGAAGGTCAGGGCGCGGTAGATCCAGTCGCCCCAGCCGGGCGCCTGTCCCCGCAGGAGCAGGAACAGCGGCGGCAGCAGCGCCAGCGCCAGCGCGCAGCCGCAGACCGCCGGGGTGTAGATGCGGGCAAAGCGCGAAATGAAGGCCTCGGAGCGCGATTTCTTGGAGGTCGCGTTCTCCACCATGTCGAGGATCCTGGAGACGGTGGATTCCCCGAATTCCTTCGTGGTGCGCAGGCGCAGCAGGCCGCTGAGATTGATGCAGCCGCTGATGACCTCGTCGCCGCTGCGCACCTCGCGCGGGACGCTCTCGCCGGTGAGGGCGCTGGTGTCCAGGGTGCTGACGCCCTCGATCACTACGCCGTCGATGGGAATCTTCTCCCCCGGTCGGACCACGATCACCGCGCCGACCTCCACCTCGTCGGGATCGACCTGCGCAAGCTCCCCGTTCCGCTCGACGTTGGCATAGTCCGGGCGGATGTCCATCAGCGCGCTGATGTTCTTCCGGCTCTTGCCCACGGCGTAGCTCTGAAACAGCTCGCCCACCTGATAAAAAAGCATGACGGCGATGGCCTCGGTATAGTCGCCGCTTTTGTTGATGAGCGCGATGGCGATCGCGCCGACGGTGGCCACGGCCATCAGGAAGTTTTCGTCAAAGACCTGCCGGTTTTTGATGCCCTTGCCCGCCTTGAGAAGGATGTCCCAGCCCACGGTCAGATAAGGGATCAGGTACAGGAAAAACCAGACCGGCTCGTGCACGCGCTCACCGAAGGCTTTGCCGGCGACATGCAGCGCAATCATCAGCGCAGCCGCGATCAGAATGCGCCAAAGCATCTTTTTCTGTTTTTTGCTCATCGTTATCACCCCACAGGCGGCCCGCACAGCGCGCCTGCCTTCCAATGCATTCCTGGATGGCAAATGCGTATGACCGTGATCATACGCATTTGTCGTTATATGAACAATCGCTCATATGTTCACACTTGAAGAATACGCCGTGCGACAGCGTTTGTCAAGAGGAAACGCGTGTTTTTGTCCGCGTTATCGTTTGTCCACCAGATAGGAAACGGAATAGGCGTTGACCGAGGTGCGTTTTTCCACGATGGCACGCAGCATCGCCTCCGGCTGCGTGATGACCCGCCCGTGCATGCGGTCGATGCCCAGGCCCAGCAGCGCCGGGCAGCAGCTGACGCTCGGCCCGGTCAGGATCACCTGCGCATGGCGGCTCAGCTCCAGCAGGCGGGGCATCGTTTTGTTGATGGCGGCGCTGCCGGTGATGATCACCAGATCGCACAGCGGCAGATAAAACTCGCAGGCGCTGTCCGGCAGCGCGCCGGGCTTTTCCTCCCGGTCCATGATATACAGCTGCTTGGCGCAGGCGAAGTCCTCCGCCGTCATGTTGCTGTGGCCGATCATCATCCCGATCATGCCGACCGTTCTGCCGTGCAGATCGACGCCGTCGAGCGTTTTGACCTCGCTGACGAAGCCGCAGTCCGGGCGGTTATACCAGGCGTTGACGGCGGCGAGGGCCTCGGTGGCCTCCTCCATGTTCCAGCTCATCAGCGCCTGCCCGGCCTCCTTCAGCGGGCGGCCGACCAGGGTGTCGAACATCCTCGGCACCGTCTCCCCCGTCGTGTGCATCGCAACGCCGACGCTGCCGTCGCTGAGGACCGCAGCCGTCCAGGAGACGCCGTGGACAAAGTTTTTGATGCGCAGTTCCCCGGGCAGTCCTTCCCGGAGGATCTCGTAATATAAGGTGTCAGCCATAGGAAATGCCTTTCTGTATGCGTTTCTGTTTCTCTTGCCGGGACCGTCAGTTTGCTTCCATTATCCATTATAATGATCATCGGATGGCAAACGACAAGTCTGGCAGCGAACGATTCTATGAATCATTCGCCCGATGCTCATTGCAATGAGTATATGGCAAGGCAGCTGCGCTGTCTTGCTGCGCCGCAAAGCGGCGCGGCGAAAAGCTTTTTGGCTTTTCGCCATCCTATAATCATTATAGCATGGATCCGATGTGGGGAAAAGGGCAAATCCGTTCTCCAGACATAATATAACAGCCCTCCGAGTGACCGGCTCGGAGGGCTGTCATATGGTGAGAGAGTGGTTCGGCCGCCTTGTGCCGGGAGGTGAACAGAGCACAGGGATCGAGGGGAGATCCGGGCGGCCGCTTCGGCATCTGATCTGATCCGATCATAGCAGAAAAGTTTGTGCCGCGGAAGCCCCCCGGGGGGTTGTTTTTTCGCAGTCGGCCGAAATACTTTCCGGAGCGGGTACGGCGCGGCTCAGCCAGGGATCTTCATGCTGATGTTGCTGAACTCCGCGCTGCAGCCGTCGGCAAACACGCCGATGTGCGCGCCGTCGACAGAGTGGGTGATGCGGGAGCTGAGCGCCTTCACGTCGTCAACGTACATCACGACGATCTCGTTTTCACAGACCAGCTTGACGTGGTGCGTGCTGCTCTTGGTGAAGTCGAACTTGGTGAGCGCCGTGGGATCGTAGACGCGGAGGTCGGGGATCTCGTAGCCCTCGTAGTGCAGCAGACCCTGTCTGGCGTCCAGGCAGAGCGCGGTGAAGGTCTCGTCCTTGTCGCTGCCGCCGAAGGCAAAGCCCGCGCAGCCTTCCTCGTCCAGCGTCACGTCGCACTCCAGCGTCATGGTCGCGGGACGGGTGCCCATGTCGGCCAGCGCGTAGGCGTCTTCTTCCGCCGTGAGGGAAATATTGCTGCCGTCGATGCTGACGCCATCGGTCAGGGGAACGGCGGGGACGATCTTGTCCATGGTGAAGTAATCGTCATAGGTCTCGGGCGCCTTCACGCCGAGGGTCTTGTCCTCACGCTGGACGAGCTGATGGTTCAGCACGCTGCCGGCCCACTGATAGAAACCGGAGTCCGAAGTCATGCCGGCGCGGCCGAGCCAGCCGCAGAGGTAGGTATTGCCGTCGATCTCCGCGGTCTTGGCCGCATAGAAGATGAAGCAGTTGCCCGAAGCCGTGCCCTTGCCGTCGAGGATGTTGTCTCTCGGGGGAACGAAGGGGCCGTCCATGGAGTCGCTCATTGCGTAGTAGGTGACGCAGTCCCAGCTGTAGGTGAGGTACCAGGTGTCGCCGATGCAGAAGAGGTCGGGGCACTCGCACATGAACTGCGCCAGCGGGGCGAAGATCGGGCCGATGAATTCCCAGTTCTTCAGGTCGGTGGAGGTGTACTTGACGACCACGCCGCCCAGCGTATCCTCGCGGGCCGCGATCAGCAGCCAGTAGCACTGATCTCTCTCGACCCAGAAGACCTCAGGGTCGCGGAAGTCCACGGAGGAATAGCCCTCGGGCGCATTGAAGAGGACGCCGTCCTTGACCCAGTTCTCGCGGTCGGTGCTGGTGGCGTGCATGACGCACTCCGTGCCCTGGCCGCCGTTGCCCAGGCTGGTATGGCCGGTATAGAACAGATGGTACAGTCCGTCCGGATCCTGCATAACGGAGCCGGTGCCCAGCGCGGGGTCGGGATCGGACATCTGGCCGAAGTTGAGCATCAAGCCATGGTCTTCATAGCCGCAGAGATCCTTTGTGGAGTACTTGTAGATCGGGTGATAGCCCTGGCCGTTGTTGTCCGTGTCGTACAGATAGTACAGCTCCAGCGTGCCGTCGTCGGTCACGAAGGGCATCACGTCGCCCACGTAGCCGCCGTCCGGCGCGGGGAACAGCGTGTACGGAACGGCCTCATAGGCCTCGTCCGGCAGCTTTTCATAGCTGTTTTCCTCAACGCCCTCGGCTTCTTCCGCGACCTCAGCCGCGGGAGCCGCCGCCGAGCCGCAGGCGGACAGAAGCAGCGCCAGGATCAGGAGCAATGCGATCAAGGACTGTCTTTTCATCATAGAACACACGCCTTTCTTGTCTGATGATCCGGTCGATCTTCGCCGGAGATCAGAAGGTATAGATCGTATCGGAAACCGGGATGATCGTGCCGGCCTTTTCGACCTGAACGTCGCTGAGGATGATGCTGTTCGGGGCGGAGCAGTTGCCGAGGGAAAGCTGGATCACAAGCTGGGTGTCCTGCTTGGGATAGGTGACGTACTCGACGTACTGTCCGGACGGCTTTGAGATCAGGCCGAAGATCGCGCCGAGGCCCTTCTCCTCGCCGCCGTTATTGAAGCAGACCTCAAAGGGCGCGGGGATGATGGACTTGACGTCCATGCTGATGCGGTACTTCTGCCCGGCCTTGAGTGTCACGCCGGTCTCCACGAAGAGCTTGGACTTCCAGGGCTCCTTCCCCTCAGCGGGAGTCTTTTCGATGCGGACCGTGGCGCGGTCGGGCGTCTTTTCCAGCTGCTCGATGTAGTTGGGCTGCTTGTCGAGCCTGGTGACTTCCTTGGTCTCCGGGGTCTGGACATAATTGAAAGCGACCTCTTCGATCTTCACATTGCTGACGGTGTAGGTGTTGCCGTCGGTGGCGTCGGTCTTGCCGCAGCGCAGCTGCAGCACGAGCTCGCCCTTGCTCGGGCCGGGATAGATGATCTGCGAGAAGCTCGTCTTGCCGCCCGCCAGAGCCGGGCCGAAGAACTGGCCGTAGGCGCCCTCGGAGGAGCCGTCGAAGAAGACCTCAAAGCTGCCCTGCGGCTTGGCGGCGTTCAGATCAAAGCTGACGCGGTAGCCCTTGTCCTTCTCGGGCGTGAAGCCGGTGCGGACGTTGAGCTTGACGTTCCAGGGATTGCGGTTGTCGGCCGGGGCCTGAAAGTGCATACTGTGCAAATGTAAACTATTATACATAATAAATATAGAGCGGTGCTTTCTTCGTGTCAATCATTTTTTGTGCAAAAGGCTCATTTTTCTCTCTGTTGCGCGTGAATTTTCTTGTTTCTCTGTACAAAACGCACAAAATTGTCATCTTTTGTTCGCACTTTGTAAATTTTACCTTTGCACCATTTTTTCCCTCATCGCTTTTCTCATCATCAAAGGATCCTCCTGCCTTGCCGGCAGGAGGATCCTTTCGTTCATCTTGTTATTTGTGTCCGCTCATCGCGTTTCCGCAGCGGCGGGAGCCGTGTGCTCGCGCAGCCAGACGCTGGGCGAGCAGCCGTATTCCTTGATAAAGGCGCGGTAGAAGCTGGAATAGTTCAGAAAGCCGAGCTGGGTATAGATCTCGTTGATGTGCCGCCCGCTCTGCATGGCGTCGGCACAGGCGGCGAGGCGCCTTTTGGTGATGTACTGGTGCACGGACAGCCCGGTGTTCTCCTGGAAGAGATGGGAGATATAGTACTTGCTCAAAAACAGTTCCCTGCTCAGCGCGTCCAGGCTGAGATCGCCGCCCAGATTTTCGTGGATATAGTCGGTAATGAGCTGATACCCGGCGCGTTTTTCCTGCTTTGCGCTCCGGCTGACTCTCTGGCAGACCGTACGGCTGAGCGACAGCAGCAGCCCGCGCACCAGCAGACCGATCTGTGCATCGCGGCCGAAGCGGTCGGTATGCAGCTCCTCGAGCAGCTCGAACAGCCTGCCGCGCAGACTGTTGAACTCCAGGGGATCCGTCGGATACACATAGTCTCTCTTTTCGCGGGCGCGGTCAAAGAGGAACAGGTAGTCCGGCGATTCTGCGCGCAGGGCCTCGCAGAAATCCCTGCTGAGCCAGAAGACGAAGCGGCGGTACGGGACCTCGCCGCCCCGGACGGCCGCCCGGTGCTGCGTTCCCGGCGGCAGCACCAGCACGTCGCCCGGCCGCAGGCGATGGCTTTTCCCTTCGATCTCCATGTCCACCCTGCCCTCGCAGAACAGGTACACCTCGGTATAGTCGTGGCTGTGCCTGCCGACCGAGGAAAAGTGCAGGTCGCTGTAATAATAGATCTCAAAATCCCGGGCCAGCATATACTGGCGGCTGTTGAACTCGCTGCGCAGCTTTTTCTTCATGTGACCCACCCCCGGAGAAAGTATACAGCAAGTTTGGTAATCTTTGCAACAACAATCGCAATTCTTTTCCCTTTTGACAAATGGTAAAATAGAATTACCAAAAAACAGGAGGGACCGCACATGCCGATGCAAATGGGCTTTCGCTGGTACGGCGAAGGCAACGACAAAATCTCTCTCAGCGATATCCGGCAGATCCCGGGCGTAAGCACGATCGTCTGGGCGCTGCACGACAAGATGCCCGGCGAGATCTGGCAGCCGGAGGAGATCGAAACCGTCGTTTCTCAGATCAGGGCGGCCGGCTTCAACGCCGACGTGGTGGAGTCCGTCAACGTCCATGACGACATCAAGATCGGCCTTCCCACGCGCGACGCCTACATCGACAACTACATCCAGACCATCCGCAATCTTGCGCCCTTCGGCGTGAAGGTCATCTGCTATAACTTCATGCCGATCTTCGACTGGACGCGCAGCGACCTCTTCCACCCGGTGGGCGACGGCTCCACCGCCCTGTACTACCAGAAGGACATGATCCAGGACGATCCCAAGGAGATGGCGGACTACGTCATGAGCTTCACCGAGAAGTATCACATGACCTTCCCCGGCTGGGAGCCCGAACGCATGAAAAAGCTGGACGAGCTGTTTGAAGCCTACAAGCCCGTCACCAAGGAAAAGCTGTGGGAGAACTTCCAGTACTTCCTCGAGCGCCTGATGCCCGTCTGCCACGAGTGCGATATCAAGATGGCCGTCCACATGGACGATCCCCCCTGGGACATCTTCGGCCTGCCGCGGCTGCTGGTGGACGAGGAGAGCATCGACCGCTTCCTGAAGATGGTGGACGATCCCTATAACTGCCTGACCCTCTGCTCCGGCAGCTTGAATGCCAACCCGGAGAACAACGTGGCCGAAATCGTGAGAAAGCACGTCGACCGCATCGCCTTCGCGCACATCCGCAACGTCAAGCACTTCCCGAACGGCGACTTTTCCGAGGCCAGCCACCGCGACTGCGACGGCGACACCGGGATTCTGGAGATCCTGCGCGCCTATCACGACGGCGGCTTCGAGGGCTACATCCGCCCCGACCACGGCCGTCACCTCTGGGACGAGAAGCCGGGCAATGTCCGTCCCGGCTATGGACTGTATGACCGCGCGCTGGGCATCATGTACATGCTGGGCGCCTGGGATCTGATGGATAAGGAGAGCAAATAACATGGAAAAGAACGTACTGAACACCGATCTGAGCGGCAAGGTTGCCGTTGTCACGGGAGCGGGCGGCGTGCTCTGCTCCGAATTTGCGAAGGTGCTGGCCCGCGCGGGCGCGAAGGTTGCGCTGCTCAACCGCACCCAGGAGAAGGCGCAGAAGTTCGCCGACCAGATCAACGCCGAGGGCGGCGTTGCCATCGCCTACGGCTGCAACGTGCTGGACAAGGCGCAGACCTATGCCGTGGCCGAACAGGTGCTGGCCGATCTCGGTCCCTGCGACATCCTCATCAACGGCGCCGGCGGCAACAATCCCAAGGCTACCACGGACAAGGAATACTATGAGGATGGCGACATCGACAGCGACACCAAGAGCTTCTTCGACCTGGACGAAGAGGGCGTGGAGAGCGTCTTCAACCTCAACTTCCTCGGCACGCTGATCCCCACCCAGGCCTTTGCCCGTCAGATGCTGGGCCGCAAGGGCTGCTGCATCCTGAATATCAGCTCCATGAACGCCTATACCCCGCTGACCAAGATCCCCGCCTACTCCGGCGCCAAGGCTGCCGTGACGAACTTCACCCAGTGGCTGGCGGTGCACTTCTCCAAGCAGGGCATCCGCGTCAACGCCATCGCCCCCGGTTTCTTCTCCACGGCACAGAACGCCAAGCTCCTCTGGAACGACGACGGCACGCCCACGGCCCGCACCGGCAAGATCCTCGCCGCGACCCCCATGGGCCGCTTCGGTGAGAGCAAAGAGCTCAGCGGTGCGCTGCTGTTCCTGCTCAACAATGAGGCCGCCGGCTTCATCACCGGCGTGACCATCCCCATCGACGGCGGCTTCTCCGCCTACTCCGGCGTATAATCCCTCTCTTTTCAATAGAAAACGCCCTGCAAAACCTCGGTTTTGCAGGGCGTTTTTTTTGGAGTTATCCGCGCTTTACGTTCGTCTGCGCGGCCTTCTCCGCGCCGCATTTGCCGCAGGAGGCGCAGCCCGCGCAGGCGCCGCAGGAAGCGCAGCTGCCGCCGCAGGCGCTCTTTCCCGCTTTTCTGTCGCGGATCATCCCGCGGATCAGCAGCGTGACGACCAGCGCGATGACGGCCACAAGGGCGATATTGATCCAGTTGGCCGTAAGCCAAAGAAACATACGATCACATCCTTTTGAAAGGGAGGCGGCGCGGGAAAGCGGAGGGACTCCCCGCGCCGCCAGTGGAAGAGAGGAAGAGTGGATTACTGAACGGTCAGCTTCTGCGCTTCCTTGTAAGGCTTGAACAGCTGCCAGCCGATCAGCGCCAGCATCACCAGCGCAAGGATCAGGCCGATGACGTTCATACCGCCCACGAAGATGCGGCCGAGCTGCCACACGATGAAGGCCGTGACCCAGGCGAAACCGCACTGGTAGGCGATCGCAAACCAGGTCCACTTGCGGCTGTTCATCTCGCGCTTGATGGCGCCGATGGCCGCAAAGCAGGGCGCGCAGAGCAGGTTGAAGATCATGAAGGAGTAGGCGGCGAGCCTGCCGTGGCCGCCGGAGAAGGCGTTGAAGTCCTCAGCGACGCGGCCCCAGATCTGGTCGCCGTTCTCCTCCAGCTCTTCCTCGCCGTTCTGGTCGTCATAGGCATACATGATGCCGAAGTTGGCGACGACCTCTTCCTTGGCGACCAGGCCGGTCACGGTCGCGGCGGTGGGCTTCCAGTCGCCGAAGCCCAGGGGCTTGAAGACGATGGACACCGGCTGCGCCACGCGGGCCAGGATGGAGTCGTCCATCGGCTCGACCTCGTCCTCGGGGATGCCCATGCGCTCGGCAACCTGGGCGACGTACTCGTCGGTGACGACGCTGTCGTCCTCATAGAGATCGTCCACCATGCCAAACTGGCCGTTGACGGAGCCGAAGCTCGTGAGGAACCAGATCACGATGGAGGAGACGACGATCACGGTGCCGGCGCGCTTGATGAAGCTCCAGCCGCGCTCCCAGGTGCCGCGCAGGACGTTGCCCCAGGCGGGCAGATGGTAGGCGGGCAGCTCCATGACGAAGGGGGCCGGGTCGCCGGCGAACATTTTGGTCTTCTTGAGCATGATGCCGGAGATGACGATGGCCGCGATGCCGATGAAATAAGCGGAGGTGGCGACCCAGGTGCTGCCGCCGAACAGAGCGCCCGCGATCAGACCGATGATCGGCATCTTGGCGCCGCAGGGGATAAAGGTGGTGGTCATGATGGTCATGCGGCGGTCGCGTTCATTCTCGATGGTGCGGGTCGCCATGACGCCGGGAACACCGCAGCCGGTGCCGACGAGCATCGGGATGAAGCTCTTGCCGGACAGGCCGAACTTGCGGAAGATGCGGTCCATGATGAAGGCAATGCGCGCCATATAGCCGCAGTCCTCCAGCAGGCAGAGCATCAGGAACAGAACGAGCATCTGGGGCACGAAGCCGAGCACCGCGCCGACGCCCGCGAAAATACCGTCGGAGATCAGGCCGACCAGCCAGGGAGCGACGTTCCAGCCCTCGAGAATGGCGCGGGAGCCGTCAGTCAGCCAGGCGCCGCCGAGCACGTCGTTGGCCCAGTCGGTCAGGAAGGTGCCGATGGAGATGCCGCCGTCGGTGATGGAGGCGCCCATCGACAGGGCATAGACCAGGAACATGATGAGCGCGAAGATCGGCAGAGCGAGGATGCGGTTGGTGACGATCTTGTCGATCTTATCGGAGACGGAGAGCTGGCCCTTGCCCTTTTTCTTGTAGATGCCCTTGAGCATCTGGCCGATGTAAACATAGCGCTCGTTGGTGATGATGCTCTCGGCGTCGTCATCCAGCTCCTTCTCGGCCGCAGTGATGTCGTTTTCGATATGCGCGCGCACGTCGGCCGGGACCTTGAGCTGCTCAAGCACCTTTTCATCGCGCTCGAAAATCTTGATGGCGTACCAGCGCTGCTGTTCCTCGGGCAGATTATGTACCGTGACCTCCTCGATATGGGCCAGCGCGTGTTCCACCGGGCCGGAGAAGCTGTGCTGCGGGATGGTTTTTCCATGCTTGGCAGCCTCGATGGCGGCCTTTGCGGCCTCAGTCACGCCCTCGCCCTTGAGGGCGGAGATCTCAACGATCTGGCAGCCGAGCTGACGGCTCAGTTCCTTGACGTTGATGCTGTCGCCGGCCTTCTTGACCAGGTCCATCATGTTCAGCGCGATGACCACGGGGATGCCGAGCTCGGTGAGCTGGGTGGTCAGGTAAAGGTTGCGCTCCAGGTTCGTGGCGTCCACGATGTTCAGGATGGCGTCCGGCTTTTCCTCGATGAGGTAATTGCGGGCCACAACTTCTTCCAGGGTGTAGGGGGACAGCGAATAGATGCCGGGCAGGTCGGTCAAGATGACCTCCTTGTCGACGATCAGCCTGCCTTCCTTCTTCTCCACCGTCACGCCGGGCCAGTTGCCGACGAACTGGTTGGAGCCGGTCAGCTTGTTGAACAGGGTCGTTTTGCCGCTGTTCGGGTTGCCCGCCAGGGCAATGCGCAGTTGTTTATCCATCTGACTGCCTCCTTATTCCACTTCGATCATTTCAGCGTCGGCCTTGCGCAGGCTGAGCTCGTAGTTGCGGACATTGACTTCCACGGGGTCGCCCAGCGGGGCGAGCTTGCGGACGTAGACTTCCACGCCCTTGGTGATCCCCATGTCCATGATGCGGCGTTTGACCGCGCCTTCGCCGTGAAGCTTCACGACCTTGACGGTCTCGCCGACAGTTACGTCTCTGAGTGTTTTCATCCTCATGTCTCCTTTATCTTCATTTTGATCAAACCATGATCTTGCCGGCCATTTCCTTGCTGATGGCCACCCGGGATTCCTTGATCTTGACGATCAGATTGCCGCCGATGGTATTCATCACCGTAACGGTGCTTCCTGCGACGAAGCCCAGATCCTCCAGGTGCTTTTTCATCTCGGGGCTTCCGCCCACCTTCCGGATGACAGCTTCCTCGCCGGGATCCGTCAAAATCAGAGGCATCATCGTGCTCCCTCCTCTCAGAACCGATGCGCTCTTCGGTTAAACTAAGCTAACCGATGACGCGCAAAAACGGTTAGAATTTTCTAACCGTTCCGTAGTTTAACATATTTAACCATTGTTGTCAACCGCTAACTTGCGTTGATGGCTTTTCCTTGCTTTTTCCCCGTGTTCGTGGTATGGTTTCTATGGGTGATGACAATGACGATACACAAATCCGCGGAAGACTATCTGGAAGCCATGCTGATGCTCAAGGAAGAGCGCGGCTACATCCGCTCCATCGACGTGGCGGAAAAGCTGGGCGTGACCAAGCCCAGCGTCAGCTATGCCACCAAGCGCCTGCGCGAGAGCGGCTACATCGGCCTGGACCCGGCGGGGATGATCGTGCTGCTGGAGCCCGGGATGGAGATCGCCGAGCGCATCTACGAGCGGCACAAACTCCTCACCGAGCTGCTGATCCGTCTCGGCGTCAGCCCGGAGACCGCGCGGGACGACGCCTGCAAGATTGAACACGATCTGAGCGTCGAGACCTTTGACGCCATCCGCCGGCACGCGAAGCAGTACAGCTGAGCGATACAAGGTATATCAAGAGCGCGTTGCAAAATGCCCAAATCCGTCATTCCGAACCCATCAGTGGCGTAAGTTCGCTTTGCCAAATCTAAGATTTGGAAGCTCACTTAAGTGACCGATGTCACTGGTGTGGGAATCCGCCTCTTTTGGGGAGAAAACGGATTGCCACGACCAGTTTGAGAACTGGTCTCGCAATGACGACGCATTTTGCATCGCGCCCTTTTTTTGAACGGCGATGGGTCCGGCGCTTGTCAGCGTCCGAACCAGCGCCGTTTTTCGTAAGGCTCCGCCGTCACGGACAGGCACTCATAGCCCGTCGCGGCGATGGCCGCCTTCAGGCGGGCTTCGTCCACGGCCTCCTCCGTCAGAAAGCTGGCCTCCCCTTTGGCATGCGAGGCCGTGACCTTCTTCGCGCCGGGAACGGTCTTCCGGATCACCTCGTTGATATGTGCCTCGCACATGGAGCACATCATCCCGTCGATTTTCAGCTTTGTTTGGATCATCGTTCTGTCTCCCTTTCTTTCAGCTTCTGTCACGGCAATCAGCGCCGCAGTCAGTTAGTTTTATCTAACTACGCACTATAGCACATCCCTGCATGTTTGAAAATACCCTTTCCTGATTTTGGACAGGGGCATCGCAGCGCGGACGCTCCCCTCGCCTTCCACCCGCCGCCATATTTCTCTTGCAAAACCGGGCGGCCATAGTCTTGTGCTCATAAGCGCTACGCTGAAAGATGTGCTGAAATACATGGGGCACGCCGATATTCAGATGACCGCAAACATTTACGGGCACCTGGATATGCAGAGAAAACAGCTTTTGACGCAGAAAATGGCGTCCAGCCTCTTCTATCACAGCGTTAGAAAAGTGTTAGAAAAATGTAAGAAATCGGCCCTTTGTCGAAGGAAAGTGGAAAACGGCGAAAAAATGAACTTGCTCAAAAAGTTCTAAGAAATATAAAAATTGACCACAAATCTTTCGATTTGAGGTCAAAATGTGGTGCGCGCGAGGCGGGACTTGAACCCGCACGCCCGGAGTGAGCACTAGAACCTGAATCTAGCGAGTCTGCCAATTCCACCACTCGCGCATCTCTGGAACGCTTGATAATAATAGCACCCGCGTCCGGGATTGTCAAGCGTTTTTTCCGCCGCAAGCGGGAAAATTGCTTTACTTTGCCGCGCGGCGGCGATATAATAACTCTACTGATCTTTTCCCGCGAGGTGATCGCATGCTTGACCGCTACTCCATCAAGGCTGACGCGCGCGAGCGGCTGCGCAGCGCCGTGCCGAAGCCGTATTACGAGGGGCTGCTGTATCTTTTTGTCGCCGGCGTCCTGACGGCGCTGTCCACGGCGATGCTGCTCAGCAATTTCACGGAAGCCAACACCGATACCTATATGAAATATATCCTGGCCGGGCGGTATGAAGACGCCGTGCGCTACCTGCAGACGCTTGACCCTCCCCTGACCGACTATCTGATCAGCCATGTTCTGGATCTGTTTCGCGGCATTGTTGCCGCCGGGCTGTCCCTGTTCGCCATGAACACACTCCGGAAGAAGGAGGCCAGCCTCTGGAACCTGCTGGACGGCTTCGGCCGCTTTCTCCCGCTGCTGATCCTGCTGCTGATGATGCGTTTTCTGCTGTCCTTCTGGTTTTCCCTGCTTGTCATTCCTGCCGTGTTCGCCTGGTACCGCTACCGGCTTGCCGTGTATCTGCTGATCGACAATCCGCAGCTCAACCCCCTCCAGTGCATCCTGCTCAGCGGCCGGATGATGCGCGGGAGGAAGTGGGAGATGTTTCTGCTGGATCTGAGCTTTCTCGGCTGGTGGCTGCTGGCTTCGCTTCCGATGAGCATCGGCACCGCCTTCGGCGGTATCCTGCCGATGATCCTCGGCTTGCTGGGCAGCGCTGCGATCCTCGCCTGGCTGGTCCCCTACCATGAGCTCAGCTGCGTCGGCTTCTATGAGGCCGTCAAGACGCCGATCCAGTCCATCCCGCCGGAAGATTAAGGCATGAAAAAGAGCTCCGCACCTCACTGGTGCGGAGCTCTTTCTTTTTCTCTTTATTTGTCCGCCTGATGGACGACCACCTGCGGGAAGGGGATCTCCACGCCCTTTTCGTCAAAGAGGATCTTGAGGTCCCGCGCCAGCATGCGCTGGGCTCCGAAGACGTTCTGCTCGGTCACGTCCACCGCAAACTTCAGATTGACGCCGCTGTCGGCCAGCGCGTCTACGCCGAGGTAGCGCGGCGCCGTCAGATACAGATCCGGGTGCTCCTCCTTCAGTTTGGGGAGCGCCTCCTTCAGCAGCGCCTCCAGCTTGCGCAGATCGGTGCTGTAGGCCACGCTCACCAGGCACAGAGCCACGGAATTGTTGCGCGAACGGTTCTGGAAGTTTCGGATATCGGAGTTGTTCACCACTTTCAGGTTGCCGCCGGCATCCTCGATGACGGTGGTGCGTACGCCGATGCTGCGGACCGTGCCGCGGAAATCGTCGAGAATAATGATGTCGCCGACGCTGTACTGGTTTTCAAAGATGATGAAGGCGCCGGTGATGATATCCTCGATCAGGCTCTGCGCGCCGAAGCCGAGGATCAGGCCGACGATGCCGACGCCGGCCAGCACCGCGGTGGCGTTAACGCCCAGGATGCTCAGACCCCAGACGACGGCGGCGATCACGGCGACGTATTTCATCAGGCCGGAGATCAGGTTCGTCACGGTCTGCGCCCGGCCGCCGCGCTTCCCTACGGCCTGCAGGATCAGCTTCAGCACCTGGTAGATCAGCCATACCAGCGCGAGCGCCAGCACCAGCGTGATCAGCTGCGCGAGCGTCGTGTGCAGGTCGTTCTGGAACAGCAGATGGTTCTTTTCCGTCTCCGCGACGGCGGTCTTCAGGCTGTCCGAAAGGGGGAGCCAGCCCGGATTGGTCAGGAGCAGGGCGAGGATCGCGACGAGCACGATACCCACGTAGGTTTTGGCGCTGTTCTTTTTCTTCATGATGCGTTCCTCCCATCCCGCCCGTTCAAAGGGCGCGGTCCGATCATCCTTGCTGCCTTTTTTCTTGCGGCGGGTCAATCCGGCGCGACGAAAACGTAATACAGATAGAGGTTAAACGGCTCCCAGGCGTTATACTCGTCTTCCACATAGAGAACTTCGGGGCTGAACCAGTATTCCCCGCTCGGCCACTTTTCGTTGCTGGTGTAATAGAAGAACATATGGCTGAACCCGTCGTCGCCGGCAGAAAGCCGGATATCCGCGGTGTTGAAGTTGGACCAGGGCTCCTCCAGCCAGAGGTCGTTATATTCGGCGCTCACGCGGGACGGGTCGACCAGGGTGGGATCGATGATCACATCAAAGCTGAAGATATGCTTTGATGACTCCGTTTCCGGGTCGTACTCGTAATCATATCGGTAGCCGCCGTTTCCGTAGTCTGTGTTGATCCGGGCAAAACTGCCCTTGTGGAAGGGACGGGACTCCGTCTCGACGGTCTCGGTCGTTCCGTCCGGGTACTCGATCTCGAAGACCAGCTTCGCCCGGCCCGCAATGCCGCCGTCTTCCGTCGGCGGGTCGAGCACAACGTAGACGCTGTCGCTCCAGACCTCGCCCGGCTCTGCTTCCGGATCATAGACGGGATACTGGTAGTATTCCTGCTCCGGCACCTCGAACCAGCCGCTGCCCGTGTCCGCCATGACCTTGAGAGTGGCCTTGCCGCCCTTCAGGTCGTTAAGCGTCATGTCGTAGGAGAGCGTGGCATAGGGAGGCCCTTCGACCTCCGGCCCGTACACATAGGGATCCACTTCCACGGTCGGCGCGACATGCGGGATCGGAGTCGGCTCCGGCGTGGGTTCCGGTGTGGGTTCCGGCGTGGGAGTCGGGGTGGGTTCCGGCGTCGGTTCCGGTGTGGGAGTCGGGGTCGGTTCCGGCGTCGGTTCCGGTGTGGGAGTCGGGGTCGGTTTCGGCGTCGGTGACGGAGTCGGAGCGGGCGGAGGCGGCGGGGGCGGTGCAGGCCTCGGCGTAGGCGTCGGCGACGGCGTCGGCTCGGGCGTGGGCTCCGGGCTCGGCGTCGGCGACGGCGTCGGCTCCGGGCTCGGGGTCGGCGACGGGGTGGGCGCGGGCTCCTGCGTCGGCGCGGGTGTGGGAGTCGGGAGCGGCACGACCGTGACCTCTACCACAGGCTCCGGCGTGGGAACAAAAGGAATCTCTTCATATTCCAGCGCCCGCTCGTTCAGGACCAGCAGCAGGACGATTGCAATCAGGACGCTGGCGCTGGTGGTAAAGTACTTGCGCAGCAGGTTGTTGTGCGCTGCCCGGCGCACCTGGAGAAGCGTGGCTTCGTTCCCGCTCATGCGGGCTTTGATCCGTTTATGGCGCAGCGGCGCGTAAGGGCGCGCAAATTCGGGGTAACGATCGTCTATTTCGCGCATGCCCGCCGCCTCCTTCCAGTCGGTGAAACCTGTTTCTGTCTGCCTGCTGTCCGATCAGTACTGAATAATGAACCGTTCCGGTTTTGGCTTGAACTTCACGCCGGATATGATGCCCATGGCGGCAAAGAGCGTGGCCATTGACGAGCCTCCGTAGCTGAAGAAGGGCAGCGCGATGCCGATGACCGGGGTGATGCCGATGCACATGCCGATGTTGATGAAGGTCTGGAAGGCGATGGCGGCGCCGATACCGACGCACAGCAGCATATCATAGGTGCGTCCGGCCTTGAAACCCGCGCGGAAGCAGTGGATGATCAGGATGACCAGCAGCGTCAGCACGATCAGGCAGCCGATCATGCCCCACATCTCCCCGATGCTGGAGAAGATGAAGTCCGTGTGCTTGCCGGTGAACACCGTCTCCCGGTGGCCGGGATCGGCGCCGGTCAGCCGCCCGGAGGCCAGGGTGAACTTGCTCTGCGTGGTCTGCCAGCGGATGCCCCAGCCGTCGGGGTCGACGCTCTCGTTATAGGGGGCCAGCAGACGCTTTTTCTGATAGTCCTTGAGCACATAGTTCCAGGCCAGCGGGATGATCGCCGCGACCGCCGCGCCGCCGATGGCGAACCAGTAGAGCTTCACGCCCAGGGCGAAGAGCATGACGAGGAAGATCGCCAGCAGGATCACGGCGTTGCCCAGGTCAGAGGAGATGACCATGATCGCCGCGAAGACCGCGCCGAACACCGCCGCCATCTGGACGACCGCGAAGAAGGAGTTGACGTCGCCCTTCTGGCGCAGCACCGTCATCTGCTTGGCTGAAATGATGATATACAGGATCTTGATGATTTCCGAGGGCTGGATGCCGATGCCGAGGAAGCGGATCCAGCTCTTGTTGCCGGTGCCGTCGTCCTCACCGAAGACAAAGAGCGCCGCCAGCAGCAGCACGATCATCAGCACCAGCCACTTCCACTGATCGCCCAGGATATCCGGGTCGATGATGGTAAACAGCACAAAAGCGCCGATGCCCAGGAACACCGAGAACACCTGCACGATGACCATCTTGGTCGGCGTGATGGCGCGGACGTTCTGTTCCGCGAGCCAATGCGTGGTATGATACACGGCGATCACGCTGATCACCGCACAGATCAGGCACAGAACCAGCAGGAAGATATCCGCCCGCTGGAAAAAGAGCTTCACATATTTTTTCGCTTGAGCGATCGTAATCACCGTCTTTCCAGGAACCCGCTGTGAGTTCGACAAAAAACATCTGATAAATCCATGATATTTTATCACAGATTTGCACTTTACGCAATGGGCCAATGGGTGGTATAATCATGAAGAATAAAAAACGTGAGGCACGGCATGCAGGAATTCATTACAACAAGCGAATCGGAGACCGAAGCGCTGGGCGCAAAGCTCGCCGCCTCCCTGCCCGGCGGCAGCGTCGTCGCGATGTACGGCGATCTCGGCGCCGGGAAGACCGCCTTCGTCCGCGGCATGGCCCGCGGGATGGGCCTGCAGGTGCGTGTCTCCAGCCCGACCTTTACCATCGTCAACGAGTATCTCGGCGAACGGGAGCTGATCCATTTCGATATGTACCGCCTCTCCGGCGCCGACGAGCTGTTCGACATCGGCTGGGAGGATTATTTGGCGCGCGGCGCCGTCTGCGCGGTGGAATGGAGCGAGAACGTGGAGGACGCCTTCTTTGGCGACGAGATCCGCGTGCGCATCGAGAAGCTCTCGGACACCGGGCGGAAAATCACCATCGAGGGGGCGCAGCTATGCTGATCCTCGCATTTGAATCCTCGGCCAAAGCCGCCTCCGTCGCGCTGCTGCGGGACGGGCGTTTGCTGGGTCAGTCCACGCAGATCAGCGCCCTGACGCACAGCCGCACGCTGCTGCCGATGGCGGAGGATCTGCTGAGAAACTGTGAGCTGAAGCCCGCCGACGTCGACCTGTTCGCCGTGGCGCAGGGGCCCGGCTCCTTCACCGGCATCCGCATCGGCGTGTCCACGGTCAAGGGCCTCGCCTGGGCCGCCGACAAGCCCTGCGTCGGCGTATCCACGCTGGAGGCGCTGGCCTGGCACGGCGTCGCCGCGGGCGGGATCGTCTGCCCGGTAATGGACGCGCGGCGCAGCCAGGTCTACAACGCGCTCTTTGAGATTCGCGAGGGAAAACCCGTCCGCCTGTGCGAGGACCGGCCCATTTCTCTGGAGGAGCTGGCCGCAGAGCTGGAAAAACTCGCCTCTCCGGTCTTCCTGCTGGGCGACGGTGCGGCGCTGACCGCCGATTTCCTGCAAAAACGCGGTCTCCCCTTCCGCCTGGCCCCGGACAATCTGCTCTGGCAGGACGGCTGGGGCGTGGCGATGGCCGCGCAGGACAAGCCCCCCATCAGCGGCGAGGAGCTGCTGCCGGTCTATCTGCGTCTGTCCCAGGCCGAGCGCGAACGCCAGGAGCGCCTGGCGCACGGGGAAACATAAGCAATAACAAAATCACATACAAGAAGGAGACTCTGTCATGAGCAAAGTAGTCGTTTTCGATCATCCCCTGATCCAGCACAAGCTCTCCATTCTCCGCGATGAGAAAACCAGCGTCAAGGTCTTCCGCGAACTGATCTCCGAGATCGCCATGCTGATGTGCTATGAAGCCACCCGCGACCTGCCTCTTGAAGAGATCGAGGTCAAAACCCCTGTCGCCGTGGCCAAGTGCCGCCGCATCGCCGGCAAGAAGCTGGCCGTTGTTCCCATCCTCCGCGCCGGCCTCGGCATGGTCGACGGCATGGTGAGCATGATGCCGAACGTCAAGGTCGGCCACATCGGTCTGTACCGTGACCCCGCGACCAAAGAGCCCGTGAAGTACTACTTCAAGATGCCCGCCGACATCGCCGAGCGTGACGTGATCGTGGTCGATCCGATGCTCGCCACCGGCGGTTCCGCCGCCGCCGCCATCGACTTCCTGAAGGAAGCCGGTGCCAAGCACATCAAGCTGATGAGCATCATCGGCGCGCCCGAGGGCGTGGCCCGCATGCAGGAGGCCCATCCCGACGTTGACATCTTTGTCGCCGCGATGGACGACCATCTGAACGAGAACGCCTACATCGTCCCCGGTCTGGGCGACGCGGGCGACCGCATCTTCGGCACCAAGTAAGCTCGATCAAAACCGCAGCACCCGTCCGAGGTCATGCCTCCGGGCGGGTGCTCATTTTTTAAGAATTCTTTCGTTGGCAGCCGCTGTCTGCCGTGATATGGTTAAGGTGGAATACAATAGAGAAGATTCTGACAGAAAGGCTGGAGTTGATCATGCCATACAGGAAAAGCTTTTCGCGCGTGCTGGCCGCGCTGCTGGCCCTCGCGCTGCTGTCAGGCTGCAGCGCAGCCGGCCCGGCCGCTCCGGCGGAAACGCCCGCCGCGCAGACATCGGCGGCGGAGCCCTCCGCCGTCCCGGAGCCGGAAGCGTCCGCCGCGCCGCAGCTCGGGCAGAGGGACGTGCACGTCTCCACGGTGGACGAGCTGCTCGCCGCCATCGCGCCGAACACCACGATCTGGCTCGCCAAGGGCGACTACGATCTCACCGCCGCCGAAAACTACGGCAAAACGCCGGATGGCGTTTTCTATACCTGGGAACAGGTCGGCGAGCCGGAGGACTACGGCCTCGTCATCATGGATGCGGAGAACCTCATCCTCCGCGGTGAGGACCCGGCAGAGACGCGCATCCTCACCGATCCGCGCTACGTCAATGTCCTCCGCTTCATCGACTGCGAGGCGCCCGGCCTCGAGGCTTTGACCGTCGGGCACACCGAGGGCGCCTACTGCAGCGGCGGCGTGCTCCGCTTCGACCGCTGCGACCGGGTGACGATCGGCAACTGCGGCCTTTTCGGCTGCGGCACCGTCGGCGTCCAGGCGCGCGACTGCGAAGAGATCAACGTGATCAACTCCCGCATCTACGAGTGCAGCAGCGCGGCCGTCAGCGTCTCCGGCTGCCGGAACGTGCTCGTGGAGGGATGCGACATCTATGACCACGGCAAGCGCTGGGAGGGCAGCAACGCACGGAGCCTGTTCGAGGCCGTCGACACCGATGGCTTTGTGATTTACAACAGCCGCCTGGCCGACAGCGACGTGTGGTATCTCTTCGACTGCGTGCGCAGCCGGAACGCCTTCTTCCTCTCGAACGAGGTGAGCGGCAACCTGGTGAACCTCGCCATGTTCCACTTTGAACAGTATCCCTGCGTGGTGGACGGCTGTGTCTTCGACGATAATGAGAGCAGCGCCTGGGTGCCTGCCCACGCGCTTGGGCCTGTCGGGCCGGACGGACAGCCGCTCGACGGCGAGGCGCTGGAGAGCATGAGCCTGCACGACTGCGACCCGGGCATGCCCTTCCCCGCGATCGCCCTCGGAGAGACCGCGGCCGAGATCGAGCCGGGCGGCACGGTCAGCGTCAGCAGCGTGGACGAGTTCCTTTCGGCCATCGGCCCGGACCGCACGATCCTCCTGGAGGGCGAGCTTTTCGACCTGTCGGAGGCCTCCTCCTACGGCAAGACCGGCACCGAGTACTACCGCTGGGCGGAATGCTACGACGGGCCGAAGCTGGTGATCGAAAACCTCAGCGGCCTGTCGATCGTCGCGCCCCTGGGCGACGCGCCGGCCGTCGTGATCTCCGCCGCGCCGCGCTACGCCGACGTGCTGAGCTTTGTCAACTGCAGCGATCTTATCCTGGAGGGCTTCACCGCCGGCCACACCGCGGAGCCCGGAACCTGCGCGGGCGGCGTGCTGCATTTTGACGGCTGCCATCACGTGCAGATCAATCGCTGCCGCCTTTTCGGCTGCGGCATCCTCGGCATCCAGACCGCCGACTGCAGCGATCTCACCCTGACGCGCACGGAGATCTACGAGTGCTCGCAGGGCGCCGGTGAATTCTACAAGACCGACGGCATCGTTTTCACCGACTGCAATATCCATGACGTCCCCTCGCCCCAGTTCCGCTACCGCGCGTGCGGCGATATCGAGTGCAACGGCGAGGCCGTCAGTGGCGGCGACCGCTTCGATATCGGCTCCGACGGCAGGCCGGAGGCCTGGGCCGCGCCGGACGGAGAAAACTGAAACTCTCCTGCAAATAGCAAAAGCGCCTCCGCAAAGATGCGGAGGCGCTTTTCTGCGCTCGTATGATTCATTTCAGGCTTCCCCTTGAGGGGAAGACTCTCCCCAGCGGGGAGAGATGTCGGCAAGGCCGACAGAAAGAGGGGCGGAAGCTGTCAGCGCAGCTGACTGATGAGGTGTTTTCTCGTTTCAGTCCCGGATCGCTCCGGTTTTTTCAGTGCTCCTTCTTGGCGCCCTTGTCGCCGACGCCGAAATGCAGCTCCTTCATGCCCTCGATCTCGTCGCAGACGTCCTTGAGCGCGCAGACCGAGCAGTCGGTGCTCAGGCCCTCGAGGATGTGCGTGAGGGTGTTGGTCGCGTCGTTGGCCTTCTTGGCGATATCCTTCATGGCCTTGTAGTCAAAGCCGGGGGCCGTGAGGAAGATCACGGTCGCATTGAGCACATTGGGGTCCTTCTTGTAGGCCTTGATGTAGCTTGCGCCGATCGTCTGGAAGCTGACGCCCTGCCGGATCGCCTGCTTGCTCACGCGCACCTGTTCCCGGTAGTTTTCCGGGGACATGCGCACCATGTAGCCCTCGGGGTAGACATGGTACTTGGCAAACTCGATATCCTTGAGGATGCGGTAGACCTGCTCGTTGTCGTCGTCCAGCACGCCCACGCGCAGCAGCACGATGCGGGCAAAGTCCGTATCGCCGCGGATCTCCTTCAGGTCCGGCCCGTAGAGCAGGACGCGGTCGCGGTCCACCAGCTCGGGCGAGGAGGTGAAGAGCACATAGTTGGCCGAACCCTTGCCCGAGGCGCCCAGCTCAAAGGCGGCGTCCTTCTGCAGCACCAGTTCGCTCTGGCCGAGGTCCTTCCACTCGCTGCCGGGACGGTAGGCCCACTCTTTGGGGCTGCCGTGCTCCAGCAGCCCCTGAGTTTCTTTGATCAGTCCGTTAAAAAGCTCCATGCTAGAATACGAGGTCGACTTTCTTGCGGTCAAACATGGCGTTGACCTGCTTGTATGCCCAGCCCAGGACCTTCTGGTCCAGGTTCCAGAAGTAAACGACAAACAGAACAAGGATGACGACCAGAAGGATCTTCAGCACTTTCAGCAGTGCTTTTCCGATTTTAGCCATTCAAACAGCTCCTTTCAAAAAGTACGGGAGATCCGGAAATCACTTCTTGGCGAGGCCCTTCTGGCGGGCATACTCGGCAGCGCCCAGCGCGCCCATCAGCTGCGGGTCGGTCTTCAGGTTGATGACCTTCAGCTTCAGCACATGCTCGATCGCTTCCTTCAGGCCGTCGTTCTTCGCGCAGCCGCCCGTCAGCGTGATGCTGTCGGTCGCACCGGCCTTCTTCGCCATGACAAAGCAGCGC
>CACYWG010000012.1 GCA_902778115.1 Oscillospiraceae bacterium | reverse complement strand
TCGTGGATTCGGATCTTCTTCACGCCGCTTTGCTTGCAGCCATATTCCATGCCTCTTGTCAACTGATGCTTTGACAAGGGAAAGACCCTCGCGTCCTCCGGCAGGCTGTAAAACTGCTTGAAATAGTCCTGGATCTCATCGCACAGAAAATCAGGGATCGTAATTGTGCGGATGCTTTTCTTCGTTTTTGGCGGTGTAATCACATCCTCGCCCTTGATGCGCTGATACGATTTGTTGATCCGCAGCGTCTTTTCCTTGAAATTGAAATCCGCAGGTGTCAATGCCAGCAGTTCGCCCTCGCGGATACCGCACCAGTACAAAATCTCAAAGGCGTAATACAGCATGGGTTTGTCCATCATGGCATCGATGAATTGCAGGAATTCTTCTTTCGTCCAGAACAGCATCTCTTCACTTTCCTTTTCGCCTATGGCACCGGCTCGCCGTACCGGGTTTTCATGAAGTCCGTAGAAGCGAACCGCATGATTAAAGATAGCGCTGAGCTGGTTGTTGATGTTCTTCAGATAGGTGGGGGAATAAGGCTGCCCTGCTTTGTCCTTCTGCTTCAACATTTGATTCTGCCAGGTCAGCACATCACGCGGCGTGATCTCCGATAATTTACGCTTCTTGAAATAGGGCAGGATCTTGCTTTCGATCACGGATTCTTTGGTAAGCCAGGTGTTCAGCCGTATCTTTGGCTTGATATCCTGCTCATAGAGCTTTACAAAGCTCTCGAAACTCATGTCCGGGTCCGCCCGCTTTGTCCGCAAAAACTCGCGCTCCCATTCCTGGGCTTCACGCTTTGTTGTGAATCCTCGCTTAAGTTTTTGCTGTCGCTCACCGGTCCAGTCGGTGTAACGGAATTGCACATACCATGTGCCGTTTTTCTTGTCTTTGAATGCTGCCATGATCAATCCTCCTTCTTTTTCTGAGTAGCATACAAGTGCTCGTGGAAAAACTTTCGGTCAATACGACCATTGATGACGATGCAGCCGGCTGCCTTGAGTTCCTTGTTTAACTCCCGGATCAGCTTATAGGCATAGGAGTTTGATACTCCGAGCTCAGCTGCGACCTCGTCCACCTTCATAAAAACCTGTTCAGCTATATGAATCACCTCCCTTCCCCGCCCTCAAAAGTGAGAGCAGTTTTTTAAGAACGAAAATGGCTTGCCGTTTTACCCGATTCCAGTTTCCAGACAGGCAACCCTGCGCGGCGCTGTGTCGTCGCGTCAGATCAAGCTTCGTATCGTTCGCTTCCGCGTGAACGCGAAAGCTCATTCACTCCGCTGATCTTCCTTCTCACACGAAATCTCGTATTTCGTGTGATTGGGAATAAACGCGCGCTCCCTTCCAGTTAGAAGATCATGGCGGTGTATCTCTGGTTGGACGGTCATTCAGTTCACTAAACATATTAGTTTAGCTCACGGTAATTATACTAAACAAATACAGTTAAGTCAAGGAGAAAAACTAAACAAATTTATTTAATTATTTCTTGACAACACTAAACATATTTGCTAATATATTCTCGATACTACGAGTAGATAGGAGTTATCTGATATGGCGATCGGTGAAAGAATCCATTTCATCCGCTCCCTGCGGGGCATGACGCAGAAGTATTTGGGCATGATGGTCGGCTTTTCGGAAAAGACTGCCGATGTTCGCATGGCACAGTATGAAACCGGCGCTCGAACCCCCAAGGCCGATCTGACCGCAGAGCTGGCCAGAGTGCTGGATGTATCTCCTAAAGCGCTGGATGTGCCGGAAATCGACAGCTATGTTGGGCTGATGCACACGCTTTTTGCGCTGGAGGATATCTACGGACTCAAGATCGGAGAGATCGACGGTGAAGTTTGCCTGCGGCTGGATAAATCAAAGGGCTCGTCCCATCTTCAACTATTTGATATGTTTCGTTCCTGGCGAGAACAAGCCGCCAAGCTGGAGCGCGGGGAGATCAGCAAAGAGGAATACGACCGCTGGCGCTACAAGTACCCGGAGTTGGATAAAACCGGGCGGTGGGCCAAGGTTCCTTCTCAAGCTCTGTCCGATGCGCTGATCGAAGAACTTAAAAAAGGATAAGGACATTCAAAGGCAAAAAAGAAAGAGGTCAACCCGGCTTGCAAAAGTCAGGTTGACCTCTTTGGTTTATGGATGATGGGAGACAGCACGCTCGCAAACCCTTGGATTTGCTCCCAACAAATTCAAGGTTCTCGTGCTATCAATTTGCTATCACTCGGAGCAACGGGAACTCAAAAGTCCAGTATTTTCAAGGCCTCGCGGTCTCGAAGGATCACTTTTTCCTTATTCCCACTCGATGGTGCCGGAGGGCTTGGGCGTGACGTCCCAAAGGACGCGGTTGACGCCCTTGACTTCGCTCGTGATGCGCGCGGTGATGTGCTGCAGGAGCGGGAAGGGCAGCTCGGCGACCTCGGCGGTCACGGCGTCGACCGTGTTGACGGCACGGATGACGACGGGCCAGTCGTAGGTGCGCTTGCCTTCGGTGATGCCGGTGGACTTGAAGTCCGGCACAATGGTGAAGTACTGCCAGACCTTGCCGGCCAGGCCGTTCTTCGCGAATTCTTCGCGGAGGATCGCGTCGCTCTCGCGCACGGCCTCCAGACGGTCGCGGGTGATGGCGCCGACGCAGCGCACGCCCAGGCCGGGGCCGGGGAAAGGCTGGCGGTAGACCATGCCGTCGGGCAGACCGAGCTGCTTGCCGACCACGCGGACCTCGTCTTTGTACAGGAACTTCAGCGGCTCGACCAGCTCAAACTGCAGGTCCTCCGGCAGGCCGCCCACATTGTGGTGCGCCTTGACCGGGCCGCTCTCAAGAATGTCGGGATAAATGGTGCCCTGGGCGAGGAATTCGATGCCCTCCAGCTTGCGGGCCTCTTCCTCAAACACGCGGATGAACTCCGCGCCGATGACCTTGCGCTTGGTTTCCGGATCGGCAACGCCGGCGAGCTTGTCCAGGAAGCGGTCCACCGCGTCGACGTAGACGAGGTTGGCGTCCATCTGGTTGCGGAAAACCTCGATCACCTGCTCGGGCTCTCCCTTGCGGAGAAGGCCGTGGTTGACATGCACGCAGGTGAGCTGCTTGCCGACCGCCTTGATGAGCAGGGCGGCGACGACGGAGGAGTCCACACCGCCGGACAGCGCCAGCAGCACTTTCTTATCACCGATCTGCGCGCGCAGAGCGGCCAGCTGCTCGTCGATAAAGGCCTGGGCCAGCGCGGGCGTTGTGATGCGCGCCATGCTTTCGGGACGTTTGTTATCTGCCATGTTCAGCACCTCCACGAGTTTTTCAAATTACAGGAAATATTATAATCCGACAAAGCGCGCTGTGCAATCCGGAATTGCACGGAGAGAGTGAAAAATATCGGGCGTCCGCCGCAGGCTGTTTTGTGATTTTTCACAGAAAGGGCGCGGACGCCGCCTTTTGCGGGCGCTTTGCGTCGGTTGACAGGCTTTTCCCTGCGTGGTAGTATTTAGGATATCCCGCACGGCCAAGCTTTTATATTGAAGCGGAGGATGGCTCATGGTCTTTTCCTCATTCACCTTTATCGCCCTGTTCCTGCCGATCGTACTGCTGCTGCATTACGCGTCGAAAAATCCGGCCTGGCGCAACGGTGTGCTGCTGCTCGCCTCCCTGTTCTTTTACGCCTGGGGAGAGCCGCGCTTCGTGCTCATCATGCTGCTGTCGATCCTCGTCAACTATGCCTCGGCGCTCCTGTGCCAGCGGAGCAGACGGCAGGGCTGGCGCGCGTTCTGGACAGGACTCGGCGTGGTGCTCAGCCTTGCGTTCCTGTTCTGGTTCAAATACTATGCCTTCCTGGTCAACTCCGTCTGTGCCCTGTTCGGTCTTCCCGCGGCGGCGCAGCCGAAAACGCTCCCGATCGGCATTTCCTTTTATACCTTCCAGATCATCACCTACACCGTGGACGTCTACCGCGGCAAGGTGCCGGCCCAGCGCAATCTGGGAAGGCTTGCCCTGTATATCAGCTTCTTCCCGCAGCTCATCGCCGGCCCCATCGTCAATTATACCGACGTGGAGCCGCAGCTGGCCCGGCGCAAGACGGGCTGGGGCAGCGTGTACAAGGGCCTGTCCCGCTTTATCATCGGCCTTGGGAAAAAGGTGCTGATCGCCAACGTCTGCGGCGAGATCCTCTCCAAGCTCACGCTGACGGGGAGCATGAGCGTGCTGAGCGCCTGGCTCGGCGCGATCGCCTTCAGTTTCCAGATCTATTTTGACTTCTCCGGCTATTCCGACATGGCCATCGGTCTGGGGCGGATGTTCGGCTTCCGCTTCAAGGAAAACTTCAGATATCCCTATATCTCCCAAAGTGTGACGGAGTTCTGGCGGCGCTGGCATATCTCACTCGGCAGCTTTTTCCGGGACTATGTGTATATCCCGCTGGGCGGCAACCGCGTCTCCGCCGGACGGCACATCGTGAACATCCTCGCCGTCTGGATGCTGACGGGCGCCTGGCACGGCGCCTCGTGGAACTTCCTGTTCTGGGGCCTCTATTACGGGCTGCTGCTGATCCTGGAAAAGCACGTGCTGCGCGCGCTGCTCGAGCGGCTGCCCGGGGCGCTTTGCTGGCTGTATACGACGCTGCTGGCCGTGCTCGGCTGGGTGATCTTCTACCACGAGAGCCTGGCGGACGGCCTCCGGCAGATCGGCGCGATGTTCGGCATCGGCGCCGCCGGGGCGAGCGACCTGATGGCGATCTACTGCCTGAAAAACTACCTGTGGGTGCTGGCGCTGGCGGCGCTGGCCTGCGCGCCGTGGCGGCGCGTGCTCGGCCTGAGGGGCAAGCGTCCCGCCTGGCGGGAGGCGCTGCGCGCTGTCGCGCTCAGCGGCGTTTTCGCCTTGAGCCTGCTGTTTCTGGCGGGGTCGAGCTTCAACCCCTTCCTGTATTTCCGGTTTTAGGAGAAAGCATGAAAAAGTTCCTGTTTCGCGCCTTTGCGCTGTTGTGGGTCGCGGTCATGGTACTGCTCGGCCTGTATTATCTGCTGCTGTCACCGCGCGAGAGCAGCTTTGACGAAAGCGAAAACCGCGCGCTGGCCGCAGCGCCCGCGCTCACGGCGGAGACCGTCTTCGGCGGCGGCCTGAGCGAGAGCACGGAGGACTGGATGGCCGACCATGTGCCGCTGCGGCGCACGCTCATCGGCTTCAGCCAGCGGCTGCGCGACAGGCTGAGCCTGGCCAGCTATGAGGATTCGCTGGCGGCCCTTTCGCGCACGGACGACGCGCTGGCCGGAGAGCTGGACGACGCGGCGCTCGAGGCGCTGCTCGCGGTGACCCCGGCGCCGACGCCGACGCCCGCGCCGACCCCGGAACCCACGCCGTCGCCGACCCTGGAGCCGGAAGCCACGCCGGCGCCGACCCCGGAGCCCACGCCGGTACCGAAAAACCCGGAAAAGCCGGCCGTGAACCCGGATGATTATCCGGAATACGCTGCGGTGCATCTGGATTACGACAACAGAGACTTCGACTATTACACCTTTACGAAAATACGCGTGCAGGCGCTCACGAGCGTGCTCGACCGCATCGCGGCGCTCCTGCCGGAGGACGGCACGCTGGTCTATACCATGGTGCCGCAGGCAAGCGTCGGCAACCTTTTCGTCAACGCCGAGGACAAGCGCAGCTTCACCGCGAACGATGCGGAGATGGTCGAGGCCTTCGGCACGCGAAACGTCCACGCGGTCTCCACTGCCGGGATCCTCAGCGAGGCAATCAAGGAGGGGCAGTACGTGTATTTCCGTACGGACATGCACTGGACGCCGCTGGGCACCTATCTGGTCTACCGGGAAATGGCGGCGCTCGCCGGGCTGGTGCCCGCGGAGCGCGAGGAGTTTGACATACAGGTGGAAACGCCCTTCCGCGGTACCTATTACCGGGACGGCCCCACCACCTGGATGTACAACAATCCCGACGATCTGGAGCTGCTGAGCCCGCGCTTTCCGCTGGAGTGGCGCCGCGTGACCGCGCCGGATGAGTATCGGGTCATCCCCTTCCTGGACGAAAACGCCAGCCCCACCGACCGCTATACGGTCTATCTCGGCGGTCCGGCCGGCCCCTGGACCTACGCCCAGTGCGACAACGGCATGACGGACAACTGCCTGGTCATTACAGATTCCTTCGGCCTGGCCTTTGTGCCGCTGGTGACGCAGCACTATGCGCAGGTGCACTATTACGATCCGCGCTACTTCAACGAGTACACCGTCGGCGGCACGGTCGCGGACATGATCGAGAAATATCAGATCAAGGACGTGTACGTGGTCGTCGGTGACCTGCACTCTTATAACAGCGAATTCCTGCTCTATCAGGTATCCTCGCAGCTGGGAGACCAGGGATGAAAAAACCGGTCTGTGAAACGCTTTCACAGACCGGTTTTTATGTCTTTGCCTTACGCGGGAAGTGTGAAAATGATCGGGTGTCCGGCGCAGGACAGCTTGCGATCCTTCACGGTGACCGTACCGCCGTCGATGAGGTTTTCATACGCGCCGTCCGGGGCAGGAACTTCAACCGGGGCCTTTTCAGAACGCAGAGAAAAAACGCCGATCTTCCGCACGCCCTTTCCGACGCGCTCAAGCACGGCGATGGCGTGCTCATCGTCGGCGCGGGCGAGGAAATCGTCCTCGGCGGCGAGCGCCGTGCGCTTGATCTCATAGAGCCTGCGCATCAGGGCGCTCAGGTCCCTGACGGTCGAGCGGTCGATGGGCTCCTTCTCAAAGAGGCTCGGCAGGTGAGCGTTTTCAAACTCCTGGCCGGCGTAGAGGAGCGTCGTGCCCTTGAGGAAATAGAGCATGGCGGTGTAATTGACAAGGTCGCTCTCTTTCGGAATGAAGGAGGCGATGCGCGGCTGGTCGTGGTTTTCCAGAAAGCGCAGCTTATCGTAGTTGGCGGGGTAGACGAGCTCCTGGAAGTTCATCAGATCCAGATAGTGGCTCAGCGGCGCGCGGCCGGAGAGCCAGGCGTCAAAGATCTCGCGGATGTCATACTCGTACTCGATGTCGAAGGCCTCAAAGGCCTCGCTGTCGCGCATCGAATACACGCCCTGGCGGCGGCACTGCAGGCCGAAGGTCCGGTGCACGGTCTCGGCCAGCCACAGAAAGCCCGGGTGCACGCGCTCCACCGCCTCGCGGGCCTCTTTCCAGAAATCCAGCGGCACGAAGGAGGCCACGTCGCAGCGGAAGCCGTCCACGATCCCGGCCCAGAAGCAGAGAGACGCGATCTGGTAGTCCCAGAGGGCGCGGTGGGCGTAGTCGAGGTCAATGACGTCGCTCCAGTCGCCAATCTTGTTGCCGGGTTTTCCCTGCGGCCCGTGATAAAACCATTCCGGGTGCTGTTCATAGAGCACCGAATCCGGCGCGGTGTGGTTATACACCACGTCGATCATGACCTGCATGCCGCGCGCGTGGATCTCATCGACGAGCCGGCGGAAGTCCTCCATCGTCCCGTAGGCGGGGTTGACGCTGCGGTAGTCGCGGTTGGCATAGGGGCAGCCGAGGCTGCCTTTTTTGCCCTTCACGCCGATCGGGTGGATGGGCAGGAACCAGATGATGTCCGTGCCGAGGGCGCGGATGCGGTCGAGATCCGGGATCACCGAGAGAAACGTGCCCTCTTCGGTGTGATTGCGCACATAGATCGAATAAATGACCTGCTGACGCAGGAAAATATCGGTATTGGCAGCCATGCTTCAGCCTCCGTTTTTCAGCTTTTCCGCCGCCCACTGCCGGATGACGCGCGCGGTGGTCGGAGACAGGTCCTCCGGCAGTTCGTGGGCTGCAAACCAGCGCAGCTCGTCCACCTCGCCCGGCTGCGGGCGCAGCTCGCCGCTGTAGTCGCGGCAGAGATAGACGATCTCCACATAGGATACCTCGTCGCCGTTGGGATAGTAAAAGTGGCTCTCCGGCCCGGAAAACACGCCGTAGAGCTCCAGCTTCCCTGCGACGAGCCCGGTTTCCTCAAATAACTCGCGCCGCGCGGCGTCCTCCACGACCTCGTCCATCTCCACCGCGCCCCCGGCATAGCCCCAGCAGCGGTTGTCATGGCGCAGCTCCAGCAGGATGCGGCCCTCCGCGTCCTCCAGGATGACGCTCGCACCCGGACTCAGCAGCGGCCGGTGGCCGACGATTTTGCGCAGATCCATGATGTAATCAGACATCGGCTTTCCCTCCGTTTCCCGCCGAAAGCTGCTCGACGGCGGCTTCTTCCTTGCTCTGCATGCCGATCTGCCGCATATAGCCCGCCGTGATGATGGCCGAGGGCAGCGCGACGATGGCGATGCCGAAGATGGACGAGCACATTGCGACACCGCGGCCGATCACGGTCACGGGTGTGATGTCGCCGAAGCCCACCGTGGTCAGCAGCACGGTCGCCCAGTAGAGCGCCTCGAAGAAGTCGCGGAAGGAATCGGGCTCGGCGTTGAAGATGACAAGCGCCGAGACAAAGATATAGGCGATGGCGAGCGAGGCCACCGCTATCAGCGGCTCCTTCGCCTCCTTCAGCACGTCGCCGATGATGCGCAGGCTCTTGGAATAGCGCACCGCCTTCAAGACCCGCAGCACGCGCATCGCGCGCATCATGCGCAGCATGCGCAGCACCTTGAAGCCCGCGTTGAGCACGGTCAGCGAGGGCAGGATGCTGACGAGGTCGATGATCGCCATCAGCGAGAAGGGATAGCGCAGGAAGCTCAGTACGCCGGGCCTTCCGAATTTGTAGTCCGCCGTTGCCCAGCGCAGCAGATAGTCAAGGATGAACACAATGACCGCGACATGGTCGAACACGGCCAGCATCGGCCTCGTCTCTTTAAACAGCAGCGGCACCAGACTCAGCACGATCATCACGATCATGAAGGCGTCATAGACCGCGCTGACCCGGTCGTCCTCGCGGGCGACCTCGATGACCTCAAAGATCCGTTTTCTCACCGGGATATCCCTCCCCGTTTATCATCCGGCAGGACGACGTCCAGCCGGTCGAGTCCGTAGTAGGCAAACAGCGCCAGCGCCTGCTCATCGATCCGTTCGCCGCAGACCAGGATCGGCACGGCGGGCGGGCAGCTCACAGTCGGCGCGGCGAGCACGCGGCCTAAGGCCTGCTCCCGCGGCAGCGTTTCAAAGGGCGCGAGCATCGCCTCGCGCGGCGGCAGCACCCGCTCCGGGACGCCGAGCTTCGGCGGCTGCGTTTCGATCGAAGGCCGGACGGGCAACGATTGCAGCGCGGCGGCCAGCGTATCCAGATCCGAGGCGGGATTGGCGGGCGAAAACATGAACACGCAGTAGTCGGGATCGGCAAACTCGCAGACGATGCCTCGTTCTTCCAACGCGGCGGCGAGCGCCTCGCCGGTATAGCCGCGGCTCTTTGGGCAGAGCGTGAGCTTCATCGGCTCGTCGCCGGCGAGAAGCCATCCCGCGGCGCGCAAGTCAGCTTTCAGCGAACCGAGCCGCGCCGCGCTCTCCGCGAGCTGCGCAGGAAAATCGTCTGCCAAGGCCCGGTTGCACAGATCCAGCGACTGCAGGATCAGATAGGAGGGGCTGGTGCTGGCAAACAGGCGCAGGGCTGCCTCCGCCATCGGCAGCAGAGCCGCTGGGCAGGAGCGGGACAAGTGCAGATAGGCGCCGCCCGTCAGCACCGGCAGGGTCTTGTGCGCCGAATCACAGCAGAGATCCGCACCCAGATCAAGCGGGTGCTGCGAGCGCGAGAGAAATTTCAGATACGCGCCGTGGGCGTTATCCACCAGCAGCAGCGCGCCGTGCCTGCGGCAGACGGCCGCGAGGGCGGGGAGCTCTGCCCGGCAGCCGAGATAATCCGGGCTCGTGAGATAGACGGCGGCGGGCTGTTCCTTTGCCAGCAGCGCCTCCAGTTTTTCCGGAGAGACGCGGCAGGACAGCGGCGTGCTTTCTTCTCCGTACAGCCACGCGATCTCCAGCCCCAGCAGCGCCGCGCCCGAAAGGAAAACCCGGTGGGCGTTGCGCCCGGCGGCGATCAGAGGCTTCTTCCCCGTCAGGCGCGCGTACTGCAGCGCAAGATACAGCATCGCGCGGATGCACAGCGACGAGCCCTCGGCGGAATAGAGCGTTTTGGCGCTGCCGAAGAGCGCGGCGGCGTTTTCCTCGCTCGCGCGGATCACGCCTTCGGCGTGGTACAGCACGTCCGCACCGGTGATTTCGGTGATATCCAGCGCCTCCGGCCCGAGCAGCGGGACGCCCTTGTGCCCCGGCATATGCAGGCGCAGGGCCTCGCTCGCGGCGTAGCCCTGCACAAAATCAAGGATTGGGGTATTCATTCATCTTCCCCGGCCGCGTCGGCCGCACGGGCCACCTGCAGCATGATGGCGCACTCCATGCGCTTGCGGAAGAGCTCGCAGCCGGCCTCGTAAACGCCGGTGATGGAGCCGGTGGCGTGGAAGGCGTTGGCCGCGCAGCCGCCGGAGCAGTAGAGCCTGGCCCAGCAGTCGCGGCACTCGGGCTTGGCATAGACGTTGCAGGCGGCAAACTCGCCCTGTACCGCGGGGTTATCCAGCCCGTGCCAGATATCGCCCAGCTTGAAGTGCTCGTCGCCCACAAACTGGTGGCAGGGGTAGAGATCGCCCCAGGGCGTGACGGCCATGTACTCCGTGCCGGAGCCGCAGCCGGAGATGCGCTTGTAGATGCAGGGGCCGCCGGAGAGGTCGAGCATGTAGTGGTAGAAGGTGAAGGGTTTTCCGCTGCGCTCGCGTTCGAGCATCAGCTCCGCGAGTTCCTCGTACTGCCGCATCACCAGCGCGCGGTCCTCCGCTGTCAGCGCGGAGGGGTCGTCCGGCGCGCAGACCACGGGCTCCATGCTCAGCTCCGTGAAGCCGAGATCGAGCATCGTGCGGATATCGTTGAGGAAATCGGGGTTGTGGTGCGTGAAGGTGCCGCGCATGTAGTAGTTCTTGCCGCCGCGCGCCGCGACGAGCTTCTGGAATTTCGGCACGATGCGCTCCCAGCTGCCGTTGCCGGCGTAGTCCACGCGGAAGCGGTCGTGCACCTCCTTGCGGCCGTCGAGGCTGAGCACGACGTTGCTCATCTCGCGGTTGCAGAAGTCGATCACGTCGTCGTCGATCAGCATGCCGTTGGTGGTGAGGGTAAAGCGGAAATTCTTATGCGCGTCCTTTTCAATGGAGCGGGCGTAGGCCGTGAGCTGCTTGACGACCTCGAAGTTCATCAGCGGCTCGCCGCCGAAGAAGTCCACCTCAAGGTTCCGCCGCGTGCCGGAATGGGCGACAAGGAAGTCCAGCGCCTGCTTGCCGACCTCGAAGCTCATCACGGCGCGCTCGCCGTTATACTTGCCCTGGCTGGCAAAGCAGTAGGAGCAGTTGAGGTTGCAGGTGTGGGCCACGTGCAGGCACAGCGCCTTGATGACGCCGCCGCTCTTTTCCTTGAATTGTCCGGCCAGCGGCTCGAAGGCGTCGGGCGTGAAGAGCTGACCCGCATTTTTGAGCTCTTCGATCTGCGTATAGCAGTCGGCGATCTCTTCGGCGGGCGCCTCCGGATGCCGCTGCGCTGCGGCGGCGAGCAGCTCTTCGCGCGGCAGGCTCTCGAAGAGCCCGATCATGTCGTAGGCCAGCTCATCCACGGCGTGGACGGCGCCGGAGCAGACGTCGAGCACGATATTGTATCCGCCGAGTTGGTATTGATGGATCATAGCGATAACTCCTTGTCGATGGGGAATATAAAACGAAAAAATGCCGCCGAGATCGGCGGCATTTCATGTGCGGCGATTACTTGTTTTCCTTCGCGGTGTTGCTGTTCTCGCAGCGCTGGTTGGCAATGCCGCAGCTGGTCTTGCAGGCGGACTGGCAAGAGGTCTGGCACTCGCCGCAGCCGCCCTTGGCAGCACTCTCGCAGAGGTTGCGGGTGTTCAGGGTGACAATGTGCTTCATAACGGAATCCTCCATTTTGATTTTCTACCATTATATATCACAGATCCGGCCATAAGTCAAGATTCCGGCCGGTCAAATGCCGCTTGATTCGCGCTGTTTCATCGTGTACAATGAAGGCAGAAAAAAAGACGGGAGGGCTTTCCATGCTGTACAACGAATTTCAGGGGGAAAAACTGTCGGCGCTCGGCTTCGGCGCAATGCGCCTGCCGCTCGGGCCGGACGGCACAATCGATCAGGCGGAGCTGGACCGGATGGTGGACGCGGCCATCGCGGCCGGCGTCAACTATTTCGACACGGCCTACGCCTACCACGGCGGCAAATCGGAGAACGCGATCGGCGCATCCTTGCGGCGCTATCCGCGCGAGAGCTGGAACCTGGCGGACAAATTCCCCGGCCACCAGAACATCAAGGGCGTCAAGCCCATGGTGCCGGAGGAGGTTTTTGAGGATCAGCTGCAAAAGTGCGGGGTGGAGTATTTCGACTTCTACCTACTGCACAACATCTGCGAAAACTCGCTGACCCATTATTACGGGCAGAAGATCGACGAGTGCCTGGCCTATTTCAAGGAGCAGAAGGCGAAGGGCCGCATCCGCCACCTGGGCTTTTCCTGCCATGCCACGGCGCCGACGCTGGAGAAGTTCCTCGATGTCTACGGCGATCAGTTCGAATTCTGCCAGATCCAGCTGAACTATGTGGACTGGAAGCTGCAGAACGCGCAGAAGAAGGTCGATCTGCTGCGCGCGCACGGCATCCCGGTGTGGGTGATGGAGCCGGTGCGCGGCGGCAAGCTGGCGAAATTCGCGCCGGAGATTGAGGAAAAGATGCGCGCGCTGCGTCCGGAGGAGTCGACGCCCGCCTGGGCCTTCCGCTGGCTGCGCACCGTTCCCCGGCCGACGATGATCCTCAGCGGCATGTCGAATCTGGCGCAGATGGAGGACAACCTCAAGACCTTCTCCGAGGATAAACCGTTGAACGAGGCGGAGCTGGCTGTGCTGGACGAGGCGGCCGCGAGTCTGGCGCGCATGATCCCCTGCACCGCCTGCCGCTACTGCTGCGCCGGCTGCCCGATGGGGCTCGACATCCCCGGACTGCTGAGCATTGCCAACGACCTGGCCGTCGCGAAAAGCTTCAACGTCGTCTCGCGCTATACGATCATGGACGAGGACAAAAAAGCCTCCGCCTGCATCGGCTGCGGCCAGTGCGAGACGGTCTGCCCGCAGAAGATCCACGTGCCGGAGGAGATGCAGAAGCTCGCCGCGCTCATGGAGACGCAGAAGACCTGGGAGGAGATCTGCGCCGAGCGCGCCGCCATCGCCGAGGCGGCGAAGAAGCGGTAATTCGGCATTTGGAATGAAATCGTAGGGGCCGACGCCTCGGCGGCCCGTGCAGGACAAAAAATTTTATAAGTTTATAAGAAAAACCACGGCGAATACGCAGGATGATGCGTATTCGCCGTGCTGTTTTTGCTTTTTCGGCCTGGTCTTCCGGGCCGCCGAGGGCGTCGGCCCCTACGGGGAAACATTGACCCGTATCCGTTATGATACGCCGTCCTCGGCAAGAAGTACTCTGGCCAGTGAGATATGGTTCCTCTTTGCGTACAGCGCCGCTTTGAACAGGCCGAGGCACGCCGTTTCGTCCACTTCGCCCACAAGCAGCCCAGGCTGCTCTGCGACGGCTCTGACGGGCTTGCCGCTTTTACCGAAAATCAAAAGCAGCAGCTCGCTTCCGTCAACCTGGATTTCCCACACACTTGTATCTGCCGACAAACCTGCTTTTTTCAGCAGATATGCGGCGTCCTCCCGGATCCCGGCCGCGTGCACAGACGGTGTGAGCTCTTCACCGGCGTATCGGTCAGCCATGGCAGCGAAGTAATGCTCTGCCGCATGGAGGTCTACTCCGGCTTTCTCATATACCGAACCCATGAAATCAACCAGAAACTCATCCCCGACGATCTCATAGAGCAGGGCTTCCCGGCGATCCAGCTCGTCCGGAGAAACAGTTTTTGTCTCCAAAGAAAAGCGGAGAATGATCTGCCCGTATTCCGGCAATGCAATATGCTCCTCAAAGCCGATCTGCCCCTTCGACCGGCGTGCGGCCTCCGCCGAAATCTCACGGATTCTGTTTATTAAGCTTTCATTTTGCAGATACATCGCTTTTATTCAAACAGCCGTTTCAGTCTCAAAGACGCGGCTTTCAGCTCGTTTTTGCTGTAGGAGTTGTTCTCGTCGCTCAGCACGGCGGCCACCGCGTCCTTGAGCGTCAGAGAGCGCTGCAGCATCGCGTCCACCAGCATGGCCTCCGCCGTGACGGTGTGCTCGGCCTTGGTGAAACGGTAGTCCTCGTTCACTTCCAGCACCAGCGCGTACTCGCCCTTGTCCCAGCTGCCCTTGTCCAGCAGCTGCTGTTTCACCTCCGCGGGCGTGCCGCGGTAGCTGCGCTCGTGCAGCTTCGAAAGATCGTTGCAGAGGCAGAGCCGGCAGCCGGCCCCGGCGTCGATCAGAAAGTCCAGCAGGTCCATGATGCGCTTCGGACTTTCGTAGAAGGCGAAGGTGCGGGTGTCGGCGCGGCGGAGCTGTTCGAGCAGGCGGCGGCGCTCGGCGTTTTCGCGCGGGAAGAAGCCATAGAACAGGAAGCTCGACAGGTCGAAGCCGGAGACCGACAGCGCCGTGACCGCCGCGCAGCAGCCGGGCACGCCGATCACCGGAATGCCGGCCTCCACGGCGGCGCGGATCAGCTCGTTGCCCGGGTCGGAGATGCAGGGCGTGCCCGCGTCGGTGATGACGGCGACGCTTTTGCCTGCGAGCATCTCGCCGACGAAGTACTTGGCCTTGCCGTACTCGTTGAATTTGTGGTTCGACACCAGCTTGTTGCGGATGCCCAGCAGGTTCAGCAACACCATCGAACGGCGGGTGTCCTCGGCGGCGATGATGTCGACATCCGTCAGGATCTGGATGCCGCGGGGCGACATATCCCTCGAATTGCCGATGGGCGTGGCGACAATATAGAGTTTTCCGGGCTGCTGATCCATGCTTTTCCGCTCCCTGCCTTGATTTTTCTATATTGTACCATGCGGGAGAGCGCTTCGCAAGGGCAGAAAATATGGTGGCCGCTTAACAAAATCTTAGGGCATTGTTAAAAAAAGCTTGCGCTTTTGTTCATGTCACGGTCATAAATTTGGTTTATATTACACGCAGAAATCAAGATAAAAGAGGTCATTCGTATGTTCGAGCCAGAAGCTTGGAAAAACGATGTGGTCGTCGGAGCCGGAGACGCCGTCTCCGAACCTTCGACAGATGAAACAGTGACAGACAGCGCCGACTCCGCTGCGGAGCCGGCAACCGAACCCCCGATCGGGGAGTCCGCTCCGGCCGAAGCCGCGCCGGAGACGGAACCGGAACTGCGGCCGCAGGAAAGCGAAGAGTCCGCCGTCCGGGAAACTCCCGTGTCGGCTTCGGAGGAACCGGAGCCGGAAGATGGGGAATATCAATATAAGAGCGGCTATACCCAACGCATCTATGCCGACGCCCATTATGCGCCGGCGGATGAGAGCACCGTTCCGCCCCGTTACTACACACCCCCCAGGCGTCCCTCAAAAGTGAGCCCGGAGAAAAAGCCCAGGAAAAAAGGCCTCTTTCTGAAAGTCGCCTGCCTGTGCCTCGTGTGCGCCCTGCTGGGCAGCGTCGGCGGAGCGGCTCTGGTGGGAAGGTCCTTCAGCCAGCGCATCGCGGCGCTGGAGGAAGCGCAGGAGAACCGGCCTTCCGTCGTGCTTGGTACCGACTCCGGCAGCACCAAAAAGGTCTCCAGCGCGGAAAGCGACAGCGGAAAGCCGCTGGCCCAGCTGTATGAGCAGGCCTGCCAGCAGGTCGTCGGCATCACCACCGAGGTCACCGTTCAGAACTTCTTCGGCCAGACCAGCACCTCCGCGGTGTCCGGCTCCGGCTTCATCATTTCCGAGGACGGCTATATCCTCACCAATTATCATGTTATCGAGTACGCCGACAAGGGCGACAACGAGGCCACGGTCATCCTGCACGATGGCACGCGCTATGAGGCGACCATCGTCGGCACCGAGGAGAGCAACGATATCGCCGTGCTGAAGATCGACGCCACCGGTCTCAGCCCCGTCACCCTGGGCAACAGCGACGAGATCCGCGTGGGCGACGAGGTGCATCCGGTCGGCAATCCGCTCGGCGAGCTGGAGTTTTCCATGACAAACGGCCATGTCAGCGCGCTTAACCGCGTGATCAACACCGAGAACGGCGGCGACGCCATCAATATGTTCCAGATCGATGCGGCCGTCAACCCCGGCAACTCCGGCGGTCCGGTGTATAACGCGGAGGGCGCCGTCGTCGGCGTCGTCACGGCCAAGTACAGCTCCACCGGTATCGAGGGCCTGGGCTTTGCGATCCCCATTAACGACGCGGTGCGTATCGCCGAGGATCTGATCACCAAGGGCTATGTGACCGGTAAGGCCTATCTTGGCGTGAGCGTGGAGACACAGTACAACGCCATGTATGCGCAGTATTACAACATGCCGCTCGGCGCCTATATCGCGGGCGTGGAGAAGGGCAGCTGCGCCGAAAAGGCCGGGCTGCAGACCGGGGACATCATCACCCGCGTGGGCGATACGACGGTCGAGAGCTATAACGATCTCAAGCAGGCGATGAAGGCCTATTCCGCCGGTGATTCGGCGGAGCTGGAGGTCTACCGTGCCGACAAGAGCATGACGGTCACGGTGGTCTTCGACGAGGCAAAGCCCTCGAATTGATTTGATTTTTCTCTACTCCTATATCCTCTCTTTTCTCCCCTCAAAGCAAAGGCCCGCACAGTTTCGTGCGGGCCTTTGTGATCTGTGCACCGGAAGGGAATGCCGCTGCAGTTTTCCTCGAGGGTGCGCGAAAGAGGGCGGAAGAAAAAACTGGAATTTTCCTTGACAAGCAGAGTGGACTGTGCTATTATATCCAAGCTAAAGCAAATGAATTGCATATCGCGGGGTAGAGCAGCTGGTAGCTCGTCGGGCTCATAACCCGGAGGTCGTTGGTTCGAATCCTTCCCCCGCAACCACATTGTCCGCCCGGAAAAGATATCCGGGCGGATGTTTTAGGTTTATCAAGGCTTTGCGGGCTTTCCCACGGGCTGAATTTGATTGGAAATTAAAAGATATCCTCCCCGTGCGGGAGGGATCTGAACTGCAGTTATCCAACAGAGGCAGAAAAATGAATCTTTTATCCTTCCTGTTTCGAAAGAAAAAGCAAATTCCAGAGCCTCCTCCGCTGCCATCATGGAGTGAGGCGGTATCCGTGATGTATAATAAGCAGCTCAACTGTTTTGGGGATGAATTGGTCGACGTTCTCTATACCCCGGACAAGACGAAGCGCTTTGTTTTGCTGAAAAGCGACAAGGGTTATTTCAGGTTTGTTTACGAAGAACTTCACCCCTTCACGGAGGAAGAATGGATGTACGCAGCCCGGGGAAAGAACCCATTCCCTGCGATATGGGAACCTTCGGCAGCTTGGCAGGGAAGCTCTCTGTTTGGCACGTTGGAAGATACATGGAAAGAATTGAAGCTGTCTCCGGAATACAAGCAATACTTTAAGGCAGCAGATTCCTGCGAGTGAGATATCTTTTTTGGGCGCACAAGACACATGAAGAAGCACCCGTCCATCGGACGGGTGCTTTCTTTATGCTGGTCCGGAAAAGATTTGCGCCATCCTTCGTCCGTGTCATGAGGCCGACGGGCGCAGCTCGTTATGCAGGTCGCAGGCATTTGCCTGCGACCTGTTTTTTTTCGCTCCTGCCCCGTTCAACGCGATCAATCCACGACCTTGGGGGCCGGGCTCTCGCAGTAGATGCAGCGGTAGAGCTTCTTTTCCCGATCCACCAGACGGAACTCGTGCCGAAGCTCCTGCTCGGTGGAGGTGATGCAGCGGGGGTTCTTGCAGTGGATGATGTCCGTGACCCGTTCGGGCAGGGACAAATGCTCCCGTTTGGCCAGCTTGCCGTCCTGGATGATGTTGACGGTGATGCCGGGATCAATGTAGCCCAGCACGGTAAAGTCCAGATCAATGACCTGGCCGATCTTGATAATATCCTTTTTGCCCTTCTTGACACTGTCGGCGTTTTTGATCATGGCCACAGTGCAGTCCAGCTTGTCCAGGCCAAGGATCCTGTAGATGTCCATACCGCGTCCGGCGGTGATGTGATCCAGTACGATGCCGTCTTTGATCTGACCGATAATCATACGTTTACCTCCAACAATTTCAGAATGAGCGCCATGCGCATGTACTTGCCGTTGAGCACCTGCTTGAAGTAGCAGGCCCGGGGATCGTCATCCACGGCCACGGAAATCTCGTTGACGCGGGGCAGGGGGTGCAGAATCGCCAGATCCTTCTTGGCGGCACGCAGCTTGTCCGGCGTGAGGATGTAGGTGTCCTTCAGGCGCATGTAGTCCGCCTCGTTGAAAAAGCGCTCCCGCTGCACGCGGGTCATGTACAGGATGTCCAGGTCGGGCATGGCCGCTTCCAGACTGGTGACCTCCGCATAGGGAATATGCTTGGGCTCCAGCAGGTCGGTGATGATATAGCGGGGCACCCGCAGCTCCTCCGGGGAGATCAGCACGAACTTGACCCCCTTGTACCGTGACATGGCGGAGATCAGGGAATGAACCGTGCGTCCGAACTTCAGGTCGCCGCACAGGCCGAACGTCAGGTTTTCAAAGCCGCCCTTTTCCCTGTAGATGGTCAGCAGGTCGGCCAGGGTCTGGGTGGGGTGATTGTGTCCGCCGTCGCCGGCGTTCACCACCGGCACCCCGGCGGTGCGGGTGGCCACCAGGGGCGCGCCCTCTTTGGGATGGCGCATGGCGATGATATCGGCATAGCAGCCCACGGTGCGCACCGTGTCCGCCACGCTCTCGCCCTTGGCGGCGGAGCTGCTGTTGGCCTCGGAGAAGCCGATGACGTTGCCGCCCAACTCATACATGGCCGCCTCGAAGCTGAGGCGGGTACGGGTGGAGGGTTCAAAGAACAGCGTGGCCAGCTTCTTGCCATGGCAGGCTTCCGCATACTTGGCGGGGTTGGCGATGATGTCCATAGCACGGTCGATGAGCTCCTGCAATTCGTCCGTGCTCAGCTGCATGATGTCGATGAGATTTTTCATTTTGATCCTCCTGTTATCCAGCTTTCATCAGAGGGGTTATTCCGGAAAGCAATCAGCCGGTCAACGTCCCCCGCGCTGATATACCCCTCCCGGGCAGCCACCTGTGTGATCACGTCAAAATCGGTCAGTGAGTGGTTTTCCACCTTTGCCTCCGCCAGACGGCGCAAGCCTTTTTCCATCCCGTAGGTGAAAATGCTGACAATACCCAGTACCTCGGCGCCGGCCTCCCGCAGCGCGTCAACCACCTCGATGACGCTGCCGCCGGTGGAGATGAGATCCTCCACCACGACCACCTTCTGACCCGGCTCCAGCCGCCCCTCGATGCGATTCTGGCGGCCGTGGTCCTTGTTCCCGCTGCGTACATAGCCCATGGGAAGCCCCATGATGTGGCCCACAATGGCGGCGTGGGCGATACCGGCGGTGGACGTGCCCATCAGCAGCTCCGCATCGGGATACCAGGTGCGGATCAGCTCGGCCAGACCGTTTTCCACGTCGTTGCGGACGGCGGGGGCGGTCAGCGTCAGCCGGTTGTCGCAGTACACCGGACTTTTGATGCCGCTGGCCCAGGTAAAAGGCTCCTCAGGCCGCAAAAAGACGGCTCCGATGGAGAGCAGATCCTTGGCAATGCGCTCTTGCATACGTTTCCTCCTTATGGTTGCTCAGGCTGTTTGCCCGCAAAAATCAGCCAAGCAGCGGCGGTAGGCCGCCACGGGATCGCCGGCGGCGGTGATGGGCCGGCCCACTACGATATAATCCGAGCCCAGCTCTCTTGCCTGTGCCGGCGTGGTAATACGCTGCTGGTCTCCGCTCTCGCTCTCGGCAAAGCGAATCCCCGGCGTCACAGTCAGGAAATCCTCGCCGCAGGTCTGGTGTACCTTGCCCGCCTCCAGCGGCGAGCAGACCACGCCGTCCAGTCCGGCGGCCTTGGCATTGACCGCATACTGCATGACAACATCCTCCAGCGGCCGGGAAATCAGCAGCTCCTCCTCCATGCGCTTTTGGTCAATGGAGGTGAGCTGGGTCACGGCGATCAGCAGGGGCCGCGTGCCGTCCGGCCGGGTCAGCCCCTCTGCGGCGGCGCGCATCATGTCCAGCCCGCCGGCGGCGTGAAGGTTGCAGATGTCCACGTCCAGCCGCGACAGCACCGCCATGGCCTTTTTCACGGTGTTGGGGATATCGTGGAGCTTCAGATCCAAAAAGATCCGATGCCCCCGGGCCTTGATCTGGCGGACGATCTCCGGCCCCTCGGCGTAAAACAGCTCCATGCCGATTTTTACAAAGGGCTTTTCCTCGGTAAACTTGTCCAGAAATGTCAGGGTCTGCTCTGCGTTGGGAAAATCGCAGGCGATGATCACGTCTCTGCTCATGTGTTGGCTCCTCCTATGATGTCTCTCAGATTTCTGATGCCGTAACGGTCCATGACCTCCGGCAGTGCGGCAATGATGTCCCGGCAGATGCAGGGCTCCACCAGATTGGCCGCGCCGATCTCCACGGCGGCGGCACCGGCCAGCATCATCTCGATCACGTCCTCCGCCGAGCTGACGCCGCCCAGCCCGATCACCGGGACGGACACCGCCCGGGCCACCTGCCACACCATCCGCAGCGCCACCGGGAACACGGCGGGGCCGGACAGGCCGCCGGTGGTGTTGGCCAGCACGGGGCGCCGGGTTTTCAGGTCGATGCGCATGGCCATCAGGGTGTTGATGAGGCTGATGCCGTCGGCTCCCGCCTCCTCGCAGGCCTTGGCCACGGCGACGATATCCGTTACGTTGGGGGACAGCTTCATAATGACGGGTTTGGTGGTCACGGCCTTGACGGCTCTCGTCACCGCCGCCGCCTGGGCCGGATCGGTGCCGAAGCTCATGCCGCCGCCGTGGACGTTGGGGCAGCTGATGTTCACCTCCAGCCAGCCCACCTGGGGCTCGCGATCCAGCATCTGGCAGACCGCGGCATACTCCTCCACGGAAAAACCGCTGACGTTGGCGATTATAGGCTTGCGGAAAACGCCCTTGAGCCGGGGCAACTCCTCCGCAATGACCCGCTCCACGCCGGGGTTCTGCAGGCCCACCGCGTTGATCATCCCGGTGGGCGCTTCGGCGATGCGGGGCGTGTCGTTGCCGAAACGGGGCCGGAGCGTGGTGCCTTTACAGGAAAAGGTGCCCAGCACGTTGATATCGTACCACTCTGCGAATTCGTAGCCGTAACCGAAGGTGCCGGAGGCCGGGATCACCGGGTTGTCCAGTTCGACGCCGCAGAGATTCACGCTCAGTCGTCCCATCGGATCTCCTCCTTTGTCAGCACCGGCCCTTCCCTGCAGATGCGCTTGCTGCCGGTGATGGTGCGGCAGGAGCAGCCCATGCAGGCGCCGAAGCCGCAGCCCATGCGCGCTTCAAAGCTCAGCTGGCCAGGTCCCCTGGCCGTTCGCCACACTGCCCGCAGCATGGGCTCGGGGCCGCAGGCGTAGAAACAGGAATAGTCCAGACCGGCCATGGCGTCCGTCACAAAGCCTTTTATGCCGCGGGAACCGTCCACGGTGGCAAGGATCACCTTTGCACCCAGAGCACGGAACATCTCATCGTAAAAGATCTCGTCGGCGGTATTGAAGCCCAGCACGGCCGTTACGCTGTGCCCGGCGGAGAGCAGCTGCTTTGCCAGCCAGTACATGGGCGTCGTGCCCACGCCGCCGCCGATGAGCAGCGGATTTTTGCCGGCAGAGGAAAGGTCGAAGCCGTTGCCCAGCCCCGTCAGCAGATCCAGCCGCTCGCCGGGGAGCATGGCGCGCAGCTGCTCCGTGCCGCCGCCCACCACTTTATAGATCAGGGTCAGCACATCGCCCTCCACATCGCACACCGATATGGGGCGGCGCAGAAAACGGCCCTCCAGCCGGATGTTGACGAACTGGCCGGGCCTGGCGATGGCGGAGGTGTCGCCCTGCAGCCTCAGTCGAAGCACGCTGCCCGTCAAGGGCGTATTATCAAGGATGGTAAAGAGGGATTGCTTCATAGACCAAGCTCCTTTGCAAGACCCGGATCGCAGTATGCCATGCGCCCGTTTGCCACTGTCATCATGCACTTGCCCCGTACCGGCCACCCGGCAAAGGGGGTGCTGCGCCCCATGGACAGAAAGCTGTCGGGATCCACGGAATACGCTGCGTTCAGATCAAACACGGTGAAGTCGGCGGGATCGTTTTCCCGCATGGACTCACCCAGACGAAAGCGCCTGCGGGGCTTGACGCACATCAGCTCCATCAGCCGCGGGAGCGTCAGCTTGCCGGGCAGCACCAAATAGGTGTACAGCAGGGGGAAGGCGGTCTCCAGCCCCACGATGCCCATCAGGCTTCCGGCCAGCCCCCGGCTCTTCTCTTCAGCCGAATGCGGCGCGTGATCGGTGGCGATCATGTCGACGGTGCCGTCCCGAAGCCCCTCCAGCAGAGCGTCCCTGTCCTCCGCACTGCGGATGGGGGGATTCATTTTGAACCGACCGTCCTCCTGCAGCATGGCGTCGTCCAGCAGCAGGTAGTGGGGGGCGGTCTCGCAGGTCACGTCCAGTCCCTCGGCCTTGGCCCGCCGGATCAGCGCCACGCTCTCCTTCGTGGAGATATGGCACACGTGGTAGCCGCAGCCGGTCTCTCTGACCAGCGCCAGATCCCGGGCGATCTGTCCCCATTCGGACTCGGAGCAGATGCCCTTGTGGCCGTGGGCGGCGGCGTAGGCCCCGTCGTGGATGTAGCCGCCGCGCAGCAGGGAGTTATCCTCGCAGTGGGCTACGATCAGCTTGCCCAGAGCCTTGGCCCGCAGCATGGCCTGACGCATGATATCGTCATTTTGCACGCCGTGGCCGTCATCGGAGAAAGCCGTCACATAGGGGGCCAGGGCTTCCATGTCGACGATGACGGCGCCCTTTTCACCGGCGGTGATGGCACCATAGGGGATCACTCTCACGGCTGCGCTGCGCTCGATGGCCTCCAGCTGGGGCCGCAGATGCTCCGCGCAATCCGGCACGGGGTTCAGATTGGGCATGGTGCACACCACCGTGTAACCGCCGTGCGCGGCGGCCAGAGACCCGGTGCGAATGGTCTCTTTATAAGAAAAACCCGGCTCGCGAAAGTGCACATGCACGTCGGCGAAGCCGGGAAAAACGGTATATCCTTTGAGAGAGACGATCCGGTCAAAACCGGCACGAATACCGGCGGACTGAAAAACGCCGCCGCAGAGGGAAACACTGCCCTCCGATAGCTGTCCGCTGCGGTAGACACTGGCATTTTCGAACAGGTAGTTCATTTCCGGCTCCTCTCAAAAAAGCAGTCCTCCCAAGGGAGAACTGTATTGTGGGCGATAGCCCCTTAACCAATAGGAGTATACGGGATAAAGCGGCGCTTGTCAAGAACAAGCCGACAGATCCACCCCGTTTGCCGGACGGTATCCTGCCGCCCGGGATGGAACGGCTCGCGTGCAGTTTCCCGCTGCGTCCTCTTTTGCCGGCTTGCAGTGGGGCAGGGCTTGTGTTAGACTAAAATCGGTTGAGAAGCGGGTGCTTTTCCGCTTGAGAATATGCTCCCATGCGCTTGCCTGTTGAACAGGGAGGAGGCGCGCCGACCGGGGGACCAGGAAGCCGGCTGCGGCCGGCGGCGATGTCCTGTACGATTGAAACCAATGATTTTGGATGAAGCGAGGAAGAGACTATGAGAAAAACAAAAATCGTCTGCACCATCGGTCCGGCCAGTGAAAAGCCGGAGGTCTTCCGCGAAATGTGCCGGCAGGGCCTCAACGTGGCCCGGCTGAATTTCTCCCACGGCACCCATGACGAGCATCAGAAAAAGATCGATATGATCAAGGCAGTGCGCGAGGAGCTGAAGCTGCCCATCGCCATCATGCTGGACACCAAGGGCCCCGAGTACCGCATCCGTACCTTTGAAAACGGGAAGATCACGCTCAAGGACGGGGACGAGTTCACCTTCACCACGCGGGACGTCGTCGGCGACGAGCACATCGTGTCCGTCAGCTACGCCGGTCTTGCCGACGACCTGGCACCGGGTGACCGGATCCTGGTCAACAACGGCCTCGTGATCTTTGAGGTGCGGCAGATCGAGGGCACGGAGATCCGCTGCCGCGTGCTCACCGGCGGCGTCCTCTCTGACCGCGAGAGCATGAGCTTTCCCGGCAAGGTGCTGCGCCAGACCTTCCTGAGCGAGCAGGACAAGGCGGATCTGCTCTTTGGCATCCGAAACGGCGTGGACTTTGTCGCGGCTTCCTTTGTGTCCTGCAAGCAGGACATGCTGGATCTCAAGGGCTTTTTGAAGGCCAACGGCGGGGGAGACATCGACGTGATCGCCAAGATCGAAAACCAGTCCGGCGTGGACAACATCGACGAGATCTGCACCGCCTGCGAGGGCATCATGGTCGCCCGCGGTGACCTGGGCGTGGAGGTGCCGTTCACCGAGCTGCCCGCCATTCAGAAACACCTGATCACCAAGTGCCGCATGCTCGGCAAGCGGGTCATCACCGCCACCGAGATGCTCGAGAGCATGATCACCAATCCCCGGCCCACCCGCGCCGAGATCAGCGACGTGGCCAACGCCGTCTACGACGGCACCAGCGCCGTGATGCTCTCGGGCGAGTCGGCCGCCGGCAAATACCCGGTCGAGGCGCTGCGCGTGATGGGCGAGATCGCGGAGGAGACCGAGAAGCACATCGACTACATCGGCCAGTTCCGCACCCGGGAGTTCATCATCCACAACCGCGTGGACGCGATCTCCCACGCGGCCTGCACCATGGCCATCGACCTGCAGGCCAAGGCCATCGTGGTCACCTCGCTCAGCGGTCTGACCGTGCGCATGGTCTCCCGCTTCCGCGCGCCGATCACGATCCTGGGCCTGGCCACCGGCAAACGCGCCTGGTACAAGCTGGCGCTGAGCTGGGGCGTCGTGCCGCTGCTGACGGAGCAGTTCCCCAATATGGAGGTGCTGTACTACTACGCGCTGCGGGCGGCGCGCGACACGCTCGGCCTGAACGCGGGGGATACCGTGGTCGTGACCGGCGGCAATACCAGCGGCGAGAGCGGCAACACCAACGTGATCCGCATTGAAACCGTGTAAGGAGAAACGGGAATGGACAAGAAGCTGATTTTTCTGGATATCGACGGCACGCTGACCGCCCCCGGCAGCAACGAGCCGCCCGCCAGCGCGCTGGAGGCGATCCGCCTGGCGCAGCAGGCGGGACATAAAGTGTTCCTCTGCTCGGGGCGCAATTACGATATGCTCCGGCCGCTTCTCGGCTTCGGCTTTGACGGGGCGGTGGCCAGCGGCGGCGGCTACGTGTTCATGGGCGAGCGGGTGCTCTACGACTGCCCGATGACCGAAGAGCAGAAGGAGCGCGCCCTGCGGCTCTTTGCCGAGGGCGGCGTGCTGCGCACCATCGAAGCAAAGGACGCCAGCTGGTGCGACGAGGGCATGGGCCAATTTCTGCAGCAGGTCTCCGGCGGCAACAGCGAGCTGCTGCGCTGGCGCGAGGCGCTGGAGAAGGATCTGGGCATCCGCCCGATGAAGGAATACGACGGGCGGCCGATCTACAAGGTGGTCTTCATGTGTGCGAAGCCTGAGCAGCTCGCCCCGGCGATCCGGGAGCTGGAAGGAGAGTTTTACTTCCTCGTGCAGGATCTGGCGGGCGCCAACTGCCTCAACGGCGAGCTGATCAACCGCAAATTCGACAAGGGCAGCGGCATCCGGCAGATCTGCGAGGCGCTCGACTGCTCCGTGGAGGACACGATCGGCTTCGGCGACAGCATGAACGACCTGGAGATGATCCAGACGGTCGGTACCGGCGTGTGCATGGCAAACGGCAGCCCCAATCTGAAAAAACAGAGCGATCTGGTCTGCCCTTCGGTGCAGGAGGACGGCCTGGCCTGGGCTTTCCGAGAGCTCGGCTTGGTGAAAAGCAACAAAAACTGAAAGAGTTTTTCGTGATTTCGGGGGATCCAAAGATGATTGAGGTCTCCGAAGGAGTCTGATATAATTGATAAGAAAAGTGGCCGCCGGGTCCGGACGGCCGCTGTATAGAAAAGGGGAGATTCATACTATGGCGCTCGACTACCGCAAATGTGCTGAAGAGATCTTTTTCCACCTGGGCGGAAAAGAAAACATCATCAGCGCGGCACACTGCGCCACCCGTCTGCGTCTCGTGATCGCGGACAACAGCAAGATCGATACCAAGGCGCTGGAAGAAGTGGAGGGCGTGAAGGGCCTTTTCAATTCCAACGGCCAGCTCCAGCTGATCATCGGCACCGGCACCGTCAACAAGGTCTATGACGAGTTTTTGGCCGTCACCGGTCTGACCGCCGCCTCCAAGGCCGACGTCAAGGCTGCGGCCGCCTCCCGGATGCCGCTGTGGAAAAAGATCCTGAAGACCCCGGGCGACGTGTTCGTCCCCATCCTGCCCGCCATCGTCGCCTCCGGCCTGATGATGGGCCTGGTCGAGGCCATCCCCAAGTTCTGGCCCGCCTTTGGCGCCAGCGACTGGTACAGCTTCCTTGACCTGGTGGCCAACACCGCCTTCGCTCTCCTGCCCGTGCTGGTGGCCATCTCCTCCGCGCGCGTCTTCGGCGGCAACATCTTCCTCGGCGCCGTCATCGGCCTGATGATGGTCCACCCCGCGCTGATCAACGCCTGGACCGTCGGCAACTACGCCGCCGGCGAGATCCCGACCTGGCACCTGTTCTTCTTCAACGTCCAGCAGGTCGGCTATCAGGGCCACGTCATCCCGGTCATTCTGGCAGTCCTTCTCATGTCGACGGTAGAGAAGTGGCTGCATAAGAAGGTCCCCGAGATGATCGACCTCTTCGTTACCCCGCTTTGCACCGTGCTCGTCACCGCGTTCGTGACCTTCACGATCATCGGACCCATCTTCTCCATCCTGGAAAACTGGGTGCTGGCCGGCGCCAAGTGGCTGGCAAGCTCTCTGCTCGGCTCCCTCGTCATGGGCGCCATCTATCCCTGGACGGTCGTCATGGGCCTGCACCACATGTACAACGTCATCGAGGCCGGCATGATCGCGCAGACGGGTCTGAACACCTGGATGCCCATTGCCTCCGCCGCGAACTTCGCGCAGTTCGGCGCCTGCCTTGCCGTTGCGCTGAAGGTCCGTAACCAGAAGACCAAGTCCGTGGCTCTGCCCTCCTCGCTGTCCGCGGCCCTGGGCATCACCGAGCCCGCGATCTTCGGTATCAACTTCCGCTTCATGAAGCCCTTCCTGTGCGGCATGGCCGGCGGCGCGATCGGCGCGCTGTTCGGCGCCCTGTTCGGACTGGGCGCTCCGGTCTACGGCGTGACCGGCATCCCCGCCATCCCCGCTGTCAACAACGTGCCCCTCTACCTCGTGGAGCTGCTGATCGCCTCCGGCATCGCCTTCGCGCTGACCTGGATCATCTGGAAAGAGGATAAGCCCGAGGAGAAGAAGGCCGCCGAGCCCGAAGCTCCCGCCGAGCCCATGCCCTCCGTGGTGCGCTGCGCCGCCGGCGAGCTGCTGCAGCCCTGCAAGGGCAAGGTCATCGCCCGCGAGGAGATCCCCGACGACACCTTCGCCATGGGCATCCTGGGCGACGGCATCGGCGTCGTGCCCGAGGACGGCATCGTCGTCGCTCCCTTTGACGGCACCGTGACCTCCGTCTTCGATACCAAGCACGCCGTCACGCTCGAAAAGGACGGCATGGAAGTGCTGATCCACATCGGCGTCAACACCGTCAACATGCAGGGCGAGGGCTTCAGCGCCTTCGTCGAAGAGGGCGCCGAGGTCAAGGCCGGCCAGAAGCTGCTTGGCTTCGACCGCGCGGCCATCCAGAAGGCCGGCTATAACGACACCGTCGTCATGCTGCTCACCAACTCCGACGACCTCGAGGGCGTCGAGTGCGGCCTGAAATAATCCATTCACATACGGAGGAAAGAACATGAAAACTTTTGAGTACACCATCACCGATCCCGTGGGCATCCACGCCCGTCCCGCCGGCCTGCTGGTCAAGGAGATCAAGAGCTACGCCGGCTCCGCCGTCACCATCACCAAGGGTGAGAAGTCTGTCAACGCGCTCAAGCTGATGGCGCTCATGCAGATGGGCATCAAGCAGGGCGACACCGTCAAGGTCGCCGTCGAGGGCGGAGATGAGGAAGCCGTCGCTGCCGCGATCGAAGCTTTCTTCAAGGCCAATCTGTAAAAATACGGGAAAATACGGCTGCCGCTGCGACAGCCGTATTTTCCTATCGGAAAGGAGTTTGTTCTTATGATCACCATTCAGGGCAAGGGCGTATCCACCGGCGTTGCGGCCGGCCCCCTGTATTTCTATCAGAGAGCGACCGGCACCCTGCGCCGCTATGAGGTCGCCGACCGCGAGGCGGAGTGGCTGCGCTTCAAGGACGCGCAGGCCAAGGCCATCGAGCAGCTCGGCGTGCTGGCCGAAAAGGCCCGCGCGGAGGCCGGCGACGAGGCCGCCATGCTCTTTGAGACCCACCAGATGATGTGCGAGGACCTAGATTACGAAGAGGCCATCGAGGGCTTCATCAAAGAGTCCGGCCTGAACGCCGAGGCCGCCGTCACCGACGCCGGCGCCATCCAGGCGGAGGCCTTCGCCGCGATGGACGACGATTACTTCAAGGCCCGCGCCGCCGACGTCAAGGACATCTCCGGCCGCATCGTGGGCATCCTCTCCGGCGTGGTGCAGGGCGGCATCGATTCCGAGGTGCCCGTGGTCCTGGCCTCCGACGATCTCGCCCCCAGCGAGACCGTGCAGCTCGACAAGTCCAAGATCCTGGGCTTCGTGACCTCCGGCGGCTCCGGCTCCAGCCACACCGCCATCCTCGCCCGCACGATGGGCATCCCCGCCATCATCGGCGCGGGCGATCAGCTCAAGGAGGAGTACGCCGGCCGCGAGGTCATCGTGGACGGCGGCACCGGCACGGTCGTTGTGGACGCAGACGACGAGACCCGCGCCCGTCTGATGAAGAAACGCGCCGAGATCCTCAAGCGTCAGGAGCTCCTGAATCAGCTCAAGGGCCAGCCCAACGTCTCCAAGGACGGCCAGGAGATCCGCGTCTACTGCAACATCGGCAACCCCGAGGACGTGCACGCCGTGCTCGAAAACGACGGCGGCGGCATCGGCCTGTTCCGCAGTGAATTCCTCTACCTCAACTGCGATGATTATCCCACCGAGGATTACCAGTTTGAGGCCTACAAGAAGGTCCTCTCCGATATGGGCGGCAAGGAGGTCGTCATCCGCACGCTGGATATCGGCGCGGACAAGATGATCGAGTACTTCAAGCTCCCGCACGAGGAGAACCCCGCGCTCGGCAACCGCGCGCTGCGCATCTGCCTCAACCGGCCGGAGATCTTCCGCACCCAGCTGCGCGCCCTGTACCGCGCCTCCGCCTACGGCCGCCTGTCCATCATGTTCCCGATGGTCGCCTCCGTGTGGGAAGTGCGCGAGGCCAAGAAGATGTGCAAGCAGGTGAAGAAGGAACTGACGGCCGAGGGCATCCCCTTCTCGGACGAGGTGGACGTGGGCATCATGATCGAAACGCCCGCCGCCGCCATGATCAGCGACCGGCTTGCCAAGGAAGTGGACTTCTTCTCCATCGGCACCAACGACCTGACCCAGTATACGCTTGCCTGCGACCGCCAGAACAATGACCTGGGCCGCTTCTTCGACGCGCATCACCCCGCCGTGCTGCGCCTCATTAAGATGGCCTGCGACAACGCCCACAAGGAGGGCATCTGGTGCGGCATCTGCGGCGAGCTCGGCGCCGACCTGGAGCTGACGGAGCTGTTCCTGTCCATCGGACTGGACGAGCTGTCCGTCTCTCCGCGCGCGGTGCTGCCGCTGCGCCAGAAGGTGCGCGAGACCCAGGTGCGCGTCGTGCGCGAAAAGCTGCTGGGCGATCTGACCGGCAGCGAAACCGGCATCTGACAGGAACAGCATCGACGGGAGCCGCCTGTTTTCAGGCGGCTCCGTTTCTTGAGAATGATGATAAGAATCTGTGTTTTTTCGGATTCCCACGGCTGCGCGGACAACATGATCCGGGCGATCGCGCGGGAGAAGCCTGCGCTGTGCTTCTTCCTCGGCGACGGGGAGCGCGATCTGGCGCAGGTGCAGGCGCGTTATCCAGTGCTTCCGTTCTATGCGGTGCGCGGCAACTGCGACTGGCGCTCGTCGCTGAGCGCGTCCATCGTCTGCACGCTGGGCGGCGTGTGTGTATTCGCGACCCACGGGCACCTGTACGAGGTCAAGCACGAGCCGGACCTGGACAGCCTGCTTCGGGCAGCGGAGGAGGCCGGCGCAAGCCTGGCGCTCTTCGGCCACACGCACCTGCCCTGCCTGGAGAGCCGCCGCGGGATCACGCTGCTCAACCCCGGTTCGATCGGCCGCTCGGCGCGGCCGTGCTATGCGCTGCTGTCTGTGGACGACGGCCGCATCGAAGCCGACTTGAAAAGGGTTTAAGACAGTCGGCTGCCTTTGATCGGCTGACGAGGCTTCCGATCAAACCGATCCTGCAGGAGAGCAGGGAAAGGAGCATACAATGAGAACGATCCGAGTGACAGGGAAGGGCCAGATCAAAGTCCGGCCCGATACGACCCGCATCACGATGACGCTGGACGGTCTGCACAGAGACTATGGCGAGACGCTGCGCCGTTCCGCCGAGGAGACGGAAACGCTCAAAGACGTTCTCTCCGCCTTCGGCTTCGAGCGCGCCGACCTGAAGACGCTGAGCTTCAGCGTGGATACGGAATATGAGAACTATCAGGACCAAAACGGCGTCTATCGGCAGCGCTTTGCCGGATATCGCTTCCGCCACGTCCTGAAGCTCGAGTTCGAGTCGGACAACGAGCGCCTCGGCAGGATCCTGTATGCGCTTGCCAACTGCGGCGCAAAGGCTGAGTTTCGCATCAGCTATACGGTGAAGGACCCGGAGGCGGCGAAGAACCTGCTGCTCGGGAAAGCCGAGGCGGACGCGAAGGAAAAGGCGGCCGTTCTGACACAGGCCGGAGGTGTTGCGCTCCGGGAGATCCAGAGCATCGACTATTCCTGGGGCGAGATCGACTTCGAGTACCGGCCGATGAACGGCGCGATCCGGGCGGACAGGAGCATGAGCATGCCGGAGGCCGCCGGCTATGATATGGATATCGAACCGGACGATATCGCCGTTTCCGATACCGTGACGGTCGTCTGGGAGATCGGATAAACAGAAAATGGAAGGCCGCGCTTGCTTTTTCGATTTTTTTACTGGAAGACTTCACAATTTTTTAAAAAAATTGAAATATAGGCTTGCCATTTTCGCCAAAAAGCATTAGAATATAGCATGCCATTCATCGTTTGTTAATATTTTTGCTTGGCATGAGGAGACCGCCATGTTTGCTGCCGAGGCACTGGAAAAAGTATTGCAGATGTACGGGCAGTATTACAAGGTCAAACGCGATGTGGTCGCCCCGCCCTTTGCCGCGGAGGCCGAGAGCAGCGTCGTCGATGAACTTCTGTCCGGCTTCAAAACGGTCAAGATCAGCTCCGCCGAATCCCGCGAGATCGTTTTCTTCGCCGCGGAGGAAGAACTGACGGCGGAGCGGGCGCAGCATTTGGCCGAGGCCGCCTGGACGGAGGGACTGTCCCGGGTGAGGCCCGGTCCCAACCATCGCAACACCGACGTGATCCTTGTCGTGCTGGCCGACCGGATCGATCCGGAGGCGGCGGCCCTGCTGAAAAAAACCAGGCAAAGCAAAAACTACATGCTCACCTTCCACGGCTGGAGCGTCCTTCGTTTGATTGCCATAGAGACTCCTTCCCGCAACATGGTCTGCAACCGGATGGGCCATGACCTGAAGAAGCTCTTTAGCAATATAAATTTTTAGAGGAGGAGATCTGTTTGGCTATCCTGATCATCCTTGCAGCTATCGCTGCACTCGTCATCGGCTATGTCTTCTATGGCCGTTGGCTGGCAAAGCAGTGGGGCGTTGATCCCACCCGCAAGACCCCCGCAGTCGAGCTCAATGACGGTGTCGACTTCGTCGCCGCCAAGCCCGCTGTCCTGATGGGTCACCACTTCTCGTCCATCGCGGGCGCCGGCCCCATCAACGGACCGATCCAGGCCGCTGTGTTCGGCTGGGTCCCCGTGTTCCTGTGGTGTGTCATCGGCGGCATCTTCTTCGGTGGTCTGCATGACTACGGCTCCCTGTTCGCGTCCGTCCGCCACGGCGGCAAGTCCATCGGCGACGTTATCCGGGACTCCATGGGCAAGCGTGCTCATAAGCTGTTCCTGATCTTCGCGCTGCTGGTTCTGGTCCTCGTCGTTGCGTCCTTCGTGAACGTCGTCGCCGGCACCTTCATGTCCGAGAACGTCGGCATCACCACCGGCACCGTGACCGGCAACGAGACCACCGCTATGGTCTCCATGCTGTTCATCGTCCTGGCCATTGTTTACGGTCTGCTGACCAACAAGGCCGGCCTGAAGACCGGTCCTGCCACCGTCATCGGCATCGTCTGCATCCTGGCCATGCTGTTCTTCGGCCTGGAGGTCGGTCTCGCTGCGTCCCGTACGTTCTGGATCATCTTCATCGGCGCCTACATCGCGGTCGCTTCCCTGGTTCCCGTGTGGATCCTGCTGCAGCCCCGTGACTACCTGTCCAGCTTCCTGCTCTACGGCATGATGGTCGTCGCCATCATCGGCATCTTCGTGTGCAGCTTCGGCAGCCGCGTCGCCTTCGATCTGCCCGCCTTCACCGGCTGGAAGACCGCCATCGGCCCGATGTTCCCGGCTCTGTTCATCACCGTCGCCTGCGGCGCCTGCTCCGGCTTCCACAGCCTGGTCGCCTCCGGCACCACCTCCAAGCAGCTGGCCAATGAGTCCCACGCCAAGCCCATCGGCTACGGCGCCATGCTCATCGAGTCCGCTCTGGCTGTTATCTCCCTGATTGCTGTCGGCATGGTCGCCAGCAAGTACATCGCCCTCAATGACAAGGGCCTGTTCGCGTTCAGCGGCTCTCCCGCTGTCGCGTTTGCCGACGGTATTGCCACCATGTTTGCTCCCGAAGGCACCAGCCTCTACGGCGTGATCTACGCCCTGCTGACCCTGGCTGTCTCCGTCTTCGCTCTGACCTCTCTGGACACCGCGACCCGTCTGAGCCGCTTCATGTTCAGCGAGCTGTTCCTGAAGGAAGGCGAGGCCAACTGGAAGGACGCCAAGGGCTTCCGTAAGTTCCTCTGCCACCCCCTGACCGGCACTCTCGTCATGGTCGTCATCGGCTGCGTCCTCGGCGGCATGAAGCTGAGCGCGATCTGGGCTCTGTTCGGCGCTGCCAACCAGCTGCTGGCCGGCCTGGCTCTGATGGCTGTTGCCACCTGGCTCGGCGAAGTCGGCAAGAACAACAAGATGTTCATCATCCCGATGATCTTCATGCTCTGCGCCACCCTGACCTCTCTGGTCATGAAGATCTTCTCCCTCATCGGCGGCGGCCTCGCCAACTGGGGCCTCTGGTTCCAGCTGATCTTCGCGATCGCGATGGTCATCCTGGCGATCTTCCTCGTCATCGAGGGCATCGGCACCTTTGCCAAGCAGGCCAAGCAGAAGGCCTGATCCTCTGTTTCCGCAAAGCTGACCCAAGTTCATACGAACGCATCACCGCCCTTCGGGGCGGTGATGTTTTTTGCGCCTTGACTTTGCCCTGCGGATGGGTTTTAATGATAACCGGAGAAATAGTTTCTCCGGTTATTTGACTATTCAAGGAAAAGGGATGATCCGCCATGAAAGTTGTCCTGCAGCATCTGACCAAGCGCTTTCCCAACCGAAACAAAAAAGGCCCCGACGTGATCGCCGTCAACGATTTCACCTTTGAGATCCCGGACGGGAAGCTGATCGGCCTGCTCGGCCCCTCCGGCTGCGGCAAGAGCACCACGCTGAACCTGATCTCCGGCCTGGAGGCTCCCACCAGCGGGCAGATCTTTTTCGGCGACGACGACGTGACGAAGCTGCCGCCGGAAAACCGCGGCGTCGGCCTGGTGTTCCAGAACTATGCGCTCTACCCGCATCTGACCGTGCGGCAGAACATCCTCTTTCCCCTGCAGAACCTCAAGGGCGAGCAGAAGCTGAGCAAGGAGGTCATGCTGCGCAAGGCGGAGGAGGCCGCGCGCCTGGTGCAGATCGAGCGACTGATGGACCGCAAGCCCAGCGAGATGTCCGGCGGCCAGCAGCAGCGCGTGGCCATCGCCCGCGCGCTGGTGAAGATGCCCCGTGTGCTGCTGCTCGACGAGCCGCTGAGTAACCTCGACGCGCGGCTGCGCCTGCAGACCCGCGAGGAGATCCGCCGCATCCAGCGCGAGACCGGCATCACTACGATCTTCGTCACCCACGACCAGGAGGAGGCCATGAGCATCTCCGACCTGATCGTTGTGATGAAGGAGGGCGTGGTGCACCAGATCGGCAAGCCCCAGGAGGTCTACGACCATCCCGTCAACCTGTTCGTGGCGAAATTCCTCGGCACCCCGCCGATCAACGTTTTCCGCGGCGAGGTGAAAAACGGCGTGTTGCGCCTGGGCGAGGACGAGGTGCTTCGAGTAAAGGGCGTCACGGACCGCGAGGTCTTTGTCGGCATTCGCCCCGAGGGCTTCATCCTCGATGAAAACGGGCCGCTCTGCTGTCAAACGCGCGCCGTGGAGGTCATGGGCCGCGACACCAGCGTCGTTTCGACCCATCCCGCCGCCGTCAGCGAGACGATCCGCTCCATCATCCCCTCCGAGGACCGCGTGGAGGTCGGCAAAGACCAGGTGCGCTTTGCCGTCAAGCCCTTCAAGCTCCATCTCTTCGACGCACAGACGGAGGAGAGCATCCCCTTTGACGCCGAATAAGGCCGGAGGCTGCCATGGAACAAAATAACCGCAAGGCCTGGCTCTATCTGCTGCCGGCCATCGCTTTTCTGGGCGTGTTCATGGTCTATCCGCTCTTCGACGTGCTGGTGTATTCCTTTGAGGAAAAGTTCAATTTCGCCTCCCAGACCTACACCGGCGTCGGCTGGTACAACTATGCCCACGTCCTGCGCGATCCCTATTTCCTGCAGGCGGTGAAGAACACCTTCATCCTGGTCATCATCACGGTGCCGCTGTCCACGGGACTGGCGCTGCTGATCTCCCTGGGCCTCAACTCCATCAAGCCCCTGCGCCAGGCCTATCAGACCGTGTTTTTCCTGCCCTATGTGACGAACACCCTGGCCGTCGGCCTGGTGTTCATGATCCTGTTCAAAAAAACCGCCTACTCCGACGGCATGATCAACCTCCTCATCAAGGCCTTCGGCGGCGAGGCGGTGGACTTTATCGACGGCCCCTACTGGGCCAAGATGCTGGTCATGTGCCTGTATACGGTCTGGGTGGTCATGCCCTTCAAGATCCTGATCCTCACGAGCGCGCTGGCCTCGGTCAACCAGGATTACTACAAGGCCGCACGCGTGGACGGCACCTCCAAGTGGCGCATCTTCACGCGCATCACCCTGCCGATGATCTCCCCGATGATCTTCTATCTCGTCATCACCGGCTTTATCGGCGCCTTCAAGGCCTACTCGGACGAGGTGGCCATCTTCGGCACCGACCTGAACGTGGCCGGCATGAACACCATCGTCGGCTATGTCTACGACATGCTCTACGGCAACAGCGGCGGCTACCCGTCTTACGCCTCCGCCGCGGCGCTGATCCTGTTTGTGATCGTGTTCACCATCACGGTCATCAACCTTATGATCAGCAAAAAAGCGACCTGAGGAGGTGCGGGGAATGGATTACGAACGCATCGAACGCCGCGCCAGAGCCGGCGAGCGCACGCGCAAGACCGTCACTTACGCACTCTTGACGCTCTGGGCGCTGATCGTGCTCTTCCCGTTTTACTGGATGCTGCTCAGCTCCGTCAAGAGCTACAGCGCCTACAACGCCGAGCACGTGCCCGCCTTCTTCACGCTCCAGCCCACGCTGGAAAACTACGTCACCGCCTTCACCGGCGTGCCGCTGGCGCGCTATTTCGCCAACACCATCATCTTCACCGTCGCGACCACGGGGCTGATGCTCTGCGTCATCATCTTCGCGGCCTACGCCTTTGCCCGGCTGAAATTCCGGGGCAAGAATCTGCTGTTTTCGCTGTTTCTCGCGCTGATGATGATCCCGAACGAGCTGGTCGTTATCACCAACTTCGTCACCATCACCAACTGGAACATGCGCAATACCTTCTGGGGCCTGATCCTGCCCTCGGTGACGAGCGTGTTCTATATCTATCTGCTCAAGGAGAATTTTGAGCAGATCCCGGAGGAGCTGTACAAGGCCGCCAAGGTCGACGGCACCTCGGATCTCAAGTATCTGTTCAAGGTCATGCTGCCCATCTGCCGCCCGACGGTGGTCACGGTGATCATCCTCAAGGTCATCGAGTGCTGGAACTCCTACGTCTGGCCGCGCCTGATCACCGACGAGGCCGCCTATTTCCTGGTCTCCAACGGCATCCAGGAGCTGCGCGAAAACGGCTTCGGCCGCGAAAACGTGCCCGCCATGATGGCGGCCGTCGTGGTCATCTCCGTGCCGCTGATCGTGCTGTTCCTGATCTTCCGCAACAAGATCATGGCCGGCGTGTCGAGAGGAGGGACGAAGGGATGAAGCAGGTACAGAAAGCCCTGACCCTGCTGCTGGCGCTGCTGATGCTGCTTTCCCTCACAGCCTGCCACGGCCGCCTCGCCTCGGATGCGGGGGAGAGCGAAGGCACGGAGATCAGCTTCGAGGGCGAATCCCCGGTGCCGGAGCGCTTTGACGAGAGCAAACAGATCGAGATCAGCTTCTGGGCCAAGAACGACACCAACAAGACCCAGATCGCCATTTATCAGCAGGCCATCGACAGCTTCCAAAAGCTCTATCCGAACGTGAGCGTGAAGCTGCGCCTGTATACCGACTACGGCCGCATCTACAACGACGTCATCACCAACATTGCCACCCACACCACGCCCAACGTCTGCATCAGCTACCCCGACCACATCGCCACCTATCTGACCGGCGAGGACGTGGTGCTGCCGCTGGACGCCTGGTTTGCCGATCCCGCCTTCGGACTCGGCGGCAGCGAGCTGAAATTCGACTCGCCGCGCCAGGACGAGATCGTGCCGGAATTCCTGGCCGAGTGCGTGCTGGAAGGCGCCCACTACGCCATCCCCTATATGCGCTCCACCGAGGCCTGCTACGTCAACAAGACCTTCGTGGAAAAGCTCGGCTATGAGCTGCCCGAGGTGCTGACCTGGGACTTCGTGTGGGAGGTCTCCGAGAAGGCCATGGAGAAGAACCCCGACGGCAGCTTCAAAATCAACGGCCAGCAGGTGATGATCCCCTTCATCTACAAGTCCACCGACAACATGATGATCCAGATGCTGCGCCAGCGCGGCGCGGGCTATTCCACCGCCGACGGCAAGGTGCTGCTGTTCAACGACACGACGAAGGAGCTTCTCTACACCATCGCCGAGCACGCCGGGAGCCGCGCCTTCTCCACCTTCAAGATTTCCAGCTATCCGGCCAACTTCCTCAACGCCGGTCAGTGCATCTTCGCCGTGGATTCCACCGCCGGCGCCACCTGGATGGGCTCCGACGCGCCGCTGGTGGATATCCCGCCCGATCAGCTGGTGGAGTTTGAGACCGCCGTCCTGCCGGTGCCGCAGTTCGATGTCGATCACCCGCAGATGATCTCGCAGGGCCCCTCGCTGTGTATCTTCCAGAAGGACGATCCGCAGGAGGTGCTGGCCTCCTGGCTCTTCGCGCAGTATCTGCTCACCAACGACGTGCAGATCGCCTATGCCGAGACCGAGGGCTACGTCCCCGTGACGAGCAAGGCGCAGAATGACCCCGGCTATCGGGACTATCTCAGCCGCATCGGCGAGGACCAGGACGAGCACTACGACATCAAGATCCAGGCCTCCGAGCTGCTGATGGCGAACACGGAAAACACCTTTACCACGCCGGTCTTCAACGGCTCGGCCTCCGTGCGCGACGCCGCGGGCCAGCTCATCGAAAACGTGACCAAGGCCGTGCGCCGCAAAACGACCGTGGACGAGGACTATATGCAGAAGCTCTATGACGAGGTCATCGCCCTCTACCGCCTCAATAACGTCAGCTTCGACGAGCAGCCGACAGGGGAGGAGACGGAGACCGCCGCACCGCAGAAGGGCGCGGAGGAGCTGGGGCCGCTGCCCGCCGCCTCCGTGGCGCTGCTCACGACGCTGGCCGCCGTCTGGCTGCTGATCGGGCTGTTCGCCCTTCGCGGTCTGATAAAAAAGAAACAAGCCGAAAAGCGGCGCAACGCTTGATTTGTTCACAAAAGCTGCGTATAATAAGCACGATGTTCTCATGTGGAAAGTTTCGAACGGAACATACAAATTTTTTACAAGGAGAATGAAAATGAAAAAGATTTTCGCACTGCTTCTCGCTCTGTGCATGGTCTTCGCCCTGGCCGCCTGCGGTCAGCAGGCCGCGCCTGCCGAGAAACCCGCCGAGCAGCCCACCGAAGCGCCTGTCGAGCAGCCTGCCGAGACTCCCGCCGAGCAGCCCACCGAGGCTCCCGCCGAAGAGACCCCCGTCATGAGCTACGCCGAGTATGCTGCAGCTGCGGTCGACGCTCCCGTGGTCATCGAGGCCTATGTCCAGGCGACCCAGTCCTGGTGGAACGACCAGATCACCGTCTACGCCCAGGATCAGGACGGCGCGTACTTCATCTACAACATGGCCTGCTCCGAGGAAGACGCGGCCAAGCTCGTTCCCGGCCAGAAGATCCGCGTGACCGGCTTCAAGGGCGAATGGGCCGGTGAGGTCGAGATCGTTGACGGCAGCTTCGAGTTCGTGGACGGCGACAGCTACATTGCCGAGCCCGTGGACGCCACCGATGCCTGGGGTTCGGTCGATATGATCAACTATATGAACCAGCTCGTCCTGTTCAAGGGCGTGACCGTCGAGGCCTATGACGAGAGCGGCGCCGCTTTCGCCTACAAGGATCCCGAGGGCAAGACCGACGACCTGTACTTCAAGGTCACCAAGGGCGACACCACCTATGAGTTCTGCGTGGAGTTCTATCTCTGCGGCAAGGACAGCGACGTGTACAAGTCCGTCGAGAACCTGAAGGTCGGCGACGTGATCGACCTCAAGGGCTTCCTCTACTGGTACGAGGGACCGAACCTCCAGGCCACCGGCGTCAAGCCGGCGGATCCCGAGATCGATCCGAAGGATGAGCTCACCTTCATGAGCTATGGCGAATATGCCGCTGCCGCGGTCGACGATCCCGTCACCATCCTGGCCTGCGTCCAGGCGACCCAGTCCTGGTGGAACGACCAGATCACCGTCTACGCTGCCGATCCGGACGGCGCCTATTTCATCTACAACATGGCCTGCTCCGAGGAAGATGCGGCCAAGCTCATGCAGGGCCAGTGGATCCTGGTCAATGGCTTCAAGAGCGAGTGGGCCGGCGAGGTCGAGATCGCTGACGCGACCTTTGAGTTTGTCGACGCCACGCCCTACGTCGCCGAGCCCGTGGATGCCACCGCTGCCTGGGGCACGGACGATATGGCCAAGTTTATGAACCAGCTCGTCAGCTTCAAGGGCGTGACCGTCGGGGCCTATGACGAGAGCGGCGCCGCCTTTGCCTACAAGGATCCCGAGGGCAAGACCGACGACCTGTACTTCAAGGTCTCGAAGGACGGCACCACCTACGAGTTCTGCGTGGAGTTCTACCTCTGCGGCAAGGATACCGACGTGTACAAGGCCGTTGAGAATCTCAAGGTCGGCGACGTGATCGACCTCGAGGGCTTCCTCTACTGGTACGAGGGACCGAACCTCCAGGCCACCGCTGTGAAGTAAAATACCGACAGATAAAAAAGCTCACGGAAGACTTCTTCCGTGAGCTTTTTCTATAATTCGATGATCTTGCTGGCGATCCTGTCGCAGAAGACCCGGTCGTGCTCCACAAAGAGCAGCGTCGGCGCGCTGCCCAGCAGCAGCTCCTCGATCTGCATGCGCGAGATCACGTCGATGTAGTTGAGCGGCTCGTCCCAGACGTGCAGGTGCGCCGGCTCACAGAGGCTGCGGGCGATCAGCACCTTTTTCTTCTGTCCGGCGCTGAATTCGCTCAGATCCCGGTCGAACTGCGCGCGGACAAAGCCCAGCTTGTGCAGGATCGCGCGCATCAGGCTCTCGTCGACGCCGCTGCTGCGGGCATAGGCCGAAATGCTGCCGCGCAGGAAGGACGAGTCCTGCGGCACGTAGGAGATCACAAGGCGGCTGCCGCGCTCGAAGACGCCGGTATGCGGGATCTCTTCTCCGCAGACGAGCTTCAGCAGGCTCGATTTGCCGCTGCCGTTCCTGCCGCGCAGCGCGATCCGATCCCCGCGCCTGAGCTCAAAGCGCAGGCCCTCGAACACCGGCCCCGCGCCGTAGTCCACCGCCAGATCGCGCCCCAGCAGCAGGCGGTCGCTGTGATAGACGAGCTGCGGCAGCTTCAGCTCGGCAGATTCCTCCAGATCCTTCAGCAGACCGGATTTCTCCTGGATCGCCGCCTGCTGCCGGCCTTCGATGGTCTTGGCGCGGGCCATGCTTTTTTTGGCCTTCGCGCCCTGCAGCGGCGCCCAGCCCTTTTTGTTGTCAGCCTTCGCGGCCTCCGCGCCCTTCTTGCGGCTCTCCGCGCGGTCGGACCACTCGGCCTTTTCCCGCACGGTCTCCTTCAGGCGCTTGATCTCCTTTTTGAGCTTTTCGTTCTCTGCCAGCTCGAAGCGGTCGCGCAGCTCCTTGTTCTCCCACCAGGAGGAGAAATTGCCGCGCTGCACCTCGATCGTCGTCTTGTTGATCGAGAGGATGTGGTCCACGCAGCTGTCGAGCAGGGCGCGGTCGTGGCTGACGAGGATGAAGCCGCGCTTGCCGTTCAGATAGCGGCCGACCAGCTCGCGTCCTTCGAGATCGAGGTGGTTGGTCGGCTCGTCGATCAGCAGGAAGCGGTTTTCCCGCGTAAACAGCAGCGCCAGCAGGAGCTTCGTCTGTTCTCCGGGCGAGAGGGTGTCGAAACGCCGCTCCAGCAGCGCCTCGTTGAGGGACAGCGCCGCCATCTCGCGCAGCAGGCGCCATTCCTCCAGCTCCGGATGCAGTGCCTCCAGGATCTCCCGGGTCGGCAGCTCCGGCCGGGTCACGCGGAAAGGAAAGTAGTCGCAGTCTACGCTCTTGGAGATGCTGCCCTGATAGTCGTATTCTCCCGTCAGCAGGCGCAGGAAGGTGGTCTTACCGCGGCCGTTGCGCCCGGTGAAGCCCAGCTTCCAGTTCGTGTCGATCTGAAACCCGCAGTGCTCAAAAACCGGGTCAAAGCTGCCGGGATAGGTGAAACTGAGGTCCTTGACTTGGATCAATGACATGGTATGTATGCCCTCCGAAAAAAGATATTGGCCGCAGGACAGAGACTCCTGCGGCCAACAGCGGAAGGCAATACGCCCCGGCGAACGCGGCCGACGGCCGCGCTAAAAAACCGAAAGAAATCTCATTTCCTGCGCTGATGGGCATAGCAAAACAAGCGGTGCATCAGCACCGCCGGGAAAAATCCCGCGTATGCCCGAATTCAGGCGGAAATGTGCATCCTTTCAGCTCCCATCTGTATCAGTTGTTTTCAGTATAGAGGAAACAAGGGGGAAAAGCAAGGGTAAAATCAGCTTTCCATCTGCTTGCCGAGGAAGCAGGCCACGGTCTGCGCCAGCTTCAGCTCCAGCTCGCCGGCCGGGCGGCTGCCGCGCGGCGTGACGAACATCACGCAGCCCATCACGTCGCCCTCCGTGAGGACGGGCGCCGCCACCGAGAGACAGTACTGCTCGTCGGCGGAGGAGACGGGCAGGCTGCTCCCGCCGCTGTCATGGCGGAAGGCGGCGCGCTTTTCCATAATCGCACTGAGCGCGCCGCTGATGGGCTTGCCGAGCAGCTCGCGTTTGGCGCCGCCGGCAATGGCGATCACCGCGTCGCGGTCACAGACGGCGGCGATGCCGTCTGTGGATTTGCGCATGCTCTCGCAGATCTGCGCTGCGAAATCCGACAGCTCGCCCACCGGGGAATATTTCTTGAAAATCAGCTCTCCCTCGCGGTCAGTAAAGATCTCCAGCGGGTCACCGTCACAGATAACATTGGCACGAAAAACCTTGTCCGGACGCTTCTCCGAGGTCTGGACTGTTGTGACTTGTAAGCTATCTTTCGTGCCATAATTAAAATTTTCCGGCGATTCCTCCAACTTTTCGGCCTCTTTTACATTTTCCGGAAGCATCCCGCAGCGCAAAATGCTGTCGATGTCAGCCTTGAGCTTGATTTCCACGTGGTCCTCATAGACGAAGATCTTGTCGATTATCAGATGCAGATCCTTCGGATCGAGCTTGTCCTTCTCCAGGATCTCGTCGAAGACCTCGATGGCAGTTTTGGCGGCGCGGTTGACGCGGATGATCGTGTTCTCTCGATCCTTTGTCAGCTCGATCTGCTTGCTCAGCGCAGAGATGCGGCTTTCGATATCCGCCTCCATCTCGTCGTAGGTCTGGTTGATGATGGCCTCGTTCTGCGGCCTCTTCGACAGATCACGCACGCGCTGCCGCTTGGCGATCTTCAGCTCCTCCTGCAGCTCCAGAAGCACCTCCTCCATGTTGTCGGCGGCGGTCTCCTTCTCTTCCAGATCCTCGTTCTGCTTCTGGATATCAGCCTGCAGCTTTGCGATCATGTCTGCCGAGGTTTCGCGCACCTTACGGAGATAATCCTTCAGCAGCGCGTCCAGCGTGTCCACCCGGATATAGTGGCTGGTGCAGCCCTTGAGCCCCCGGCGGTGATAGGTGCCGCAGCGGTAGGCGTCCCGCAGATCGGGCCGGCTCATGGAGAACATCGGGCTTCCGCAGTCGCCGCAGACGAGAAAGCCGGTGTAGGTGTTCTCGTATTTTTTGACCCCGCGGTAGTCGCTCCTGGAGCGCGAGCGCCGCAGCTCCTCCACGATTCGGAAATCCCGGTACTCAATGATCGCCTGATGATGGTTCTCGATGACGATCTGCTCGTCTTCGTCCTTCTTCACGTCCTTGCCGTTGATCTTCTTTCGGGTATACTTGCTCTGGCGCAGGGTGCCGATGTAAAAGTCGTTTTCCAAAATCCCCTGCACGGAGACGATGGCCCATTCCGATTTGACCGTGCGCTTGTACTCCTTGCCCTCGGCCTCCTTGCGCTCGCGCTCGGACATGCGCGGGGTCGGGATGCCCTCGTCGGTGAGGTAGTTGGCGATCCGCTTGTAGCCCCAGCCCTCGATGTACAGCTGGAAGATCTTGCGCACGATCTCCGCCTCCGTGGGTACGACCTCGAACTCCTGCCGGGCGTTGATCTTGTAGCCGTAGGGCGCGGCGCAGATCCACTTGCCGTCCTTCTGGCGGCGGTTCACCACCGCGCGCACTTTTTTGGACGCGTCGGTGACCGGCATCTCGTTAATGAGAAACTGGAACTGGATCTTCAGCCAGTCGTCGTCGTTGGGGAAGTCGATCCCGTCCCCGATGGAGATGATGCGCACCCCGGCGTCGCGCAGATCCTCCAGCTCCACCAGGCCGCGACTGTTGCGGCGGGAGAAACGGGAGAAATCCTTGACCACCAGAATGTCGTATGTGTGGTTCAGCAGCCCCGTGCGCATTCTCTGATAGCCCTCGCGCTGCTCAAAGGTGTAGCCGGAGCGGTCGCGGTCTTCAAAGAAGCTCAGGCTGCTGCCGGGAAATTTCTCCTTGACGAAATCCTTGATGATTGCCTTCTGGTTTTCAATCGAGGTGTTGTCCCGATCCAGTTCTTCATCGACGGAGATCCGGCAGTATCCCGCAATATCGAAGGTTTCTGTCACAACTCGCGCCTCCTATCTGTTTCTTTTAGCTGATAGTATTGTATCATATCTTTTTCAGATTGCAAGAGTTTTTTTGCACAGGATAAGGGCGCTGACCGCTCTTCCACGGCAGATCTTTCTGTGATATAATTTGATTTGCCAAAACAGGAAGAGATCAGAGAGGCGCGGTCAATGAAGCGAACAAGAACACAATTGGATCTGGCGCGGCTCCCCTCCGAGGCAGTGTGTTTTCTCGAGGGGGCTCCGCTGTACGACAGCAGCTGCTCGAAAGAGGCGCGGGTCGTCTTCATCGACCGGGACGGCGGCATGTACATGAAAACGGCCGCTGCGGGGACGCTGCAGACCGAAGCGACGATGACCGCATACTATCACGGTCTGGGCCTGTCTGCGGAGGTGCTGTTGTATGGCACGGAGGGCGGAACGGACTATTTGATCACGCGCCGGATCCCGGGCGAAGACTGTACCGACGATCGCTGCCTCTCCGATCCGAAGCGGCTCTGCGACACCACGGCGACGCTGCTGCGCGCGCTGCATGAAACGCCGGGTACGCGCTGCCCGGTAGACCGGCTCGCGTCTTATGCCGACAATGTGCGGCAAGGTCTGGACGGCAGCCACTATGAGCCGGAGCTTTTCGCGGGCATGTGGGAGTTCTCCTCTCTGGCCGAGGCCGCAGCCGCCGCGCGGGAAGGAATCCCAGCGCTGAAAGGGGATGCCCTGATCCACGGCGATTACTGCCTGCCGAACATCATTTTGCAGGACTGGAGGCTCTCCGGCTACATCGATCTCGGAAGCGGCGGGATCGGAGACAGGCATATCGACATTCTCTGGGGCGTGTGGACGCTGAACTACAATCTGAAAACCACCGCCTGGACTGATCGGTTTCTGGACGCCTACGGCCGGGATCGGATCGAGCCGGAAAAGCTGCGTGCCATCGCCGCCATGGAAATGATCGGCGGATAAGGAGATGAAAGCGATGAGAGCAAGAGCGGAAGACGCCTCCCGGCTGGCAGAACTGGTCGAGATCGTCTGGCCGGAGCATTCCAGAGAAGAGCTGACGGAGATCGTCGGAGAATACATCGGCTCAGACAATTCCGCCGTTTATTATGCCCGCGCCGACGGGCAGGCTGTCGGCGTGGCCCTGTGTGCGCTGCGTCACGATTACGTGGAGGGCTGCGAGACCAGCCCCGTAGGGTACCTGGAGGGGATCGCCGTCCGTGAGGCCTACCGTCACCGGGCCGTTGCCCGGGCTCTTCTGTCGGAATGCGAACAGTGGGCGCGGGAGAAGGGCTGCACAGAGTTTGCCAGCGACTGTGAGCTGACAAACGACGCGTCGCTGCGCTTTCATCTGTCGGTCGGCTTTCGGGAAGAAAACCGGATCATTTGTTTTAAGAAAATGCTGTATTCATACAAGGAAGCAGAAGAGACAGACGCCGGGCGGATCAACGAGCTGTTTGTCGAGTAGCCGGATGATCAAACCCTTGGATAAACAGTCGGTCATCCCGATTTGTTGAGAGAAAGGCCTGTGGAATCATGACGGATACGCTTCGTTATCGGAGCCTGAACGCGACTCTGCGCCAGCGCTTCGGAGAAAAGGTATACAAGCTCGCCCTGGACGGCGGCTTCACCTGCCCGACGCGGGACGGGACGCTCGATACGCGCGGCTGCATCTTCTGTGCCGGCGGGAGCGGCGCCTTCACGGTGCCGGTCGGGAAGGACGTCCATACGGCGATCGAACAGGCGAAAACGCTGGTCGCAGACAAGGGCGGGAAGAAGTATATCGCCTATTATCAGAGCTATACCGGAACTTATGCACCGCTGGAAAGACTGCACGCGCTATACACGCAGACACTTTCGCATCCGGACGTCGTCGTCCTGTCGATCGGCACCCGGCCCGATTGCCTTCCGGAAGAGGTCGTCGCGCTGCTCGGGGAGCTGAACGCCGTCAAGCCGGTCTGGGTGGAGCTCGGTCTGCAAACGGTGCACGAGGCCACGGCTCGCACTATCCGCCGCGGCTATCCCCTGGCGGCCTTTGACGATGCTGTGCGTCGGCTGCACGAGGCGGGAATCGAGGTGATCGTCCACATGATCCTGGGTCTGCCGGGCGAGACGCCGGAGATGATGGCAGAGACGGCCCGCTATATCGGGCAAAGCGGCGCGGAGGGGATCAAGTTCCAGCTTTTGCATGTGCTGGAGGGGACGGATCTGGCTGAGGATTACCGGAAGGGACGGTTTTCTGTTCTGACCTTGGAAGAGTATATCCGCGTGTTGGAGCGCTGCGTCGAGGCCATCCCGGCCGACATGGTGATCCACCGGCTGACCGGGGACGGAGCCAAGCGTGAGCTGATCGCGCCGCTTTGGAGCGCGGACAAGAAGCAGGTCCTCAACGCGATCCACCGTGCCTTTGAGCGGGACGGTGTGATACAGGGAAAACACTGGAACGAGGTCTCTGCGGGAAGTGAATAGATCGTGACTTAACGAGGAGTATGCTTGTGGAAGTTTGGGATTTATACAACGAACGGCGGGAATTGACAGGACGTGAGCACATACGGGGAGAAGAGATCCCTCAGGGGTATTATCACCTCGTTGTCCATGTCTGGATCAAAAACAGGAATGGTGAGTATCTGATCTCGCAGCGCAGCGCAGATCGACCGATGCATCCGCTCCTATGGGAATGCGTCGGCGGTTCTGCGTTGAAGGGTGAGGACAGCCTCACCGCAGCGCTCCGCGAGACAGAGGAGGAAGTAGGTGTGAGACTGTCTCCCAAAGACGGGAAGCTGATCCATTCTGTGGTCGGCAGAGTTGTGGATGGCGTCAGATTTTCTGATATTGTTGATGTCTGGTTGTTTGAGTATGACGGACAGGTTGATCTTCGAACAGCCACAACAGCAGAGGTCGCGCAAACGGCGTGGATGAAGAAGCCGGAGATAAAAGAACTATTTGATAAGGGCGAGTTTGTAAATACACTTGGATACTTCTTTGAAATGGACAGTTTTTGAGCATAAAACCTAATGAATGAAAGCACCGGAACGAGGTCTCTGCGGGAAAAGGATGAAAAAGAGTTTATGGAGAAGTAGTATGAATCACGTCAAAAGCAAAGCGTTTTGGGAGCAATCTTGGGAAACGATCGACCCGATGCGCATTTCCTCATATATCCAGGGGTTTGATACGACGCAGGACGCGATTATTAATTTCCTGAAAACCCGAAAAGTAACACATGTTTGTGATGCCGGCTGCGGATGCGGGGTTTATTCTTTGAAATTGGCACAGCACGGTTTTTCCATTTCAGGCTTCGATATGGCAGAGAATGCTGTATAACTGACGAAAAAGTTGCTTTCGGAAGAAGGATTCTCTGCGGATGATTTCAAGCGGGCGAACATTTTGGCAACTGGTTATCCCGACAGCTGTTTTGACGCTGTTGTTGCCAGAGATGTAGTCGATCATATGCCGATCAAGCATGGGATACGTGCCATAGAAGAATTACTGCGAATCGCTCGGCCCGGTGGATATGTGCTGTTGACCCTGGATGCTGCAGACGATGAATACGAAGCGGAACCGCATGAAATCAATGAGGATGGCGATTATATTTTTTGCCGTGGAAAATGGGACGGTATGGTTTTTCACCCGTATTCACCCGGTGAAGTCGCAAAGCTGACTGCTGGGTGGAACAGCAAACTTCTTCTGCAAAACGAAAAAGACATTACAGTCATGATCGAAAAACAGATTTGAGAGAAAACCGAGCTGGAGGCCTGTACGATGTGGATTTGTCCGAAATGCAGAAAAGAGCTGAAGCGCAAAGATCAGTACCATTTCTGCGTCAAGCCTGAGATGATCGACGTATAAGAAAGCATAAATGAACTGACAGAAGAGGCTCCGCTTTTTGGCGGAGCCTCCCCATTTTATCTGGCGTAATCGTGCGCCTTTTCCTTTTGCTTTTCCAGCTCGCGCAGCCGGACGCGGTTGTAGCGCAGCAGATCACAGGTCAGGCTTTTCAAGTCCTCGGTGCCGGACGAGAACACCGCCACCAGATACTTTTTGGCCTTGTACTCCTGATAGATCGGCTTCAGGGACTCCAGCACTGCGGGATCCTGGCTCTCCGCATGGGTGAGCCAGATGTTCACTCGTTTTTGTTGATCCTTGACTTCAAGCTCCAATCGGCTCACCTCCATTCATAGTTTTCCAAATTTTGCTGGTGCTTATACCGGGACAAGGGGACAAACAGTCGGTCTTGTGATACACCCCCTTTCGGCTCAGGTTTTTACAGGTCACGGGCCTCACCTTTCCTTTCCACAAAGCGGACGCTGTCCGGGTAATACAGGGTGATGATGGCCGGGCGTCCCTGGCCGCGCTTGCGGCGGCGGATCAGCCCGGAGACTTCCAGCTCGCGCAGCACAGCCACGCTGCGCTGCTTGCCTTTGTGGAGCTTTTGCCGCACGTCCTCCACGGTGAAGTAGATGCGGATGCTGCCGTCCGGCTCCAGATAGCCGTTTTCGCGGGAGATGCTGGCGCGATCCAGCATCAGCGTGTAGAGATATTTGGCCTCGGCGGAGAGCGAGGCGTAGGGCTCCTCCGTCAAGAAGCGCGGGCAGATCAGGTAGCACGGCGCCGGGGTCTCTGCTTTTACTGCAATCATTATCTGTGACATTCCCTCTTTCTTTCCTTGTTTTTGACTGACGGACTGACGGATGATTCGTTGTCATTGATTCCTTCTACTTGATTTCCGGCTGATTCTCCGACCCTCTTGAGAGCCGAAATCCGATCCTCAAGAGAACGCGGTTTCCAGCCGTTTAGAGGTTCCGCATCCGGGTTTTCCGTATCTGGCTGAGCCATATCCGGATTTACCGTTCTTTTTCGGCCTCCGCCTCCTTCTTCCGTTCGTCCCGCACGAAGGGTTCGAGTTTCGATTTGATCCGGTACAGCTCCTTGAGCTCGTCACGGATCGGCTTGAGCTGATCGGATTCTAATTTGTATTCCGTGGTTAGCGTGTCCAGCTCCTTCTGCCAGGCCTTGACCGGGAGCTTGTGATCCGGCGCGGCGGCGTCCAACTTTCGCTTGGTGAGCAAAAAGAGATTGATCTCGCGCTCGTGCTCGGCCTTGTACTTGTCGCGGGCTTTCTTGAACGGGATGCTGTTCCATTCCTCGTAAATCGGCGTCAGGCGCTTGAGCTCCCCGGCAAAGCGGATCAGCTCGCTGAGTTCTTTCATCCGCGCAGACCAGGCATTCAGCGCCGAGGTCATCTCTGCGGACTTCTGCTGAAAGTCCTTCATGTAGGCATCAAAATCTGCCAGCGTGACGATCCCGCGCTCCTGCAGGATCAGCACCAGCTCGGAAAACTCCTTGAGGTTGCCGATCTTCGCTTTGCTCGACCATGCGCCGGCGTTGCGCTGCTCGAGGCGCTGCGTGAGCAAGTCCGCCAGCACGGGCGACTGCGGCGCGTTCAGTTGCTCTTTGATCTCGGCAAGCCCCTGCAACAGCTCCTTGATACGCCGGGCGATCTCCCGCAGCCTTTGATTCGTCGCACGGATCAACCGATTCAGGCTGCCCTTGTCGGTGGCGATCCCGCGCGCCTCCATCTGCCGCACCGCCGGACCTTCGTGCACCGTCGGGATCTGCTCGACGCCCTGCCGCGCATAGGAGCGATGGTCGATGCGCTCCGGCAAGCCCTTTTCTTCAAATTTGCTGTTGCACAAGTCTGCCCAGGCCTGCCGCCAGGCTTCCAGTCGTTCTGGGCTGCCCCAATCGGTGGTGGGAACGGCCTTGAATTCGTAATCGCCTTTGCCGTCCGGGATGCGGTTGCCATGCTCGTCCAGAACGTACTTCCGTCGCTGCTTGTTGCCCCAGCTGCCGTCCGGGTTCAACGGCCGGATCGGACAGAGCACATGAAAGTGCGGGTTCTGGATGCCGACCTCGCCCGCGTCTTTGTCATGGATCGCATAGTCCACGATCATGCCCCGGCTGACGAACTCATCCAGGAGAAATTGCCGCACCATCTGCCGGTTTTCTTCCGTCGAGAATTCATTTTGCAGCGCGATATCGAAGCTGTAGGCCAACTGCGCTTTCGGGTGCTGTTCGATTCTCTCGACTTCGTTCCAGAGCGTTTCCCGATCCCGGAATCTCTCCGGCGCGTGCGGGGGCAGAAGAATCTCCGAGCAAATCACACCGCTTTTGCGCGTGTAATCCGGATTGTCGCCGTAGTACTCGCTATGTAGTTTTTCACCGGCCCGGTAGGCAGCCGCCGCGATGGCCGACTGTCCCGCGCTGCGCTTGATTTGTGTGACATGGAAGTGAAAGAGCGCGATCAGCTATCACCTCCCGGCAGCAGGGGAAGGACAGACGGAAGGGACAGGATCCGCTCCATCATGGAGTAAAACTCCGCTTCGCCCATGTCCTTTGTCGCCGGGGCGAGAGATTCGATCGCCGCGCCCTTGGTGATCAGCCGGTGCGCCCGCTTTTGCCGCTCGCCCTTTTCCAGATACGCTATTCTGTTCTTTAGCCGCTGCTGTTCTTGCTGCAGCTGTTCCAGCTTGGCCTTATCCTTCTCGTTTTGCTCTCGCAGCTTTTCAATTTTCTGATTCAATACCAAGCCTCCTCTGCGATATAAAGTATGTTTTGTCCTTCCGAATACCGAGATACCACCCCTCCCGTTTTGGCAGCCGGAAAGCCTTGATTTTCCTTGCTTTTTTCAGCTCTATTTTTCGACGCCGGCCCGTTTCCTTCTGGCGTATTCCGTCTGCTGACGACGCTTCACTTTCGCGGCGCAGTCGGTGCAGTATTTGCTTCGGTTGGAGGCGGAGTAGTAGGTGCTTCCGCACACCTCGCAGCGTTTTCGCTCACCTTTTCTGATCAGCTCCTGCTCGAGTTCTTTCTCACCTGGCAGAACCGCCGTGAGAAACCAGCGGCAGATCAGCGAGCGCGTGATCAGCTGCGGGCAGGGGCAGGGGTCCAGCCCTTCCAGCAGGATGCAGTTGCCGTCGATATAATTGCAGCATTGCTTTTTCACCACCTTTTTCACTTTGCTTGCCTGCTCCGGCGTTATGCGTAGGATCTCTTTCAAGCCATTCCTCCTTTTGTGCTCTGAAAAAATGCCTCTCACCTATAACGGTTTTTGAAGACAGTTTTATAAGGTTTTTCATAGATTGTTTACATTCATTTTCAAAAAAGTCCCTCTATATTAGGTAGAGATAAAATGAACCGTTTTTACAACCAAACCGGCAAAAAATCGCTCGACAGGTTTCGGCATTCCGCATTCTCTTCATTCAGTTTTCAATCGGCTTCCCTCACCTGGTACAAAAAACACTTCGTTTTTTCCCTGCTTTTCATTGTCCCCTCAATAAATAAAAACGACGGGAAACCTCGAAATCTCCCCCTTGGCTGAGAAAAATTTTTTTCGCTCTGCCGTATCGTTCCGACAGAAGGCATTCTTTCTTTCGTAGAGCACCTCTCGCTAAGTACCGCAAAACGCATCTTTTTTTGAGTGTTTTTCACAGAACGTTTACAAGTTTTTTCACGAAACAGAAAAAGTCCCTTCACTTAAGGTAGGGATAAAAACAGCGCTTTTGTCACCCGACTGCCCATAAAATTGTTCGACGGCCTCCGGCAACATTTTTCACGACAGTCCATTTTTTGATTTCCTTTCCTCATTTAATACAAAAATTCTGATGGGTTTTTCCTCTGTGTTTCTTGGATACGCCCTCACCTAATACGGAGATTTTTGAAGAAATACACCCTGTGTTCATAGAAAGTTTTCATTTGTGCAGAAAGAAAAAGGATGCACAAGGTCAAGGGTGCTCCCGCGCAAATTGATGCAAAGACATAGCTGTTCGAACAACGTCCTTTGCAAAAAACTCGCGTGTGAAACATCCGCAACCGTATGCATCCGGTGTCAGATATTGATTTGATCGAATATGATTTGTCGGTTCCTCCCGTTCGACAAGGCCATCCTATCAGGTGTGAGTGGTCAATTCCATGTCAGGATTTGACCGAAAAACGGCCTCAGCAAAGAGGCGATTTTTAAAATAAGTTCGCAAAATCAGCTAAAGAAAGAGAAAAACAATTCTTTTCGTGAAATTCGGTAAAAAACTTTCGGTCATTTTTTGACCGAAAGAGAAACCGGTAGAATGGTTTTATATTGCGGATAGCTGCAAAGCAGCGCAAGGGATGCAGCCCCTTGAACGGAGCAGCGCGATGCAAAAAAGAAACGCTCGCGCGTTCCATCACGCTCCACAAGACGCACAAACGAGCCAGCCGAAGCTGACCCGTATAGAAGTGCGCCCTTCGGAAAAAGAATGCTTGGCCACCCAGCGTCTTTTGCTGCTTTTCGTTTGTAATAGCCCCGGTTATGTGGTAAAATACTTATAGATTGGGACAAACGGAAGGAGTTGAAGTTTATGCCGGAGCAGGACAGATGGCAGCTTGAATTAAGTGAATACATCCGCCAGGGCGAGCCGGAGCGCGCCGAAAAAAGTGCTGCCTGGCAAACGGCCATCGGGCTCCAAGCCGTGGACGGACTGAAAACTTCTCCCTATTTGTTGGAGACCGCGAAAGCGCACATCGAAGGCGACATTGACATTGCCGGCGCTCAGCGGCGCATCCAAAGCTACTACAAAGAACAGGCCAACCGCAAAGCGGTGGAAGACGGCACGATGGAGGCGGATATCGTTTCCGCACGGATCACCGAGCTGCTTGGCGAAAAAACATTTCAGTTTTCTCCGGCCGAGCTGCAGAGCATTCACCGCCGTCTGTTCAACGGTGTGTTCGATTACGCGGGACAATTCCGCACCTACAACATCACGAAAAATGAATGGGTGCTCGGCGGTGATACGGTCGTGTATTCGTCGTGGGAGAGCATCCGCGATACGCTGGATTACGATTTTTCGCAGGAAAAGCAATTCTCCTATGACGCTCTTTCCGTTCCGGAATCGATCAAGCACATGGCAAAGTTTGCGTCCGGCATCTGGCAGATCCATCCCTTCTGCGAGGGAAACACGCGCGCGACCGCAGTTTTCATCGTGAAGTATCTGAAGACCTTCGGCTTTGCAGTAAACAACGATGTGTTCGCGGCAAACTCCTGGTACTTCCGCAACGCGCTTGTCCGCGCCAACTACAACAATCTGCAAAAAGGCATTTACGCCACGAGCGAGTATCTCGTATTATTTTTTGAAAACCTGCTCCTCGGCACGCAGCATGAATTGAAGAATCGCTATCTCCATGTGGAGTATAAGAGCGAAGCACTGGTTCAATGTGCCAACGCTGGAATTTCAAAGTGCCAAAATGGCACTTTGGATTGCACTTTGGAAGAACTGGCTGTGCTGAAGGCAGTGAAAGCAAATCCTGCGATCACGCAAAAGGAGCTTGCTGTTGCTGTTGGCAAATCGGAACGGACAATCAAACGCAGAATGACAGATCTGCAGGAAAAGGGATACCTCCGCCGCGCCAACGGAAAGCGAAACGGCCATTGGGAAGTGCTGGTCGATCTTTCATAATTGCGAAAGAGACCAAGAGCTTGGATATGAAAAAATGAGATTAACTTTTGCGAGCGCAGAAGCTAATCTCATTTTTCTTTTGTATATGGGAACGTAGGAGCCTAAGACCGTACTTCTTAGGGCCGTTCGTGTAAAAAATAAAATTAACCCATCTCAAAATGCAAGAGAGTTTCGCAAGACTTTGCGAAACTCTCTTGCTGTATAATGTCAATTATAGTATAATATTACCAATCTTGATGACCGGAGGTCGAAAGACATGGCCATTTCCTATAACAAGCTCTGGAAGTTGCTTGTTGATAAAAAAATGAGCAAGGCGGATCTCCGCCGCGCTGCCGGGATTGCACCAAATACGATGACGAAACTGCGCCGTGACGAGGAAGTCACGCTTACTGTCCTGAACAAGATTTGTTCCGCCCTTGGATCGGATATCGGGGACATTATGGAATTTATCCCGGATGTGGTGCAGACGGAGGAAAAATAATGGACAACAGAAGCATTCGCAAACTGGAAGCCGAGCTGTGGGAATCGGCGGATCTGCTGAGGGCTGGGTCGAAGCTGACCTCCAACCAATACTGCATGCCCGTGCTGGGGCTGATCTTCCTGCGCTATGCCTACAGCCGCTTCAAGCTGGTGGAAGCGGAGATTTTGAGCAATCGCCCCTCCCGCGGCGGGCGCGTCCTGCCCGTGGAGGCCAGCGACTTTGCCGCCAAGAGCGCCCTGTTTCTGCCCAAAGAGGCGCAGTACGACTATCTGGTGAACCTGCCCGCGAACATAGCCGCGGCGGGACTTCTGAGCCGTGACGGCCATCCGATGAACTCCCTGGGCGAAGTGGTCAACAACGCCATGACCCTGGTGGAGGAGCAAAGTGAGCAGCTCGCCGGCGTGCTGCCCAAAGACTACACCATCTTCTCGGACGAGCTGCTGTCGGAGCTGCTGCGTATCTTCAACAACAGCGCCATGGACGACGTGGGCGGCGACGTGATCGGCCGCATCTACGAATACTTCCTCAACAAGTTCGCCAAGAACATCGCCTCGGACGACGGCGTGTTCTTCACGCCCAAATCCCTGGTCAAGATGATCGTGAACATTCTGGAGCCGAAGAGCGGCGTCCTGCTGGACCCGGCCTGCGGAAGCGGCGGCATGTTCGTCCAGACCGGCGACTTCGTGAATAACGCCGGCATGTCCGCCAATACCGCCATGACCTTTTACGGCCAG
>CACYWG010000011.1 GCA_902778115.1 Oscillospiraceae bacterium | reverse complement strand
ACAGACCCGATTGCCACGGATACGGAAAGGAGAATCACGATCTATGGCAAAAGGATCTGTCAGAAAGAAAGGCAAAAAGTGGTACTACCGCTTCTACGTGGAAAACGAGAGCGGAAATCTGGTGCAGAAGGAATTCGCCGGAACGGAAAGCAAGTCCGAGACGGAAGCCCTGCTCCGCAAGGCGATGGAAGACTATGAGGCAAAGAAGTTCGTTGCCAGGTCCGAAAACGTCACAGTGGGTGATCTGCTGGATATGTGGATCGAGGAAGAAGTCAAGCCCGGAAATCTCTCCAACGGTACGGTAATGGCCTATCAGGGCGCTGTGGGACGCATCAAGCAGTTCCCCATCGGCAGCCGGAAGCTGAAAACCGTCACCCCGGAGCATTTACAGGCGTTCTTCGATCTCCTGTCCTTTGGAGGCACAAATGCAGACGGGACGGAGGTCAAGCCCATCAGCAAGGGCTATATGCGGCAGTTCTCAGCGGTGATGCAGGGAGCGTTCCGGTTTGCGGTGTTCCCCAAGCGGCTGCTGGCCTTCAACCCGATGCAGTATATCAAGATCAGGCAGAAGCAGGAAAGCTATGAGCTGTTCAACGAGGACAGCGAGGATGGGCTGACCGTCCCGACGATCTCCTGCGAGCAGTTCAAGGCTCTGACGGACTATCTGAAAAAGAAGGATAACCCGGCGCGCCTGCCCATCCAGATCGCTTACTACACCGGGCTCCGAATCGGCGAGGTATGCGCCCTCAGCTGGCAGGACATCGACCTCAAGGAGCAGACCATCACGGTGCGGCGCAGTATGCGCTACAACGGGGCGAGGCACAAGACAGAGGTCGGCACCACCAAGCGGAGCAAAATCCGCACGGTGGACTTCTGCGACACGCTGGCGGCGATCCTCAAGGCAGCGAAGACCGAGCAGCACAAAAACCGCTTTAAGTACGGCGAACTTTACAGCCTGAACTATTACAAGCACGTACAGGAAAAAGGCCGTAGCTACTACGAGGTGTACAGCCTGCAAAGGTCAGAGGAAGTACCGGAGGACTACAAGGAGATTGACTTCGTTTGTCTCCGCCCAGACGGGTGCTTTGAATCGTCCAGTACGGTCGGCATCGCCTGCCGGACAGCCTCAAAGAAGATTCCTGGGCTTGAGGGCTTCCATTTCCATCAGCTTCGACACACGTTCACCAGCAACCTGCTCTCGAATGGGGCAGCGCCGAAGGACGTGCAGGAGCTTTTGGGACCCACAAGGGCAAAAACAAGGGAAAACGGAGCTTTTTATGGCAGCAGACCTGCGGGAAATGCAGGAAAATCAATGGGTTTCAGAGATTCGGATAGATAAATCTCGATTTGTCGAGATAATTATATCAGACAACGCACGATATGGAAAGAAGAAAAGGGACCCTGATCGTATCATAATCAGAGTCCCTTTATGGTCCGAGTGAAGGGACTTGAACCCCCGACCTGATGGTCCCAAACCACCCGCGCTACCAACTGCGCTACACCCGGTCGTCGTCAGAAGAAACTCGCTTCATTCCGTTTCCACCAAGCGTGGTGAAAACTGCATATTCGCTCCTTCCTTCTTCCTCTCCGAATCAGACCCGCTTCGCTGGGCTCTGCTTCGGTTTGGGGGACGGAAAGAAACTCGCTCCATTCCGTTTCCGCCATGCGTGGCGAAAACGCCATATCCGCTCCTTCTGCTTTGCCGTGCTATTATACCCCATCCGCCCTGGCCGCGCAAGAGGATTCTTGATGTTTTCGGGCGAATGTGATATTCTGTTGACAGGAGTGTGAAAATCCATGAGAATGAGAAAAAGGCGCAATCTTTCCCCCAGAATGGAGAAATGCGCCGACGTTTTGATCGATACCCCCGAGGAATACCGCGGCCAGTGGCTGCAGCGCTTCCCCGCTTTCCGGCATGTGCAGCTGGAGCTCGGCTGCGGCAAGGGCCGCTTCACCACAGACACCGCCGCCGCCATGCCTGACACGCTGCTCGTAGCCATCGAAAAGGTGCCGGACGCGATGATCATCGCCATGGAGCGCACGCTGGAGCGAGGGCTTAACAACGTCCGCTTCCTCGATTTTGACGCTGCGCGTCTGCCGGAGCTCTTCGCCCCGGGTGAAGCAGAGCGCATCTACATCAACTTCTGCGATCCCTGGCCCAAAAGCCGGGACGCCAAATTCCGCCTGACCGCGCCGGGATTCCTGCGCCTGCACGCTGACGCGCTGCCGCTCGGCGGACAGATCTGGTTCAAAACCGACAACGGCCCGCTCTTTGACTGGTCGGTAGAACAGTTCACCCGCGAGGGCTGGGCGATCAGCGAGCTCACGCACGACCTGCACGCGAAGGGCCCCGTCGGCGTGATGACCGACTATGAGGCGAAGTTTTATGCCGAGGGGCTGAAGATCAACCGTCTTGTCGCCACGCGCACCGCCGAGACGAAAACCACCGCCGCCGGTCCCGTGCCGCGCATCCACAACGCCGCCCTGCCCGACGCCCGCGGCTATGAGCGCAGCGTGCGGGACAACGCCGAGGCAGAAGCATGACCTTTCTCGACACCGCCTTTCTGCGCAGCGACGAGCTGCGGCTTGTTCTTGAGCGCGCCGCTCCCTCCGATCCTGTTCGGGACTTTGTGCCCGCCTATCATTTCAACATCTGCCTTCCGGACGGGACGCGGGTCGGCCGCTGTGATCTGCGCATCGGCCACAGCCGGAAGCTGTATTTCGGCGGCAACATCGGCTACACCGTCTTCCCGGACTACCGCGGACATCATTACGCCGAAAAAGCCTGCCGCCTGCTGTTCGATCTGGCGAACCGGCACGGTCTGGGCTATGTGATCATCACCTGCAACCCGGACAATATTCCCTCCCGCCGCACCTGCGAGCGGCTCGGCGGGCAGCTGCTGGAGATCGCGGAGCTGCCGGAGGACAACGACATGCGGCGCGACCGTGGCTATACCCATGCCTGCATTTACCGATTCGAACTGTGAGGTGCATCTATGAGATTCATTTCCTGGAACGTCAACGGCCTGCGCGCCGTGATGAAAAAGGGCTTTGAGGATATTTTCTGGAACCTGAACGCGGACTTCGTGTGCCTGCAGGAGACCAAGCTCCAGGCCGGGCAGATCGAGCTGGATTTTCCGGGCTACGAGAGCTACTGGAGCTATGCCGAAAAAAAAGGCTACTCCGGCACCGTGATCTTCACGAAGCACCATCCCCTCTCCGTGCGCTATAACCTCGGCATGCCCGAGCACGACACCGAGGGCCGCGCCGTGACGCTCGAATACGAGGACTTCTTCCTTGTCTGCGTCTACACGCCGAACGCGCAGGACGAGCTGCGGCGCCTGGACTACCGGATGCAGTGGGAGGACGATTTCCGTGCCTATCTGCAGGAGCTGGACAGGCAAAAGCCCGTGATCGTCTGCGGCGACATGAACGTGGCGCACGAGGAGATCGACCTGAAAAACCCCAAGCAGAACATCGGCAACCCCGGCTTTTCCTATGAGGAGCGCGGCAAATTCACCGAGCTGCTGGAGGCGGGCTTCACCGATTCCTTCCGTTATCTCTATCCCGACCGGACCGACGCCTACTCCTGGTGGAGCTATCGCGCCGCCGCGCGGGAGCGAAACGTCGGCTGGCGCATCGACTACTTTGTCGTCTCCGACCGGCTGCGCGAGCAGATCAGGGACGCCTATATCCTCCCCGAGGTCATGGGCTCCGACCACTGCCCGGTGGGCCTGGATCTGACATGGTGAAGCTCGGAACCGTCGAGATCGGCGGGCACGTCGTCCTCGCGCCGATGGCGGGCGTCACCGACTTTGCCTTTCGCCGCCTCTGCCGCGAGCAGGGTGCCGCGCTGACGACCAGCGAGATGGTCAGCGCGAAGGCGCTGGTCTACCGCGACGAAAAGACGAAATCGCTGCTCTATGCCCCGCCGGATGAGCATCCCTACGCCGTGCAGATCTTTGGCCACGAGCCGGAGGTGATGGCCGAGGGCGCCTGTCTCGCCCTGGAGCAGAGCGGCGCGGACATCCTGGACATCAACATGGGCTGCCCGGTGGGAAAGATCGTCAAAAACGGCGAGGGCTCGGCGCTGATGCGCGACCCGGAGCTTGCCGCACGGATCGTCGAGGCCGTCGTTCACGCGGTGGACAGGCCCGTGACGGTGAAATTCCGCAAGGGCTGGGACGGCGGCAGCGTCAACGCCGTGGACTTTGCCCGCACGATGGAACAGGCGGGCGCCTCGGCGATCGCCGTACACGGCCGCACGCGCGTGCAGATGTACGCCGGGCGCGCCGACTGGGACATCATCCGCGAGGTCAAAAGCGCCGTATCCATCCCCGTGACCGCCAACGGCGATATTTTCTCCGCCGAAGACGCAGCGCATATCCTGCGTTATACCGGCTGCGACCTGGCGATGATCGGGCGCGGCTGCTTCGGCAATCCCTGGCTCTTTCGCCAGGCCGAGGCCGTCATCCGCGGCGAGGGTGAGCCTCCCCTGCCGCCGCTCAGTGAGCGCATGGACGCGGCTTTTGGGCAGATCGAAGCGCTCGCCGCCGTGCGCGGCGAGCACGCCGCCTGCATGGAGGCGCGCCATCAGCTGCCCTGGTACCTGCACGGCATCGCGCACAGCAGCATCTATCGGCAGCTGCTGGTGCGCGTGGAAACATTGGACGAGATCAGAAAGATCCTTCGGGATGTGAAGCGAGACGAGGGCATAAGGAGGCGATCCAATGACGCCGGAACATGAAAAACACTGTATCGAGCGCGTCCTCAAAGGCGACGCCAACGCCTTTGAGCATCTGGTGCACGCCTATGAGAAGACCGTGTACAACCTGGCGCTGCGCACGCTCGGCAACCGGGAGGATGCCGAGGATGTCACACAGGAGGCATTTCTGAAGGCCTATCGCTCGCTGGACAGCTTTCGGGGCGACAGCAAATTCTCCGTCTGGCTCTATCGCATCGTCTCCAACCTCTGCCTCGATCTGCTGCGCAGCCGCCAGCGCAAGCCTGTGCAGTCTCTGACGGTGGAAGACGACGACGGCGAGATCGGCGAACTGGAGATCTCCGACGAGCACTTCTCACCCGAAAAGCTGCTCGACCGCAAGCTGACGCGCGAATCCGTGCAGCGGGGTCTTTCCGCCCTGCCGGACGATGCGCGGCAGATCCTGCTGCTGCGCGAACTGCAGGGCATGAGCTACGAGGAGATCGGTCAGGCGCTGGATCTGGAGCCCGGAACGGTCAAATCCCGCATTTTCCGCGCGCGAAAAAGACTCTGCGCCTTTTTGCTGCAGGACGGGAACCTTCCCGATTCTCTGGCGTCAAAGTATTCGGGAGGAGGTGACAGGCCATGACGGAATGCGAACAGTATCAGGAACTGATCAGCCGCATGCTCGACGACGATCTGAGCAAGGCCGAACGCAGCGCGCTGGCCGCGCATGTCAAGACCTGCCCGGACTGCGCAGCCGTCTATGTGGCGTTTCGCTCCCTGTCCGAACAGCTCGGCACAGATCTGGAGGAAGTCCCGACCGCCGTACACGAAAACATCATGGCCGAGGTCCGGCGCGACAGCATCCGCGCCAGAAACAGCGCCCACCGTTCCCACCGCGCCTGGCATACGGCGCTGACGATCGCGGCTTGCCTGGTCCTGGTCGTGGCAGCCTCCCTCAGTCTGCCGAAGCTTGCTCCTCGCATGGGATCCAGCGCCCCCGCGCCGCAGGCCGCTCCCGCCGCGGTTGAGGAGTATGTCCGGGCAGATGAGCCGATGGCCGCACCCGCGCCCATGCCGGAGGGAAAAGCCGCCCAGGAGGGCAATCTGACGCTGGGCGGAGCGCTGCAGAACGCAGCGCAGGGCGCCGACGAAGCGCCGGCGGAAGAAGCGGCCGAGGGAGAAGCTCCCCGTTCGCCTCTGTACAGCGACGAAGGCGAGCTGATCCTGGACGCGGAGCAGAGCGCTGCTTTGCTCGACGCTCTGAGCGGCGAAGCGGTGTATCTGGAGCAGCAGCCGGAGCAGGAGATCCACGTTCTTCTTCAGAAGGATGAGTCTTCCAGGCCGCTGACCATTCTGCTCGGCGCGGAGGGCGCATACTATGTCCGGGCCGACGGGGACAGCACCTGCCGCATCGATTTGAGTCCGGAGGAGCTGCTGTCGCTGCTGGGACTGACGGAATAAGGCGGCAAAATTATCCCTTGAATCGTCTGTTATCTTATGATATACTTTCCATATGATAATTTTTTAACTGACGGTACAGGGAGCGATCGAATTGAAGCGAGTTAAGGTATCTAATAACGTGATCCGCCGTATTCCGCGCTATCTGCGCAAGCTGGACGAGCTGATGGAGGCCGGTGTGACCCGTATATCCTCCTTTGACCTCGGGCAGCAGCTGGGGCTCACACCCTCGCAGATCCGCCAGGATTTCAGCTGCTTCGGCGAATTCGGCCAGCAGGGCTACGGCTATAACGTGGCTGCGCTGCGCGAGCAGGTCGCTGCCATTCTCGGCATGGACCGCGGCTTCAGCGCGATCCTGATCGGCGTGGGCAACATCGGCCGCGCACTGATGGATAATTTCTGCTTCAGCGAATGGGGCTTTCATCTTCTCAGCGCCTTTGAGGTCAATCCGGCCCTGATCGGCACGGAGCTGAGCGGCGTTCTGATCCGCAGCATGGACGAGCTGGAGAGCTTTCTGGCAGAAAACAAGGTCGACGTGGCCGTGCTCTCCGTGCCCAAGGAGGCGGCGCTCCGGGTGACCGAGCGGCTGACGAAAAACGGTATCCGCGCGATCTGGAACTTCACCAACGTCGAGCTGACGGACCCCAACAGCAGCATTCTTGTTGAAAATGTGCACTTTTCGGACAGCCTTCTCTCACTGAGCTACTATATCTCCGAGCGCAAGGACGAGGAAGCGGCCCGGGCGGCGCGGGCGGAAAAGCTCGCCGGCGCCGAAAAGTAAGGCAAGGATCATTCCGATAAAAGCTTCCGATTGGAAGCTTTTTTTTTTCCGAGGAGGAACGATATGTCAGATACCATTGCCGCGCTGGCCACCGGCGCGCAGATCTCAGCGATCGGCATCCTGCGCCTGTCCGGGCCGGAGAGCATCGCGATCGCTGACCGGCTCTTTATCCCCGACGACGGCGCGCCGATGTCGGCGCACGAAAGCAAGACGCTCGTGTACGGCGCGCTGCACGATACGGACGGCGCGCTGCTGGACCTGTGTCTGTGCACCCACAGCCGCGCGCCGCGCAGCTATACCGGCGAGGACACCGTGGAGTTTCAGTGTCATGGCTCCTCCGTCGTGCTGCGCGAGGCGCTGGAGGCCTGTTTTGCGCTCGGCGCCCGACAGGCAGGACCGGGAGAATTCACCAAGCGTGCCTTTTTGAACGGCTGCATGGACCTGACCGCCGCCGAGGCCGTGGCCGATCTGATCGACGCGGAGAGCGCGGAGAGCGCCCGCAATGCGGCGGGCCAGCTGTCCGGAGCAATCAGCGCGCGCATCGACGCGGTCTACCGGGCGCTGGAGGATATCAGCGCGCATTATCACGCGGTGCTGGACTATCCGGACGAGGATATCGAAGATTTCCGGCTGGCCGCCTACCGTGAAACCTACGCCGGGGCACGGAAGAGCCTGCAGCGGCTGCTGGACAGCTTCGGGCGCGGCCGTCTGATGAATGCCGGTCTGCCCACCGCGATCATCGGCCGCCCGAACGTGGGAAAAAGCTCGCTGCTGAACGCGCTGCTGGGCTATGAGCGCGCCATCGTCACCGCGATCCCCGGTACGACGCGCGACACCATTGAGGAAAAGCTGCGGATCGGCGCCCTGACGCTGCGGCTGATCGACACCGCCGGTCTGCGCGACTCCGAGGATCTGGCCGAGCAGCTGGGTGTGGAGCGCAGCCGCCGCGCCATGGAGGACGCGGAGCTGGTGCTGGCCGTGATCGACGGCAGCGAAGCGCTCGGCGAGGAGGATCGGAGCATCCTGCGCCGGGCGGAAGAGGCGCCTCACGCGATCGCTATCCTCTCCAAAACCGACCTGCCGCAGCAGATCACCCATCTGGACACCTCCCTTCCGCAGCTGACGCTCAGTGCGCGGACGGGAGAAGGCCTCGACGAGCTGGAACGCACGATCGAGGCGCTCTTTCCGCTGCCGCAGGTGCCGGCGGGCGAGATCCTGACCAACGCGCGGCAGGCAGACGCCGTCCGCCGTGCGCTCGGCGCGCTGTCGGCCGCGGAGGAGGCCATGAAAGAGGGGCTCACGCCGGATATCGTGCTGACGGAGACGGAGGGCGCGATGCAGGCGCTCGGCGAGCTGACCGGCCGCAGTGTGCGCGAGGACGTGACAAACCGCATCTTTGCACGCTTTTGCGTGGGAAAATAAAGCTGATCGGATAAAAAACGGGCGCTGCCGAGTGGCAGCGTCCGTTTCCTGTTATCAAATTCTGATCAGCACCCCCAATCCGAAGCCCAGCGCCATCCCGGCCAGCAGCAGCAAGACCTTAGGCCAGCGCCCCGGCTTCTTTTCCGGGAGCATGGGCCGCAGATAGTCCTCGGCCGACTGTCTCGCCTGGCGGAGCAGTTCCTCCCGGCTGATATCGCTGCGGCGAAGAACATCCTCATGAAGGAAGAACACTGCCTCCCGAAACAGGCCGGGCACCGGCACGCGCACACGGATGATCTGTTCCGCGGACCCCCGGATCACCTCGCGCCGGATTTCCGGCCGGCCGCCCTGCAGGCTGAGCCTCATACGCGCTTGTCCAGTCTGACCGCGATGACGGTCATATCGTCGACTGCGCCGTACTGTTCCTCTGCCTCGCGCAGAGCGGTTTTGGCCAGACCCTTCATGTCCGGCCGGCCGTCTTTCAGCAGCTCCCGCAGCCACTCGTCATCGCGCGCGGCGATCACACCGTCGGTGGCGATCAGGGCCGTCGAGCCCGGGCGCAGCTTCATGCGCACCACGTCCGGAGCGGAGCCGTCGCCGGGGCAGAGGCCCGGCGCGAGACTCTCGCTCTCGATCCGGCGGATCTTACTCCCGTTTTTGACATAGGACGGCGCCGCGCCGTATTTATAAAAGCAGGCTTCGCCGGAAAAAAGATCGACGCACATCAGGTCCACCGTGGCATAGCCCCATTCTTCGCCGGAACGGAGCAGCATCACGGAATTGAGGATGCGCATGGCGATGGCGGGCTCCGTGCCGCTGCGAAGGAATCGCTCCAGGATCTCGACGACCCGCGCGCTGTCCCTTGCTGCCTCGCTGCCGCTGCCCATGCCGTCGGAGAGGATCACACACAATACGCCTTCGTCCGTTTTAAAATAGCTCCCTTTGTCGCCATTGACGCTCTCCCCTTTTTTCTTCATCGCCGCGATCCCGACGGACACGGCCAGAGGCTCCGCCTCCAGAAGGGTCAGGCGGCTCGTGCTGCTCTCCAGCTCCTGCGGCTGGCACAGGCGCACGCCGAGCACCTCCGAAATGCGGTCCAGGTAGTGCTCCTCCTTGAACAGCCGCGCAAGCGACGGCCCTTCCATGATCACGCGCAGCCTGCCTCCGGAGCGGAACACCGCCGTCTGCGCCTCGATATCCAGCGAGCGCAGATAGCGCTGCAATCTCTGTTCGGCCTGCGGCTCCGAGCCGGACTCGTCGCCGAGCTCCCGGCTGAGCCGGTCCAGCATGCCCGCCATGTCGTGATACTGTTCCCAGGCAGCGCTGCGGTTCTCCGCCGCCGTGCTGCGCAGCTGCCGGCGATAGGCCGAGGCCCGCAGCTCGCCGTTGACGGCGGCCACGAAGGCCGGAACGGACGGGCATTTCTCCCGGAAATGCGCGGGGATATCCTCCGCGGACAGGCTGCCGTTGCGGCGCATGGCGCCGGTCGCGTCGTTCATGGCGGACAGCGTGTCCATGTAGTCCGTATTCCAGCAGCGGTTTTTCTCCTTGCAGGAGACGCACACGGCGTCCGCCGCCCGGTCAAAGACCCGGGCGATGTTTTCATCATTCTGTCCGCCCGTCAGATTCTGACGGACCGTTTCGTAAATATCCTCATAGACGTGGCCCAGTTCCCCGAGCCGGGATGCCATATAGCGGCGGAGTCCAAGCTCGCCGCTCCCCGTCTCCATGGTCTGCAGCAGGAGGCCCGTCCGGCTGAGCAGAGAGGCCGGCAGCAGGAGAAAGACCAGCGAGGCCATCATGCCTTCATAGAGGCTGCTGATGATCGCGCCCTCGTTCCACAGGCCGATCAGCGCCACGCCCTGCGTCAGCACGAAGCCGAGCGTGAACAAAAAGCGCCCGTAGCGCCCGAAGCAGCCGCCCAGCAGCCCGGAGATCGCATAGATCGGCGTATAGTAGGCGGCGCCAACCGTCGTCAGATCCATCGCAAGGCCCAGCACCGTGCCGACGGCCGCGCCGGTCAGGATGCCGCCCTTCATCGCGCAGCACATCACCAGCAGCAGCGCCGCCGCCCGACCGATGGACGCACCGCGCAGGATCGTGATGCGGCTGACCGCCATCAAGAGCGCCGCGACCAGCACCATCACCGCCGCACCGCGCCGCTGCTCATCGCTCTCCGAGACGGCCTTTTCCCGGGAAAAGACCTCCCGGAAGAAATAGCAGCCGCCGAAGGCCAGGCAGCTTTCCACCGCGAATCGCGCATACAGCGGCAGGCCGCCCTTCGTCAGCCCATAGGTCCCCATCACCGCCGTCATCACGGTCACGATGCCCGCAGCGCCCGGCATGAACAGACGGCGGCGATAGAGGCTCGTCTCCTGGAAAACGAAGCCGATCGTATACACCAGCACCGAGGCCGCCACATAGCGGATCCCCCAGCTCAGTCCGCCGCTCAGATAGCCGAGCGCCGCGCCCAGCAGCGTGCACACGCCCGCCAGTCCCGGCCCGGCCGCCGCCGTCATCGCAATACCGAAGGGCGCCCCGTCGTTCAATACCCGCGCGCTGCTGAGCGTCAGTCCCAGCAGCAGAAATACCCCGCCGTGCAGCACGCCGGCCATCCGCCGGTCCAGCTGCCGCTGCCCCAATGCCGTTTTCAGGGCGGCGAAGCGCCCCGTTCCTCTTACGTCCATGCCTGTCCTCCCCCATGGCTTTCAAGATAGGCACATTATAGATTTCCCGGTGGCAAAAAGGCGGTCATTTGCCGCTGTTGAAGCAGGCATCTTTGTCATGGAAAATACGGGGAAATACGGCTGCCGGACGTTCTTTATTTTCCGCGGAGCTTCCGGCTTTCCCGCCGCCGCTGTCTTGACAGTACGGGGGCAAGTTGCTAGACTGTGAAAAAAGAGCCGGATTCAGGTGATATGAATGGAAATTTACGAAAGAACCGCGCTGGTTTTGGGCGAAGAGGCCATGCAGGTCCTCGCGCGCAGTCGGGTAGCCGTGTTCGGTCTCGGCGGCGTGGGCGGCTATGTCGTGGAAGCGCTGGCGCGCTGCGGCGTCGGCGCGCTGGATCTGATCGACAGCGACCGCATCAGCCCCTCCAATCTGAACCGACAGATCCTGGCGACCGGCGAGACGCTCGGCCAATGGAAAACGGACGCCGCCGCGGCGCGCGTGTGCAGCATCAATCCCGCCTGCAAAGTGACCCTGCACCGCTGCTTTTATCTGCCGGACACCGCGCCGCAGTTCGATTTCACGCAGTACGATTATATCGTCGACGCGATCGACACCGTCACCGGCAAGCTGATGCTGGCCGAGGAGGCGCAGCGCTGCGGAACAAAGATCATCAGCTCCATGGGCACCGGCAACAAGCTCGATCCGACTGCCTTTCGCGTCGCCGATATCTCGCAGACCGCCGTCTGCCCGCTGGCGCGCATCATGCGCAAGGAGCTCAAAAAACGCGGCATTGAGCACCTGAAGGTGGTCTATTCCCGGGAAAAGCCGCTGGAGCCGACCGAAAGGCTCCGTCCGGCCGAGGAGACCGGGCGGCGGGATATCCCCGGCTCCGTGGCCTTCGTTCCCTCCGTCGCCGGGATGATCCTCGCGGGCGAGGTCGTCAAGGATCTGACCGGGATCAAAGGAGGAGAGCTTCTGTGAAAGAACTGGAAACCGAACGCCTGTTGCTCCGGCGCATCCGGCGCGAAGACGCGCAGCGCATCTATGACTGCTGGGCCAGCGACCCGGAAGTAACGAGATACCTCACCTGGCAGCCGCACGCTTCCGTCGCCGTGACGGAGGCCATTGTGGCGCGCTGGCTGGCCGACTATGACAAGCCGGACACTTACCGCTACGGGATCGAGCTGCGCGAAACGGGCGAGCTGATCGGGATGATCGACGTGGTGGGCTACCATCACGGCAATCCCGTGATCGGCTACTGCTCCGGCCGCGCCTACTGGGGAAACGGCTATATGACCGAAGCGCTCAAAGCTCTCTGCGCCGCGCTCTTCGAAGCAGGCTATTCGATGATCCGCATCGAGGCGGTGCGGGAAAACATCGGCAGCAACCGGGTCATCCAAAAGGCCGGCTTCCGATTTGCCAACAGCCGGGAGCAGCCGATGTCCGAAAGCAAGCCGGAGATCGTGACGATCAACAGTTATTATCTGACCCGTGAATAATCGAAACCCCGCTGCGCATCCTACACAGCGGGATTTCTTTTTGTTCTATATTAGCACTCTTTTTGTTAGAGTGCTAATAATCACAGTTTGTTCATATGATACACTATATTTGTTAATTTTCGTATCGTATTTTATATACATGAAGAAACGAGAGATGCGAAAGCTTCTTCAAATTGAATGTGTAATAAAATTTTTGGAGGTATAGATTATGTTCGAACTGATTCCTTTTGACCATCATATGCGCCGCATGGCTAATTTTGATCCCTTCCGCGAGCTGGAGGATATGGAGCGCAGCTTCTGGGGCAACGGCCACAGCGTCAGCGCCTTCCGCACCGACGTGATCGACACAGGCGACGCCTATCAGCTGCAGGCTGAGCTGCCCGGCTTCAAGAAGGAAGATATCAGCATCGACGTGGAAAATGACGTGCTGACCATCAGCGCCGAGCGCAAGGTTGAAAATGACGAGAACAGCAAGCCCAACTACGTCAAGCGCGAGCGGTTCTACGGCTCCTTCAGCCGCAGCTTCGACGTGTCCGGCATCAATGTCGATGCGATCGAGGCCGCTTACAATGACGGCATCCTGACCCTGACCATGCCCAAAAAGGTCGAGCAGGCCCCGGCCAAGCGCAGCCTGGAGATCAAGTAAGCGCCGAAAACAGACAAGCCTTCGGATGAATCCGAAGGCTTGTTTTTTTATGCCTGCCGTTCGATGGCCAGCAGCGCGGCTTTCTTTTCGAGACCGCCGGCATAGCCGGTCAGTCCTCCCCCGCTGCCGACAATCCGGTGACAGGGGATCAGCAGCCAGACCGGGTTCTTGCCGAGCGCCGCACCGACCGCTCTGGCGCTGCGGCAGCCGATCTTCCGGGCCAGCTCGCCGTAGCTGCGTGTCTCGCCGTACGGGACGCCGCAGCAGGCCTGCCAGACACGGCGCTGAAAGGCCGTGCCCGCGGGAGCGAGCGGCAGATCGACGGCCGGATTCTTCCCGGCAAAATACGCCCGCAGCCACGCTTCCGTGCGTTTGGCCAGTTCCGTTTCCGGCGGCGGAAGCAACGAGTCCTCGTCTTCTGCAGCAAAGCGAAGCGCGGTGACGGCGCCCTCCCGCTCTTCCAAGAGCATCGGCCCGAGCGGCGTACGGATCACGCAGTCCATCAGTTGTTGATCCCGTGGTGCGCGCCGTAGGAGCTCTCCTCCAGCGGCAGGAACTGGTAGCCGTTATTGAGGCCCCAGACGATGATGCGCTCGACCGCGTCCACGCTGAAGCCCTTGATATCGTGCTGCAGCACGACGCTGACGTTGGACGTGCAGGAGCTGATGACGTTCCAGTAGACCTGGTCGGTGTCCGTGGTTTCGCCGGCGTCGCCGCTGGTAACATTCCAGTCGAAATAATAGTAGCCCATATCGGTCATGGTCTTGGTCAGGCGGCTCATAATGCCGGGGTTGAAGTTACTGACTGTGTTGGAGCTGCCGCCGGGGAAGCGGAAGAGCTTGGTATACTCGCCGGTCTGCTCGTAGATCAGATCCTCGCAGAGATTGAAGTCGTCAAAGTAGGCCTCTTCGCTGGCGTAAATGTTCCAGTAGTTGTGCGTATAGCTGTGAACACCGATCGAGTGTCCCTCCCGGTAGGCCCGGCCGATGCAGTCGACATAGTCCGGGTGGTTGCCGGTGATGAAAAAGGTCACCTTGACGTTGTACTTGGCCAATATATCCAGCAGATGCGGCGTATAGTAGCTCGGGCCGTCGTCAAAGGTCAGGTAGATGGTCTTGCGCTCGGGATAGACGGTGTCGGACTGCACGACCGGCTCGACGGTCACATGCCGCGTGGCCGTGACGCTCTCGCCGGCGAAGTTGGTCAGGGTGTAGACCAGCTCGTATTCGCCGCTGCGATAGGGCGTGACCGAGCCGTCCACCGTGACATACTGGCTCAGGTCGCTGCCCTGCCCGTCCGTCACGGTAAAGCCGGGATCCTCCCAGCTCATGCAGGCCTGCATGGTAAAGTCCTCTCCGCCGGTCAGCTCGATGGCCGGTGCGTCCAGGCCCGCGGGCAGCGCGCGCTCAACGACCGCCTCGTTGCCGGAGCTGTCCGTGACGCTGTAGACGACGCGGTCGTCCAGGACGGTCACTTCCACGAAGTTGGTCATATCGCCGTCCACGTTGTCCTCGGCCGTAAAGCCGGGCTCGATATAGCCGCGCATCCAGCTCGGCTCCTGCCCCTCCTGGATCGGGAGCAGCTCGATGACGGGCTTCTGTGTGTCAACGACCGTGATCTCCCGGTAAAACTGCTTTTCCCTGCCGTTGTCGACGACCAGATATTCCAGGCGCTGCAGACCGAGCTGTGTCGGGTCAAACTCGTTGATCGGGGCGACGATCTCCGGCTCCTTCGTGGTGGGAAAAACCCTGCCGACCTCGCGGATCTCCACGCCGGGATCCTCAAAGCTCTCCCCGTATTCCAGCACAAGGCTCTCATCGCCCAGCAGGACGATCTCGTTGTGGCGTCCGTCCAGGATCACCAGCAGCGTCATCAGCATCAGGACCGTCATCAATCCGGAGGCGATGCCCCAGATGATTGAGCGGGTTTTTCTTCGATTCTTTCCAGTAGCCATGCTTTCCCCCGGTTTTTCTGTTTCTTCGGCTGCATTATACACTGGTTTTTACGTTATGTTAACAGAAAAAATAAAATATTTCTAAATTTTAAGATTTTTCCACCGCAAGCCGCCGAAAGAGAAAGAAGAATTGACAGAAATGCCTTTTGGGGTATAATAGGTAATACCGCGCCTGCGGAAAATAATAGTCAGTGAGGAACATGAAAATATGAGCGAATGCACCCATGATTGCTCCACCTGCCAGGCCGACTGCGCCAGCCGCCAGGCAGATTTCCGGAAGAGCCTGCGCGAAGGCGCTTCGGTGAAAAAGGTCATCGCCGTCGTCAGCGGCAAGGGCGGCGTCGGCAAATCCCTGGTGACGAGCCTGCTGGCCTGCGAGATGCAGCGCCGCGGCTACCAGGCCGCCATTTTGGACGCGGACATCACCGGTCCCTCGATCCCGACGGCCTTCGGCGTCACCCAGCATGCCTACGGTACGGACGAGTACCTGCTGCCGGTCACCAGCCACAGCGGCGTGCAGATGATGAGCATGAACCTGATCCTGGAAGAGGAGACAGCTCCCGTCGTCTGGCGCGGCCCGGTCATCGCCGGCGCCGTCACCCAGTTCTGGACGGATGTGCTGTGGCAGGACGTGGACTTCATGTTTGTCGACATGCCTCCCGGAACCGGCGACGTGCCGCTGACGGTGTTCCAGTCCCTGCCGATTGACGGCGTCATCATCGTCACGAGTCCCCAGGACCTGGTGAGCATGATCGTGGCCAAGGCCGTCAATATGGCTGGCCTGATGAAGGTGCCCGTGCTCGGTCTGGTGGAAAACATGTCCTATTTCAAGTGCCCCGACTGCGGCAAAGAGCACGCCATCTTCGGCGAGAGCCACGCGGAGGAGACGGCGAAGACCTTCAACATCCCCCACTCCGTGCGCCTGCCGATCGACCCGGCCGTTGCGACGATGGTCGACGCCGGTGAAGTGGAATCTGTTGACGGCTCCCATATCGCGCCGATGGCCGACGTTGTGGAGGGCCTGCTGAAATGAAAGTTGCGGTAAGCTACAAGGACGGCGAGATCTACGAGCATTTCGGGCACGCTGAATGCTTCGCCATCTATGATTTTGATCTGGACGACATGAGCAATACGACCAAGAAGCTCATCGACGTGACCGACCGCCACGGCCACCAGGCCATGGCCGATCTGATGAAGGCCGAGGACGTGGCCGCGGTGCTCAGCGGCAACATGGGCGGCGAGGCCAAGGCGACGCTGCTCAGCTACGGTATCGTGCCGGTGGTCGGCTACTGCGGCGACGCGGACACGGCGGCGGAGCTGCTGGTGCTCGGCCGTCTGCCCATCATCCCCGGCGGCGAGGCCGGCGGCTGCTCCGGCGGAAGCTGCGGCGGCTGCTCCGGCTGCGGCGGAAGCTGCGGCGACGGCGAGGGCGGAGACTGCGGCTGCGGCTGCGGCGGCTCCTGCGGCTGCTGAAGAAAAAGCAACAAAAAAACAGCTCCTGTGACAGGAGCTGTTTTTTTCATTATTCTCAGCCGGCAAGCTTCACGCTGATGTGCACCGGGTTGTGGTCGGAATCGGCGAAGCCGAGATCGAGGGTTTCCACCGTTTCCAGTTCCACGTTCGGGGAGAGGATGAAGCCGTCGATCACATAGTACTGCGTGTTGACCGTATCGGCGGGGTTATAAGGCTGGTTGAGCAGGCGGCAGCTCGGCACGTCGAGACTGTAAGCGAAGCTCCAGCCCGCAGGCAGCATATCCTCCGTCAGCGTACCGGGCGCCCAGAACGCGGAGTTGACGACCGGATAACTGTCCAGTCCTCCGGGGAAGGTCTGGTTGAAGTCGCCGCCGGCGATCACGTAGTTGCCTTTGGCATACTCGTCCTGCAGAAAGTCGTTGAGCGCCTTGGTCTGGGCCAGCTTGCCTTCGCCGTCGTCATAGGCCTCCAGATGGAGGTTGACCAGCACCAGCTGCTTGTCCGAGCCCTCGATCGGCAGATAGCTCACCAGCAGGCAGCGCTTGAGGTTGGCGATGCGCAGCGGCCAGGAGAAGGGGCAGGGCAGCGACAGGCGCTCCGCGCTTTCGACGTCGTAGCGGGTGGTGGTCAGCAGGCCGCTGTTGACCTTGCCCATCGGCATCTGCGGGGGCAGCGGCATCGGCACGAAGGGGCAGGAATAGTTGAGCGCGAATACGGCGTTGCCGCGGCCGAGCTGCTCGGCCTCGTTGATGCCGTAGGTACGGGCGGAATCGGTCTCGACCTCCTGCAGCAGGATCAGGTCCGGCTCCCGTTCGCCGTTGTAGATCGTGCTGTAGATCCCGGCCAGGTATTCGCTGACCTGCATTTTGTCCGCCGAGCGGGCGCTCTTGCCGCCGTCCATGAAGAAATCGGATCCGGCGCCGAGGCCGGCATAGCCGATGTTCCAGCTGAGCAGGTCGATGCTCTCCCCGGCCGGCAGCGCGTCCGCGTCGATCGTGGTGGCGAAGAATTCCATCGTTTCCCTGTCTGCGGGCTTATATTCGGTATAGCTCAGCCAGCCGATCAGGCCGCCGAGGCCGATCACAACAACCAAAACAAGAACAAGCAGCAGCTTCAACAGGCCCAATAATACTTTTTTCATAGGGAAGCCTCCTGTTTCTCATACTGTTTTATACTATAGCACGTTTTCACGGGCTTGAAAAGAGTCCATTTCCGGCCTTTCTCCCGCCTGTTCAAGGGTGAAATCCGGGGATCCGGATAAAAATTGGTGTTGCCAAACCCGTATTTTATAGTGTATAATAAATTGATTGCGAAATTAACCCTTTGCCATATATTCTAACAGAGAGGAAGCAACACATGAGCTACGAAACCAAAAACATTCGCAACATCGCCCTCCTGGGCCACGGCAACAGCGGCAAGACCAGTCTGGCCGAGAGCATGCTCTTTGTCACCGGTGCGATCGATCGCATGGGCAAGGTCAGCGACGGCAACACCGTCTGCGACTACGACGCCGAAGAGATCAAGCGCCAGATCACCATTTCCTCCGCCGTCGCGCCGGTCAATTTCGGCGGTGCCAAGATCAACGTGATCGACTGCCCGGGTTACTTTGACTTTGTGGGCGAAGTCCTCTGCGCGCTGCGCGCCGTTGAGGCCGGCTTCATCCTCGTCACCGCCAAGGACGGCATCTCCGTCGGTGCCGAGAGAAGCTGGAAATATCTGAAGGCTGCCAATCTGCCCACCGCTTTCGTCGTCTCCAAGGACGATGAGGAGCACGGCGACTTCTTCGGCGTTGTCGAAGCGCTGCGCGCCAAGTACGGCAGCATCGTTGCTCCCGTCACCATCCCCACGAGCGACGGCAAGGGCGTCATCGACCTGGTCAACAACGTCTGCTACACCACCAACGGCAGCAAGACCGTCAAGGGCGAGGTCCCCGCGGCCGACGCCGGCCACGCGGAAGACCTCCGCATGGAGCTGATGGAGACGGCCGCCGGCGCTACCGAAGAGCTGATGGAGAAGTTCTTCGAGACCATGGAGCTCGACAGCGGCGACATCATCGAGGGCCTGCGCGCCGGTATGAAGGACCGCAGCGTCGTTCCCGTGTTTGCCAGCGCCGCCATGCTCAACATCGGCACCGAGGCTCTGCTGCAGGGCATCGTCGATTACGTTCCCTCCCCCGCTGACGTTGAGGGCATCGATCCCGACGGCGCCACCCTGGGCTTTGTGTTCAAGACCGTGTCCGACCAGTTCGGCAAGTACAGCTTTGTGAAGGTCCTCCAGGGCAAGATCACTTCCGATCTCTCCCTGCGCAACCCGCGCATGAACAGCACGGACAAGCTCGGCCGTCTGTACACCATCACCGGCAAGAAGACCGTTGAGACCCGTGAAGCCTGCGCCGGCGATATCGTCGCCGTCGGCAAGATGGATTGGAAGACCGGCGATACGGTCTGCGATCCGAAGAACGAGGTCGAGCTGCCCGCCATCGAGATGCCCGAGCCCTGCTACTCCATGGCCATCTCTCCCAAGACCAAGGGCCAGGACGACAAGGTCGCCGGCGGTCTTGCCAGACTCAACGAGGAGGACATCTCCTTCACGCTCGTCAACAACGCCGAGACCCACCAGATGGTCATCTCCGGCGCCGGCGACATCCAGGTCGACGTGCTCTGCGCCAAGCTGAAGAGCCGCTTCGGCGTCGACACCGAGATCAAGCCCGCCCGCGTCGCCTACCGTGAGAAGATCAAGGCCAAGGTCGAGGCCCACGGCCGTCACAAGAAGCAGTCCGGCGGTTCCGGCCAGTTCGGTGACGTGTGGATCCGCTTCGAGCCGCAGGAAGAGCAGGACGATATGATCTTCGCCGAGGAAGTCTTCGGCGGTTCCGTCCCCAAAAACTTCTTCCCCTCCGTCGAAAAGGGCCTGCGCAACGCCGTTCAGAAGGGCGTTCTCGCCGGCTATCCCCTGGTCGGCCTGAAGGCCACCCTCTATGACGGCTCCTACCACCCCGTCGACTCCAACGATATGGCCTTCCAGACCGCTGCCCGCCTGGCCTACCAGGACGGCATCCCCAAGGCCAAGCCCACCATCCTTGAGCCCATCGGCCTGCTGCAGGTCACCATTCCCGATGCCAACCTCGGCGACATCATGAGCGACATCAGCTCCAAGCGCCGCGGCACCGTGCTCGGCATGACCGCCGAGGACGGCATGCAGACCGTTGAGGCCGAAGTCCCCATGGCGGAGATGAGCAGCTACACCATCGACCTGCGCTCCATGACGCAGGGCCGCGGTTCCTTCACCTGCAAGTTCATCCGTTACGAGGAAGCCCCCGGCAACGTCCAGCAGAAGGTCATCGAAGAGGCCAAGGCGCTGGCCGAGCAGGAGTAATCCGATTCAACCATTTTCAGGGCGGCGCAGCAACGCCGCCCTGACTTTATCAGACAGGCTTGGGTGATCGCTATGCTCAAACGACTGAAAACAATGAAAGATCTGCTCTGGGCCGCCGGCATCGGCCTGGCGGTGCTGGCGCTTCTGGTCGGTCTGATCGCCGCGACCTTTACGCCCTATCACGGGGACCGCGAACGGCCGGTGATGCAGCTCAAGTCCGAAAAGCCGGAGAAGAGCGCTGCTGAAGAAACTGCCGCGCCCGTCAAGCGGGGCGAAGGCCTGCAGGCGGACGGCACCCTGCATCCGCTGGTGCAGACGGCCGACGCCGGAGAGGAATACCTCGATTCGCTCACCATCCTCTGCGACAGCAGCATTGCTTCTCTGCGCGCCGCCGGACTGTGCGCCGCCTCTGTCTGGAGCAGTGAGACCGGCAGCCTCCCGATGAGCGAGGCCGACAGCTGGACGATCCGCTATCCCGGCGACGGGTCCCAGATCGGGCCTGCGAGCGCCGCGCTGATCGCCAAGCCCAAGGTTCTGATCATCGCCGTCGGCAGCGACGGTCTGGCCGATCTGACCAAAGAGAAGTTTACGCAAAGCTATGAGGCGCTGATCCGCGGCATCGCCAACGCAAGCCCCAAGACGACCATCGTCTGCCTCTCCCCCTGTTCCGTCACTGCGGCCTACGCCGGCGACGAATACGGCAAGGACAAGGCGGCCGAGGTGAGCAGCTGGATCAAATCCGTGTGCGTGAGCACCGGCGCCTACTACGGTGATCTGAGCCAGTCGCTGTGCGCCGACGGCTATCTGCGCGACGAGTATGCCGACGGAAGCGGCCGTGCGCTGAACAATGCCGGTCTGCGGGAACTGCTCAATTACCTGCGCGACCACAGCGTAGAGGCGCAGTAATCGAACCTAATGAAAAGAGAACCCATCGGAGTGATCCGATGGGTTCTCTCATTTTGATTATGAATCAGCCGACGGCTTCGAACTCAATAACATATCCGATGCGGCCGCTGTAGAAGTCGGGATAATCGCCCGCGGGATCGTTCCGGTTGTCGTTATAGCCCCAAGTGCCGTTGATGTTGCTGAGCATCAGGTAATCCTCGGGCACCGTGCCGTCGACCAGTGAGGGCTCGCCCGCATGCCAGGGCCAGTAGTCCACCTTGGCGCTCTCCACCCAGCTCATCGTGCCTTCGACGCGGCGGCAGCCGATCCAGATGTAGCTGATGTTCTTCTCGCGCGCCATTTCGAGCACGTGGTTGTACTCCGCTTCGTCGTTGATCACGACCAGATGGCCGCCGGCATTGACGGCGCTGTCGCGGGCGGTGATCCAGCTCACGTCGCTGACAATGAGCTCGTAGCGGGACTCCTTCGGCGCTTCGGTGGGCGCGGGCGTTTGCTCGACGGTGGGCTCCGGCGTCACCTCGATCACGAGGGTCGCTTCCGGTGCGGGCGCTTCGGGCACTTCGGGTGCCTGCGTCTCGGCGGCGCGGCTCAGCTGTTCCTGCAGGTCGCGCAGCTGGATATGGTCATAGATCGCGGCGGCCGCGAGCAGCAGCGCGCAGAGGACCAGGATGATCACCAGCGGACGGCGGCGGCGACGGCGTACCTTGCTGGCGATCTTGCGCTCGCGCTCCGTGCTGTTCTGATACTGCGGCGGCGAGAGGCGGCTGACGACGACCGGCTCCAGCTCCGGGTTCTTTTCCTCCGTGAGGATCACGACCGGCTTTTCTTCCTCTGCCGGCACTTCCTCGGGGGCGGTTTCTTCCGACGGCGTTTCCGGTTCCGGTTTGACTTCCGGTTCCTTGTTTTCCGGCATCAGCGGGCCGACGATCGGCTCCTGCGGTACCTGTTCTTCATCCATTTCGTTTTTCACGATTTCATGGTCCTCCTCTTTGCGGAGTATCTCCAGCATCATACGTTCCACTGTGCTGAGATCTTCTTCTTTTTTATGATAAAGGTTTTCGGCGCTGACCGGGCCGGACAGATAAATGTTGCTCACGCAGCTGAGCAGTGCGGCCTTCAGTTCCTCGACGCTCCGGTAGCGCTCGCTGACCTGAAAGGCGGTCGCCTTGACGATGATCTCGGACAGGCGGCGTCCCGCGGCCTTGGGCGGCGTGATCGCCTCGCCGTTCATGCGGCGCTGGCGCGCGCCGTCTTCCCCGCTCTTATAAAAGGGCAGCCGCGCGCTGTTGACAGCATAGTACAGGATCAGGCCGAGCGAATACACGTCGGCCGCCGGGCTTTTCTGCCCATGCCAGAACATTTCCGGCGCGAGGAAATCGCGCTCCTGCCCATTCCAGTCCGCTTCGGCCGCCGGGCCGAGATGGACACTGCCGTCCGGCTCGCGCGTGATATTGTCGGGATACAGGCCGCCGCGATAGGCGCCGGTGCCGACCTCCTGCTGGATCAGATCACAGAGGCGGACCAGCAGGTCACACAGTTCCTTGCGGTCCAGATCGGCGATCGCATCGCCGAGCGGCTGCAGCTGATCGTTTTCTTTCGGTTGCTCCACGGCGATTCCTCCTTTTGGGCACATACATCCTGCCAGTATAGCAGAATTATGTTAACACATTCGGTCGAAATCGTCAAGCAAATCCGGCAGGTTTAAGATTTTCTCATTTTTCCATTTTCTCCGCCAGGCGGTTGATCTGGTCGGTATAATGGGCAAGCTCCTTGTTGGCTCTGCCCTCGCAGAGCTTCGCCGCGCGCATCAGGCGTTCAACCGCAGTCAGCAGACGCGTAAAGACCGGGCTGGTCGTGCGCTCCTTCGTCTGCTTTTTGATCGGCCTGGGCTGCGCCACATGGACGAATTCCCCGCTCAGCAGGTCGAAGCTCGTGCCGCTGTAGGGTGCGAAGGCCGGGACATGCAGCTCCTGGTTCAGACAGGCGGTGAAGCTGTCGGCGGACTCCGGGTCGCCGTGGTTGACGAAGGTCAGTTTCGGCGGGTGCTCAAAGCCGCGCAGCCAGGCAATCAGCCCGTTTTTGTCCGCGTGCCCGCTCACGCCGGGCAGGGATGTGATCTCCGCGCGCACCTCGATCTCCTCGTTGAAGAGCTTGACTTCCTTGATTCCGTCCACCAGAAGCCTGCCCAGCGTGCCCGCCGACTGATAACCGACGAACAGCACCGCACATTCCGGCCGCCAGAGGTTGTGCTTGAGGTGGTGCCGGACGCGGCCGGCGTCGCACATGCCGCTGGCCGAGAGGATCACCTTCGGCGTCTTGTCATCGTTGATGGCCTTGGACTCCTCCTGCGAGACGGCGAGCTTCAGCCCCGGGAAGACGATCGGGTTGACGCCGGAGCGGATCAGGCGGCGCATGTCCTCGTCCAGGAATTCTGTGTCGCACTGGAGGAAAACGTTGGTCGCCTCGATGGCCAGCGGGCTGTCCACATAGACCGGGAACTCGCCGTGGCCGGTGACAAGGCCGCGCTCCTTGATCTCGCGGATGAAGTACAGGATCTCCTGTGTGCGGCCGACGGCGAAGGACGGGATGACCATGTTGCCCCCGCGGTCCAGGGTCTGCTGGATCTTTTCGGCAAGCGAGGCCACATAATCCGGACGCTCCGTGCTGTGGAGCCGGTCGCCGTAGGTGGATTCGATCATCAGATAGTCCGAATCGCGCACCGGGCTCGGGTCGCAGAGGATGGGCTGGTCGCTGTTGCCGATATCGCCGGAGAAGGTGATCTTCCGTGTCTGTCCGTCCTCGGTCAGCCAGGTTTCGATGGCCGCCGAGCCCAGCAGATGTCCCACGTCCGTCATGCGGATGCTGACGCTCTCGTTGACCTGGATCATTGTCCCGTAGCCGCAGGGATGCATCAGTCCCATCAGTCCCGCCACGTCGTCCAGGTCGTACAGCGGCTCGATCTCCGCGCCGCCCTTGCGCTGGTTCTTGCGGTTTTGCCATTCGGCCTCGGAAATCTGGATGTTGGCGCTGTCGCGCAGCATGATATCGCAGAGCGAGACCGTGGCAGCCGTGGCGTATACCGCGCCGCGAAAGCCCTGCTTATACAGCAGCGGCAGCAGACCGGCGTGGTCGATGTGCGCGTGCGTCAGCAAGACGAAATCGATCCTGGACGGTGGGATCGGCAGCGGCTCGTTTTCAAACAGATCCTTGCCCTGCTCCATGCCGTAGTCCACCAGGCCCTTTTTATCGCCAACCTCCAGCAGTGTGCAGCTGCCGGTGACCTCATGCGCGGCGCCCAGAAAGGTGATCTTCACAGCTTTCTCCTCCTTCAGACAGTTTTCCCTCTTTTTCTTTATTGTACACCCTCGCACCGCCTGCTTCAATTCTTATTTTTCGCAAAAATCGTCCAATTGAGGATAGCGAAAACGCAGGAAGTATGTTATGATGATATTTGTATGATTTTATCCGAACGGAGATTATTCCATGAATCGAACGCTTCAACAGGCTCTCGCACTGATCTTGCTGTGCGGGATGCTGTTTTCCCTGGCCGCCTGCGGCGCGCCCGCTCCCGCCGAAGCGCAGTCCTCCGCTCCCGCTCCGGCGACCGAGGAGACATCGAGCAGCTGGTGGAACCCTGCGCCCAGGCAGGATTCCAAAGCACCGGCGGACGAGACGCCCGCTGTCACCGCGCAGCCGACGGTCTTCCTGTCGCTGAGCATCAACGAAGTGATGCTCTCCAACAAGGCCACGCTGCCCGACAGCCAGGGCCTGTTCCCCGACTGGGTCGAGCTGTATAACTATGGCAGCGACAGCCTCTCCCTCGCCGGGCTGATGCTCTGCAAGGGCGAGGAGCGCTGGGCCCTGCCCGACCGGCAGCTGGAGCCGGGCGGCTATCTGGTCGTTTTCTGCGACGGCAGCGGCTCCGATGAGCTGCACGCGGGCTTTACCCTCTCCAAGGACGGCGTCGACCTGACGCTGGAGACCGCCGAGGGCGCGCTGATCGAGGAATTCGAGGTGCCCTCCTGCGGCGCAGATCACAGTGTATATCGCAACGGCGAGGGCGCGGCCGTGACGACAGCCTACCCCACCCCGGGCTATGAGAACACGATGGACGGCTATGCGCAGCTCCAGGCGGCAAGAAGCTGTTCCAGTCCCCTGCAGATCTATGAAGTCGTCGTCTATAACGCGTGGGATCTGCCGCAGAACGGGCAGTATTACGACTGGGTCGAGCTGAAAAACGTCTCCGGCGGAGACCTTGCGCTCAGCGATTATTATTTATCCGACAAGGGCGGCGACCGCGCGATCTATCAGCTGCCGGAGCGCACGCTCGCTCCCGGCGAGATCGCTGTCATCTACTGCACCGGCGATGAAACCCTCAGCGGAGGCAATCTCGCGCCCTTCGGCCTGAGCGCCGAGCGCGATCAGCTTTATCTCAGCAGCTCCGACGGCTCGCTCGCGGACTTCGTCTCCCTGCATGATATTCCCTATCACGGCGCTCTTGGCCGCATGGACGGTGAGAACGGATTCTTTTACTTCCCGCGTCCCACGCCCGGCGCAGCGAACGCCGGCGGCTGCCGTCTGATTGCCGAAAAGCCCGTGCTGCTCGGCCGTGACGGCGTGTTCGAGGGCGTAGACGGCGTGACCGTCGAGCTGTCCGCACCCGGCGAAATCTATTATACGCTCGATGGATCTGCGCCGACCACCGGCTCTGCACATTACACCGAGCCCCTGCATCTGACCCAGACCGGCGTTGTGCGCGCCATCCAGGTGGAGCAGGGCAAGCTGACGAGCGAGATCCTCGAGCTGGCTTTCATCATCAACGAAGGGCATACCTTGCCGGTCGTGAGCCTGGTGGGCGATCCGGCCGACATCACCGGCCCCGCCGGACTCTACCGCAACCCCAGCCAGGACATCGAGCGCATCGGCGCGGTCAAGTTCTTTGAGGACGGGCAGGGCTTCTCCATGGCCTGCGGCATCAAGCTGCACGGGGCGACCTCCAAGCTCGCGCAGTCCAAAAAGTCCTTCAAGCTGAAGTTCCTTTCCCGCCTCGACGGCGAGCTGCACTACGATCTCTTCGGCAACGGCGTGACAGACTTCTCCGCGATCCTCCTTCGCGCCGCACAGGAGAGCACCTATTCCACCCTGATGCGTGATAACCTCGTGCACCAGCTGGCGATCCGCGCCTTCCCCGAGCTGCCCGCGCAGGATTATAAATACGCGGTGCTCTACATCAACGGCGAATACTGGGGACTGTACAACATCCGCGAAGCGCATACCGCCGAGCACTATGCCTACCACTACGGCTATGATCCGGACACCGTGACCCAGTGGAAGGAGATCTGGGACCGCGATAGCGAGATCGGCCAGATCTGCGCCTTCGCGCTCAACCATAACCTGGCCGACGATGAGAACTATCAGAAGGTCGCCGAGCACATCAATGTCGACAGCGTCATCGGCTGGACGATCCTGCAGGCCTGGAGCAGCAACCACGACTGCAATCCGCCGAACATGCGCTTCTTCTACTCGACTGAGGACGAAATGATGCGCTATGTGCTCGTCGACCTGGACCTCGGCATGTTTGAGTATGACGGCTTCGACGTGCCGCTGCGCGGCTCCCAGGTGGACGGCACCCGCTACTCCTACGCCTTCAACAAGCTGGCGCTGAAGCTGTTGGAGAACAAACAGTATCAGCGGCGCATGGCCGAGCAGCTTGCAGCAGCGCTGAAGGGGCCGATGGCGACGGAGAACGTCCTCGCGCTGATCGACGAGCTGGCCGATCAGATCCGGCCGGAGATCCAGCGCGACCGTGATCGCTGGGCCAAGGGAGGCGAAGGCGACAGCGTGGAATTCTGGGAGCACGGCGGTGAGATGGTCGACTCGCTGAAGCAGTACGTCGAGCGCCGCGGCACCAAGGTCATGATCAATTCCTTCATCTACAACGTAACGCAGATGCGAGGCTCCCTGTCAAAAGCAGAGCTGGAGGAGTACTTCGAGGGGATTGAGGATTAACGCAGCACCGGACACGGCATCTGCCGTGTCCGGTTTTTTGACACAAAAGAACCGGCGAGGCATTGCATGCCTCGCCGGTCCGTTTTACCGGTTGATTTACTTTTCCAGATAAGTCCGCAGCAGTTCCTGCAGCAGCTCGTCCCGGTCGATACGGGTGATCAGCGTGCGGGCGCTGTTGTAATTGGTGATATAGGTCGGATCCTCAGACAGGATATAACCCACGATCTGGTTGATGGGGTTGTAGCCCTTGACCATCAGGGAGTTATACACGGACGACAGGATCTCCTTCATCTCGGCCTTACTGTCAAGCGCGGTAAATTTTCTGGTGGCATCTTCCATGAATGCTCCCCCCCCAAAATTTCATTTCTGTAACATATTATAACAGAAAAATATGTTATGTAAAGTAGAATTTGGTCGAAAGCCATGAAAAATTCTTAAGATTTTTTAAAATTTACCGAATCATCGCTCCAAAACGCTCGGCCAAAGCGTCAAGAACACGCTTGACCGTCTCTTCGGCGTGTTCGTCGGTCAGGGTCTGATCCTCGGCGCGCATGCTCAATGAGAAGGCCACGGACTTCTTTCCTGCGGCGATATGGCTGCCGGCATAGACGTCGAAGAGCGTGCAGCCGACGAGATACTTTCCGCCGCAGCGCAGGATGCAGTCCTTCAGTTCCCCCACCGGGATCGCGGCGTCACAGACAACGGCGATATCGCGCGTGACGGCCGGGAAGCGCGGCAGCGGCTGGAAGACCGGGGTACCGCCCTTGCTCTCAAAGAGCGCATCGAAGCTGAGCTCAGCGCAGTAGAGCTCGGCGTCCACGCCGTAATTGGCGGCCACGGCCGGATGGATCTGCCCGAGCACGCCGATGCGGCGCTCGCCCATCCATACGCTGGCGCAGCGGCCGGGATGGTAGGAGGGATTGTCCTTCTCCGCGACGAAGCGGGCTTCTCCGCTGCCGAGGCCGGCGATGATCTGCTCGACCCAGCCCTTGAGCACGAAGAAGTTCATCTTCGGGCCGTAGGCGCCGAGGGAGAGGATCTTCGGCTCGTCCGCGGTGCCGTCGGGGCGCTTGAGATAGATACGGCCGATCTCGTAAAGGCGGGCTTCCTTGTTGCGGTAGTTGTAGTTGCGGGTCAGGATCTCCAGCATCGAGGGCAGGATGCTGGTGCGCATGATGGAGGTGTCCTCACCCAGGGGGTTGAGGATGCGCAGGCTCTCGCGGCGCGGATCGTCCTTCGGCCAGCCGACCTTGTCGTAGTAGCTCGGGCTGATGAAGGAGTAGGTGATGATCTCGTCCAGGCCCAGGCTGCGGCAGGTCTGGCCCAGTTCGCGCTCATACTGCTGCACGGGAGAAAAGCCGCCCGCAGTGCTGATGCCGCCGCTGAAGGCCACAGGGATCTCGTTATAGCCGTAGAAGCGGGCCACTTCCTCCGCGATATCGGAATAGTGCGACACATCGCCGCGCCAGGACGGCACATGGATGGTGTCGCCTTCGAGCGTGAAGCCCAGCTTCAGCAGGATCTCGCGCATGGTCTGCTCGTCGATGTCGGTGCCGAGCAGGGCGTTGATTTTGTCCGGCTCAAGCTTGACCGTCGTTTCGGGCAGCGGATTCGGCACGACGTCGATCACGCCCTCGACGACCTCGCCCGCGCCGAGCAGCTCGATCAGTTCGCAGGCGCGCTGCACGGCCTTCATCGTGTTCTGCGGATCGAGGCCCTTCTCATAACGGGAGGAGGCGTCGGTACGCATGCCGAGGGCGGTGGCGGTACGGCGGACGGAGGGGCCGTTGAAGTTGGCGCTTTCAAAGAGCACCATCGCGGTATCGCCCACGATCTCGCTGTTGGCGCCGCCCATGACGCCGGCCACGCAGATGGGCTTCTCCACGTCACAGATGCAGAGCATGTTCTCGCTCAGCCTGCGCTCGGTGCCGTCCAGGGTCCGGATGCTCTCCCCTTCCCTCGCGCGGCGGATGTGGACTTCTTTGCCCTCCACGCAGGAGAAATCGAAGGCGTGCATCGGCTGGCCGTACTCGAGCATGACGTAGTTGGTGATATCGACGATGTTGTTGATCGGGCGCATGCCGGCGCTGCGGATGCGCTCGCGCATCCAGGCGGGCGACGGCGCGATCTTCACATTCTTCACCATGCGCGCGGTGTAGCGCGGGCAGAGATCGGCATCCTCGATGATGATCTTCGTCAGATCGTTGATATTCCCGCCGGCCTTGGCTTCGACGACGGGGGTATGCAGCTTCAGTTCCTTGTTAAAAGTTGCCGCCGCCTCGCGCGCCAGGCCGATCACGCACAGGCAGTCCGGGCGGTTGGGCGTGATCTCGAACTCGACGATATGGTCGTCGAGGCCAAGCAGCGCCGCCACGTCATCGCCGGGCTTCACGTCCTCGTGCAGGATCAGGATGCCGTCGTGGATGCAGTGCGGAAATTCGCGCTGCTCGGCGCGCAGGTCCTCCAGCGTGCAGACATGATCTTTTGCCGTGTCGTAGGCGACGAGGTCGCCCTCATGGAGGTTCTGGCAGTTCGTGACTGTCTCGGCCCCGGGCTCGAGGCGGAGCTTCCAGAGGTTCACGCCGGCGTTTTCCACCGCCGCGACACGCGCCGCGATCACCTTGCCGAAGATGCGGTCGCCTGCCTGGATGTCGGCGGGGATCGAAGGCTTGTCCGGGTCGATGGGGTGGTAGTCGTTCAGGATGGCAGCCGCCTCGATGACGGCGTAGGGGAAGTCGTGCTCAGTGACGTCCAGCTCCTTGAGCGAACAGAGCATGCCGTTGGAGAGCACGCCGCGCAGCTTGCCCTTCGTGATCTTCGTGCCGTTCGGCAGCAGCGCGTTATGCAGAGCCGCGGGCACCAGATCGCCCACATGGACGTTCCAGGCACCGGTGCAGATCTGCACGGGCTCGGCTTGGCCGACGTCGATCTGTGCCACCAGCATATGGTCGGAGTTCGGGTGCTTTTCCAGGGAGAGGATGCGCCCGACCTTCACATTTTTCATGCGCGAGGACAGATCCTCGGTCACTTCGACCTTGGAGCCGGAGACGGTCATGGCCTCGTCAAAGGCCCGGTCGTCATACTCGCTCAGCGGCAGGTCGACAAATTCATTCAGCCATTTTCTTGAAAGTTTCATATAATCTTCCTTCCTTATCGCCTTCCCCCTCGGGGGAAGGTGGCGCGTCAGCGCCGGATGAGGGGCGGGCCCTCTCATTGAGTAGTCAGTTGTTATTTATACCTCATCAGTCAGCCTCGCGGCTGACAGCTTCCCCTCAAGGGGAAGCCGGGATCAGAACTGCTGCAGGAAGCGCTCGTCGTTTTCGAAGATCAGCCGCAGGTCGGTGATCTTGTACTCACCCATGGCGAGGCGCTCCAGGCCCATGCCGAAGGCCCAGCCGGAATAGACGTCCGGGTCGATGCCGCAGCCGGCGAGCACCTTCGGGTGCACCATGCCGGCGCCCAGCACCTCGATCCAGCCCTCGCCCTTGCAGGTCGGGCAGCCCTTGCCGCCGCACTTGTGGCACTGGATGTCCAGTTCGCAGCTCGGTTCGGTGAAGGGGAAATGATGCGGACGGAAGCGCGTGACGGTGCCCTTGCCGTAGATCTGCTCCACGACGAGGTTCAGCGTGGCCTTGAGATCGGCCATCGTCACACCCTTGTCCACGACCAGGCCTTCAATCTGGTGGAACATCGGGCTGTGGGTGGCGTCCACCTCGTCCTTGCGGTAGACGCGGCCGGGAGCCAGCACGCGGATCGGCAGCTCACGCGTCTCCATGGCGTGGATCTGCATCGGCGAGGTCTGCGTACGAAGCAGGATCTTGCCGTCCTCGGTAAAGTAGAAGGTATCCGTCCAATCGCGGGAGGGATGGCCGGCGTCAATGTTCAGCTTGTCGAAGTTATACTCTGCCTTCTCGACCTCGGGGCCGTCAAGGATTTCGAAGCCCATGCCGACAAAGATGTCCTTGATCTGGTCGAGCACGTTATACATCGGGTGCTTGTGGCCGAGGCGGTCGGCCTCGCCGGGCAGGGTCACGTCGAGCGTCTCCTGCTGCAGCTTCATTTCCAGCAGCGCCTTGCTGAGGCTTTCGCGGCGCGCATCGATGGCGGCCTCGATATCGGCGCGCAGCTGGTTGGCCAGCTGGCCCATCGCCGGGCGCTCCTCAGCGGAGAGCTTGCCCATCTGACGGAGGATACCGGTCAGCTCGCCCTTCTTGCCCAGGTAGCGGACGCGCATATCCTCCAGGGTTTCCATGGTCGGAGCCTGAGACACAGCCTGCAGGGAGGCCTCTCTCAGCTTCTGCATCAATTCTTTCATTCTTCTTACTCCCTAATCATAAACAATAAAAAAGACTTTCATCCCAAAGCCATGGGACGAAAGCCAAACTTCCGCGGTACCACCCAAATTCGGCCGCAACAGGCCGCACTTGAAGGAAAAGATAACGGTTTTCAGCCGCCGGTGATTGGCCGGTGCTCCCGGGCGAACCAAGCGCGCTCTGCCTGCAGGGGCTTTCAGCCGACGACCCCTGCTCTCTGATGACGATCTCACGCTATTTTCCCGTTCAACGCATGAACAAAAGTAATGTATCACAAAGTAACGCCGGAATCAAGAGTTTTTCCCGATTCCGGCGGTTCGTTCTTATTATTTTTCCCAGGTGCGTTCGCTGATGATATAGCGCGGGCGGTGCTTGACCTCCAGATAGATCTTGCCGATATATTCGCCCAGGATGCCGAGGCAGATCAGCTGCACGCCGGAGACAAAGCAGACGATGCAGGTCGTGCTGGCCCAGCCGGCCACCGTATGGCCGCCAAGCGCCGTGATCAGCGCCCAAAGGACGCCGACAAAACTCAAAAATGCGACGAACACGCCAAAGCCCGTGATCAGGTGCAGAGGCTTGACCGAGAGGCTGGTGATGCCGTCCACGGCCAGGGCGATCATCTTGCGCAGCGGGTAATGGCTCTCCCCCGCCAGACGCTCGGCGCGCTTGTAGTAGACGCTGCTGCTCTTGAAGCCGACCAGCGGCACCAGGCCGCGCAGGAAGAGGTTGACCTCCTCGAATTTGGCAAACTCCTTGAGCACGCGCGCGCTGATCAGGCGATAGTCCGCGTGATTGTAGACGACCTCCGCGCCCATCATCGACAGAAACTTGTAAAAGCCCTGGGCGGTCGTGCGCTTGAAGAAGGTGTCGGTCTCGCGGCTTTCGCGCACGCCGTAAACGACCTCGCTGCCGGAGAGGTACTCGTCCACCATCGCATCCATGGCGTTGATGTCGTCCTGCCCGTCGCAGTCGATGGAGATCGTGATGTCGCAGCGGTCCTTCGCCTCCATCAGCCCGGCCAGCACCGCGTTCTGATGCCCGCGGTTGCGGCTCTGGCTGATGCCGAGATAGTGCTCGTCGGAGGCGGCCAGCTCCCGGATGATCTCCCAGGTGCGGTCTTTGCTTCCGTCGTTGACAAAGAGCACGCGGCTCTCCTCCGCGATCTTCCCGGCTTCCGTGAGCTGCCGGATCTTCGCCAGAAACTGCGGCGCGGTGATCGGCAGGACCTCCTGCTCGTTATAGCAGGGAATGACGATGTATAATACGGGAGTCATGCGGATTCCTCCTTCAGAAATGCGGCCAGCTCGGGCACCGTCTTGAAATACCAGCGGCAGTTGCCGCGCATGAAGCGCTCGATGGCGGGGATGTCGTTGGCCCAGCCGACAGCCGCGAAATCGACGCCGCAGGCACGGGCCATATCGTAGCCTGGCTTGAGATCGTCGATCATCAGAAGATCCCTGGGCTGCAGCTCAAAGCGGCGCATGATCTCCTGCATCGGCCAGGGGCTCGGCTTGCGCCTTTCCAGCGGCTGCTCCCAGCCGTAGACCGCGTCCGGCTCCGGCAGTCCGTTTTCCCGGTAATCGCGCCGGATGTTGAAATCCAGGGAGTGCGACACAACGCAGACGAGGCCCCCTTCGGCCTTTTGCCGCTCCATCATCTCCCGGATCCCGGGATAGGCGCTCGGCACGTGGTCGCGCACATAGGCCTTCCAGAACCGGAGCTCGTCGTCGAGCTCCGCGTCGCTCAGGCCGTAATCCTCCCGGCACATAGGCAGGAAGCCCGGATCGAAGTTTTTGATGAAGTACTTCTCCAGGCTGCAGCTCGTGCCCGGGCGGCGCTGCGCCAGAAAGTCCACAAAGCAGGGCCAGTGGATGGTCGCCGTACTGTTGACGACCGTATCGTCGTGGTCAAAGACCAGGCATTGATAGCGCATCTGTCTGTCTCCGGGACGATCAGTAGTAGGTCGCGACTTCCTGCGCGGGCGCGGCAGAGGGATTGGCCTCGATGAAGCTCAGCACGGGGCCCTTCTTGCCGTAGGCGCGGTGGAACTTGAAATTGATCTTTGCGGTCAGCATGATCCAGGTCTCGTCCTCGATGCTGTCGGCGTTCTTCCACTGGCAGACCAGGCCCGCGAACTGAATATCGTTGACGCAGCAGGTCATCAGATGCCGGCCGACGACAAAGCACTCCGGCGGCAGGCGCTTGCGCACCACGGTCTTGCACTTGAAGCGCACGGTCTTGCCCTCGTACTTCTTCGGATCCTCCGACAGGTCGCGGTACCAGAGGGCGTAGTCCTCGTCCGCGATCTCGATGACCGGCGCATTCACGTCGAAGGGCAGCGGATCCTGGATATCGTCATACTCCACCTGGCCGCCCGCGTACTCATAGGCGATGTCCGAACGGCGGGACGCGCCGCGCACGATCTTGTGCAGCTCCATCTTGTCGATGGCGGCGCTATAGCGGTTGAAGACGACGAGCTCGCAGCTCTTCAGCTTGTCATAGACCAGCTGGCGCATATTGTTATTGTAGGAGATGAAGCTGCGCGCGTCGGCGAACATGAACTCCTGGTAGACGATCCAGTTTTCCGGCATGGCGTTATAGAGCAGGTCCAGCATCCACATGCCGTTATACTCGATCACCACGCGCTCGGCGTTCACGTCGTCCAGCCACTTGGTCAGGTTTTCGCCGGTCAGCTGGCTTTCATCGTCCAGCACATGCATGTATACGCGCTTGTCCGCGAACTGGTCGGGCGCGTATTCCTCCTCGCCCTCCTCGCAGATCAGCAGCAGCGTGCGCTCGCCGTTGCAGAAGCGCTTGTCCTCCAGGGTCTCCTGGATGAATTTCGTCTTGCCGGCCTCAAGAAAGCCGGTGAACAGATAAACGGGAATATCCTTTTGCTTGCTCAAACCTGAAACAGCTCCTTCAGCGCCTGCTCGTTGATTTTGGACCCGATCACGCAGAAGCGGCCGATGACGGCGGCGCCGCCGCGGCGGATGTCCACCTCGCCGGGCACGTAGTCAAAGTAGATCCACTCGCCCTCGCCGGAATCGACCAGGCCCTTGGCGCGCAGGATCATGCCGTATTTCGCCTCGTCCTGCAGGGCGCTGAGCGTGGCCTTCAGCTCGTCCTCACTGAACTTGCGCGGCGTCTCCATGCCCCAGCTGGTGAAAACCTCATCGGCGTGGTGATGATGATGGTGCTCATGATCGTGATCATGGTCGTGGTGATGATGGCACTCGCAGTCTGGATCGTCGCACTCGTCCTCGTCGTGATCGTGATGATGATGGTGCTCGTGCTCCTCATCCCCGTCATGATCGTGGTGATGATGGTGCTCGTGCTCCTCATCCTCATCATGGTCGTGGTGATGATGGCACTCGCAGTCGGGATCGTCGCACTCGTCCTCGTCGTGGTCGTGATGGTGGTGATGCTCATGCTCCAGCTCATGCAGCTCGCGCTGCAGGACGTTTTCCTCCATGACCTCGCGGATCTGCGCACCGCTCAGCTGGTCCCAGGGGGTGGTGATCAGCCTGGCTTCGGGGTTGATGCCCTTGAGCAGCTCGACGGCGGCCATGGTCTTGGCGTCGTTGGCGGTGTCGGTGCGGCTGAGTACGATCAGGTCGGCGCTCGCCACCTGGTCGTTGAAGAACTCGCCGAAGTTGCGGGCGTACATTTTGCACTTGCCGGCGTCCACCACGGTGACCTTCGCGCCAATCTCCGCGCCTTCCAAGCGCTCCACGGCGCGCGCCACGTCAGAGAGCTTGCCGACGCCCGAGGGCTCGATGAGGATGCGGTCGGGTGCGTAGTCGCTCATGACCTGGCCGAGGGCCTTGGTGAAGTCGCCCACCAGGGTGCAGCAGATGCAGCCGGAGTTCATCTCGGTGATCTGCACGCCCGCGTCCTGCAGGAAAGCGCCGTCCACGGCGATCTCGCCGAACTCGTTCTCGATCAGCACGAGCTTTTCGTTCTGGTAGCCCTCCGCAATCAGCTTGCGGATCAGGGTCGTCTTACCGGCTCCGAGAAAACCGGAAAAAATATCAATTCTAGTCAATCGTATTGCCTCCTATGCAACTAACTTTCCAAATGAGTATTATATCACGTGATTCTCTGTTTTACAAGGCTTTTGCCGCAGTCCCGGGCAGATTCGCGCGTCTTTGTATTGACGCGCAAGACTTGCTATGCTATACTATCTTGTAATTTTATGTACTGAAGGAGTTGTTTATCCGATCATGGATGACGGCAGTCGATTGTCGATGACCCCCTGGCTCATCGCAGTCGTTTTATTGCTGCTGGCGGCGTACTTCGCCGTGACCGAAACAGCCATCGCCTCTGTTTCGCGCAGCAGGATCAAGGCGAAAGCAGACCGGGGCGATCCGCGGGCCGAGAAGGCGCAGTTTGTGCTGGATCACTTTGACCAGGCGGTCACGACCCTGCTGATCTGCACCAATATCGTTCACATCGCCGCGGCGGCGATCGTCACCGTGGCCGTGACCGCCCGCTGGGGCCTGAGCGCGGTATCCCTCAGCACGCTGATCACGACGATCGTGGTCTTCTTTGCCGGTGAAATGCTCCCCAAGAGCATCGCCAAGAGCTACAGCGAACGCTTCACGCTCTCCAATTCCGGCACGCTGAAGCTGCTGATGGCGGTCTTTGCTCCCCTCTCCTCCGCGCTGACCGCGATCGGCCATGCCGCTGCCGGCCTGACCAAGGGTGATCCGGAGATCAGCGTGACCGAGGATGAGCTCTACGATCTCATCGAGGACATGACCGAGGAGGGCACGCTGGACGAGGAGCAGGGCGACCTGATCTCCTCCGCGCTGCAATTCGGCGACGTGACGGTGGAGAGCATCCTCACCCCGCGCGTCGACCTGGCCGCGATCGACATCGACGACAGTCCGGAGGAGATCCTCGCGCAGATCAAGGCCCAGAACCACAGCCGCCTGCCGGTCTACGAAGGCAGCATCGACAACATCATCGGCATCCTGCAGATCCGGAAGTATATCAAGTCCTATCTGCATCTCGGCAGCAACATGGATCTGCGTCCCCTGTTGGACGAGCCGCTCTTCATCCACCAGAGCACCAACATTGACGAGCTGCTGCCCATCATGTCCCGCCGCAAGCAGAACCTGGCCGTGATCACCGACAATTACGGCGGCACGCTGGGTATCGTGACGGTGGAGGACATCCTGGAAGAGCTCGTGGGCGAGATCTGGGACGAGGACGACGTGGTCGAGGAGGCCGTGGTCGAGCTCGACGACGGCAGCTATGCGGTCGACGCCGAGGAATCCGTCAGCGACGTGTTCGAGCAGCTCGGCTTTGAAGATCCCGAGGAGGACGAGGAGCTCGTCAACACCCGCATGGGCGAATGGGCCTATGAGCAGTTTACCGCCATCCCGCAGCCCGGCGACAGCTTTGTCTACCACAGCCTGCAGGTCACGGTGTCCGAAATGGAGCATAACCGCATCCTCAAGCTGCGTGTCCGGCTCCTTTCCGAACAGCAGGAAGGAGGCGGGGAAGCATGACGATCGCCCTTGTGATCATCGGCATTATTGTTTGTCTGGCGCTGTCCGCCTTTTTCTCGGCCAGTGAGATGGCCTATTCCTCCTGCAATGAACTGCGCCTGGAGAACATGCGTGACGACGGCTCGAAGCGGGCCGGGGTCGCGCTGAAGATCACCGGACGCTTTGACGACGCGCTCAGCGCGATCCTGATCGGCAACAATCTGGTCAATATCGCGGCCTCTTCGCTGGCCTCCGTGCTGGTGATCCTCCTGCTGCGCTCCGACCGCTATACCTGGCTGGCGACGCTGATTCTGACGCTGCTGGTCATCATCTTCGGTGAAACGATCCCCAAGATCACCGCCAAGAAAAACGCCAACCGCATTGCTTTGCGAAACGCCTATGTGGTCCGCGGTCTGATGATCGTGCTCTTTCCGCTGATCTGGCTGGTGGTTCTGCTGGTCAAGCTGGTCACCATGGGCATGAAGCCGGAGGAGGACGAGGATCCCGACGAGGCTGTGGAAGAGCTGCAGTCCATCATCGAGACCGCCGAGGACGAGGAAGTCCTCGACGAAGACCAGTCCGAGCTTGTGCAGGCGGCGATCGACTTTGCCGACATTTCCGCCTCCGAGGTCATGACCGCGCGCGTGGACGTGCAGGCCATCGACATCGACGACAACTGGGATGATATTCTTGCGCAGATCGAGGACGCGCCCTATTCCCGCCTGCCGGTCTATGAGAACAGCATCGACAACATCATCGGCGTGCTGTACCTCAACCACTTCCTCAAGGCGATGACCGACGACGGCCGCGCCGATATCCGCAAGCTCCTGATGCCGCCCTGCTACGTCTACAAGACGATGAAGCTGCCGGCGGTGCTCAATCAGCTGCGCAAAGCGCGGCAGCACCTGGCCATTGTTGCCGACGAATACGGCGGCATGCTGGGCGTGCTGACGATGGAGGACGTGCTGGAGCAGATCGTCGGCGACATCTGGGACGAGACCGACACTGTGGAGGAAGAGGTCGTGCAGCGCCCCAGCGGCGCATACGAGCTGGACGGCGACATGGTAATCGACGATTTCCGTGAGCTGCTGGAGATCCCCGAGGAGGATTTTGAGGCGGAAAGCGAGACCGTCGGCGGCTGGACAGTGGAAAAATACGGCTCTTTCCCGGAGCCGGGCACCGTGTTCCAGACCGGCGACCTGAAAGTGACCGTCCTGCAGATGGACGGCCGCAGGGTGGAAAAGATCCTGGTCGAGCGCGTGGGCGCCGAAGAAAAATCCGCCCCGGAAGAAACCGAAGCGGAAAAACAGTAATCCATATCAAATCGCGGTGACTCTGCGGAGTCACCGCGATCTTTTTTATTCCTCCGGCAAAGCCGTGACGAAATAGATGATGTCGCTCATCGGGCGTTCGGTGTCAAAGTCCACGTGATTGAAGGCCTTTCCGTCGACGACGATCTCCGCCGTTCCTCCGCCGTCGAGCGCATAGGCTTTGTCCACGCCCTTGGCCTGAATGTACTGCGCCGTCTGATTGATGTCGGGCACATTGTCGTACCAGGCGTCGAAGCCGGCGGTCATCAGCAGATAGTGCAGACTGTCCATCTGCCCGATTGCGGATCGGCTGTAATGAAACTGCACCTCACCCACCGGATAGGACGCCGTATGGGTCGCCTCCCCGTTTTCCACCAGGATCGGCCCAAAGGCCAGTCCGAAAACGACGTCGTTATCTTTGACGAACTGCTCGGCCTCGCCCTTTTCCTTCAGCTCTCCGCGATGGGAGAAGAGCATGTCTCCGGAGGCGGTGAAGAAGCAGGAATCGATCAGCGCAGGGTTATTCCGATAGACCTCGCGCTGGTAGACCGTGATCCCGAGATTGCGGTAATCGTAAAAGTCGCCGTTAATGGAGGCAACAGCGTTGACGCTTTTGGCAAATTCCGTCTCACGGATGCGAAGACCGGGACCGCGGCTGTAGCTGCCGCCGGCCAGCGCGCGCCGCAGCTGCGAGCCGTGCGCGATCTTGACCTCGCAGAAGCTGAGGCAGCAGTCGTTGACGATCTCTTTCCAGCAGATCATCAGGATCGTATCGTCGCAGTAGCAGATCATCTTGCTGCCGTCCAAACGCTGGATCGACGGATTCCAGCACAGCTCCTGCCCGTCCAGCAGCACGGCCGCGGAATCCACGATCTGCTGCACCACGGCGGGATCGTTGGTATAGACGTAGTTCGACGCATCGAAAGCCGGGCCGGCCGGCGCATCCTCTGCCACCGTGTAGACCGGGCGGTCATAGACGAGCTCGCCGCTTGCCTCTTTCAGCGAGCGGGCCGCCCATTCCGAAACATCGCCGTCCAAAACGCCGCCGTTGAGAATGCAAAGCAGCTCCTCCGCATTGCTGATCCGCCAGCCGAGGGGCGTATAGTGCAGCTGCAGCTCCAGCTCGCTCGTCCGGGTATATTCCTCCGGGTGCTCCAGGACGCGCGACAGTGCGGCCGTCCAGGCCTCCTCCGCCGCCTCCGGCAGGAAGGCGCCGGCTTCATCCGCCAGAAATCTCCGGGGACGCTGTTCGCAGAGCTCGCGAAGCCCGGCCTCCGTCTCCCCGTTCAGCGCCGCCTGCACCGCGTTCAGGTCGAGCGCCGTCAGCGAAGCGCTCTGCCGGGCGTCCAAGCCGTCGACAACACTGCCGCCGCGCAGGCGAACGGCATAAGCTCCGGCAAGGGCCTGCAGCATGCGCTGTGCGCCCTCGCTCTCTGTCGCTTCCCCGATCAGCAGCCTGCCCTCGCCGTCCAGCAGTCCCTCGGCGGTCTCGCTATCCCCGGCCTGCAGCGCGTCAAAGAAAGCGGCGGCCGCATCGTGCGGATCCCCCTGCGGCTTCAGCTCCGGCCGAGGCATCGGATCCAGCGCGCCGGCGCCGGGCGTGATGAGCAGGAGCGCCAGCGCAGCGGCTGCCGAGAGGAAGCTCAAGGCCGCCAGCACGGTCTTTGCCGCGGTTTTTCTGCGGATCAGCAGCAGACCCGCCAGCGCTTCCAGCGCGGCCGCGATCAGAAGGATCATCGCCAGGCGAAGCGCGAGTTCAGAAGGCGGTTTTATGACAAGCATATATACAAAAGGATTCATCCGAATTCCGTCCCCAATAAAAATACATTTCTGATTTTACCATTCTTCCCCATAATTGCAAGAGCTGACGAGTCGATTCCGGCAAAAAAATCCCCGTGGGTTTTACCCACGGGGATCAGTCGTTTTATCAGGCGCGTTTTCTTTTTTTCTCGCCGCAGACGCTGAGATAGGCTCGATAGTCGACGATCGCCAGCGTCAGGCAGCTCAGTCCCATCAGGAAATAGCAGGACAGGTACCAGTTGCCGTGGCGCTGCACCAGCCATTCCAGGAAGCCCGTCAGCCCGACCGCCAGGAAGAAGACGACCCAGAGGACCACAAGCTTTTTCTGCAAGCCGTTTGCGCGGATGGAGCGGCGGCTGTAGATGATCAGAACGACCAGCAGCGTGACGCCGGAGACGATCTGCACCATGCTGACGAAGCCGTTGAGGCGCAGAAAGCTCGCGTCATAGCGGCTGCTGTCGGTCATCACGTCAAGCGCGCTCAGCCAGGTGAGGAACATCAGCGCCACATGCCCGTCGCGCGGCTGCCCGGCCTTCATCGGCCAGCGGCGGCGCTTGACGAAAAAGCGCATCAGCAGCACGAAGATAACGAGCATCATCACGAACTGGAAAAAGAAGGTGGCGACTCTCCACTCTCCCGTCGAGGTGATCTCGGTGCTGAAGGGCAGACGCTGGAAGGCCGGATTTGTGACCACGGCCTTGGCACGGTCGGCGTTGGTGAAGATCTCGCTGAGACGAATAAAGGCAATGGCAAGCGCGGCACCCGGCGCCAGGCAGTCGTACAGGCGGCGCAGATTCTGCGTAAAGCCCAGCAGATAGACGATCAGACCCGCAAGCCCCGTGCCGAGGATCGCGCCGGCCAGGCAGTAGTCGCCGCGGCTGTAATCGGTCATCGCCTTCCAGAAGCTCAGGTATTTTTCGCTGTGGCAGTACCAGTTGACAAAACGGGCCAGCGGCAGTGACAGCGCGATCGCAAGCGGCAGCAGCAGCCAGATGGCCGCGGCGCGGCCGCCGTGCGCGGTAAAGAGCGCCATCGTCAGGCAGAAGCAGGCGGCCACGCCCAGAAGGATCACGACCGCGTTCCAGTAGATCACATGGCTGCCGAGGATCATGGCAATCGGATTCATCGGCTCACCCCTCTTCCGGCATCGCCGTGGCGAAATAAATGATATCGCTCATCGTGCGTTCTTCATCCCAGTCCACGCGGTTGACGGTCTGGTTCTGCATGACCATGGTGGCCGTCTGTCCGCCATCGAGCGCGTAGGCGCTGTCCACGCCCTTGCTGTAAATGATCTGGGCTGCCATGTTGATCTGGCAGCGCTGGGTATAATTGCCCTCCTGGCCGATCGTCATCAGCAGATAGTGGCGTTCGCCCTTCTGCGCGATGGCGGCGCGGGAGTAATAGGAGTCGATCTCACCGACCGGATAGCTGTAGATGGTCTGCAGCTCGCCGTTTTCGACCAGGATCGGCCCGAAGGAGATGCCGAAGACCACGTCATTGTCCTTGAGATACTGCTCCACATCCTCATCGGTGACCAGGTCCCCGTGATGGGTCATCAGCATATCGCCGGAGGCGGTAAAGAAGCAGCTGTCCAGCGCGACGCCGCGGTTGCGGCAGATCTCGCGCTGATAGACCGAAAGGCCGATCTGACGGTTATCGTAGAAGTCGCCGTTGATGCCGATGACCGCGTTGGCCGCAGCGGCCATCTCGGTGGCCTTCATGCGAATGCCGGAGCCGAAGCTGTTGCCGGACAGAGCGCGGCGAAGCTGGGAGCCGTCGGCGATGACGATCTCGGCAAAGGTGACGGCGCCGCCGCCGATGCCCTCCTTCCAGGTGATGGCCAGGATGGTGTCGTCCCGGTAATAGCGCATGACGGAATTCTCCATCCGCTCGATGCTTTTGTTCCAGATCAGTTCCCGTCCCTCGAGAAGCTCGGCAGCCGCGTCGACGACGGCCTGCAGCTCCTCCGGATCGTCCGTCACGCCGAATTTGCTCTCATCGGGCTTCGGTGCGACGACATCGTTTTCGGGGATCTTATAGATTTTCTTGATATAAACCAGGTCAGACAGCGCGTCGCTGGCGGAGTTGTTGGCAAACACCTCCAGCTTGCCGGCAAAATCGGCTTTTCCCGTTTTTTCCTGCAGCGCCACGCCCGTCGGCGCGCTCTGCTGCCTGGCGAAGGCGTCCGAATGGATGCTCAACAGCAGCCAGCGCAGGCAGAGGGCGGACAGAAGGATCAGCGCGACCGTCAGCAGCATCATGCCGAGCGATGCGCTGCCGGAAGTCTGAGGAGCCGGGCGGCTCTGGCTGCGTCTCTGTTCGTTCATGCGCCGTCCCCTCCCTTCGTTGCGGGCGCATGCCCGCTCAGCGCCTGGATCAGCCGGCTGTCCGTCAGGATGCGCCAGCCATCCGTGGTGTAATTCAGCTGCAGGTCCAGTCCCACACTGGTGCGGTAGCGGCCCGGATGCTCCAAAAGCTCCTGGAGCGCCTCCAGATAGGCCCGCTCGGTCAGCGCGGGCAGATAGTTGCCCTGCTCGTCGACCACTTCGCTGCGCGGCAGCTCCTCGCTGAGCCTGCGCACCGCTTCCTCCGTGCCGGCTTTCAGGTCGGCCTGCATGGCGTCGAGATCCAGCATTTCAAACAGCACCTGCTGCCGCGCGTGGAGCCCGTCCACCGCGCAGTCGCCGTAAAGCGTGTAGGAATAGCTGTCCAGCAGCGCATCGGCCATCCGCTGCGCCGCCTCGTTCTGCGGTTTTTCCTCCAGGCCGAGCGACGCATAATCATAGAGGCAGTCATAGGCCACGGGATAATTCTTAGCGATCAGCGCGTCGAAAAAGCGGCTGACGCTCTCCTGCGGATCCGCCTTTTTCTGCTCGCCGGCGGACACCGCGGTTTTCATGCCGGGCGCGTACACGCACAGCAGCAGGGCTGCCGCGGCAAAGAGCAGCGCGGGGATCGCCCAGCGCAGCTTCAGCTGTTTCTTCCGGCGGAGCATCAACAGCGCCGCCAGCGCGCCGGCGGTCAGGCCGAACACCGCGACAGCCATCAGCGGCGTCACAAGATTCACCGAATCATCCGATGCCGGCTCAGTGACGGCAGATATGTCAGCCTTGGCAGCGTTGCCGCCCTGCTCCGGCGCTTCCTGCGTCGGATTGAGCGCCTGCATCGCCGCCTCGCGGCTTTGGCGCAGTTCTTCTTCATGCCGCAGCGCCGTCTGATACTCGGTATAGTCGATCATCAGCGCGCAGTATTCGGTCAAAAACTCATAGGGGTGCATGATCCCCGCCGTAAACACCACCAGCGCAAAGGGATCCTCAGTGAAGCAGAAGCCGCAGTCGTTGAGGTAAAGGACGCTGCCCTCGGCAAAATAGCCGTATTTGTGCGCAACCTCCACCTTCTGCGGGTTCTGGAGGAAGTACTTGTGCGGCTCGGCCTCCTTCATCGTATCGATCAGCCGCGGATACTTCTCCTGGTGATCGTAAAGCTCCTTCAGGCAGTGGATCATCTGCCTGGCGGTGAAGTAGTTGTTTTTGTAGTACATATCGTCCGCGGTCTCGGGATCCTCGCCCATGATGGGCGCGATCACCTCGCGGTAGACGCGGTACGGCCGCACCGCGCCCTTGCCGATCTCCCGCCAGAGCTGTTCGGCCAGCTCGTTGTTGGAGTCGATGATCGTGCCGCGGAGCAGATACTCGTAGGAATAGCCGCGGATATTCGTATCCCAGTCGATCTCCCCGTTGGCGACCTTTTCGCAGAAGACCATGTTCAGCGGAACCTTAAAGAGGCTGCCGGAGATCATGTATTCGTCGGGCTTGTAATACTGCTCCTCCCCGGTGACGGTATTGCAGTAGCCGATCGTCACGGTGCCGATATCCGCGTGATGCTCCTCGATAAAGGCCTCGGTCACCTGCTCCCAGGTCTTCCCTTCAAAGCGCTCATCCCCGGCAGGCGCCGGCTCTTCCGCCAGCGAGCAGGGGCTGAGAAGAAGCAGCAGGCAGAGCGCCGCAAACAGGCCGATCAGTTGTCTTATCTTTTTCATACTGTTTCCATCCCGCGTTCAAAAACTTACACTAATAGTTTATTTTACCATTCCTGACCGGAATTGCAAGAGCCAGAGCGGGAATTCAGATTTTTTCAGAAAAAAGCTCCGGAGGCCAGAGGCCTCCGGAGACGTTTTTCCGATTCTGTTGTTCAGCCGTTGACGTGCAGCAGGCACTTGACCTCCTGCCCGTAGACGGAAGCGTAGATATACACGCCGCCGACGCCGTCCGGCAGTCTGCCGACGCACTCCACGGTGATGTGGTTGGCGTTCTCGTTGTCCTCCTTGATGATGAAGGCGTCCTTACCGTCGTCATCAATGCGCCATTCGACACGACCGGCGATGTCGGAGGGCATGATTGCCGCATAGAGCGGCAGCGTCTCGCCGATCTTCACAGTCACGTCGTCGCGCTTCCTGTCGTCGTAGGTGTAGCGGATTTCAAGGCTCTGGATGCTGGGCGTGGGGCTGGGAGTCGGGGTCGGTACTGCCTCAGGCGTGGGGGCGACGTCCGCCGTTTCTTCCACGGTCGTGTTGCCTTTGGGAGCCTTGGAGGGCTTGGTCGTGCCGTAGGAGTCGTCATTCAGGCCGGTGGCGACCATCACGATCACCGCCAGGATCACGGCGGCCACAAGGATCAGGCCGAAAATCATCTGCCATCTGGTGTTGACATTGGCGCGCTCATACGCGGCCGTGCCCGCGGTGCTGCTGGGCGTGGCGGCCGGGGTGCGCGTGCTCTGGGCGACGCGGCGCGTTCCGCAGTTCGGGCAGGTCGAGCGCAGGGCGGAGAAGCTTTCACCGCAGCGGCGGCACTTCACTTCAGGAATGATTTTCATGGCGATCCTCCATTCTATATGCTCTCGAAGGAATTGTATCCCGATTCCCTCTACCTAAACTAATTAACATAATCATAATACATCGTTGAAATCATTTCGTCAAGAGTTTGACTTCATTCGACTAAATTTTTAATCTCCTTAATATATAATGTTTCGACTGAAATCTTGAAGAATCTGACAGGGCGTGATATACTGCCCACGCAAGCAATCGAAGCGGGATCTGCCGGCCTTTCGGCCTGGCAGTCAACAGGGGAATCTGGGTGGAAATCCCTCGCGAGGCCGTCACTGTGAAGCCGAACAGCATCTGTTCGCGAAGTCAGAAAACCTGCCCGTGCCGGTCAATCAAAAGGCCGGCGTCGCATGAAGTTCCGCGGACCCCGGACAAAACGGAAGCCGGTCAGCAGCCGGCTCTCTCTTTTGCTTCAGGCGATATTCGATAGCCGAAAGGCTGAACAAAGAAAGGAGAGGATTTGATGTCCAACAAAAACAACAGAAAAGCGATCATCGCCGTGGCCATTTTGCTTGTACTGGTCCTCGGCGCGATCATTGCCTGGTTTGCGCTCCGCCCCGCTGCGCCTGAAAGGCACCCCGCCGCCGTGACCGAGGAACCGGCCGCAGCAGCTCAGCAGACCGCCGAACCCGCAGAAGCGGAAGCACAGGCCGAACCCGCAGAAGCGCCCGCCGAGGGCGAATCTGCCGAGCCCGCCAAAGCCGAAGCCGGCGAGGTCACGATCACTGTCAGCGTGACGCATGCCGACGGAAGCGAAAAGGAATTCGTCATCACCACCGAAGCGCTGAATCTGCGCGAGGCTCTGGAGCAGGAGAATCTGGTGCAGGGCGACGAGAGCGAGTACGGCCTCTTTGTCACCACGGTCGACGGTGAGGGGACCGACAGCGACAAGCAGGAGTGGTGGTGCTTCACCAAGGGCGGAGAAATGATGATGACCGGCGTGGACGACACTCTGATCGCAGACGGCGACCACTATGAGATCGTCTTCACCGTCGGCTGGTAAGCTCAGCGTCCGGGAGATCGCGCTGCTGCCCCTGATGGGCGCGCTGATCTTTGCCGCCAAGGAGGCGCTGTACGCGCTGCCCAACATCAACCTCAACGCCGTGCTGATCATCCTCTGCGCCGTCTTTTTTGGCTGGAAGGGCATGTTCAGCGTGGGCATCTATGTGATGCTGGAGGGCCTGGTCAACGGCTTTCATATCTGGTGGTTCGGCTATCTCTACACCTGGCCGCTGCTGCTGGCCGTGGCCATGCTGATGCGCCAAAACCGCTCCTCGCTGATCTGGGCCGTCGTCGCTGCGGTCTTCGGCCTGATTTTCGGGCCGCTGATGTATCTGGAATACTTCGCCATCAACGGCGGCTGGGAGATGTTCCTGGCCATGTGGGTCAACGGCATCCCCTTCGATCTGGCGCACTGCGGCGGCAATTTTGTGCTGACGCTGGTGCTGTTTCAGCCGCTCTACCGGGTCATGGCGCATTTTCTCGGCGACCCGGGCAAAACCGAATAAACGCTAAAAGCAAACGATCCGCAAAGCCGATGGCTCTGCGGATCGTTTTTCGTTACAGTCGCTGTCTATGTTCAGAACTTGGTTTTGATTTTCTCAAGGCAGTCCGAGCAGATATTCTTACCCTGGAAGGAGATCACATTTTTCATGTTATCACAAAAGATACAGGCCGGCTGATATTTGCGCAGAATAATGCTGTCCCCCTCAACATAGATTTCCAGTGCATCCTTCTCGGCTATATCGAGGGTACGCCGCATTTCGATCGGCAGTACGATACGCCCCAACTCATCAACTTTTCTCACAATGCCTGTGGACTTCATAGTTATTGCCCCCTCCGGAGTTAATTATGATTGTTTATATCACATTTTTTGATCGTTGTAAATTATTTTGCGTGCAATGAAACAAAAAATTAACATTTTTTTGATTTTTCCAGTTTTTTGGCGAAAAAGAACATTTTATGGAAAAAACACCGCAAAATGCTGAATTATTATTTAATTTGGAGGAGCTTTGTCGATGCTCGGTACCCTGTTCACGCTGATCTTTCTGCTGTCCCTGTATTTCTCTGTGCTCAGCGGAAACGCAGCGCAGACGGGAAACGCGCTGCTGCTCGGTGCGCAGGAGGCGATCCCCTTCTGCCTGGGCATCGCCGGCAGCCTCTGCTTCTGGAGCGCCTGGATGGAGCTGGCGGAGCGCTGCGGCCTTGCCGCTCGGCTTTCGGACTTGCTCCGGCCGCTGCTCCGCCGCCTTTTTCCGCGCTCGTCGCAGAGCGGAGAGATCCTCTCGGCCCTCGGTGAAAATCTCAGCGCCAATCTTCTCGGCCTCGGCAATGCCGCCACCCCGGCCGGGATCCGCGCGGCGCGCGCCATGGCGGCGCTGGGCGAGCCGGCGCGCGACGAGCTGCCCCTGCTCGTGGTGCTCAATACTGCCTCGCTGCAGCTTGTTCCCGGCACGATCGCCGCCGTCCGTGCCTCTGCCGGCGCGGCAGCTCCCTTCGACATCATGCCGGCGGTCTGGCTCAGTTCCCTGCTTTCTGTGTGCGCGGGACTCGGCGCGGCGTCGATCCTCAAGCGGCGATGGCCCTCCTGTCGCTGACGCCGCTGCTCCTGCTCGGCTTCCTCTGCCTGTATGCCCGTCTGCGCGGCTGTGACGTGTATCAGGCGCTGCTGGACGGTGCGGACAAGGGCCTGCGGCTGACGCTGGAGCTGATGCCGGCGCTGGTGCTGCTGTTTGCGCTGATCCATACGCTGCGCGCCTCGGGGCTGGGCGAGTATCTCGTCGATCTCGCCGCCCCCCTGCTGCGCAGGCTCGGCGTGCCGGAGGAGACGGCGCTGCTGATGCTGCTGCGCCCGTTGTCCGGCAGCGGCGCGCTGGCTGTCGCTTCGGAGCTGATCACCCGCTTCGGTGCCGATTCGCTGATCGGGCGCTGCGCCGCCGTCATGATCGGTTCGAGCGAGACGACCTTTTACGTCATTGCCGTCTATTTCTCCGCCGCCGGTGTGCGCGAAACGCGCTGGGCCATCCCCGCTGCGCTCTGCGCCGATCTCGCCTGTTTTCTCTCCGCCGCCTGGATCTGCCGCCTTCTCTGGGGCTGAGACTTGACAAGCGCGGATTACAAGCTATAATAGCTGCACGCAGAGAAAAGCAGGTATACGAAAATCATGAAACACATCCTGAAAAACTATCCGCCGAAGGAACTCCTTCTGGATCTCCTTTTTACCTTTTGCGGCACAGCGCTGGTCGGCGTTCCGCTGGCTGTCTTCACCGTGCCCAACGATATCGCTCCCGGCGGCGTGTCCGGTCTGGCGACGGCGCTGGCCTATCTGTGCCCGAAGCTCAGCGTCGGCGCCTGGACGCTGCTGCTGAACCTGCCGCTGCTGCTCGGTGCCTGGAAGCTGCTGGGCAGAAAGACGCTCATCTTTACGCTGCTGTCCGTGCCGCTGATGAGCTTCTTTATTGATTTCACGACCTCGCTGCACATTGCCTACACCAACGACATGCTGATCGCCGCGGTCTTCGGCGGCGCGATCTCGGGTCTCGGCCTGGGTCTGCTGTTTCTGCGCGGGATCACGACCGGGGGCACCGATCTGGCTGCGCTGATGGTGCGGCGCGTGCTGCCCAATGTGCCCAGCGGCACGCTGCTGCTGTTTATCGACGCGAGCGTCGTCGCCTTCGCCGTGATCGTATTCAAGGATATCGAGGTCGCGATCTATTCCTCGATCGCCATTTTCGTCTCCTCCAAGATGATCGACACCATCACCCAGGGCGTGGATTACGCCAAGGTGATCTACACCGTCACCGACCGCGGCGAGGAGGTCACGGAGCTTCTCAACACCCTTACGGACCGCGGCACCACCGTGATCCCCGCGCTCGGCGGCTATACGAAGGAGAACAAGCAGATCATCGTTACCGTCACGCGGCGGCGCGTCCTGGCGCAGACCCTGCGCCTGATCAAGCAGGCCGATCCACGGGCCTTCACCTTTGTCACCGATTCCACCGAAGTCCACGGCGAGGGCTTCCGCGCCGACTGAGAGCATAAATAGACCGCTTCCCGAAGGAAGCGGTTTTTTTATGCTCTTTTCAGTTTTCCGATGAGGCAGAAGAGCCCGAAGGCGGCAATGTCCACCGCGACGATCGTGCTGCCCACCGGTGTCTCGGCAAGAATGGAGATCACGATGCCGGAAAAGGCGCAGGCGACCGAGAGAACGGCCGAGCAGATCGTGACCGCACGGAAGCTCTTGAACAGCCGCATCGCGGACAGCGCCGGGAAAATCACCAGCGCGGAGATCAGCAGCGAGCCGACCAGGTTCATCGCCAGCACGATGATGACGGCGATGATGACGGCGATCAGCAGATTGTAGGCCGCGGCCGGCAGCCCGGTGGCCCGGGCAAAGCCCTCGTCGAAGGTAACGGCAAAGATCTTGTTGTAAAACAGGATGAAGGCCGCCACGACCAGCAGTGACAGTCCCACGCTGAGCCAGACCTCCGTCTTCGTCAGCGTAAGGATGGAGGTGGAGCCGAAGAGCGTGGAGCAGACGTCGCCGGAGAGGTTCGAGGATGTGGAAAACAGGTTCATCAGCAGATAGCCGATGGCCAGCGCGCCCACGGACAGCATCGCGATCGCGGCGTCACCCTTGATCCTGGCGTTCTGCCCGGCCTGCAGCAGCAGTACGGCGCAGAGCACCGTCACCGGCAGAACGAAGAGCATCTGGTTGTTCAGATGCAGTACCGTGGCCACGGCGATCGCGCCGAAGGCCACATGGCTCAGGCCGTCGCCGATGAAGGAAAAGCGCTTGAGCACCAGCGTCACGCCGAACAGCGACGAACACAGCGCGATCAGCGTACCGACGATGAGCGCATAGCGCACGAAGGGATACTGCAGATAGCTCAGGAGAAGGCTCATGACCGCGCCCCCTTTCCCCCGCGCAGGTAGTTGCGCCCGACCGCGCTGCGCAGATAATCCGCCTTGCTGCCGTAGAACCAGTCGCTGCCGATCTGCAGGATGTGGCTGGCGTGGCCGAGGGCGTAGTGCATGTCGTGGGAGATCATGATGAGGGTCGTCCCCTCTTTGTTCAGCTGTTCAATGAGGCGGTACATGTCCTCGGTGGCCATCGGGTCGAGCCCGGCCACCGGCTCGTCGAGCAGCAGCAGCTTTTCCGTCGCGCAGAGCGCACGCGCCAGCAGCACCCGCTGCTGCTGGCCGCCGGAGAGCTCCCGGTAGCAGCGCTGGGCGAGCGGCGCGATGCCGAGCTTCTCCATCGCCTCCGCGGCGCGCCGTTTCTCCTGTGCACCGTAAAACGGGCGCAGGCCCAGGCGCCCCTGGCAGCCGGAGATCACGATCTCCTGCACCGAGGCGGGGAAATCGCGCTGGACCAGGGTCTGCTGCGGCAGATAGCCGATCTCGGTCTGCTTCAGTCCCTCGCCGAAAATCACCTTGCCGGACAGCGGCGGCAGCAGTCCGAGGATCGTACGCATCAGCGTAGACTTGCCGGAGCCGTTCTCGCCGACGATGCAGAGATAGTCCCCCGCCTGTACCGCGAAGTTCAGGCTGCGGATCAGCGCGCGCCCCTCGTAGCCGAAGCTCAGATTGTCACAGGTCAGTATCGCCATGCTTCAGTTCAATGCCTCTTTCAACACATTCAGATTCTGTTCCATCAGCGACAGATAATCGCCGTCGCCGACGACGCCCTGCATCGAGTGCAGCGTCAGGATGCCGAGATCGCGGTTCTGTGTGTTCTCGTTCACCGTACGGGCAAGCTTCCCGTCCGAGGTCTCGATCACGCAGAGATTTCCGACGCCGAGCTCGTCCGCCTTCCCGGCCAGGAAAATGACCGTGGCGAAGCTGGCCTCCGTCTCGGCCTCGCAGCCGGAGAAGGCGGCATAATAGTCAAGGCCGTAATCCTCGACCAGATACCGGAACGGAAAGCGGTCGGCGACGATCAGCGTGTGCTGCACCGCCGCGTCGATCGCGGAGCTGTAGTCCGTGTCGAGCTGCCGGAGCTTTGCGTCATAGACCGCGAAGGCGGCCTCATAGGCGCGGCTGTGCCCGCCGTCGAGCTCGATCAGCGCATCGCGGATCGCCGCGCAGAGGATCTCGGCGTTTCGCAGCGAGAGCCAGATATGCTCGTCCGGCGCGTCCTCCGCCTCGCCCTGCATGCCCTCGACCAGCTCCTCCCGCAGCGCGCGGTCGCCGAGGACGTCCATCAGGTTCAGCGCGATCATGTTCGGATTGGCGCGCTCTTTGAGCGCGTCCGCGACCCAGGCGTCGGATTCACCGCCCACATAGATCAGCAGATCGCAGGAGGACACGGTGATCATATCGCTCACCGAGGGCTGAAAGGAGTGCATATCCACGCCGTCGTCCAGCAGCATCGTGAGGGAGACCTCGTCCGCCTGCTCTCCGAGCAGGTTCTTCGTCCAGTCATACAGCGGAAAGATCGTTGTCACGATCTTCAGCTTCCCCTGCTCCTTTGCTGGCGCCGCACCGCAGCCGGCCAGCAGCGACAGCAGCAGCGCCGCAGCCATAACAGCAGAGAAAAATCGTTTCATTTTTCCGCCTCCCTGCACTCGTCGCACAGACCGTAAAAAACCGTGCGCAGCGGATTGATGCGAAAGCCGTGGTGCGTGAGCACATGCTCGCTCAGGCCCTGCAGCTCCTCGCAGTGGAGATGGATGAGGCGGCCGCACTTCTCGCACTTGCAGTGGAAGCAGGCCTCTCCCCCGTGGCTCTCGGCCCCGATGTATTCAAAGCAGGCGGGACTGCCCGCGTCGATCGTATACTTGTTGACCAGGCCCTCGTCGACCATCCGCTCGAGATGGCGGTAAACGGTCGCCGTGCCGATGGGACTGCCGCAGCGCTGAAAATGGCCGCAGACCTCGCCCACCGTGATATGGTCGGAGTCCGTCGTGCGCAGGAAGTTCAGCAGCTCCTCGCGCTGTCGTGTCTTGTACTGGCTCTTTTCGCTCATGGAAATGCCTTCCCTCAATTTGATAAGCATTTTCAGATTATAGCACGCATTTTCCCAATGTCAAGATAAATTGAAACTGATTATCAATTTCTGCCCGCTTGCATTCTGTAAAAATAGGATTATAATAGGAAAACAAAAAACACAGAGGACGATTGTATGGCAAATATTCTGGATTATATCGACTGGCGGGGCGACCTGAACCTGCGGGACGCCAGCTTTAACGAGGTGGACGGCCTCATCATGGCGGAGCTGGCCTATCTGGACCTGGGTGAGATCCTGAGCGAGGATCCGCGGCCGCAGATGAGTCTGACCGAGGTCTGCGAACACTATCTCGCGCTGGGGATCGATCAGTCCCGCGGCGTGAACGACCCCGGGCCGCTGCTGCGGAAAGCGGCAAAGTGCAGGCGTTTCGGCTCTCTGATGCTGGGCGGATATATCAATCACATCGACCCGGAGCGCGAGCTGCAGCTGGCCGCCCTGAGCATTTACTGGGAGGACGGATCGGTATGCGCGGCATTTCGCGGCACCGACGACTCCATTGTCGGCTGGCGCGAGGATTTCAACTTCAGCTTTCAGGATCACACGGCCGGGCAGACTGAGGCCGTGGCCTATCTGAAGCGGCTGGGCGAGACTTTTGACGGGCCGATCCGCGTCTGCGGACACTCAAAGGGCGGCAATTTTGCCGTCTATGCCGCCGCGTTCTGCGGCAGCGAGCTGCGGGAAAGGCGTATCCTGCGCATCTACGCCAACGACGCGCCCGGTTTTCGCAAGGAGCTGGCCAAAACGCTGCAGATCCAGAGCATTCTCGGCAAGACCGCGGTCGTGATCCCCGAATCGTCTCTGATCGGAATCCTTCTCAGCACGAAAAAAGAGAAAAAGATCATCCGCAGCAGCGCCTCCGGTCTGGAGCAGCACAATCCCTATACCTGGCAGGTCCTCGGCCCCTGCTTTGAGGCGGCGGACAGCCGCTCGGCCTCGAGTCTCTTTATGGACGAGACGCTGCATCGCTGGCTGGACGAGCTGGATGATCAGCAGCGCGCCGATTTCGTCCGTGCGATCTTTGATGCCATGGAGAGCTCCGGCGCTCTGACGCTGCATGAGCTGAAAGCGGAGCCGGTCGCCACGGCCAACGCGATCCTGTCCGCCATCCGGAACATGGATCCCGAGCTGCAGCGCAGCGCCTTTGCCTCGCTCCGGAAGCTGGCCGCCGCGGGCGGCGGCACGCTGCGTGACGAGCTGCTGAGCGCCCTGGTCCGGCATGGGATCGACATTTTCCCCGGCGGACGTGAATAAAACAGCGATAAAAAATCCCGGTTCTTCGGAACCGGGATTTTTTGTTTCACTGTCTCAGGATCAGAGGGCGTTGGTCTTGCTGACCAGGGCGCTCAGATCCACATACTCCTCGGGCTCGGCCTCGATGGTCTCGTCGGTCTGCTCCTCGAAGTCGCGGTAAATCTCCAGGCCGGAGCCGGCCGGGATCAGCTTGCCGATGATGACGTTCTCCTTCAGGCCGACCAGGCGGTCCACCTTGCCCTTGATGGCGGCGTCGGTGAGCACGCGGGTGGTCTCCTGGAAGGAGGCGGCGGACATCCAGCTGTCGGTGGCGAGGGACGCCTTGGTGATGCCCATCAGCAGCTGCGTGTAGGTCGCATGGGTCAGGCCCTCTTCGCCGGCGGCGATGCGCGCGTCGATCTTCTTGTTGGCGGCCTTGACCACGGAGATATCCACCGTGGTGCCGGAGAGCAGATCGGTGCTGCCGACCTCTTCCACGCGCACCTTGCGCATCATCTGGCGGACGATGACTTCAATGTGCTTGTCGTTGATGTCGACGCCCTGCTGACGGTAGACCTTCTGGACCTCGCTGGTGATGTAGCTGCGCACGCCCTGACGGCCGAACTCGTCATCGTTCACGCCGCGGATGCGCAGCACGTCATGCGGGTTGAGGGAACCGGAGGTCAGCTCCTGGCCGCGGTCAACGTGGTCGCCGTTGTGCACCAGGATACCGGCGGAGTGAGGCACCGTGTAGACGTTGGTCGTGCCTTCGGCCTCGTTGACGACAGTGATGTTGTACATGACGCCCTTCTTGGCCTCTTCAATGGTGACCGTACCGGAGGTCTCGGACAGGACGGCCATCTTCTTGGGCTTGCGGGCCTCGAACAGCTCTTCGACACGGGGCAGGCCCTGGGTGATGTCGTCGCCCGCGACGCCGCCGGTGTGGAAGGTACGCATCGTCAGCTGCGTGCCGGGCTCGCCGATGGACTGGGCGGCGATGACGCCGACCGCCTCGCCGGCATTGACCGGCATACCGATGGCAAGGTTGATGCCGTAGCACTTGGCGCACACGCCGGTGGATGCCTCACAGGTCAGCACGCTGCGGATGAAGGCCTTGTGGATGCCATGCGCCTCGAGCACCTTGGCGTCCTCGGGCATGAGCATGTGATCGGTGTCGAACAGCAGCTCGCCGGTGGCGGGATCGGTGATCGGAGCCGCGGGGAAACGGCCGTGGATGGCGGTGCCGAAGCTCTCGACCACCTGGCCGCGGTCATAGACGGCAGAGGCCCAGACGCCTTCGCTGGTGCCGCAGTCTTTCTCGCGGATGATGACGTCCTGGCAGACGTCGACCATGCGGCGGGTCAGGTAACCGGAGTCGGCCGTACGCAGAGCGGTATCGGCCATGCCCTTACGGGCGCCTCTGGTGGAGATGAAGTACTCCAGAACGGACAGGCCCTCACGGAAGTTGGACTTGATGGGGATCTCGATCGTCTTGCCGGCGGTGTTGGCCATCAGGCCGCGCATACCGGCCAGCTGACGGATCTGGTTCATCGAGCCGCGGGCGCCGGAGTTTGCCATCATGTAGATGGGGTTGTACTCGTCCAGCACGTTCTGCAGGGCGTTGGTGACGTCCTTCGTGGTCTGCTCCCATTCGGAGACGACCAGGCGGTAGCGCTCGTCCTCGGTGATATAGCCGCGCTTGTACTGGCGCTCGATCTTGACGACCTCTTCCTCAGTGGCATGGATCAGCTCGTACTTCGCGCTCGGGACGGTCATATCCGCGACGGAGATCGTGATGGCGCCCTTGGTGGAATACTTGTAGCCCAGGGCCTTGATGCTGTCGAGCACCTCGGCGGAGATCGTAAAGCCGTACTTCTTGATGCAGCGGTCGATGATATCGCCCAGCTGCTTCTTGCCGACCTGGAAGCCGATCTCGGGATCGAAGCTGTGCTCGGGATCGCTGCGGTCCACATAGCCCAGATCCTGCGGGATGGGCTCGTTGAAGATGATGCGGCCGACGGTGGTGGTGATGATCTTGTGGCTCTCCACGCCGTCGATGGACTTGGTCACGCGCAGGCGGATCGGCGCGTGCAGGCCGATGATGCCCTCGTTGTAGGCCATGATGGCCTCGTTCGAGTCACGGTAGCAGAGCAGGGGCTTGTAGGTGGCAGGCTTCTTGCCCTCGGCCGCGGCCTTGAGGTTGGCGGCGTAGATGTCGTCGCCGGGCACCACGGTGCCGGGCTGCAGGCCGGTGTCGCCGGGCTCGTCCACGAGCAGGTTCTCCGCGCCCTTTTCGGCGGAGCCGATGCGGACCATCGTCAGGTAGTAGGAGCCGAGGATCATGTCCTGGGTCGGGACCGTGACGGGGTGGCCGTCCTGCGGGCGGAGGAGGTTGTTGGCGGAGAGCATCAGGATGCGGGCCTCAGCCTGCGCTTCGGCGGACAGAGGCACGTGGATGGCCATCTGGTCGCCGTCGAAGTCGGCGTTGTAGGCGGTGCAGACCAGCGGGTGCAGGCGCAGGGCGCGGCCCTCGACCAGGATCGGCTCAAAGGCCTGGATGCCCAGACGGTGCAGCGTCGGCGCGCGGTTGAGCAGCACCGGGTGCTCCTTGATGACCTCTTCCAGCGCGTCCCAGACCTCGGTGCGCTGCTTGTCGACCATCTTCTTGGCGGACTTGATGTTGTTGGCAACGTTGTCCTCGACCAGCTTCTTCATGACGAAGGGACGGAACAGCTCGATCGCCATCTCCTTCGGCACGCCGCACTGATAGATCTTCAGATCGGGGCCGACGACGATAACGCTGCGGCCGGAGTAGTCGACGCGCTTGCCCAGCAGGTTCTGGCGGAAGCGGCCCTGCTTGCCCTTGAGCATGTCGCTCAGGGATTTGAGGGCGCGGGAGTTGGCGCCGGTGACGGCACGGCCGCGGCGGCCGTTGTCGATCAGGGCGTCGACGGCCTCCTGCAGCATGCGCTTCTCGTTGCGCACGATGATGTCGGGCGCGTTGAGCTGCTGGAGTCTCTTCAGACGGTTGTTGCGGTTGATGACGCGGCGGTAGAGGTCGTTCAGGTCGGAGGTGGCGAAGCGGCCGCCGTCGAGCTGGACCATCGGGCGGATCTCGGGCGGGATGACCGGCAGGATGTCGATGATCATCCACTCGGGGCGGTTGCCGCTCTGGCGGAAGGCCTCGACAACCTCGAGACGCTTGACGATCTTGGCCTTCTTCTGGCCGTTGGCATTCTTCAGCTCCTCGCGCAGCTGTGCGGCCAGCTGATCGCAGTCGATCTGCTGCAGCAGCTCCTTGATGGCCTCGGCGCCGATACCGGCCTTGAAGTCGTCCTCATACTTCTCGCGCATCTCACGGTACTCGCGCTCGGTGAGGATCTGGCACTTCTCCAGCGGCGTAAAGCCGGGATCGATGACGATGTAGTTGGCGAAGTACAGGACCTTCTCCAGCATGCGCGGGGTCAGATCGAGGATCAGGCCCATGCGGCTGGGGATGCCCTTAAAATACCAGATGTGGCTGACGGGCGCGGCCAGCTCGATGTGGCCCATGCGCTCGCGGCGCACCTTGCTCTTGGTGACCTCGACGCCGCAGCGGTCGCAGATCTTTCCCTTGTAGCGGATCTTCTTGTACTTGCCGCAGTGGCATTCCCAGTCCTTCGTGGGTCCGAAAATGCGCTCGCAGAACAGGCCGTCGCGCTCGGGCTTGAGGGTGCGGTAGTTGATGGTCTCAGGCTTCTTGACCTCGCCGTAAGACCAGTTGAGGATCATTTCAGGGGAGGCAATGCCGATCTGAATGGCATCAAAAGGTGTATAGCTCATTAGATATCCTCCTCATCGTCGCTGTAGTCCGATTCACTGTAGCTGGGATCGTACTCGTCGTCCGGCACGTTTTCGATGCTGAAGCCTTCGGCTTCGAGCTCGCTGTCGTCGGAAGCGTAGATCTCATCCTTCATATCGGAGATAAAGTCGTCATCGTCGTCCTTGAGTTCGATCTCCTGGCCGTCCTTGTCCAGAACGCGGACGTCGAGGCAGAGGCTCTGCAGCTCCTTGACCAGGACCTTGAAGGATTCCGGCACGCCCGGCTGCGGGATGTTGTTGCCCTTGACAATGGCTTCGTAGGTCTTCACACGGCCGGTCACGTCGTCGGACTTGACCGTCAGGATCTCCTGCAGGGTGTAGGCCGCGCCGTAAGCCTCGAGGGCCCAGACTTCCATTTCACCGAAGCGCTGGCCGCCGAACTGGGCCTTGCCGCCCAGAGGCTGCTGGGTGACCAGGCTGTAGGGACCGGTGGAACGGGCGTGGATCTTATCGTCGACCAGGTGGTGCAGCTTCAGGAAGTAGACCCAGCCGACCGTGACGTCGTTATCGAATTTCTCGCCGGTGCGGCCGTCGTACATGACGCTCTTGCCGTCCTCGCGAAGTCCCGCGAGCTTCAGGGTCTCGCGGATGGTGGTCTCGTTGGCGCCGTTGAAGGTCGGGGTGGCGACCTTCCAGCCGAGGGCCTGGGCTGCATAGCCGAGGTGAACCTCGAGCACCTGACCGATGTTCATACGGGAGGGAACGCCCAGGGGGTTCAGGACGATGTCCAGCGGGGTGCCGTCGGGCAGGTAAGGCATATCCTCGCGCGGCAGGATGCGGGACACGACGCCCTTGTTGCCGTGGCGGCCGGCCATCTTGTCGCCGACGGAGATCTTGCGCTTCTGCGCGATGTAGACGCGGACGACCTGGTTGACGCCGGGGTTCATCTCGTCGCCGTTTTCACGGGTGAAGACCTTGACGTCGACGATGATGCCGCTCTCGCCGTGGGGCACCTTCAGCGAGGTGTC
>CACYWG010000010.1 GCA_902778115.1 Oscillospiraceae bacterium | reverse complement strand
TGCTCCCAAGAGCATCCACCCCCACACCAAGTTCAAGGGCCAGGTTTACGTCCTGTCCAAGGAAGAAGGCGGCCGTCACACCCCGTTCTTCAACAACTACCGTCCCCAGTTCTACTTCCGTACCACCGACGTGACCGGCGTCATCTCCCTGCCCGAAGGCGTTGAGATGTGCATGCCCGGCGACAACGTCGACATGAACGTCGAGCTGATCACCCCGATCGCCATCGAGAACGGCCTTCGCTTCGCTATCCGCGAGGGCGGCCGTACCGTCGGCTCCGGTGTTGTCATCGGCATCAACGAGTAATCTGTTGAACAAATAAAAACAGAGCATTGCGAAAGCAATGCTCTGTTTTTTTATATTGGCCTTCCCCTTGAGGGGAAGGTGGCGCGGCGCGACTCCAGCAAGCGCCGTGACGGATGAGGTGGACGGTCCTATATCTCGATCGTAATGACGCGGCAGCCGCTGCGGCGGGCCAGCAGGATCGTGTTCATCGTGCCGCCGGGCATCCCGTCGTATACGGCCAGCAGCAGGGAAGCGTGCTCGACCATGTAGCGGTTGCGGCGCTGCATGCAGCCGGGGCTGTAGTCCCGCTGCAGGAGGCTGACCTCATCGCATTCGGCCACCAGCGCCTCCTGGCGTTCCCGCAGCGCCCGCGGCCAGGAATCCGCCTGCCCGGCGCAGGGAATGGCGGCCTCCAGTGTGATCTCAGGGTGCTCCCTGCGCAATTCGAGTACCGCCTCGGCAAAATAGAGGTCGCAGCCGGCGGCCATGCCGCAGATGAAATGGCGGTAGCCTGCCTCGTAGATGCCCTCCAGCCGGGCGGCAAGCTCCTGCTTCAGATCATGGCAGCGCGGGTCGTCCTCATTGGCACCCCAGGCGAGCTTGGACGGACGGTGTCCGGTAAAGCAGCAGCTGACGGATGGATCCATGCCTTGTTTCTCCTTTGATCAGATAGCGCTATTGTAATCGTTTTTTCCCCTCTTGTCAAAGGCATACCGCTGTGCTATAGTATGAACAGAAATTCTTCAGGGCAGGGTGAAATTCCCGACCGGCGGTACAGTCCGCGAGCTGGAAGGAAATGACGCTTCGATCCGCGAGAGCGATTTGAATCGGCATTTCCTTAGGCATGAACCGGTGAGATTCCGGTACCGACAGTGATACGAAGCCTTGACAGGAAAGTGACTTGGCATTCCGAGAAAAAAATGCGCCGGACGAGGCGGAGACCGCAGCAAATAATGGATATATATTTGCAAGGGCTCCAACGAAGGACGGCACGGTTTTTGCCGGAAGGCCTGTCAGTTTTCCGTTAAGGGTTCGTATAAGTCTGGATGGAAGAGGGATTCTTTTTCATGTCTGTTTACGCCCGGAGAAGCTGTTTCTCCGGGCGTTTTTTAAGGTAAGCGGGATAATCCGAACCCGCCAAAACGGCGATCTTTCGGCGCTTTTGGGCTTGTCGTCATTGACTTGCGGAAAGCAAGCCTGCTTCCTCCGCACCCAAAATCATCCGAAATCTCATCCGTTTTGGTCAATGAGTTTTCCCGGAGCTGGAATTCGTCCAGCCGAGGCAAAAACGCAGGGAATACTTCCGTATTGCCGAGTATTTTAACGAAGGATGGGCGGATTCCAGCCAGGGAAAACCGTGGTTCGGATTATCCCGCTTACCTTATCCAAGGAGGTATGTATCATGAAAAACCAGAGACTGTCCACCCGCTATCTGACCGTCTGCGGCATGTTTACCGCCGTGGCCTTTATTGCGGTGCTGCTCAGCAAGGCCATCCCCAATGTGGCGGGCTTTCTGAGCTATGAGCCGAAGGACGCGGTCATCGTGATCGCGGGCTTTATCTTCGGGCCGCTGACCTGTGTGTTCGTCTCAGTGCTTACGTCACTGATCGAGATGCTCACCATCAGCGCCACCGGCCCTTACGGCTTTTTGATGAACGTGGTGTCCACCTGCGCCTTCACGGTGCCCGCGGCGCTCATTTACCGGCGTTTCCATTCCCAGAAGGGCGCACTGGGCGGTCTTGCGCTGGGCGTCGTGGTGCTGGCAGGCACGATGGTTCTGTGGAATTATATCATTACGCCATTTTACATGGGCGTGGACCGCTCGGTCGTGGCCGGCATGCTCGCGAGCGTCTTCCTGCCCTTCAATCTCGTCAAGGGCGGCCTGAACGCGGCCATCACGCTGCTGCTGTATAAGCCCATCGTGACGGCGCTTCGCAAGGCGAAGCTGGTTGAACCGGGCAGCGGTAAGAAAGGCCGCTTCAGCCTGGGCTTCACGCTGTTTGCGCTGGCTGTGCTGGCGACTTTTGTGCTATTGCTTCTGGTCATGCTCGGCGTACTGTGAGATTTTGGCCAAAACTGCGCCATACAGCGTTAGCGGCCTAGGCAATACAAACGAAGTATTCCCTGCGGCCGCTGCCTTGTCTGGCACAGTTTTGGCTCGAAATCTCAAGGGTACTCATTCTTCAGAATATGCACCAATCGTCCGGCGCTGAGCAGGAAGTTCAGCGTTTCGGTGGCGACGATCACGAACAGATAGCCATGGAGTCCCCAGCGCGGCAGCAGCAGCCAGACCAGCACCAGGCCGCACAGGGAATCGAGCACGTTGATGCCCATGCTCCAGACCTGCTGCCCCAGGCCCTTGAGGCAGCCGTCCACGCTCATGTCCATGTACATGACGGGCACCAGCGGGGCGAGCAGGCGGATATAGCGCCCGGCCTCGGGACTGTGGAAGATCCGCAGGCCGAGCGGACGGGAGAATACAAACAGTACGGCGGCAATCGCGCCGGAGAACAGCAGACTGAAGCGGAGAAACACGCGCACGGCCCTGCGAATCCGGGGCCCTTGCCGCCGTACCTGCTCCTGCGTCAGCTCCGGTACGATCAGCTCCGCCGCAGATGCGAGCAGGCAGGAGGGGAACAGCAGCAGCGGCAGCGCCATGCCGTGGACGACGCCGTAGCCGGCGAGCGCCTGATCCGCGCTCTGACCGGAGGCACGCAGACCGCGCGGGACCAGCAGATGCTGCGCGGTGCCGAGTCCGCTGCGCGCATAGGCCGAGGAGGCCAGCGGCAGCGCGATCTTGAGAAGCCTCTCCGTCTGGCCGCGCCCGGCTGAGCGCAGCGGGAAGTGCCGCTGCAGATCCTCCCTGCAGGCGAGCGCGAGCATCAGCAGGGATGCCAGATCCGCAAGCATACGCCCGCAGACCACGGCGGCGCAGCAGGCCTCCACATTCCCGCGCGGCGCGCGGTACAGGAACCAGGCTGAAAGCAGGATGCCGATCAGCTGCTCGGCCAGATGGATCAGCGTCGGGCGAAGGAGCCGTCCGCAGGCGGTGAAATAGCCGGAGATCGCGGCGCACAGCGAGATGCAGGGCATGCTGAAGGCGCTCAGACGGAGGGAGAGGACCGTGCGACCGTCGCCGATCCAGCCTTCGCCGATCGGCAAAGCACAAAACCACAGAATCAGCCCGGCCGCTGTGCCGAAGACGCCGGCATAGCCGAGGCAGCGCCGCATCGCGGCGGGAACGCCCTCGCCGCGCTCGGCGCCGAGTTCCTCGGCCACCAGGCGCGTGGAGGCAAAGCGGATGCCGGAGATCGCGAAGGTCGCGCCGAGCGCGGTGACAGAGCCGACCAGTTGAACCAGTCCGACGCCGGCAGCGCCGATGCGCCCGGCCAGCCAGGCCTGAAAGGCGATGCCGATCAGGCTCATCAGCAGCGTCGTGCCTGTCAGCAGCGCCGTGTTTTTCAGCAGCCGTTTCTTCCGCAAGCGCTCACCCCCCATATACAGGAGGATATGCCGGGCGGCGGACTTTTTTTCCTGCGGGCTTGATTGCGGTGCGTGTCCTGTGGTAAAATACAAAAAAGAAACCGGCCCCGGGGCGCTGCCCCGCGGAATAAAGAAAGGAGAACCCTGTATGCTGATTACGATCGGAAGAGAACACGGCAGCGGCGGTCACGATATCGCCCGTATGCTCGGCGCGGAACTGAACATCCCCGTATACGCCAAGGAGATCGTGGACGAGGCGGCGGCCACGTCCCAGTTCAGCAAGGAGATCCTGAGGAATTACGATGAAAAGCGCGTGGCCGCGTTTTTCATGCCGGTGTCGCACTTCGGCGGCATCGACGGCGGTTTTCAGCTGAACATGCAGGTCGCTGCCGCGCAGTTTGACGCGGTGCGCTCGCTGGCCAGGGACAATAACGGCATCTTCGTCGGGCGCTGCGCCGACTATGTGCTGCGCGGCCGGCCTGGCCTGCTGCGCGTGTTCATCACCGCGCCGCTGAACTTCCGCATCCGCACCCTGATGGAGCGCAAGCAGATCAGCGAGGATCAGGCGAAGAAGCTGATCAAAGAGGTGGACAAGGACCGCTCCAGCTACTACCGCTACTATACCGACCAGATCTGGGGCGAGGCAAGCAACTACGACCTGGTGATCGACCGCAGCAAGGTCGGCACCGAGGGCGCAGCGAAGGTCATCAAGTGCTATCTGGATCAAATGAAAAAAGAGTAAACGCTCCCAAACGCCAAAAGGACCCTGCAGAAAACTGCAGGGTCCTTTTGGCGTTTTGCTCCGGGATCAGGGCCGGCCGGAAGCGGCAGAGCCGTTTTCGGGCAGGTCGAGATCCAGATAGCTCTCGACGATCTCCATGATGCTGTCGTCCTTGAGGATGATGGAGATTTCGATGCGGCGGTTGGCGCTGCGGCCGTCGACAGTGGCGTTGGAGGCCACGGGACGGGTCTCGCCGTAGCCGGCGGCGCAGAAGAATTTGGCGTATTTGGAGAGCTTGCCGTCGGAGAGCAAATAGTCCAGCACGGAATTGGCGCGATCGGTGGAGAGGATCCGGTTGTCTTCGTCGCTGCCGGTGCTGTCTGTATGGCCGGAGATGACGATGCTGTCCACATATTTGGCATTTTCGTCGTCGGACAGGAACTTGTAGAACACCGTCACCAGCTGGTCGAGCGCAGGCTTCGCCTCGGCCTTGATGTCCGAGGAGCCGACGTCGAAGAGGATGCTCTCGTTGAGGATGATGTTGCCGTTGTCCGCAATGCTGACGCGGCTGGAGTCGCCGGTGGCGCGCACAAAGCCGTCGCGGATCTGCTCCAGGATGGACAGGCGCAGCACGGCGATGGTCTGCATCTGGCTGCGCATGGCCAGCAGCTCCTCGCTGGCGGCCTTCATATACTCCTCCTGCTTCCCGATCAGCGCGGCCTGGTCGGCCAGGAGCTTGTCCTGCGCGGCCAGATCCTTTTTCTGCTGGTCAAGCTCGTCCTGCTTCTGGGTGAGGGTCAGCTTCGCCTCGTCCAGGTCGATCGTGATTTTGTCCAGCTGCGACTCGGCCTCTTCGACCTCTTTGAGCGTGATCGCAAGCGTCTCTTCCATATCCGAGAGCGCGCGCTCGGTGTCGCTGAGCGTGGTCTGGGTCTCGCTGAGCTTGGTGCGGGTGCTCTCCAGCACTTCCTGCGTGTTCTGCAGGTCGTTGCCGGTGATGAGGTTCTGGAGATAGCTGAGCAGCATCAGAAAGAACAGGATCAGCGCCACGGCGGACATCATGTCGGCGTAGGAGGGCCAGAAGCCCTGTTCTCCCTGGGAAGAGGCGGTCAGCCCCGCGGAGCCGCCGCTGAAGCGCCGCCTCATTGGGTAACTCCTTCCCGGCTGACGCCCATGCGGCGGTTGATCTCACGCATGGCGGAGGCCAGATCGCGCACGGCCAGATCCATGCGCTCCACGCTGCCGCGCAGGTTGTAGTCGACCTCGGAGAAATCGTGAACGCCGGCGTTGAACTTGTCCACGGTCTGGTCAAAGACCTCCAGCGCGGTCTTGTTGCTGGAGGCGGCCTTCACCAGCGCGGCGGAGGCGTTCTTGGTGCTGTCGGCATAGGCCAGCGCCGCCGTGCCCAGCGCGCGCTTGATCTCCTCCACGGAGCTGTTGAGCGCGTGGATCATGTTGTTGATGAGATCGGCGTCGTCGCGGGCGGCCTCAGTGGCGAGCGTTGGCGCCACCTCGGTGTCCAGCCAGAGCTCCAGCCGGGTCTCCAGCTTTTCGCGCTCCGTCTGGGGGTTGAAGATCGTGCGCAGGATGGTCAGCAGGATCGAGCAGCCGGCGCCGACGAGCGAGGTGTAAAAGGCCACGCCCATGCCGCCCAGCGCGCTCATCAGGCCGCCGCCGACGCTGTCGAGCACGCTCAGCCATTCCTCGGTGTTGGAGTAGGAGATCAGCTCCGTCAGCGAGGAGACGGACATGCTCAGCCCCAGGAAGGTGCCGAACAGGCCGAGGGTAACGAAGAGAGACACGGCGTTATTGAGAAAGCGCTCGCACAGCAGCAGGCCGCCGAGCTTTTTGCCGATGACGTCGGTAATGATGGCGGGGGTGTTCACGTCCCGCCCGTATTTCTGATACGCGGCGGAAAACTCACTGAGCAGCGCTTTGAGGAAGCCGCGCTTGCCCTCGCCGTCTCCGTCGCTGTGCGCTGCCAGCGCGCGGTAGCGGGCGCTGGTGTAGAACAGGATCAGCAGAGCCAGAATGAACAGCAGGCCGATGATGACGATCACGACAAAGCCGCCGACGGGCAGATTGGAAAGCAGGCTCATAAAGAATCCCTCCCAACATGATATCTGGGAGGAATTATAGCACGAATATGACATTAATTTGTAAATAAACTGAAAAACCGACGCTTTATTCCTCTGATTCCTCGGCCGAGAAGGAATAGACGGCCCAGCGATGGAAGTGCTCGCCGGCGCGCAGCAGGGCGCTGGGGAAGTCCGGGTGGTTGGGTGCGTCGGGGTAGAATTCGGGCTCCACCGCAAAGCCGCCGCTTGCGCCGAAGGGTTCGCCCAGGAATTCGCCCGTATAAAACTGCAGGGCGGGGAAGTCGGTGTCCACGGTCAGGCGGACGCCGGCGCAGCTGGCCTCGCAGGCGCGTGTGCCCTGCAGCACGAAGGCGTGGTCGTAATTGCGCCCGACGGTCCGCGGGCGGGAGAAGTCAAATTCGCCCGCAGCAGGCAGGATGCGCCCGGTGGGGATCAGCGCCCCGTCCACCTCCAGCACGCCGGCGGCCGGGAGGAGCATCCGCATATCCAGAACGCTGCCCTCGCCGCGGAGATTGAAGTACATGTGCGAGGTCGGGGCATAGACGGTGTCGGCGTCGGTGTCGCCCTCAAAATCGATGCGCAGCGCGCCGCCTGTGACCGTATAGCGCACGGAGGCGGTCAGCGTCCCGGGAAAGCCCTTGTCCCCGTCGGGGGAGACGAGTGTGAAGAGGACGCTGTCGCCCTCCACCCGGCTCTGCCAGACGCGGCGGTCCCAGGAATCCGGCCCGCCGTGCAGCGTGTTGGCACCCTCGTTGCGCGGCAGCTCCACGCTCAGGCCGTTCAGCGGGAAGCTGCCGCCGCCGATACGGTTGGCAAAGCGGCCCACGATCGCGCCGAGATAAGCGTCGTGCGTCAGATAATCTTCGGCGCGCTCATAGCCGAGTCCGACCCGCCTGCCGCGGTAGTCGATCCCGGTCACGGCGGCGCCCAGCTCCATCACGCTCACGCGAAGCTCATCGGATGCGAGGACGTATTGACGATAGCTGCCGAAATTCGTTATTTTGACCATTTTGACCAGTCTCCTCATGTCTTTATCCATAAAAATTTGAAGGATTTCACAAATAGGCTTGAGATTTTCCTGCTCCTATTGTATAATCTAAGATGCGCGTAGTCAATGACTATACGGGAAAATACATAACGAAAAGAAGGAGTCTCTTATGCTGAACAACGAGTATCTCAAGCGCGTCTATGAAGACGTTGAACGTCGTGACGGCCATGAGCCGGAGTTTCTGCAGGCAGTACGGGAGGTCTTCGAGTCCCTGGAGCTGGTAGTCGACAAGCACCCCGAATGGGAAAAGGCCAGCCTGCTCGAGCGCTTTGTCGAGCCCGAGCGTGTGGTTGAATTCCGTGTTCCCTGGGTCGACGACGCCGGCAACGTCCGCGTCAACCGCGGTTACCGCGTTCAGTTTAATTCCGCCATTGGCCCCTACAAGGGCGGTCTTCGCTTCCATCCCAGCGTGAACCTCTCCGTCATCAAGTTCCTGGGCTTCGAGCAGATCCTGAAGAACTCTCTGACCACGCTCCCCATGGGCGGCGGCAAGGGCGGCTCCGACTTTGACCCGAAGGGCAAGTCCGACGCGGAGGTCATGCGCTTCTGCCAGAGCTTCATGACGGAGCTCTACCGCCATATCGGCCAGTTCACCGACACGCCCGCCGGCGATATCGGCGTCGGCGCCCGCGAGATCGGCTATCTCTTCGGCCAGTACAAGCGCATCGTCGACCGCTTCGACGGCGGCGTTCTGACCGGCAAGGGCCTGACCTACGGCGGCTCCCTGGCCCGCACCCAGGCCACCGGCTACGGCCTGTGCTACTTCTCCGCCGAGGCGCTCAAGCACCTGGCCAACACCAGCTACGAGGGCAAGACAGTCATCGTCTCCGGCTCCGGCAACGTGGCGCAGTACTGCGCCCAGAAGGTCACCCAGTTCGGCGGCAAGGTCGTCGCCATGTCCGACTCCCAGGGCTATGTCTACGATCCCAACGGCATCGATCTGCCGAAGCTGTTCGACATCAAGCAGAAGAGACGCGCCCGCATCAGCGTCTATGCCGACGAGGTCCCCGGCTCCGAATACCATCCCGGCTGCCGCGACATCTGGACCGTCAAGTGCGACATCGCCCATCCCTGCGCCTCCCAGAACGAGATGGACGAGAAGGGCGCCCAGGCTCTGGTCGACAACGGCTGCATGGCGGTCTTCGAAGGCGCCAACATGCCTCTGACGCCCGAGGCCATTGAGGTCGTAAAGCAGAACGGTCTGCTCTACAGCCCCGGCAAGGCGTCCAACGCCGGCGGCGTTGCCACCTCCGGCCTGGAGATGAGCCAGAACTCCATCCGCATGAGCTGGAGCTTCGACGAAGTCGATGAGAAGCTGCACGGCATCATGAAGAACATCTACAAGGCCTGCTACGACGCCTCCGTCGAGTGCGGCAAGCCCGGTGACCTGATGGTCGGCGCCAACGTGGCCGGCTTCCTGAAGGTCGCTGAAGCCATGATGGCCCAGGGCGTGGTGTGATTCCAGATCAGACAAGCAACAAAAATCCGGAGCGGAAACGCTCCGGATTTTTTATATGCTTGTTGCTGCGAAGATTTATCTCCGCTTGGCGCGCTTGACGGATTCGGCAATCACCAGGACGGCCATCAGGCCGAGCGAGCCGCCGATGACGACGCTCATCGGGATCTTGTTGATGATCCGGCTCTCATTCACGGTGACCTGCTTGGTTTCGCGGTAGCCGCAGACCGAGCAGACGCCCTCCTGGGTGGCGACGCTGTTTTCCACGGAGAGTGTCTTCCAGCGCATGCTGTGCGCGCCTTCTTCGCTGCGCTCGCCGCAGGAGCATTCATGCCAGTGCTTGCTTTCGTCTGCGGTCCAGACGGCTGCGAACAGATGCTCATGATCTGCCGAAGGAGCAGGCGTGGCGGCCGGCTTCTCGCTGGGCGTGGGAGTCGCAGCCGGTGCTGCGCTGGGCACGGGCGTTGCGGAAGGAGCGGGCGATTCGGACGGCTCCGGCGATTCGGACGGCTCCGGCGATTCCTCGGGCTTGGCCGTCGGTTCAGGCGTGTGGTTCGGGTCGGCTTCGACCTTGACGGTCACGGGGTTGCTGCGCGTGACGGTATCCTGTACGCCGCTAAAGACCGCGCGGACCTTCCAGCCGTTCATATCCAGCGGGACATTGTAAATGATGATCTTCTCCCTGCCGTCGTTTTCGCAGCGGCTGTTGGGGAAGGTTTTGCCGATGTCTTTGGAATCAAAGACCGTCTGCCCGTCGGGGCTGATGAATTCCCAGGTCAGACTCTTGGCATAGACCGCCGTGGAGACGTAGGAAACGAAGCTGCCCTCTTTGATGGTCTCTTCACCGGGGTGCTTGATGATCCTCGGCGGATAGACCAGCGCCTCATACTGCCGGATGAGCGTGACGTATTTGCCGTCGGCGGACACACTGCAACTCGTGGCGGAGTTGTTCAGATACGCGTTCAGGCCCGCGGCGAAGATGTATCCGTCGTCGGCTCTGGCGATGATCTCCATCCGGTAGGTCGTGTAGTCAAAGGCGCTGTTGCCGGGCAGCTTGTTGCCGAGCAGATCATACCAGGACAGGCTCACGAGGGATGCGTTCTTGGAACTGACGGCAGCCTTGGGCTCGCTGACGATCATCATGACGACTGGCGTCCGGTCAAGCTGGACGGTGATCTTGTTGAGCACCTTGGGCTCCGGCGTAGGCGCAGGCGTCGCCGTAGGGACGGGCGTCGGAGTGGGAGCGGGCGTTTCCGCGGGCTTTTCAGTTTCTGCAGGTTTTTCAGTCTCCGCGGGCTTCTCAGTTTCCGCAGGCTTTTCGGTCTCCGCGGGCTTTTCGGTCTCGACAGGCTTTTCCGTTTCCGCCGGCGTGTCTCCGGTGGCAAAAGCGGCCGGGGAGAGGACAAACAGCGATGCCAGCATGGCCAGCAGCATCAGAATCGATACGATCCGTTTCATGGGTAAAACCCCCTATCCAAAGGACGTCGGAGCATATAGTACTCCATCTTTCTTCCATTATATCCGCTGCGTTTTCGGCGGTCAAGAAGAATGTTCAAAATCTTGTTGAAATTTGTTGCCGAAGGGGAGAGGGACAAAGCGGGCGCGGAAAAGATTCTGTTTGCCAAATGCGGAGAACTGTAATACAATAAAAAACAAAAAAACGGCGGCACTTTTTGAACAGGGACCGCCCGGAAGAGATCAAAAGAGGAACAGGCATGGTTTTGTATCAGGCGGGACAATGTGATATCGCCGTGATCGGCGCAGGACACGCGGGCATCGAGGCCGCGCTGGCCGCCGCGCGGCTCGGCATGGACACGGTCTGCTTCACCGTCAATCTCGACAGCGTGGGCAACATGCCCTGCAACCCGGCCATCGGCGGCACCGGCAAGGGCCACCTGGTGCGGGAGCTGGACGCGCTCGGCGGCGAGATGGCGAAGGCGGCGGACAAGGCCTGCATCCAGTACCGGATGCTCAACCGCGGCAAGGGTCCGGCGGTGCACTCCCTGCGTGCGCAGGCGGATCGGCGGCGCTATCAGGAAGTGATGAAGCTGACGCTGGAGCGGCAGGAGCATCTGCGCCTCAAGCAGGCGGAGGTGGTCGACATCGGCGTGGAGGACGGGCGCGTCTGCTCGGTCACCACGCGCACCGGCGCCGTCTGGCGCTGCGGGGCGGTGATCATCGCCTCCGGCACCTATCTGGACAGCCGCACCATCGTGGGCGAGGCCATCAAGGCCGAGGGGCCGGACGGACTTTCGGCGGCGATCCCCCTGGCCGAGCGCCTGCGCGCGCTGGGCCTGCCGATGCGCCGCTTCAAAACCGGCACACCGCCGCGCGTCAACGCCCGGACGGTGGATTTCAGCCGGATGGAGCTGCAGGAGGGCGATGCCGAGACCGAGCCCTTCTCCTTCGAAACGGAGGAACGGCCCGTCAACCGCGCCGTCTGCTATCTGACCTATACCAACGAGCGCACCCATGCCATCATCCGCGCCAATCTTGACCGCAGCCCGATCTACGCCGGCGTGATCGAGGGCGTGGGGCCGCGCTACTGCCCCAGCATCGAGACCAAGGTGATGACCTTTGCCGACAAGCCGCGGCATCAGCTCTTCATCGAGCCGATGGGCCTGAACACCGAGGAGCTCTATATCCAGGGCTTCTCCTCGTCGCTCCCCGAAGAGGTGCAGCTGCAGATGCTGCACACGATCCCGGGGCTGGAGCGGGCGGAGATGACCCGCCCGGCCTACGCCATCGAATACGACTGCATCGACCCGACCGCGCTGTCCGCGACGCTTGAGTGCAAGGCGGTCGCCGGGCTCTACGGCGCCGGGCAGTTCAACGGCTCTTCCGGCTATGAGGAGGCGGCGGTGCAGGGCTTCGTGGCGGGCGTGAACGCCGCGCGGAAGCTCCGCGGCGAGGAGCCCTTCCTCCTGCGCCGCAGCGCCGGCTATATCGGCACGCTGATCGACGACCTGGTGACCAAGGGCACCAACGAGCCTTACCGCATGATGACCTCGCGCAGCGAGTACCGCCTGCTGCACCGGCAGGACAACGCCGACGAGCGCCTAAGCGCCATCGGGCTTCGCATCGGGCTCGTCAGCCCCGAGCGGCATCAGGCGGTCCTGGACAAATATGCGGCGGTGCGCCGGGAGATCGCGCGGCTGGAGAGCACGCATCTGGCGCCGTGTGAGGCGCTCAACGCGCTGTTGGCCGAGCGGGAGACCGCGCCGGCGGCTGCCGGCGTTTCGCTGGCGGATCTCATCCGCCGTCCGCAGCTGAGCTATGCCGATCTTGCGCCCTTCGATCCGGCGCGCCCGGCGCTCCAGCGCGCGGTGGCCGAGGAGGCGGAGATCATGCTCAAGTACGAGGGCTACATCCGCCGCCAGCTCCGGCAGGTGGAGGAATTCACCCGCATGGAGGAGCGGCCGCTGCCCGCCGATATCGACTACGACGCGATCGGCGGCCTGCGCCTCGAGGCGCGCGAGAAGCTGAAAAAGATCCGGCCCGAGAACCTTGGCCGCGCCAGCCGCATTTCCGGCGTGTCGCCGGCGGATATCTCGGTGCTGATGGTCTATCTGGAGGGCAGACGCCATGGATAAGGTCGTCCTGGGCTTTTCCGGCGGGGTGGACTCCGCCGTCTGCGCAGCCCTCCTGAAAAAAGAGGGATATGAGGTCCACGGCCTCTATCTGGACAACACCGACGAAAGCTCCCGCCGCGACGCGGAGACGACCGCGGCATACCTGGGCATCGACCTGAGGGTGCTGGCGATCAAGCCGGAGCTGGAGGAGAAGGTCTGCCGTCCCTTTGCGGCCTCCTATCTCCGCGGCGAGACGCCGAACCCCTGCATCCTCTGCAATCCCACGGTCAAGTTTAAGGCCCTGCTCGCCGAGGCCGAGCGCATCGGCGCGGAAAAAATCGCCACCGGGCATTACGCCCGCGCCGAGGGCGGCGCGCTCTATAAGGGCAGGCCCGCCAACGACCAGAGCTATATGCTCTGCCGTCTGACACGCGAGCAGATCGCGCGGGCGGTGTTTCCGCTCGGGCGCTATGAAAAAACACAGGTGCGCGCGCTGGCCGAGGAACTGAAGCTCCCGGTGGCCCATAAGCCGGACAGCATGGAGATCTGCTTCATCCCGGACAAGAATTATGTAAACTGGCTTGCCGCACGCAGCCCCCTGCCTCAGCCGGGGAATTTCATTTTCCACGGCGCGGTGATCGGCACGCACGAGGGCATCCACCGCTACACCGTCGGCCAGCGCCGCCCGGGGCTGGTTGATGGGCGCAAGGTCTATATCAGCCGGATCGACGCGGAGCATAACGAGATCGAGCTGGCGCTCTGGGAGGAGCTGTTCCGGACGGAAGTGCGCGCCCGCGACTTCAACTGGCTGATCGAGCCGCCCGTCGGCCGGAGCATCCCGGCCACGATCCGTGTGCGCCACACCAAGTGGGAGGAGCCGCCGTGCCTGGCGGTGGCGGACGAGGCGGGCGGCATGACGGCCCGCTGCGAAACGCCGGTGCGCGCCCCGGCCGCCGGACAGTCGGCGGTGCTCTATGCGGGCGAGCGTGTGCTCGGCGGGGGATTTATCGTCTGAGGCACTTGCCTGTGCCAAGGGCGCATGCTATACTGAAAAAAACGAAAAACGGAGGACGCTGTGATGGCCAAAGAAAAGAAAGCAAAAAAGCCCATCCTGTGGAAAGACCGGAAGCGGACCTTCCTCGGACTGCCCTGGAGCTTTACGAAATATAGGGTGGACGAGGATCGGCTCTATCTGGAGACCGGCTTTTTCAACAGCACCGAGGACGAGGTGCGGCTCTACCGCATCACCGACGTGACGCTCAAGCGCAGCTTCGGCCAGAAGCTGCTGGGCATCGGCACGATCCACTGCGACAGCTCCGACGTGACGATGAAGAATTTTGACATCAAAAACGTCAAAAACCCCAAAAAGGTCAAGGAGCTGCTGTCTCGTCTGGTGAACGAGTCCCGCCTGCGCAACCGGGTTTACACCAGCGAGCGCATCAGCGGCGAGCCCCACGAGCACGAGGGCCAGCTGCCTCCGGAGGATTTCGACCATCCGGACGGCCCGGAACAGTAAATCCGGGACAGCCGCCGCAAAATAACAGAACGGGGGATGATATGACATGAGTCAGATCGTCAGTTATGCGCTGATCGTTCTTCTTGCTTATCTGCTTGGTACCTCCAATCTCGCGTATTTTATCGCGCGGCGACGCGGCATCAACATCCTGCAGACCGGCACCGGCAACCCCGGCGCCTCCAATGCGATGATGCTGCTGGGCTGGAAAATGGGGATCCTGGTCGCGCTGCACGATATCGGCAAGGCCTTCCTGGCGGCCTTTCTCGCCGGGCTGCTGTTTCCCGAGCTTCCCTTGAGCCGTGAGGTCGCGGGAGCGGCCTGCGTGCTGGGCCATATGTTTCCCTTTTATTTACGCTTTCGCGGCGGCAAGGGTTTTGCCTCCACGCTGGGCATGATCGCGGCGCTCAACTGGCGCTTCGTGCTGCTGCTGGGCGTGGCCATCATCGTGGTGGTGCTGATCACGGACTATATCGTCACCGGCACGGTGCTCACGGTGCTCTCATACCCGATCTACTGCCTGGCCACGCACCAGCTGATCGCCGCGGCGATCCTGGCGGGGATCGCGCTGATCATCCTCATGAAACACCGGGGCAATTTCGTCCGTATCTGGAAGGGAACGGAGGTCGGCCTGCGCCGCGCCCACAAGGGCGAGCTGCGCGTGGACCGCGAGCCATGAAGCTGCTGCTCGTACACGGACGCCTGCGTGAGCGCGGCGGCCTGAGGGCGGCCGTGGAGGCGCTGACGGAGGAGCTTCGCAAGAACGGCGTGGAGACGGAGCCCTTTTCGCCGCTCAAAACGGAGAATCTGCTCTGCTCCGGCTGCGGCGCGTGCAAGGGCGCGGGCCTGTGCGTCGCCGACCCCAGGGCCAAGGAATTCCTGAGGGCTGCGGACGGCTGCGATGCCTTGCTGTTCATTTCTTCCGGCAGCCTCTTCGGTCTGGATATCGACATGAAAAACCTGCTCGAGCGGGCCGTGTCCCTGGCGCTGCGCCGGGGAGACCGTCCGCTGGCAGGGAAGAAGGCGGCCGCGCTGCTGCTCTGCCGCAGCGGCGGACGGAAATCGGCCGATCAGATAGCCGCGCTGCTGCAAAAGCTCGGACTGCGTCCGCCGGAGGGCGGGGAAGTGACTGTCACCGGCAGCGACGAAAGTGTGCAGGCACTGTGCGCGCTTGCGCGGCTTTTGACGGAAAACGGAGAACAGGAGGGAAGCGTATGAAAAAAGAAATGCCGTCCCCGGATCAGTGGCTGCGGGAGGCCAAGGCCGATCCCGGCGCCGCGGGCTGCGGGATGTATCTGATGCATAACGGCACCGTGCGCCAGACCGCACGCGCCAAGGTCCGTCATGGGGAGCAGGACACCAGGCCCGTGCGCGGGATGCAGTTTGGCTATGACAGAGAGCGCGTGGACGAGGTCATCGCGCAGACCCGCGCGATGGACGGCGTGGGTTATGTGCGCGTCTGGCTCAACGAGGGCGAGCTCGGCCTGGGCGACGACATCATGCTGGTGCTCGTCGGCGGCGACATCCGCCCCCATGTGATCGACGCGCTCCAATATCTTGTGGGGCGGATCAAGAACGAATGCGTCAGCGAGCAGGAGATCTTTGATGCATAATCAGCGGAAGAGATGGATAATCCGCACAGAAGAAGGCAGGCCGAAGGGCCTGCTTTTTTCTTGATATTCCGCCCCTTTTTCCACCTTTCCCGGCTGCTGCGAAGCCCTCATTTTTCCTGCATAAAACCATTTTTACACCGGTGAAACAGAAAGAAACAAAAAGTTGAAGCACACTATATTTTGTGGTCATAATAGTTACAAAGCGGATTTTATTCCTACATTTTGCGTTTTTCTCTTGACAAGCGCCGTGCCCGGCGCTATGATAACTCACGAACGCAAAAGGAGAGAGAACATGCTGATTTCGGGTCTGCAAAAGTTGACGCTGCTGGATTATCCCGGCCATGTGGCCTGCACGGTGTTTACCGCCGGCTGCAATTTCCGCTGCCCCTTCTGCCACAATGCGCCGCTGGTGCTGCCGGAGCGGATCGAGGGTGATCCGAACGGCGCGGAGACGGTGCTGCAGTTTCTGAAGAAGCGGCAGGGCATCCTGGACGGCGTGGCCATTACCGGCGGCGAGCCGCTGCTGCAGCGCGATATGGCAGATTTTCTCCGCAAGATCCGCGACCTGGGCTATGCCGTGAAGCTGGACACCAACGGCTCCTTCCCCGACCGGCTGATCGGGCTTGTCGAGGCGGGCCTGGTGGACCGCGTGGCGATGGATATCAAAAACAGCCCCGCGCTGTATGCGAAGACCGCCGGGCTTCCGGAGCTGGACCTGAAGGCCATAGAGCGCAGCAAGAATTACCTGCTCGAGGGGCACGTGGAGTACGAATTCCGCACCACGGTGGTCAAGGGCCTGCACACGGCGGAGAGCCTGCAGGAGGCGGCCGAATGGATCCGCGGCGCGGCGGAATATTATCTGCAGCAGTTCAAGGACTCCGGCGACATTATCGATCTCGGCAGTCTCGGCGCTTTCAGCGACGAGGAGATGCGCGGCCTGGCCGCCCGGATCCGCCCCATCGTCCCGGCCGTCCGGCTGCGGGGCGTGGATGAAGAAGAAAATACCAGATAAGAGAGGATAGAGAGACATGTATCAGGTAGTAAAACGCGACGGGAAAGTCGTAGATTTTGACATCAAGAAGATCGCAGCGGCCATCCAGAAGGCCTTTGATGCGACCAACACCGAATATAACGAGAGCGTCATCGATTTTCTGGCGCTGAAGGTTTCGGCGGACTTCCTGCCCAAGATCAAGGACGGCAAGGTCGCGGTCGAGGACATCCAGGACAGCGTGGAGGCCGTGCTCTCCCGCGGCGGGTACGAGACGGTCGCCAAGGCCTACATCCTCTACCGCAAGCAGCGCGAGAAAATCCGCAACACCCGCTCCACCTTCCTTGACTACAAGGAGACCGTGGACAAGTACCTGAAGATCAGCGACTGGCGCGTGAAGGAGAACTCCACCGTCACCTATTCCGTCGGCGGCCTGATCCTCTCCAACTCCGGCGCCATCACCGCCAACTACTGGCTCAGCGAGGTCTATGACCAGGAGATCGCCAACGCCCACCGCAACTGCGACATCCACCTGCATGACCTGTCGATGCTCACCGGCTACTGCGCCGGCTGGAGTCTGAAGCAGCTGATTCAGGAGGGCCTCGGCGGCGTGCCCGGCAAGATCACCTCCTCTCCGGCCAGCCACCTGTCCACCCTCTGCAACCAGATGGTCAACTTCCTCGGCATCATGCAGAACGAGTGGGCCGGCGCCCAGGCCTTCTCCTCCTTCGACACCTACCTGGCTCCCTTCGTCAAGATCGACAACCTCAGCTACAAGGAAGTCAAGCAGTGCATCCAGTCCTTCATCTACGGCGTGAACACCCCGTCCCGCTGGGGCACGCAGGCTCCCTTCTCCAACGTGACGCTGGACTGGACCGTGCCGGCTGACCTGAAGGATCTGCCCGCGATCGTCGGCGGCAAGGAAGTCGACTTCACCTACGGCGACTGCAAGAAAGAGATGGACATGGTCAACAAGGCCTTCATCGACATCATGATCGAAGGCGACGCCAACGGCCGCGGCTTCCAGTACCCGATCCCGACCTACTCCATCACCCGCGACTTTGACTGGTCTCCCACGGAGAACAACAAGCTGCTCTTCGAGATGACCGCCAAGTACGGCACCCCCTATTTCTCCAACTACATCAACTCCGATATGGAGCCGAGCGACGTGCGCTCCATGTGCTGCCGCCTGCGCCTCGACCTGCGCGAGCTGCGCAAGAAGTCCGGCGGTTACTTCGGCTCCGGCGAGAGCACCGGCTCGATTGGCGTCGTGACGATCAACATGCCGCGCATCGCCTATCAGGCCACCGATGAGGCCGACTTCTACAAGCGCCTGGACAAGATGATGGACATCGCCGCCCGTTCCCTGAAGGTCAAGCGCACCGTCATCACCAAGCTCCTCGACGCGGGCCTCTACCCCTACACCAAGCGCTACCTCGGCCACTTCAACAACCACTTCTCCACCATCGGCCTGGTCGGCATGAACGAGGCCGGTCTGAACGCCAAGTGGATCCGCGCCGACATGACCGATCCCAAGTGCCAGACCTTCGCCAAGCAGGTGCTGGATCACATGCGCGAGCGCCTGAGCGATTATCAGGAGCAGTACGGCGACCTCTACAACCTTGAGGCCACCCCGGCCGAGTCCACCTCCTACCGCCTGGCCAAGCACGACAAGGAGGACTTCCCCGACATCATCACCGCGGCCGAAGCCGGCGGCACCCCCTACTACACCAACAGCTCCCACCTGCCTGTCGGCTACACCGACGACGTCTTCGCCGCGCTGGACATCCAGGACGATCTGCAGACCCGCTACACCTCTGGCACCGTCTTCCACGCCTTCCTGGGCGAGAAGCTGCCCGACTGGGAGGCCGCCGCACGCCTGGTGCGCAAGATCGCGGAGAACTACCGCCTGCCGTACTACACCCTGTCTCCGACCTACTCGGTCTGCAAGGATCACGGCTATCTGACCGGCGAGCAGTTCACCTGCCCGCACTGCGGCAAGCCCACCGAGGTCTACAGCCGCATCACCGGCTATTACCGCCCGGTGCAGAACTGGAACGCGGGCAAGACCCAGGAGTACAAGGAGCGCCGCGAGTACGTGATCGCCAACTCCCATCTGACCCATGAAGGCCCGAAGGCCGAGGAAAAGGTCGAGCAGCCGGCCTCCTTCGCCCCGGAGAAGGACGTCAAGGGCGGCCGCGCCATCCTCTTTGCCACGCCTACCTGCCCCAACTGCCGCATCGCCTGCCAGTACATGGATAAGGCCGGTTTTGCCTATGAAAAGCTGATGGCCGCGGAGAACGCGGAGCTGGCGAAGATCTACGGCGTCAAGCAGGCGCCTACGCTGATCATCACCGACGGCGACAAGTTCGAGAAGATCGCCGGCGCCGGCGCGATCAAGGCCTACGTCAGCACGCTGGCCCAGTAAGCAAGAAAGAAAGCAGCGAGGCAGGGGCTTGCCCCTGCCTCGTCGCTGTGCGGATCAAAGGCTCCCTTTCGCAAAAGGGAGCTGTCGCGAAGCGACTGAGGGTTTCTCCGCAAAAAGGGAATGGAGGAAACCCTCCGCCGTCCGCCGGGTATGAGAAAGCGGACGGCACCTCCCTTCTGCGGAAGGGAGGCTGTTTTGTGTTGAAGGGAGATCGAAGTATGTACGATATCATCATCATCGGCGGCGGCCCCGCGGGTCTGACCGCGGCCACCTACGCCTGCCGCGCGGGCAAGAGCGTCCTGGTGCTGGAGAAAAACGCCTTCGGCGGCCAGATCACCTGGAGCCCGAAGGTGGAGAATTTCCCGGGCTTCGTGTCCGTGTCCGGCACCGAGCTGGGCGACAAGCTGCTGGAACAGGCCATGGCCCAGGGCAGCGACGTCGAGCTGGAGGAAGCGAAGGAAATTCGCCGCGAGGGCGAGGGCTTCCGCGTCCTCTGCGAATCCGGCATGAGCTTCGAGGCTCATGCGCTGATCCTCGCGACCGGTGCGAAGCCCCGGATGCTGGGCGTCGAACGCGAAGAGGAGCTGGTCGGCAGCGGCGTGTGCTACTGCGCGGTCTGCGACGGCGCCTTTTATGCGGGGCGCCCCGTGGCGGTCTGCGGCGGCGGCAACAGCGCCCTGCAGGACGCGCTGCTGCTCAGTGAAAGCTGCAGCAAGGTCTACCTGATCCACCGGCGCGGGAGCTTTCGCGGCGAGCAGAAGCTGGTCGAGGCGCTCGAGCAGCGCGAGAACGTGGAGTTTGTGATGAACGCCGCCGTGACGGCCCTGCAGGGCGGAGAGGAGCTCTCCGGCCTCGTGGTGGAGCAGGAGGGCGTCCGCCGGGAAATCGCCGTAGACGGTCTTTTCGTGGCCATCGGACACCAGCCGGACAACGGTGCCTTCGCGGACTTCCTGACGCTCGACGGCGCGGGCTACGCCGACAGCGGCGAGGACTGCCTGACCGGAACGCCGGGCCTCTTTGTGGCGGGCGACTGCCGCAAAAAGTCGGTGCGGCAGCTCACGACCGCCGCGGCCGACGGCGCGGTGGCGGCTCTGGCCGCGGTCAAGTTCCTGTCATAAAAGGACAGAATAAAAAAGCGGTGGATTCGATGAATCCACCGCTTTTTTCATAAAGAAATGCCTCGCAGAGTTTTTTCGCCGCAGCGAAAAAAGAAATCGAATCGTGTTTTCCGGGGACATGCGCCTCGGAAAACACACTTTGCGCCCTGCCAGTGTGCGTCGTCCTCACAAGCTCCGTATCGTCTCGCTTCCTCGTGAGCTCGAAAGCTCGCTCACTTCGCTGCTCGTCCTCTCCATTTCAAAGCATTGCGCTTTGAAATGGAAAAGGAAAACGGAAGGAGAGAATATGCAGCTTTCGCCACGCTTGGCGGAAGCGGAATGGAGCGAGTTTCGTTTGACGTGCGAGTGCATGCAGCAGGGCGAAGCCCCTCAACGAAAAGCCCAGCGAAGCGGGTTTTCGTTGAAACTCATCAGCCGTAAGAGTGCAGGCCGGGCAGGAGCGTGTTGACGCCGGCGAAGGTGAAAAACACCACCGGCACGGCGATGATGACGTACCAGGCCAGGAAGCTCGCGTCCTTCTTCCGGCGCAGGCGCAGGTGCAGATACACCGCATAGATGATCCAGGTGATCAGCGCCCAGGTCTCCTTGGGATCCCAGGTCCAGAAGGCGGACCAGGCCTGCTCGGCCCAGATCGCACCGGAGAGGATCACAATCGTGAGAAAGAGGAAGCCGAAGCCGACCAGGCGGTAGATCAGATAGTCCATCTGCGCCAGACGCTTTTTCTCCGCGCCGCCCTTTTTCTGCATCAGGACATAGCGCAGTCCGACGCAGCCGGCCAGAATGAAGGAGGCGTAGGAGAAGACGGCGGAGCCGATGTGGATGCCGAACCAGGCGCTGCGCAGCGCGGGCATCAGCTCGGTGATCTCCTTGGGCTGCAGCGCGGCGTAGCTGAGCACCAGCAGCGCCGCTGGCATCGCGGCGACGCTCAGCCACTCGGCGTGGAGCTTTCCGCGCACAACGATCAGCAGCAGCGCGATGCCCCAGGCGAAGGCGTTGGCAAACTCAAACTGGTTCGACAGCGGCAGCCGGTGAGCAATCGCGCCGCGCAGCACCAGAAACAGGGTCTGCAGGGCAAAGGCGATCACGAACAGCCACCAGGCGCCCTTCGTCAGCGTGTCCTTTTTGAAGGCCGTGCCGGAGAATTGCAGGATCACGGCCAGAAAATACAGGCCGAGCACGACGAAAAACAGAATATTCATACAGAGTCCTCCTTGCTGTCATCCTGCAGCAGCGCCTGCAGTTCGATACGTGTGCCCTCCGGCTTCGGACCGCCGACGGCGTAGCCCTCGTCGTCGACCTTGACCAGCACCGGCGGCAGGAAAAAGGTGACCGTCAGACCGGCGATCATCAGCGCAAAGCAGGCGATCAGCAGGGCGTTGACCAGCTGCGGCGTATGCTTGATGCGAAGACCGGGGTAAGACACGGGATCGTTGAAGGTAAAGCGCAGCGGCGCAATCTCGATCACGTCGCCCGGCTGCATTAGGCGCATGGCCTTGGTTTCGCCCTCCACGGTCTGCACATAGTAGACGGGGTGGGGATAGCTCCGGTCGCCGGTGTCCACGGGCATGATGTTCCCGTCGGGGTTCAGAATGTAGTCCGGATACAGCGCGACGAACCAGACGCCGCTGACGTTGTCCATCGAGAGGAAGGACAGCTCCGTCATTGTAAAGGTATCCGAGCCGCCGTTATTGAGATTGGTCACGGTGATGGAGCCGGCCGTGCCGTAGGTCTGCTGATAGACCTTGTAGGGGCCGAAGCTCATCGGATGGTTGACGCTGATCTCGCCGCTTTTGCTGCGCCCGTCGGGCAGGGTGATGGTCAGCTCACTGGTGAAATCCAGACGCCCGCTTTCGTCGGTGGCGCGGAAGGAGCCGACGGAGAAGGCCGCGGCGCCGTCTTTCGCCGGAAGCAGCACGCTCTCGCCGGGCATGCAGTCCCGGTCGAAGACCTGGGGCAGATACAGCGCCGCCGCGCCGAAGAGCACGGTCAGCAAAATGGCAAGGTGCGTGACAAAGCTGCCGTAGCGCCCGAAGCGGCGCTTGCAGTATACCCGTGTTTCGCCGAAATCTGCGCGGCGGCAGCGGGTATCGGCCAGGTGCTGCTCCAGAAGCTCCCGTCCCGCCTGCGGCAGGCGGACGACCGGCAGCCGGGCCGTGTCGGCAAGCTCGGTTTTCGAGGCCATGACGACGGAAAAGATGCGCAGCACGGAGCAGAGCGTCAGATTCAGGCACAGCAGGACCAGCAGCAGGACGAAGTACCAGCTCTTGAAGATCCGGTGAAACTGGAGGATCAGCAGCGCGGGGTGGATGTTCGGATAATTCTCCACATACCAGCTCAGTTCTTTTCCCTGCGGGATGACCGAGCCGACGATGGAAAAGACGGCGATCAGGATCAGCAGCAGGATGCCGAAGCGCATCGATCGCAGATAGTTGAGGATCTTTTTCATGCTATCGTCTCCAAATAGAAAGCCGCCCGCCCCACAGGGCGGGCGGCGATTTCGTGACGGAAGGGGAAATCAGCGCTGGAACATGCCCAGGGCCTGGTTGCAGAGCTTCTCGGCCATGTCGAGGCAGTAATCGGTGAGCTTCGGGTTATGGACGCCCTCGGCGTTCTCGACAAAGACAAAGTCCCAGTAGAACTGCGCGTCTCTGGCGAGGGAGCGGACAGCGGCCAGATCCTCATCGCTCAGCTCATTGTCCTCCACGGCCTTGGCCAGGCGCTCGGTCAAAAACTCGAGCTCGTAGCCGATGGAGTAGGTCCGCGCTTCGATGCGTTCCTGCTCGGCGCGCACCTCGGCGACGAGGTCTTCATGGCACTTGGAGCACTCATTCTCGATCAGCGCGGGATTGTCCAGGGGACTGATGAGGCTGTGATCCTTGTAGACGGTGCCGTCCTCGGCCTCGGCCATGGCCATATGGCAGTCGGCGCAGGTGTAGTCGCCGCGGTGCTGGCTTCCCTCGCCCAGGAAGGTCTCAATCTCAGGGTGCTGCACCTTGATCTGGCGCACGCCGGTGCGCGGATTGGTGTAGTCGGCGAAGGGCTCGCCGTCCGGGAAGTTGGAGCCGTCGTTATAGAAGGCGAGGATATCGTCCGGGCTCATGCTGGCCAGGCTCGTGTGCGGCAGGGTGGTGGCGCCGCCGTTGCCGGGGTCGAAGAAGTACTCGTTGTGGCACTGGCCGCAGGCGAGGTTGGCAGCGTCGATGCTCTCAAAGTCTTCGCCCACGCCATCGATCAGATAGGTGTGGGTCACGGTGACGACGCCGGGGGTGTTGGCGTGGCAGGTGTAGCAGCTGATGGGCTCGGTGAGAACGTTGACAAGCTCCATGAAGGAGCCGCCGTAGACCTCGATGCCCTGCTCGTTGACCATGTTGGTGAACTGCGGGGTCTTGCAGGTCCAGCAGCTGGCCTTGGAGTTTTCGCCGGTGCGCTTGGTCTCCACGACGTCCTCCAGCGTGTAGGCGTGGCCGCGGGCGGCCTTGTAGTCCTTGGAGAAGCCGTAGGGCTCATAGAGGGTCTTCAGCATCGGGTAATCGACCAGGTAGTCGGTCACTTCGCTGTTCTCCTTGGTGGAATCCCAGCTGGCGTAGATATAGGGGTATTCGTCGGACCAGTCCTTGGCCAGGGTCACCGTCACGCCGGAATGCGTCTGCACCTTCTCGGCCACGGTCTCGACCTTGACGACGGAGCCGCCGAAGGTCACGGGCTTGATGCCGCCCTCGTCGAGGGCCTTGATGATGGCGTTTTTGATGCCGTTGGAGCTGATGGTGGCGCCGGAGATCGCGTCGACCTTCAGACTCTGCGCCTGGAAGATCTTGGCGGGCAGCTGCTTGACGGCTTCGGAGCCGATGCCGTCGGTCTCTTTGTGCTCGTCCACCTTGATCTGGTAGATCTTCTCGTTGTCGGCGACGACGGTCACGGTGATGTCGTCATTGCGGCCGGGCGCGGTGCCGACCAGGGTGAGCGCGGTTTCGGGCACTTCGCTGTCCTTCACGCCGGCCCGGGCGGGGATATTGGCGACGATTATGCCGGCAATGGCGACAACGACGAGGAAAAGCGCGCAGCACAGGCCGATCAGATCGGCGCGTGCTTCTCTGCGGAGCTTTTTGCTGTCGCTGTGCAGGTTTCGCATGAGTTTCTTCCACTTTTTCATGGCTGTCCTCCGATATGGATGATCAGAATACTCGACAGTTTATACAAAATTCATTCTAATTGATTTGTCCTCTTTTGTCAAGAGAAGACAAGCCCGCCGGGCATACCCGGCGGGCTTTCCAAATGAGGGAAAAGAACGCAATAATCGCGCCGCGCCTCAGTTGTCGGCGCGGTTGTAGCCGTTTTTCATGCGCTGGCTTGCTTCGGCGAGCACCTTGCCCAGCGTGTCGGCGGTCTGCTCCTTCGCCATGCGGCAGAGGGCTTCGTTTGCCTCGGCGGCCAGCGAGAAATCGCCGCTTTCGGTCATCTTGCGGTCGTATTCCAGCAGCAGGCGGCGGCCCTTGACGAACACAGCGTTCTGATAGCGCTCGATGTTCTGGATGCAGGAGGCGTAGTTGGGATCGGCCAGCGCCCCGATCAGGCGGCTGCTCCAGTAAAAGTTCTCCGTGGAGGTGTCCAGCGTCACTTTGCTGACGTAATCCGGCATCTTCGCGACGTTCGTATACAGCGGCAGCATCGCAGCGAAGGTCGTCGAGCCGAAGCTGAGCCATTCGACGCCCTGCAGCTCATGCGGCACGCCGCTGCGGATCTGGCACACGGCGGTGACGCCGGTGCGGTTGATGCCGATGGAGCGGTACATGCCGCGTTTGCCGCTGTCCTGACTGGAGTAGGGGTTATAGGGCGTGCCCTGATAGTGCGAGGAGAGCAGATATTTCACATCCTCCACGGCGATCTTCCGGTCGGGCACCAGGGCCCAGGGGATGTTGTCGCTCTCCGGACCGAATTCGGCGTCCGGGCCGTCCCAGCGGTGGGAGAAGGGGCAGAGGAAGCGGCCCATGAACCAGGCGCGCGGGGTGTTGTAGATGTGGTCCATGTCGGTGTGGGAGCCGAAGACGTCGCGCGGGTTGAAGGCGCCCTTCTGATTCAGATCCAGACGGTTGTCGCGGATGAATTCGCGCAGGTCCTTCGAGCACATGTGATCTTTCTGCGCGCCAAAGGCGTCGTCCAGGTCGAAGCCGTCCATGCCGAACTGGTTGGGATTGATGACGACGACCTCGTCCGGCACGCGCCGGGCGATCCAGTGATGGCCGCCGATGGTCTCCATCCACCAGATCTCGTTTTCGTCGTTGAAGGCGATGCCGTTGGATTCGTAGGTGCCGTAGCGCTCCAGAAGCGAGGCCAGCCGCTCCACGCCCTCGCGGGCCGAACGGATATACGGCAGCACGAGCACGACGATGTCCTCCTCGCCGATGCCGCCGGGCACTTCTTTCTCGCGGCCTTTGGCCTTTTTCAGCTCCACCAGCGGGTCGGCGGCGAGCACGCGGGGATTGGAGGTGATGGTCTCGGTGGCGGTGATGCCGACGTTGGCCTCATTGATGCCGGTGGCCGCCCAGACGCCGTCCTTCGGGTCCACGCTGGGACAGGCGGTATAGCGCAGCGGATGGTCCGGCAGCTCGATCTCCACGTGGGAGAGCACGCTCTTGTAGCGCTTCTTCTGCTGCTTGGGATCGACCACGATCAGTTTTTTGACGTCAAAATGGCCGTCGTCCGTGCGGGCGATCATCGTGGAGCGGTCATGGCTGGCCTTTTTGCCGACCAGAACGGTTGTGCAGGGCATGGATGCATCCTCCTTCGGCGCATGAGAGCATGCGCATGTTTCGATGGCTCTACTGTAGCACAGATCGCGCCGCGATTCAACCGGACGACGGCGGAAAAACCAGGCCGCCGGGCGCAATTTTTGTGCAGTTTACCGGCAATTTATCGCTGTCTTGCTCTTGTATTCCGCAGGGATCTGGTGTATCATCACTTGACATCAAAAAATGGATCAAAGGAGGGCCGATCATGAGTCAGGCAGCGTTGGAACAGTATGCGAAGGCCCTGAAAAGCGGACAGAAATATTATAAAACGGCGGAGAGCCAGGGACTGGATCCCTACCCGGCCGTGCTCGACAATCTGCTGGAAGAGCAGACGATCGTCCGGCAGGAGGAGCTCGGCCTGGTCAATATCCCGAGCGAGCTGATCGTCGGCACCAAGAGCGCCGGGCGGATGGCCGCCCTGGCCGGCAACTTCATGCCGCTGCTCGGCGCGGAGTCGGAGTTCGGCATGAAGTGGATCTCGCTGTGCGACGCGCATCTGAGCGACGAGGGCATCCGCGACCCGATCAAATGCTTTGAGTACCTGGGCAGCTTCTATGTCCAGGAGGGCAACAAGCGCGCCAGCGTGCTCAAGAGCTTCGGCGCGCCGAGCGTCCCGGGCCTCGTGACGCGGATGATCCCCGCGCCGAGCGAGGAGCCGGAGATCCGCGCTTACTATGAATTTCTCGACTTTTACCGCCTGTCCGGGCAGTACAGCGTCAGCTTCCGCAAGCCGGGCGCCTATGCCCGCCTGCAGGCGGCGCTGGGCATGGAGCCCGACCACGTCTGGACCGAGGACGAGCGGCGCAGCTTCCGCGCGGGCTTTACGCACTTCCGTGACGCGCTGGACCGGCTGAAGGCCGACGAGGCGGACATCACGCCGGCCGAGGCGCTGTTGACCTGGCTGGAGGTCTATTCCTTCGCAGACATCAAGGAAAAGACCACGGCGGAGCTGAGCAAAAAACTGGAGCGCCTGCTGCCCGACATCCGGGCGACCAAAGAAGACGCGCCGATCGAGGTATCCACCCAGCCGCCCGAAAAGGAAAAGGGCCTTGTGTCCAGGATCCTGAACGTGACGCGGCCCTCGTCGGTTACGGTGGCCTTCATTTACGGCTTCCCGATGGAAAAAAGCGCCTGGACCCGCGCCCACGACCAGGGGCGGCAGCAGCTGGAGGAAACGCTCGGCTCGAAGGTGGACGTCAAGGTCATCCTGGCCGAGAACCGGGACTATGAAAAGGCCATGGAGACGGCTGTGGAGCAGGACGCGAAGATCATCTTCGCCACCACCCCGCCCATGATCGACGCCTGCCGCAAGATCGCCGCGAAGTACAAAAACGTCAAGGTGCTCAACTGTGGGCTTTCGCAGCCCTATCCCGGCGTGCGCAGCTACTACAGCCGCATCTATGAGTGCAAGTTCGTCGCCGGCGCCGTGGCCGGCGCGATGGCGGACAACAATCTGGTGGGCTATGTGGCCAATTATCCGATCTTCGGCACGCCCGCGGGCATCAACGCCTTCGCCCTCGGCGCGCGGATGGCTAATCCCCGCGTGCGGGTGAAGCTGGTCTGGTCCTGCACGGGCGGCGATCCGATCGCAGAGCTGAGACAGAGCGGCGTCACCGTCATCTCCAACCGGGAATCCGGCGAGGAGGCGACGGCGCACTGCGCGCTGGACTACGGCCTGTATCAGCTGGAGCCGGACGGCGGTCTGCTGCCGCTGGCGATGCCCTGCTGGCAGTGGGGCGCGATGTACGAGCAGATCGTGGAATCGGTGCTCGACGGCAGCTGGGAGGAGAGCAGCAAGGCCATCAACTACTGGTGGGGCATGGCCAGCGGCGTCGTGGACGTGAAGCTGAGCGAAAGCCTCCCGGCGGGTGTGACGAGCCTGGCGGAGATCCTGCGCAAGGGCATCCTGAACGGCACGGTGGACCCCTTCTGCGCCGAGATCCGCGACCAGAGCGGTCTGCTGCGCTGCGACGGAAAGACCGCGCTCAGCCCGGAGGAAATCATGCGTATGGACTGGCTCTGCGACAATGTGGACGGCTCGATCCCCGGCTTTGACGAGCTGCTGCCGCGCTCCCAGAGTCTGGTGCGGCTGCTGGGCCTCTACCGCGAGAGCCTGGCGCCGCAGAAACAGGAAAAACAGCTATGAAGATTCTGTTGGTTTCGGACCATGAGGAGCCCTACCTCTGGGATTACTACCGCCCCGGTCATCTGAGCGGCGTCGATCTGATCCTCTCGGCCGGCGACCTGAAGGCCAGTTACCTGGAATTTCTGGTGACAATGGCCAACCGGCCGCTCGTGTATGTGCGCGGCAACCACGACGGGCTGTATGAAACGCATCCGCCTGAGGGCTGCGACTGCGCCGAGGACAAGCTGCTGAAGGTCAGGGGCCTGCGCATCCTCGGCCTCGGCGGCAGCGGCTGGTACAGCGGCGGCAGCAACCAGTACACCGAGCGGCAGATGCGGCGGCGCATCCGCCGGCTGTACTGGAAGATCAAATGGGCCGGCGGCGTGGATATCATCCTGGCCCACGCGCCGGCACGGGGCTATGGGGACGACGAAACGCCGGCGCACCGGGGTTTTGAGGCCTTCCTGCCGCTCATCGACAAGCTGCAGCCCCGCTATTTCGTGCACGGCCATGTGCACCTCAACTACAACAACCAGTCGCAGCGCGTCTATCAGCGCGGCAGCACCACGATCATCAACGCCTACGGACGATACATGATCGATACGGAGGAAGAGCCGCCCCGGAACTGAGATTCCGGGGCGGCTCTTCTTATACAATTATGGATCATCACGAAATATCAAGAAGTGTAAGTGCGGTAAACAATGCCTTCCCTTGAGGGGAAGGCGCCCCAGTTCGCAAACTGGGGCGGATGAGGTGGAAACAAACAGCCTAAGTACAGCATTGTGCAAGCGGCAAGGATGGCACCTCATCTGTCTCGTCCCTCGCGGGGGATCGGGCCGAGCCACCTTCCCCTCAAGGGGAAGGCTTTTTTCCCTACGGAATAATTATGGCAGTCTGCGGTAGGTCTCGGTGCAGCGGCGGATCTTGCGGGCGAGCTTGGCGTCGATCGCGTCGGGCCGCATGCGCCACTGCCAGTTGCCCGTGGCGGTGCCGGGGCAGTTCATGCGCGCCGAGGCGGGCAGCTCCAGCACGTCCTGCATCTGCATGACGAACAGCTGGGACGCCGTGGACATGCCGGTGCGGATCATGGCCCAGCACCAGCTCTCGTCCGCCGTCTTGTGCATGTAGTCGGCGGCGTAGCGGAGGGTGGCCCTGTCGGTGCTCTTCAGCCAGCCGTTCACAACCTCGTTGTCGTGCGTGCCGACGTAGCAGACGCTGCGGTTGACGCAGTTGTGGGGCATGTAGTCGGATTCGCCCTTCGCATCGAAGCCGAATTCCAGCACCTTCATGCCGGGCAGACCGGAGTCGGCCAGCAGCTTCTTGACTTCGGGCGTCATGAAGCCGAGGTCCTCCGCGATGAAGCGCAGCTTGTGAAACCAGGAGGTCAGCACGCCCACCAGATCCATGCCAGGACCGGGACGCCAGCGGCCGCGGCGGGCGGTTTTGTCGCCGTAGGGCACGGCCCAGTAGCTCTCAAAGCCGCGGAAGTGGTCGATGCGGATCACGTCGAAGAGCTTTTCCGCGCCCTCGATGCGGCGGATCCACCAGCCGAAGCCGTCGGCCTTCATTTTGTCCCAGTCATAGAGCGGGTTGCCCCAGAGCTGGCCGTCCTCGGTGAAGGCGTCGGGCGGGCAGCCCGCGACCTCGGTGGGGAGATTGTTCTCGTCAAGCTGGAAAAAGCGCGGTGCGCTCCACACATCGGCGGAGTCCAGCGCCACGTAGATCGGCACGTCGCCGATGAACTCGATACCCTTGTCGTGCGCGTAGGCGCGCAGCGCCTTCCACTGGCGGAAAAACAGAAATTGCAGGAAGCACCAGAAATCCACATCGTCAGCCAGCTCACGGCGGTATTGATCCACGGCCTCGGGCTTGTGCAGGCGGATGGCCTCATCCGGCCATTCGACCCAGCTGACCATGCCGAAGCTGCGCTTGACCGCCATGAAAAGGGCGTAATCCTCCAGCCAGGCGGCATTCTCCTGCCGGAAGGCGGCGAGCTCTTCGGCCAGCTTCTCTTTGCCGCGCGCATAGGCCAGACGCAGCACCTCAAAGCGATGCTCGTAGATCCTGCCGTAATCCACGCGCTCGGGATCTTCGCCCCAGTCGCGCCCTGTGATCTCGCCGCGGCGCAGCAGGCCGTCCTTCACCAGCAGGTCAAGGTCGATATAGTAGGGGTTGCCCGCGAAGGTGGAGAAGGAGGAATAGGGGCTGTCGCCGTAGCTCGTGGGACCGAGGGGCAGCAGCTGCCAGTATTTCTGACCGGCCGCCTTGAGAAAATCAACAAAGCGATAGGCGCTTTTGCCCATCGTGCCGATGCCGTAGGGGGAGGGCAGGGAACTCATCGGCATCAGGATACCGCTTTCGCGGACCATAAGAATCACTCGCTTTCCGAAAAATACTTTCAAGATTAAAAGCAGTTTATCGCGTTGAAAGAGAAAAATCAACGCCGCGGCTTTTGCCGCGGCGTTTTTTGTCATTTTCAATAAATTCATGCCCCAATTTTATTCATGGCGCACAATTCAGAATTCCGAACTCCAAATTCCGAATTTTCATGGCCCGAGCAGCCAGAGCTTGGTCACGCCGAAGGCCTCGCGGATGAAATAATTGAGCATGACGAAGAAATAGCCCCAGGGTGCGGCCACGCCGGCGGCCTCCACGCCGAGCCCGCGGGAGATGAGCTTGGCCCGGTAGAGGTGGTAGGCGCTGGAGACGATGGCGACCTTCCCGTCCGGCTCGTCGCCGCGCGATCGGATGATGTCGTAGGATTTGGAGAGGTTTTCCAGCGTCGAGGTGGCCTCGGGCTCCATCAGCACGCGCTCTTCGGGGATGCCGTTTTCGATCAGCCAGTCGTGCATGGCCTGCGCCTCGGTGACGGTCTCGCCCGGCCCCATGCCGCCTGAGACGATGGCGACGGCGTCGGGACAGGCGTTCAGATAATCCCGCGCGCCCTCGAGGCGGCGCACCAGCGTCAGCGAGGGCCGGTCGCCGTAGACGGCCGCGCCGAGCACGACCAGATAGTCGCGCTCCGCGTCTTTGTCGGTGCGGGCGTTTTTGATGATCGGCACCTCCACGGCGCAGAAATACAGCACGCCGAGGCAGGTGAGGATCAGCACCACGCGCCACAAAACGGCAGGCAGAAAGCGGTGCAGCAGCAGGAGCGCCGCGATAAACAGGCACAGATAGGCCCAGTAGGCATAGCCGCGCAGCGCAAAGCGCAGCACCGCGGCGGCGCCGGCCAGAGCGCCGACGGAGGCGGCCAGGGCACGGTCGTTTTTCTTCATATGTTCAGTTCCTCCCATTGTTCATAAAGCGCGAGCAGCTGCTCGTCGAGCGAGGCGCGCTCCGCGTCGATCTCCATCAGCTTCTGGTAGTCGGCGGAGTACATTTCCGCCTCCTGATCCAGCTCCTGCTGCCGCGCCTCGAGTCGGGCGATCTCGCGCTCGACCTTGGCGGCGGCCTTCGCCGTGTTCGGCGTCTTCGGGCGCTTGTCGGCGGGCTTTTTCTCCTGCTTTTCGCGCTTTTCGTTCTGCTGAAAGACGCTCTGCCGCTCCTTCCAGGCGAGATAGTCCCGGTAGCCGCCGCGGTAGTCGGTCAGTACGCCGTCCGCGAGCGCCCAGATGCGCGTGGCGAATTTCTCGATCAGCCAGCGGTCGTGCGAGACGAACAGCAGCGTCTGCTCGTAGTCCGACAGCGCGTCCTCCATCCATTCGCGGCTGGCGATGTCGAGGTGGTTGGTCGGCTCGTCGAGGATGAGAAAGTTGATGTCCCGCCCCATCAGCAGGCACAGGCAGAGGCGGCTGCGCTCGCCGCCGGAGAGCGCGCCCACGGGCGTGAACACGTCCTCTCCGCGAAAGCCAAAGGCCGCGAGCCGGTCGCGTGCCTCCTGCGGCTGGCAGCGCCCGTCATAGAGCATGGTCTCGTAGGCGTTGCGCGCATCGTCGGAAAAGCGCACCGTCTGCGGAAGATAGGCCGTGCGGATGGCGGGACCGCGCTGCAGGTAGCCGCTGTCCGGCGTCTCCTCGCCGAGGATCAGCTTGACGAGCGTGGATTTGCCCGCGCCGTTGTCGCCGATCAGGGCGATGCGCTCGCCGCCGGCGACCGTGAGGCAGAGATCGTGAAAGAGCGTGCGCGGCCCGAAGGACTTTGACACACCGTCGATGACCAGCACCTCATCACCTTCAAAGCCGCGCTGCTTGAACTTGACGTTCATCTTCCGCTGCTCGACGGGCTTTTCGCTCTGCTGCAGCTTTTCGATGCGCTTTTCCATCGAAAAGGCGCGCTTGTGCAGCTTGTCCGCGCCCATGAAGGCCCAGAGGTGCATCTGCTCGGCCGCGCGCTGCAGCTGTTCGATCTTGGCCTGGTCCTTTTCGTACTGCTTGAGCTTTTCGTCAAAGCGGCGCTGCCGCTCCTGCACGTAAAAGCTGTAGTTGCCGCTGTAGAATTCCGCCTTGCCGTCGAGGATCTCGATGCTGCGCTGCACCACCTTGTCGAGAAACCAGCGGTCGTGGCTGATGGCGAGCACGGTCCCCTTGAAGTGCAGCAGATAGTCCTCCAGCCACTCGGTGGCGTGCAGGTCGAGATGGTTGGTCGGCTCGTCGAGCAGGAGGATGTCGGTGTCCTCCAGAATCAGCCGCGCGAGGTTCACGCGCGTTTTCTCGCCGCCGGAGAGCGTTTCAAAGTCCTGCTCCCGCATGGCGGCGGGGATGTCGAGGCCGTTGGCCACGCGGTTGCGCTCCACGTCCATGTCGTAGCCGCCGAGACGGCGGAAATCCTCGCTCAAGCGGTCGTACTCGCGCAGCAGGGCGGGGGAGTCGTCGCGCTCGAGCTGCTCGGCCAGATCCTCCAGCCTGTCGCCGATGGCGTAGAGCCGCCGGTGGGCGTCCTTCAGCACGTCCTCCACCGTCCAGCCCTCGGGGTAGACGGGGATCTGGGAGATGAGGCCCAGGCGCTTGCCCGGGGCGATCATCACCTCGCCCTCGTCGTAATCGTATTCGCCCGAGAGGATGCGAAACAGCGTCGTCTTGCCGCAGCCGTTGGGGCCGAGGATGCCCACGCGCTCGCCGCTCGTCACGGTAAAGGACAGACCGTCGAGCACGTTGCTGCCGATCTCAAAGCTTTTGACCAGATTTTGTACGGATACGTCGATCATAGGGATACCTCTGCTCTTCATTCCGAATTCCGAACTCCGGATTCCGAATTACCCGCGTACTGCCTGCTGCAGCACGGCGTTGGCCACGGGGCCGGCCGCGTACAGGCCGCCGCCCCCGTTTTCCACCAGCACCACGAAGGCGTAGGGATGCTCCTCGTCCGCCAGAAAACCGACGAACCAGGCGTGGCTGCTGCCGTCGCCGATCTCCGCCGTGCCGGTCTTGGCGCTGAGGTTCAGACCGGGGAAGTTAGCGGCGCCGTCGTAGTGGAAGACGACGTCGTAGTTCATCATGGCGGCGAGCTTCTCCGCCGTGTCCTCTTCAACCAGGCGGGTGAAGGGGCCGCTGCGGCCGGCGATCAGATGCGGCTCGGCAAGCTTGCCGCCATTGGCCACGGCGGCGACAAAGCGCAGCATGGCGTAGGGGTTGACGAGATCGGTGCTCTGCCCGATGCCGGACCAGGCCAGCTCCGGGTCGCCGATGAAGTCCAGCGGATAGCTGCCGGCGGCGCTGGGGATGCCGTCCAGATCGTGGCGGTCGAGCAGGCCGTAGGCGCGCGCATGCTCGATCATGTTCTCCTGCCCGACCTTGACGGCGATCTGCGCGAAGGCGACATTGCAGGAGTTGGCGAGTGACTGCTCGAAGGTCTGGACGCCGTGCTCGCCGGCGCAGACAATCCTGACGCCAGCGATCTCCGTTTCGCCCTCGCAGGTGAAGCGGCGCGCGTCCATGTTGGGCACGGTCTCTATGGCCGCTGCCGCGGTGACGAGCTTGAACACCGAGCCCGGCGTAAAGCAGGACGAGAGGCAGCGGTTCAGATAGGCGCCCTCCGGCGGCTCGCCGTTATCGAGCGGGTCGACCGAGGGGCTGGAGACCATGCACAGCACCTCGCCCGTACGGTAGTCCATCATCATCACGGCACCCTTGCGCCCGGCGAGCGCCTCATAGGCCGTCCGGCAGAGCGCCGCGTCCACGGTCAGCTGCAGATCGACAGAGTTTGAGTGGGTCGTGCCGGTCAGCAGACTGTAGCTGTGCATGTCGTCCCAAAAGCAGGTCAGCGCGCCGGTGCCGCTGCGGCCCCAGTAGTCGCCGGTGACGGCGTAGCAGGCGGTTCGCGTGGCGGCGTCCTCGGCGTAGCGGTTTTCCACCGCGTCGAAGCTGGCAAGCAGGCGGCCGCTGCGGTCGGTCAGCAGCCCGCTGGAGCCGGAATTGGCCCGCGCGAAGGACAGCGCCCAGTCCCGGCCGTCGTCCACATAGCGGATCGTATAGAGGGTGAGCCCTGCTACGATGAGCGCGGCGAGCAGCAGCAGGGAAACAGCGCGATGCGTGATTTTTTTCATGCCTTTGCCTTCCCTTCTCCCGTCCCGGGGATCACGCGCACGGGATTGACGACAAAGCTTGCGTCCCGGCGGGTATCGGAGCCCTTGAGAAAGGCCATCAGCATCCAGCAGCTGAGCAGCGACGAGCCGCCGCGCGAGACGAAGGGGAAGGTGACGCCGGTGAAGGGCAGCAGATCCATCGTGCCGAAGACGTTCAGCGCGGTCTGCGTCAGGAGCATCGCCATCGCGCCGCAGGCGGCGATCGCGTACCAGGCCGAGCGCCCGTAGCGCGCCGAGCGCACCGCAAAGAAGGCCAGCGCCATCACGGCCAGCACCATGCAGATCGCAATGATGAGGCCCTGCTCCTCGCAGACGACGGCGAAGACCATGTCGGTATCGGCCGCGACAATGTTCTTGAGCCAGCCGGAGCCGGCGCCCTTGCCAAAGAGCCCGCCGGCCGCAGCGGCCGACATGGCCCGGGCCTGCTGATAGCCCGCTCCGTAGATATCCTCCCACACATGGCCCCAGGCGGCAAAGCGCCGGGCGATATGCGGCTTGACGCTCACGGCCAGTACGCCCGCCATGCCCGCGCCGGTCAGCGCGAGCAGCACCGTGGCGATGGAGCCCGAGCGCAGGAAGGAAATGACCAGGAAGCACACGAAAAAGACCAGCGCCGTGCCGAAGTCGCCGATCAGCGCCAGCGCGATCACGCAGATGGCCGAAAAGGCCATGAAAACGAACAGGTTTTGTTTGCGGTACAGGCGGTCGAGCGTGGACGCGCCCACATAGAGATAGAGCACCTTGACGAATTCCGAGGGCTGGAAGGAATAGCCGCCGAAGCTCAGCCAGTTGCGCGCGCCCATGATCTCCTCGCTGAAGACCGCGTTGACCGCCAGCAGGGCCAGCGCCGCAAAGGCTGCAAGGCCGCGCGCCGCGGTCACGCGCCGGAGGCTTCGAAGCCACCAGCCCATGAGCAGAAAGAGCGCGACCCCCGCGATCATCAGCAGGATCTGCTTGACCAGATCCTCCGGCACGGAGCTGGCCGCCACGGACAGACCGAGGCTGCTGAGATAGAAGGCGATCGTCTCGATCTCAAAGCCGGAGCGGCCGAGCAGGCGCATCGAGGAATAGCAAAACCACTCCAGCGCGAGGAGCGCGGCAAAGGCGAGCGCGATCAGCGTCAGATCCTCCGGGGAGCACAGCGCGTGCTGCAGCAGCAGAAAGATCTGGAACACGCTCAGCTCCAGCAGCGTCCCGAAGGGGGAGACGCGTTTGCCGGCGGCGGTTCGCTTTCCCTCCAGCTGCTGGCGCTTTTCGGTGGTCATGTCCTTGAAGCGAAGCGGCGTGCCGCCGATGTTGATGACGTCGCCGTTGTGCACCTCGGCGCCGTGCGGGCTGATTTTGATGCGGTTGACCCACACGCCGCCCTTGCTGAAGATGTCGTACACGGTCCAGACGCCCTTGCCGCTGCGCACCAGAACGGCGTGCACGCGGCTGACCTGCGCGCGGTCCACCCGGATATCCGCGCTGCGGGAGCGGCCGATGAGGTTTTCCCAGTGCGTCACGGGCAGCTGTTCCTTTCCAAGCTGCAGCCAGGCCCAGACCTCCGCCTCGTAGCGCTCGGACAGCAGCGAGCGCAGACAGCGGGCGATGATCAGCACCGACAGCAGAATCAGCACGGATTTGGACAGGATCAGGCTGTGGGACAGCACTTCGTTCAAGGGAAAACTCACCTCGCTCCCGTTTTGACATGATAGTATAGTATACCATGAAGCGCCTTCTTTTACAATAAAAGCGCCGGAATCTTATGTTATTAAGAAGCCGCCCCGGAAAAGCAGATGCTTTTCCGGGGCGGCTGCGTCCGGCCATTTCATGGCGGAGCTCAGTTTTTCCAGCTCTGGTCTTCGCGGATCTCTTTGAGGCAGCGGGCGGCCTCCTGCACGTCCTCGAGGGTGACGTCGGCGCCTTCGTCATATCGCGCCTTCAGATACAGCTCGCGCAGCCGCACGGCGGCGGGCGGGGAGCTGAACTGCCCGGCCTCGGTCAGAATCTCCCGGGAGGTGTTGTCCTGACGGATCCTGACGCCGCGGCGGCGCATCAGCAGCATATATTTCCGGTAACAGATCCGGACCTGTGCTGCTTTCGAGGGGGCGGCTGCCCGGCCGCCCTTTCTCTTCTTCCGGACGATCTCGCCCGGCCCCGTTTCCTCATAGGAGAATTCCTCCTCCGACGGTCTGGCGCGGTTGCGGCGGACGCGGAGCAGGACGAGGAGCAGCAGGCCGACCAGCAGCAGGATGAGCAGCAGCCAGACGCCGATCCGGCGCGCCCTTTCGAGCAGAGCGGGATCGGGCTGCCAGTCAAGGCCTATGTTCGGCGTGGGCTCCGCCCAGCCGGGTTCCGCGATCGCCTCCTCCGCCGGCGTCAGTGTCGGCCTCGGCGTCGGCGTGGGCGCGGGCGCGTCCGGATCGCCGGGGAAGAGCGTGTTGACCGTGTTGACAAGCCAGGCGAGGAAGCGTCTGAGCTGAGGGAGCAGGCGCAGACCGACGGGCTTCAGCCAAAGCAGCAGCTGCCAGAGCAGCAGCGAAACGCCGGCCGCGAGCAGCGGGACGCCGAGCACGGCAGCGCCGTTGACCAGGTTCCAGCGGAGGCTCATCTCCGCGTTCATCTGCATCCGGCGCATCGCCAGCACGCCCAGACAGAGGAAGGCAGCCGCGTAGTACATGCCCGGCAGGATGAGCGTAAAGCCGGGCATGATCAGGTTGAGCAGGAGGCCCGAGACCGTTGAGAAAAGGCAGATCATCAACTGGAACCGGAAGCTGCGGCGGTAGCCCTCCAGCCAGATGCTGAAGCGGCCGGCCGTCAGCGTCAGGATCAGATACAGCCAGGCCGGCGCAAGAAAAAGGAGCGGAAAGCTGAGCTTCGCCCGCAGGAACGCAAGCCCGGGCAGCAGCGCCAGCACCAGGCGCAGCGGCGCCAAGGGCGTGTATACTGCGGCCAGCGACACGGAGAGGCTCGCCGCCGTAAAGAGCGCCATCGGCCCGTGCAGCGGGCGCAGGGACGGGAAAAGACTCAGAATCGAGAAGAAAAAGCAGATATCCGAAGCATAGCGGTAGGCGGCGGTGCGTTTCATGACGCTTCTTCACCTCCGCACAGCAGCAGGGGCTCGCGCCCGATGCAGCGCTGCAGCCGCGGGAGCGCGGCCTGCACAGCCTCGTTCAGACCGGGCGTGATCACAATGCAGCTGCTGTTATCCCGCGGCCGGAACACATACCGGTCGACCAGACGGGTAAATCCGAAGTAGGAGACCAGTCGGGACAGGCCGATCCGGCGCTGGATATAGAGGACGTGATTCCTGCCCAGGCCCTCGTCCAGAGAGAACACGTCGCCGTTGGTGAACAGCGCATAGGGAACGCGCTGCGCCTCCAGCTCCTCGCAGACAGTCCGCAGCAGCTCCAGGCAGCGCTCCAGCGCCGCCTCGGGCGCGGCTTCCATGTTGAGCAGGATGCTGACGTTGCGGTCGATGATAAAGTCGTTCTGCCGCACCGTCAGCTGCCCGGTCTTGGCCGTCTGCATCCAGGAAATCTGCTTCATCGGCTCGCGGCCGGTGTATTCCCGGTAGCCCCGGAGCATGCAGGGGTCGTCCAGAATGAAGCGCCGGACCGGAACTTCGCCCATCACGCCGCCCAGGGTCTCCGGCTCCGGGATCTCGCAGCGCCTGGCCGTGCAGACGAGGCGAAGGCCGATATCGCCGCTGTTGAGCGCGGGGGCCAGGCCCATGTAATCCCCGCGCATCAGATAATAGCGCCCGAGGCGGTACTGCCCCCTGCGGGCGCAGGAGATGCGCAGGATGCCGCTGTATTTCTTCCGCGGCATCAGGAAAAAATGAAACCGGATCTGCGTGCCCATGCGGTCGCGGTGTGTGTTCCGGCGCAGCCAGGCTTCTTCCTCACAGATCCGGAGCCCGGGATCGAGCTGCAGCGTCAGGGCGGCATAGAGCACCGGCCAGCGGCTGTTGTTCTGCACCGTATAACGCAGCGTCACCTCTTCGCCCGGCTCTGTGAGTTCAGAGTCGATGCGGAACTCGGCGATCAGCTCCCGCAGATCGTCCCGGCGGCTGAGACCTTCCAGAATGGCCAGCAGGATCACCGAGCAGATCAAAACGAAAACGGTCATATGGTCTCCAGCGGCACTTCGACCTTTTCCAGCAGATTGGCGATGAAGCGCTCGTTATCGAGGTGGATGTTGTTGACGAGCGACACGCGGTGCGGCAGCACGGCCAGCGCCTCCCGCTTGACGTCCTCGGGAATCACGTAGTCGCGGCCGTTGAGAGCGGCGACAATCTGGCTGGCCCGGTAGAGGGCCAGGCTGCCGCGGGTCGACACGCCGTTGACCAGCATGTCGTTGAAACGCGCACGGCTGACGATGTCCATCATGTAGCCTGCCACGTCGTCGCTGACGCGCACCTGCGGATAGGCTTCGCGCAGCGCGGCCAGCTCTTCTGCGGTCACCACCTGCGGCAGCTCCTCCACCAGCACGCGGCTGTCGGCGCGGCGCATCACGGAGATCTCCTGCTCGCGGCTCATATAGCCCAGGCGCAGACGCATGAAGAAGCGGTCGAGCTGCGCCTCGGGCAGCGGGAAGGTGCCGTAGGACTCCAGCGGGTTCTGCGTGGCCATGACCATATAGGGCTCCTCCATCCGGTAGCTGACGCCGTCGACGGAGATCTGCTTTTCCTCCATGACCTCCAGCAGCGCGGACTGGCTGCGGGGCGTGGCACGGTTGAGCTCGTCGGCCAGGATCATGTTGGCGAACAGCGGGCCGGGACGGAACACAAATTCGCCCGCCTTCTGGTTATAAAAGTTGATGCCGGTCAGGTCGGAGGGCATCAGATCCGGGGTGAACTGGATCCGCTTGAAGCTGCTGCCGATGCTTTTGGCAAAGGCGCGCAGCAGCATGGTCTTGCCGGTTCCGGGCACGTCCTCCAGCAGGACATGACCGCCGGCAATCAGGCAGACGATGATCTGCTCGATCACATCATCTTTTCCAACGATGACGCGGCTGCAGTTATCCGTCAGGCGGCGCTTGAAATCAACAAAAGCTCTGGTGTCCATCGGTTTTTTCCTTTCGTTTATATCCGGACCTCGATCCATTCGGCGCGGCAGGGTCCGATGCGGCCGCGCAGCAGCGTGCCGCCCGCGGCGGAGGCGTCCGCCTGCCAGGGCTGCTCGCTCCGGCTGCGGTTGAGCACCAAAAGCCAGGCGCCGTTCGCGGCGGGAGCGCCGAATACGTCCTCATTTTGGTTTACATAACGCAAAACCGTCAGCACCTCGGCGGAACAGGCGGCGAAAACGGCCTCGCCGGTCTGCAGGCAGGGGTTTTCATTGCGCCGGGCCGCCAGGGAGGCGTAATAATTATGTAAACCTTCGTCTTCTTCACGGAAGGGCGCGCGGTTGAAGGGGTCGCCGGTGCCCCACATGCCCTGCTCGTCGCCGTAATAGACGCTGGGCACGCCGGGGATGGCAAACTGCAGCGCGGCGCAGAGCTTTTCGCGCTCGATGGCCTGCGCCAGATCCTCCTCACGGAAGGGGTAGCTCAGCTGCTCGACGCGGCTGAGCGCGCGCAGGGTGGTCGGCGCCGCCATCGCGGTGCGGATGCGGTCGACGTCGTGCGAACCCAGCAGGTTCATCAGCGAATAGTAGAGGGGCTTCGGATAGTTCATCTGCTGCCCGGTCAGAAAGTCGCGCAGGCCGTAGGCGTCGCTGCGGCCGTGGATAAAGTCCAGCATCGCGCTGCGGAAGGGGTAGTTCATCACGCTGTCGAGCGATTCGCCCAGCGCGTAGCGGCGGCGGGAGCCGTAGCTTTCCTTGAGCACCGCGTCCTCCCAGACTTCGCCGAGGATCGGCGCGTCCGGCTTTTCCTCCTTGGCGGCGCGGCGGATCAGCGCCAGCACCTCGTCCGGCAGCTCGTCGGCCACGTCCAGCCGCCAGCCGGCGGCGCCGCGGCGCAGCCATTCACGCACCACACTGCTGCGGCCGCTGACGACGAAGTCCTGCCAGGAGGGGTTTCGCTCGTCCACCTCCGGCAGGTCCTTGAAGCCCCACCAGCAGCGGTAATCGTCGGGGAAGCGGCGGAATTCGTACCAGTCGTAATAGGGCGAGGTCTCGCCCTGGCAGGCGCCGCGGCCGGGATAGCTGCCATAGCGGTTGAAATAGACGCTGTCGGCGCCGGTGTGGGAAAACACGCCGTCGAGCAGGATGCGGATGCCGCATTCCTCCGCGGCGCGGCATAAATGCTCAAAATCCTCGTTCGTGCCGAGGATCGGATCGACCTTGTGATAGTCGGAGGCGTCGTAGCGGTGGTTGGAGCGGGCCTCCACGATGGGATTGAGGTACAGGCAGCTCACGCCGAGGGCCTTGAGATAGGGGAGCTTGCGCTCGATGCCCTTGAGCGTGCCGCCGTAGAAATCGTCCGGGCTGTAGTCCCGTTCAAAGGGACGCGGCTGCCAGCGCACGGCCTCGCGGATGCTGTGGTGCAGCTCCGGCGTCTGGCCGAGGGCGCGGTGATAGTCGATGCCGCGCTGCGCGGTGCCGTCGTCGGAGAAGGCAAAGCGGTCGGGGAAGATCTGATACATGATGCTGCGGCGAAACCAGGCCGGCGTGTCGAAATCCGCCCGGAACAGCGTCAGGCGGAAGCCCTCGCCCTGCGTCTCGCGCAGCTGGCCGGCATAGCCGCCCTCTCCGGGGCAGAGCCAGCGCTCGCCCCTGCCCGTCTGCAGGCGGAAGGCATACCAGAGCGCGGCGGGATCATCCGGGGCGGGGAAGCGGCAGGTAAACCAGGCGCCTTCGCGCCGCATCGGCAGCTCAAGGCGCAGCTCGTCGCCCCAGACAAGCAGGTCGGCGGATTCGACCGGGCCGCTCAGCACCCGAAAGCGCAGGGCAAGCTCTTCGCCGCAGCGGACGGCGCCGAAGGGCGCGCGGAAATCCTCCTGCCGCGCGTCGTGCACGGCGGCGGGGATGCCGTCGGGGTTGTCGCGCAGCAGCAGCGCCACCCGGGCGCTGCGGGGCTGCAGCGGCAGGAGAAGCCGGTGCTCGGCTTCGCTGAGCGCGTAATCCGGGCAGCAGCGCAGCACCAGCGGCAGCGCCTCCTCCAGCTGCATGCCGCAGTCGTCCAGCAGCAGGCGCAGCAGCTCCGCCGCGGTCAGCCAGCTGCAGCCGGCGGGGAAGCGCTCGTAAAGCCTCGACAGCGGCAGGCCGCTGTCCAGACAGCTGTGGGCGGCGTACCAGGCCTCGGCCGCCGCCTGGAAATAGCGCAGCAGGAAATCCTCCGGCGATGCGCACAGCAGCCGCTCGCACATGTCGGCGTCGCCGCCGGCGGGATGCCAGCACTCGCCGTCAAAGACGGCCTCCACCTGCTTCCGGTCGCGGTAGCTGATGAGCAGCCGGTAATCCTCCGACCACTGCTCGACGTAGCTGCCGCCGAACCAAACCCGGCTGGAAGCGCCCGCAGCGGCTCCTCCGTGGGAAGAGCCGCTGTGGACGGAATATCCGGTTTTCACTTTTTCGCCGATCACAGCATCCAAAGATAGGTTCTGGCGTACTCCTCGGCGGAGAGACCAAAGCCAAAATCGGCGGCCATGGCGTGCTGGATGAGGCCGTTCATGATCTCGTCGTTGCTCCAGCATTCCAGCGCGCGGTACATCGTTTCCTTCAGATCGTAGGCGTCATAGCGGGAGAAGGTGAAGCCGGTGCCCTCGCCGGTGAAGCGGTTGTAGGGCTGCACGGTGTCGCGCAGGCCGCCGGTCTCGCGCACGATGGGGATGCTGCCGTAGCGCATGGCGATCATCTGGCTCAGGCCGCAGGGCTCAAAACGGGAGGGCATGACATAGAAGTCGCTGCCCGCGTAGATCAGGTGGGCCAGATCCTCGTTGTAGCCGATGTAGGAGCAGAGCCTGCCCTTCCAGCGGTTTTCGGCATTGCGCATGAATTCCTCGAAGCGCTTGTCGCCGCTGCCGAGCAGCACGAACTGCATGTCGGACCAGGTCATCATGTCGTCAATGACGGCCGCGACGAGGTCAAAGCCCTTCTGCTCGGTCATGCGGGTGACCATGGCGAACACGGGCACCTCGGGCCGGACCTGCAGGCCCAGGCGCTCCTGGAGCGCCGCCTTGCACTTGGCCTTGCCGCGCAGGAGGCCGCGGTTGTAGTGGGCGGGGATCAGCGGATCCTTGTGGGGATCGAAGAGATCCTTGTCGATGCCGTTGATGATGCCGGTCAGCTGGCCGCTGCGGGCGTTGAGGATGCCCTCCAGGCCCTCACCGTAATAGGAGGTCTTGATCTCCTCGGCATAGCTGGGGCTGACGGTGTTGATGCGGTCGGCAAAGACGCAGCCGGCCTTGAGGAAGTCGGCGCAGCCGTTGAGCTCCATGAACTCCGGCGTGTAGTAGCGGCTGTCCACACCCAGCAGGTCTTCCACATAGTCGAAGCCGAACTTGCCCTGGAAGGCGATGTTGTGGATGGTCAGCAGGTACTTGAGCCGCTCCTGCATGCCGCCGACGTACTGGGTGTGGGCCAGCATCGGGAGCATGGCGGTGTGCCAGTCGTTGCAGTGCACGATCTCGGGCGCAAAGTCCAGCGCCGGGATCGCGTCCAGCACGGCGCGGCAGAAGAAGGCGTACTGCTCGCCCTCGGGCTTGTCGCCGCGGTAGATCCTGTCGCCGAAATACTGCTCGTTGTCGATCAGATAGAAGACGACGCCGTCCACGACCAGCTTTTCGACGCCGACATAGGCCAGACGCCAGCCGAGCTGGCTGTAGAAATGGCAGAGATGCTCGGTCTGGCCGGCGTATTTATCCTTGATGACGCGGTGATAGGGGGTGATGACGCGCGCGTCGATATCCAGCGCACGGAAGGCCTTGGGCAGTGTGCCGACCACGTCGGCAAGACCTCCGGTCTTGGACAGAGGCATGCACTCGGCGGCGGCGAGGAGCACCTGCGGCATCTCCTTGCGCCCGCGCTCCTTCAGCATATCGCGGAATTCCTTTTTCATTTGCTTTTCCTCCCTTTGGGGGTTTTCTTGAAGATGTAATAGACGGCCGACATGGGCGGCAGGTCAATGGCTGCCGAACAGGGCAGGTTGACAAAGGGCTCGCTGCTGGCCTTGATCGGCTCGCTGCGGTGGACGCCGTTGCCGCCGAAGCGGTTTTCGTTGCTGCTGATGAGCTCGGTCAGCGTGCCTTTCTCGGGCAGGCCGATGACAAAGCCCTCGAGCGGCACGGGGGTGAAGTTGCAGGCGCAGACCAGATAGCTCTTCTGCTGCGGCGCCATGCGCATAAAGGCGACGGCGCTGCGGTCGCGGTCGTTGACGTTCAGCCACTGAAAGCCGTCCCAGCTGTGGTCGATCTGATACAGAGCCGGGGTGGAGGTGTAGATGTGGTTGAGCTCGCGCACAAAGCGCTGCATGGCCGCGTGCTTGGGGTATTCCAGCAGCAGCCAGTCCAGCGGCTGCTGCCAGTTCCACTCGATGAACTGGCCGAATTCCCCGCCCATGAAGCCCAGCTTCTTGCCCGGGTGGGCGAACTGGAAGGCGTAGAGCGTGCGCAGGGAATCGAACTTGCGGTCGTAGTCGCCGCTCATCTTGTCGAGCATCGAGCGCTTGCCGTGCACGACCTCGTCGTGCGAATAGGCAAGGATGTAGTTCTCGGAGAAAGCGTACATCATCGAGAAGGTCAGCTTGTCGTGATGGTAGCGGCGGTAGAGCGGGTCAAGGGCCATGTAGTCGAGCGTATCGTGCATGAAGCCCATGTCCCACTTGAAGCTGAAGCCGAGGCCGCCGACCTCGGGCGGGGCGCTGATGAGCGGGAAGGCCGTGGATTCCTCGGCAATGGTGATGACGCCGGGATAGTTGGTCAGTACCGTGTGGTTGAGCTTGCGCAGGAAATCCACCGCGCCGAGGTTGATGTTGCCGCCCTCGCGGTTGGGGGTGTACTCGCCGTCGCGGCGGCCGTAGTTGAGGTAGAGCATGGAGCTGACCGCGTCCACGCGGATGCCGTCGATGTGGTACTCCTCGAAAAACTTGCAGGCAGAGGAGACCAGGAAGCTCTGCACCTGGTCGGAGGCGTAGTCGAAGATCAGCGTGCCCCACTCGGGGTGGTTGGCCATGCGCTCCTCCTTGCACTCGAACTGCGGGCTGCCGTCAAAGCGGGCCAGACCGTGCTCGTCCTTGGGGAAGTGCGCCGGGACCCAGTCCATGATGAGGCCGATGCCGTTCTGGTGCAGCTTGTCCACCAGATAGCGGAAGTCGTCCGGGTCGCCGTAGCGGGAGGTCGGCGCGTAGTAGCCCGTCACCTGGTAGCCCCAGGAGCCGTCGTAGGGGTACTCGGTGATCGGCAGCAGCTCCACGTGCGTATAGCCCATGTCTTTGCAGTAGTCCGCCAGCTCATCGGCGATCTCGCGGTAGACCGGGCGGAAGCCGGGCAGCGCGCGCCAGGAGCCGATGTGCACCTCATAGATGCTCATCGGAGCGGTCATGAAGTCCCGCTTGGCGCGGCGGGCCATATACTCGCCGTCAGCCCAGGTGAATTCGCTGTGGTCAAAGACGATGGAGGCCGTCTCGCTGCTGTGCTGGCTGAAGGCGGCAAAGGGATCGGATTTGAGGATCCGGCGGCCGTCGCAGCCCTCCACGCAGATCTTGTAGCGGGCGCCGTGCCACACGCCGGGCACAAAGGCGACCCAGCATCCGCCCGGCACGCGCTCCATGGGCGTGTCGTCCCAGTGCCAGTCGTTGAAGTCGCCGACCACGGTCACGCTGCGGGCGTTGGGCGCCCAGACCAGGAAACGGTGCAGCTGCAGCTCCGGGATATAGCGGCAGCCGAAGCTGAGCCAGGCCTTGAAGGCGTGGCCGGTGTTGAACAGATAGATGTCGTCCGAGGGAATATAGGGCAGCCATTCGCTGTTCATTTGTTTGCTCCTCTCTATCTATATCTTGAGTTCATGAATTTCCAAAAAACATTATACCGCGTTTGTATGAGTTTTCCAAGAGGAAATTTTCGCGGAAAACGAATGCGCAACGCGGTCTTTTCCTCTTGCTTTACGGAGAATTATTCAGTATAATAGCCGAGTGCCGCAAAGGCACAGTTCAAATGAGGGAAAACGATGAAAAAAACCATTTCGATTCTGCTGTGTGTTCTGCTCCTGCTGGCGGCGATTTCCGCGGCGGCCTTTATCATGAGCCAGCGCGCAGCTTCCTATCTTCCGACAGAAACAGCCATCCCGGCGCAGAGTATGCCGGAGAAAACCCCGGCGGCGGAGCCGGAGGCTAGCCCGGAGCCCACGCCCGAGCCCACGCCGGAACCGACCCCGGAGCCTACGCCCGAGCCGCAGCCGGAATATTTCACCATCCACTATATCGGCGACCTGACGCTGACGAATCACCAGTACTCGACGGACTTTGCCAAGCGGATGGACGGGGATTACTCCTATCCCTTCGCAAACGTCGCGCATTTCTTCGCGGACGACGAGTATACGATCGGCAATCTCGAATGCAGCTTCTCCGACAGGAACCTGTATTCGGAAAGGACCTTTGCCTTCCGCGCGCCGACGGAATATGCGAACATCCTGCTCGAGGGCGGCGTGGACTTCGTGACCACGGCCAACAACCACACGAACGACTTCTTTGAGGCCGGCAAGCAGGACACCTGGGAGACCCTGGAGGCCTATCACATCCCCTTCGGCAAGAACGACGAGGCGCAGATCGTCACCACGCCGCACGGCCTGCGGCTCGGCATCTACTGCTTCTTCAGCGACGCCTACGGTGATTTCCGCCCGGATCTCGACAAGGCCCTGGCCGCGATCGAACAGCTGAAAAACGACGGCGCCGACTATATCATCTGCGCCTTCCACTGGGGCATCGAGCTGCATGTCCGGCCGGAGCAGTCGGCCGTCGATATCGCCCACGCCTGCATCGACGCGGGCGCGGACATGATCTACGGCTCGCATCCGCACTGCCTGCAGCCGGTGGAGGAGTATAACGGCGGCCTGATCCTCTACAGCATGGGCAACTTCTGCTTCGGCGGCCACACCGAGCCCAGCGACCCGGACACGGCCATTGTGGAAGTGACGATGAAGCGCGACGTCGACGGTACGGTGACGCACGACGGCTACCGGCTCATTCCCTGCTGCGTTTCCAGCCGCCCGGTGCTGGAGGACTACTGGGGCTATATGTACAACGACTACCGGCCCACGCCCTATCTGGAGGGGACGGAGGCCTATGACCGCGCGCTGAGCAAGATCGACGGCAGCTACACCGGCGGCAACGGCGAGGCCAATTACGCCAGCTGGCACGAATCGCACGGCTGAGGTCAGTTTTCAGAAAAAAGGACGCACTGCAAAATGCGCGAACCCGTCATTCCGAACCAGTGACCGATGTCACTGGTGTGGGAATCCGTCTCTTTTGCATAAAGGAAAACGGATTGCCACGACCAGTTTGAAACTGGTCTCGCAATGACAGACGTATTTTGCAGTGCGTCCTTTTATGTTATTAAAAAAGCTTTTCGACTGCCTTCAGAACTGATAACTATATCAGTTTGCATTCATCCCAAATTCTTTGCTGAGGAGTTTTTTCTTATAGCGAGATTCAATGGAGATAACTTCATCTGCGGTCAAAGTTTTCGGCAGAATCTGTAAAATGGAGAACTGAAAGCTATGATATCGCTCCGGATAATTACAGATCAATTCTTTAAGCTCTTTGTTATGCCCGTGGTATGTATCAATATAGCAAGTCCAGCGGCTGAGCAAACCGCCGCTCCCATAAGCAGACCCAACATACTGTTTTCCGTTCTCTCGATCCACGATCAAATAAATAGCATATACAGAGGAAAGTGCACTGTGCCATGCTTCATAAACAGTGGGATTACAGATGATTTCTTTGAGTTCATCATAAGAAAGCACTAAATCCTCAAAGCCAGAGAACACTTTCTTCTCATCTGGCTGTATTGATACGATAGGTTTTTCGGAAGTACCTTTTTGGTGCCACATCCGAGTGGATTTTCCCCAATCAATTACCAGCTTTCTCTCGTATTCTTTCAATAAATCAACAGGTTTCAAGAGATAGAACTCATTATCACCTCGATATTCTTCGGATTCACGAACAGGAAGCCCTTCCGGGACCATATTAACTGAATCAGGGACAGCAGGCCCAACTTGGTAAAGAGCAAAAAACTTGGCAAGGGTGCCCGTTCCGCTGATAAAAACAGCCCAGTAATCATATCCCTTGCTGAAACCTGACTTTTGATGACAGGTATACTCATATACCATATTTTTGTCATAGCATTCTTTAAATCCTCTGTCAGTCAACGCATGTCGGATTAGCATGACTTTGGAAGGATTGAGGCCAGCTTTTAATAAAACATCAGAGAAATTCAATAGCGGCATATTGCACGTCTCCTAAGAATGAATGGATTTATGTAGCAGGAAATCTACCATAGCTGAAAGCATTTCGAATCTCTTCCTGCGTGGCACGGCAGCTGCCCTGGATCATCTCCGGGCTGCCGCCGCCGCGGCCCTGGATGGCGGCGTTGATCTCACGGCTGCTCGCCCGTAAATCGACGTGCCGGCTGCCGATGATGTATCGAAAGCCCTCCGCGTCGCTGCCGGAGAAGGCGGCCGCAAAGCCGCCGCATTTGGCGGCGAGGGCGTTGACCAGCTCCCTCAGGGCGACGTCGCCGAGCAGGGAATCGAAGACGCAGAGATTGCCCTCCGTCTCAGGAAGTTCTGCGGCCATGCGGCGCGCCAGCTCGTTTTCCAGCGCGGCGGCGCGCTCCTTGAGCTTCGCCTGCTCGCCGAGGACCCGCTCGACCCCGGCGGCGATCTTTTCCCGCGGCACGCTCAGCAGGCGCGACACCGCGCCTGCGCTCTCGAGGCGGCGGCGGTAATCGTCCAGCGCGTCCAGCCCGCAGATCACCGTCAGGCGCATGCCGCCCCGGTGCCGCTCGGCCGAGAGGATCTTCACCGTGCCGACGGCGCCGGTGCTTTTCATGTGCGGCGCGCAGCAGGCGCAGAGGTCGATGCCCTTGATCTCCACCAGGCGCACCGCGCCTGTCAGCTCCTTCTTGCTGCGGTAATCGAGCGCCGCGAGCTCCTCCGCCGCCGGATACCAGGTGCGGATCGGCAGATCGGCGCGGATGGCCTCATTGGCGAGCGTCTCGATCTGCTGGAGCTGATCTTCGCTCAGCTCGCCGCTGAAGTCGATGGTCATGCAGTCGGCGCCCATGTGGAAGCCCACGTTGTCATAGCCCGTGAGCCGGTGGGTGATGCCGGAGAGGATATGTTCGCCGGAGTGGTTCTGCATGCGGCGCAGGCGCTTTTCGGCGTCGATCTCGCAGAGAACCTCCGTGCCCGGCTCGATGGGGCGGTCGGCATAGTGCCAGATGCAACCCTCGCGCTCGTGCACGTCGCTGACGACGGCCTCTCCGATGCGCCCGGTGTCGGCCAATTGGCCGCCGCCCTCGGGGAAAAAGGCCGTGCGGTCGAGTGCCAGCGCAAAGCCGCTTTTCTGCTCCTCGCAGGCGATGACGCGCGCGCGGAAGGAGAAGAGCAGACTGTCCTGATCGTAGAGTTTTTCCGTATTCATGGTATTACAGCTCCCGGATGATTTTGTCGGCGATCGCAAGGCAGAGGCCGGCCGAGCGGTTCAGCTCGCGGTTGAATTCCTCCGCGCCGCCGCTGATGGCGTCGGAGACGGTCTTGATGAGCAGGCAGGGCACGCCGCACCGCGCGCAGGTGAGGACGATGCCGGCCGCCTCCATCTCGCAGATGTCGGCCTGCCAGCGCTCGTGCAGCGCCCGCTTTTTCTCCTCCGTGCCGATGAACTTGTCGGCCGAGGCGCAGATCACGCGCCGGAGCGAGGGCTCGATCGCGCAGGCCTTTTCCACCAGCTCCGGCGTCGCCGGGATGTAAGGCGAGGGATACTGCATATAGCGGCCGGTCTCGACGCCGATCCAGTCGGAAACGTCAAAGTCATAGTGCACGACGGATTCGACGACGACGGTGCGCGCCATGGCCATGTCCTCCGTCAGGCCGCCCACCACGCCGAAATTGACGAGCAGATCGACGTGAAAAACGCTGATGAGCAGCTGGGTGGCCGCCGCGGCGGCAATCTCGCCCGCCCCGGCGTTCACGGCGAAGACCGTGTAGCTCTCGTTTTCATAGCGCAGCACCTCAAAGCCGTCGACCTGCTGCGTTTCCTGCGGCGCGCCGTAGCGGGTGAGCACCGCGTCCATCTCCACGGCGACCAGAAGCCCGATCTTTTTCATCTCAATTCTCCTTCTTACTGCGGAATACGAAAATTTTGCTGATGATATAGTTGCCGACGATGACCAGGATCGCCGCGATCACGGTGGAGACATACACGCTCACGCCGAGGACGTTCACCAGCAGCAGGTTCGTCAGCCAGCCGAGCAGCATCGTCACGAGCCGGGAGCCGACAAAGCTTGCGGCTTCAGAAAGGATGTGCGGGTTTTTGCTGCGGAAAACCCAGATCCGGTTGGTCGGGTAGGCAAAAGCGATGCCCGCCGCGTTTTCCACCACGGAAAGAATCGTGTTCTGCACAGCGGTCGGAGACGCCGTCCCGGCGTAGAAGGCAAAGTTCCAGAGAAACTTCGCCGCCCAGGACACGAGCGTCGTCATGCCGCCGATGAAGAGATACACCAGCACTTCGCGGTGCTTTTCCCAGAAGGGCCAGAGCGGTTTGAACAGCTTCCGGCTCATGATGCGGTCGAAAATATCTTTTTCTTCGTTCATTGGATCGTTCCTTTCAAAGCTTCACCCTCAACGGCTTCGATGCGCACCGGGCAGATCTGCCCGCGAAGGCCTGTCCCGGCCGCCTTCACCGGCAGATAGGTGTCGCTGTGGCCCTGCCAGAGGCTGTTCTCCTCGGTTTCAAACAGCACCGGCAGGGTCTGGCCGACGCTCTGCGCCAGGAAGGTCGCGCGCATCTCGTCGACCGCCTGCTGCAGTTCGTGCGCGCGTTTGGCCTTGAGCGCGCGGGTGCACTGGTTCGGCATGCTGTCGGCCGGCGTGCCCGGGCGGCGGGAATAGGGGAAGACGTGGATGTCCGCAAAGCCGACGCGGCGGATGAAGGCCAGCGTCTCGGCCTGGTCGGCGTCCGTTTCACCGGGAAAGCCCGCGATCACGTCCGCCGTCAGCGCGCAGCCGGGGAAATACTGCCGCAGCAGCTCCGTCACGCGGAAAAAGGCCGCGGTGTCATATTTGCGGTTCATGGCCTTGAGCGTGCGGTCGCAGCCGGACTGCAGCGAGAGGTGAAAATGGCGGCATACCTTGCCCGTCGCCGCCAGGCGGCGGCAGAAGTCCTCGGTCACGACCGTCGGCTCCAGCGAGCCGAGGCGCAGGCGCATTTCGCCCGAGACCGCGGCGACCGCCTCGATCACGTCCGCAAGACCCGGTCTGCCCGGCAGATCCACGCCGTAGGAGGCCACCTCGATGCCGGTCAGCACCAGCTCCCGGTAGCCCTCGTCCCGCAGCCGCACGGTTTCTGCCCGGGCCGACTCGATCGGCAGGCTCCGCAGCCGCCCGCGGGTATAGGGGATGATGCAGTAGCTGCAGAAGTTGACGCAGCCGTCCTGGATCTTCAGCATGGCCCGCGTCCGGCCGCTGACGGCCCCGGCGGGCAGTTTTTCAAGCTCACGGCGCTCGAAGGGGCGGTCTACGTGCCGGGTCTTCTCACCATCGGCGACGGCCTTTTCCACAGCCTCCACGGTTTTGATGCGGTCGGCCGCACCGAAGATGACGCTCGCGCCGATCTCCTCGGCCTCGTCCGGCTCGAGCTGCGCATAGCAGCCGCACACGGCGAGCACCGCGCCGGGATTTTCGTCGCGCAGGCGGCGGATCGCCTGGCGGGATTTGCGCCCGCTCTCGGCCGTGACGGCGCAGGTGTTGACGATCACCGCGTCGGCGATCTCGCCCGCGGCGGCGGGCCGGTGCCCGTGGCTGAGGAGGATGCTCTCCATGGCCTGGGTCTCATACTGGTTGACCTTGCAGCCGAGAGTCGCTATAATATAGATCATTGAATTACTCCTGACAAAGAGGCTTTTCTATGGAACACTATCTGGATAACGCCGCCACAACGGCGGTCTGCCCGGAGGCGGCGGAGGCGGCGCTGCAGGCCATGACGGCCTGCTACGGCAACCCCAGCTCCACCCACGCCAAGGGCCGGGAGGCGAAGAAGCTGCTCGACCGCGCCCGTGCGCAGGTCTGCGCTGCGCTGGGCTGTGCGCCCGGCGAGCTCGTATTCACTTCCTGCGGCTCGGAGAGCGACAACTGGGCCATCCTCGGCGGCGCGGAGGCGATGAAGCGCAAGGGCAGGCACGTCATCAGCTCCGCCGTGGAGCACGACGCGGTGCGCAAGAGCCTGGATGACCTCGAAGCGCGCGGCTTCGAGGTCACGCGGCTCAAACCGAACAGCCTCGGCGGGATCGATCCCTCCGCCGTGGCGGAGGCGCTCCGTGAGGATACTATACTCGTTTCTTTGATGCTGGTCAACAACGAAACCGGCGCCGTGACCGATATTTCCGCCGTTTCCCGCCTGCTGAAACAGGCCGGAAGCCCGGCCCTGCTGCACACAGACGCGGTGCAGGGCTTTCTGAAAGTTCCCTTCAGCGCCAAAACGCTCGGCGCGGATCTGATCAGCATCAGCGGCCACAAGATCCACGCGCCGAAGGGGATCGGCGGCCTGTATATCCGCAGCGGCCTGCGTTTAAAGCCGATGATCGTCGGCGGCGCGCAGGAAGCCGGCCGCCGCGCCGGCACGGAAGCCATGCCGCAGATCGCCGCCTTCGGCGCGGCCTGCGAGATCGCCCGGGCGGGTTTCCGGGAAAATGCTGCCCGGATGACGGCGCTGCGCGAGCGCGCCGTGGAGAAACTGCGGCCGGAGATCCCGGAGCTCGTCGTGATCGGCGGCGGTGCACCGCATATCCTCAGCCTCTCCCTGCCCGGCTGGCGCAGCGAGGTACTGATCAACTGGCTGGAGGCGCAGGAGGTCTACGTCTCGCGCAGCTCCGCCTGCAAAAAGGGCGCGCGCAGCCATGTGCTCGAGGCCATCGGTCTGCGCCCGGAGGTCATCGACGGCGCGATCCGCATCGGCCTGAGCCGGATGAGCACCGAGGACGATATCGACGCGCTCTGCCGCGGCCTGATCGAGGCGCATGCGCGCCTGAGCCACCGGTGAACGCGGCATGAAAAAAAGGAAGAGGATCTGCAGGGACTGCAGATCCTCTTCCTTTTTGTACTTGGTTGACGGAGCTTTGGCGCTCCGGGAGGGCGCGTGCCTGCGCGCCGTCAGCTTCTGCTGACGATGCCGCCGATGGCGATGATCTCCAGCTTGGGCTCCCCGTCCGTCTTGTTGTTGGGATCGCTGAGCCGGATCGCGCCGTCGCCCATGCAGATCTCATCTCCGTCGACGGTCATGTCGAGGGTATCCTCTTCCAGCATGGCATCGCGGCCGCTCTCGCTCACGGTCTTGTCGACCATGTAGCCGAGGAAGGCGTCGGCGTCATTCAGTACCGTATCATTGATGGTGATGGGGTAGCGGATCATGTCGGCCAGGGCGTACCAGTTTTCACTCAGATAATCGGTCCGCACATTGAAGCCGACCACCGTTTCGACCTGGAACTTGTCCAAGGCCGTGACGGAGGCATAATGCTTCGGGTCAGTGACGGCCTTCATGTCAGGGGCGGGACCCCAGGCGTATACGTTTTCCAGGGCGCCGGAGGGGAATTCCTCCGTGATGGTCAGGGCATTGGCCTTCGGGTCAAAGACCGCTTTACCGGCGCCGTCTGTGTAGCTCGGCTTCTCTTCCGTCACGCTGCCGTCGCTGGCATAGGTGTACTCGGTCAGCGCCGCGTTGGTAAAGGCCATCGTGAGCGTATCGGGATCAAAGCGCCCGCTCATGACCGTCTGCGTTTGGAACCAGGGACTGAAGGCCGCGGTGACGGTGATCTTCGCGTTTTCCTTTCCCTCGGCCTCGACCAGCGCCTCTACGCTGTCCTCCAGGTGGTAGACGCCGACAAAGTTCATGACGGGGTTCTGCCCGTCGTCCGCCGCGGGCAGAACTTCCTCCGTGACCTGCGGCTCGGCGGCGGGCGCCGCGGTTTCGGCGGGTTCGCTGCCGCAGCCGGCCAGCGAGAACGCGAGCGCCAGAACAACGATCCATGCAAACAGTTTCTTCATGTTTCCTTTTTCCTCCATATTTCTTGATGCCTGGACGATTATAGCCGCCGGGGGGGAGGATTTCAAGCGGGAAAGAAGGGTTTAAGTTCTTAATCTTGCGACGAAAAAAACGGCATGACGAAAAGTCATGCCGTTTTTGCTTATCAGTCGAATGGCCTGAGAAAGGCCGCCGCGTCAGGTTTCCGCGGTCTCGGCCGCGGTCTCGGCCGCGGTCTCGGGCTCCGGCGCTTCCTTGCGGATGACCTCGTGCGTCACGGGGTCAATGCGGTCGATGCCTTTATACTCGTCCACCTCCGAAGGCAGATCCTCGCGCTCCAGGCGCTGCTTGAGGAGCTTGTCGATGAAGGTGTAGATCACCACGAACACCGGCACGCCCAGCAGCATGCCCCAGAAGCCGAAGAGCCCGGCGCCGACGATGATCGAGAACATGACCCAGAAGCCGTTGATACCGGTGGTGTTGCCGAGGATCTTGGGACCGATGATGTTGCCGTCCACCTGCTGCAGCACGATGATGAAGATGATGAAGATCAGGCACTGGAAGGGGTTGACCAGCAGGATGATCAGCGCGCTCGGCACGGCGCCGATCAGAGGCCCGAAGAAGGGGATGATGTTCGTCACGCCGACCAGGATGCTGACCAGCAGCGTATAGGGCATGCGGAAGGCCGCGCAGAACACATAGCAGATCAGGCCGATGATGGCCGAGTCCAGCAGCTTGCCGGAGATGAAGCCCATAAAGGTGCGGTTGGTGAAGTCCAGCGCGCTGCGGATGCGGTCGGCGGTTTTCAGACTGAACAGGCTGTAAAGCAGCCGCTTGGCGCCGGCCCGGACCTTTTCCAGATTGCCGAGAATGTAGATCGAGACAATGATGCCGATCAGCAGATTGTACACGCCCAGCAGCACATAGTAAACGCCGGTCGTCACGCTGGTGATGAAGCCGCCGAGCTTCGGCAGAACGCTGGTCTGCAGCCAGTTCATGATGTCCTGGTTGGCGTTGCCCAGGAGGTTGGTGACATAGGCCTCCAGCTCCGGGAAGTCGGTCAGCCTGGCCTCCGCCCATTCGGTGAGCTGGGCGATATAGGTGTTGCTGTTGTCGACGATGGTGACGATGCTCTCATAGATCTGCGGCAGGATCATATAGACCAGGGCGGTCAGGATCAGCAGGAACAGCAGGATCGACAGAAACACGCTCATGCCGCGGGCAAAGCGGGCTCCGCCGGTTTTCGACTTTTTGAAGAGCTTTTTCCCCAGCGGACAGAAAAGATGCTTTTCCATGCGCAGCATCAGCGGCGCCAGCAGATAGGTGATCACAAGACCCCAGATGAAGGGGCTGAGGATGGAGGACAGCTTCTTGAGCGCCCCGCCGATGTCGGGCAGGCGGGTGAGCAGCAGAAAGAAGAGGATCGAGGCGGCAACGACGCAGAAGGCCGTCAGTCCCCAGTACAGATATTTTTTATCCCATTGGAACCTGCGTCTCACAGCGCAGCCCTCCTTTTCCTTTTGTCTTCTTGTTATTTTACTATTCCCGCATCGGCCCCGTCAACTTGAAATTTGTAAATCTTTTTTCCGAAAATTTGTTATGTAAACTAAAAGCAAGGCTTATGCAGTTTTCCAATGTGGAAAAAGCTGTGGGAAATGTTCAAAACCCACGGCATCACCCGGGGTTTTCATCCGGGGCGCGGTCCCGGATATCCATTTTGATTTGTCGAAATATACATAATTCTGTCAACCTCTGCATGCGGGACGGACGCGGGGCATAGGCTGTAGCAAACTGAGGAACGAATCGGGAGGCAAGTATGAATCGCTGGATCGCATGGATACTGTTGTTTGTCAGCCTGGCGCCGGGACGGGCACTGTCCGGGGAGCGCATCCCTACGGTGTCGCGCACGGAGAGCGCGCTGAGCGTTTCCGCACCGTCGGCGCTGCTGATGGAGAAGGAGACGGGGACGGTGCTGTATGAGAAAAACGCGCATGAGCGCCTGTTTCCCGCCAGCGTCACCAAGGTGATGACGATGCTGCTGATCATGGAGGACATCGACAGCGGCAAGCTGAGTCTCGACGACGTGGTCACAGCCAGCGCCAGGGCGGCCTCCTTCGGCGGCAGCTGTGTGTATCTGGAGGAAGGCGAGCAGATGACGGTGCGGGAGATGCTCAAGTGCATCGCCGTCGTCTCGGCCAACGACTGCGCCGTGGCCATGGCGGAGCACCTGGCGGGCTCGGAGGAGGTCTTCGTCGAGCGCATGAACCGCCGCGCGGAGGAGCTTGGCCTGGAGGACAGCCATTTCACCAGCTGCAGCGGACTGTTTGACGACGGGGAGCACTACAGCTCGGCGTATGACATCGCCGTCATGTCCCGGGAGCTGCTGAAGCACCCCGGGATCAAGGACTTCACGACGATCTGGCTCGACAGCATCCGGGGCGGCGCCTTCGAGCTCAACAACACCAACAAGCTCGTCTACTGGTACCCCGGCTGCACGGGACTGAAGACCGGCTATACCTCGAGCGCGCTCTACTGCCTGTCCGCCAGCGCGGAGCGCGACGGCGTGGAGTACATCGCCGTGGTGCTGCGCTGCGAGAGCATCGAAAAGCGCAACCAGGACGCGAAGACCCTCCTCAATTACGCCTTTGCCGGCTTTCAGCTCTGCCCGCTGCGCCCGGCGGAGGAGCTGCCGGCGCTGCCGGTGGACATGGGGGAGCGGGACAGCGTGCCGCTTCGCGTCGAGGGCGAGGGCTTTGCTCTGGTGCCGAAAAGCGGCGCCGAGCCCGCCTATCGCATCGCGCTGCCGGAACAGGCCGGGGCGCCGCTGCGGGAAGGGGAGCGTCTGGGGACGCTGACCGTGACGCTGGGAGAGGAAACGATCGCAGAGCTTCCGATCACGGCGGCGGAGACGGTGCCGCACATCGGCTTCGGCGGGCTGCTCGTCAGGCTGCTCGGCGCGATGCTCGGTATGAAATGCTGACAGCAGGAAAAAGAAGGTCTGACCGACCTTCTTTTTTCTGTTTTCAACAAAAATTGCGGCCGATTTTTTGTGAGCCAAGGAGGACAGGAGCATCTCGGTTTTATTGACAAGAAAACTGCGTTTTGTTATACTATAGCTCGTATAGTTGGCACAAAAACGCCTGTGCCGCTTGATTTCGTGTCAAAAAATTAACTATAGGGGGTTATCTGTTGAAAGATCTCAAACATCTGATCTACTTTGAGAATCTGCTTCAGGAAGCGAACAACGACCTGGTCAAACAGGCTAAGGCCGATGGCAAGCGCGCCATCGGCTATACCTGCTACTTCATGCCTGAAGTGCTTCTCGACCTGCCCGGCTGCTTCTCGGTGAGACTGAGAGCGCCGCGCTGCACCTCTCCTGACCTGGCGACCTACTACCTGTCCGGCCGTGTCTGCCACTACGCCCGCTCCCTGATGGAGCGCGCGCTCGAAGGCGGCTACAACTTCCTTGACGCGCAGATGGGCACCGAGACCTGCACCGCCACCTGCCGCTTCCAGGAGCACCTGCAGCAGAAGCACCTCGATTCCGTCGAGGATATGCGCATCATCGACAACGACGACTTCTTCTGCGAATTCTCCGACATCCCCTTCAAAAACACCGAAAACAGCTACCAGCACTTCGAAACCCAGCTGCGCGCCCACGTGCTCGAGCCGCTGCATGAGCACTTCGGCATCGACATCTCCGACGAGACGCTCCTCAAGGCCATTGAGGACCACAACGAGGTCTGCCGCCTTATCAACGAGATCGGCGACTACCGCAAGCTGGACAACCCCACCATCACCGGCTATGAGTTCCATGTGATCCAGCTGGTGAGCCTGGCCTGCCCGAAGTATCTGATCCTGCCGTACCTGCGCGAGACCGCCGAAGAGATGAAGACCCGCGAGCCCGACCTGAAGAAGAACTACCGCTGCAAGGTGGTCCTGGCCGGCTCCGAGAACGACGACCCCGACTTCACCAAGCTGATCGAGGGCTGCGGCGCGCTGGTCGTGTGCGACCGCTTCTGCTACGGCGCCGTCGAGAGCCGTGTTCCCATCGAGCTGCAGGAGGGCAAGAGCCCGCTGCGCTGCATCGCCGAGCACTACCTCAAGACCTCCAACTGCCCGCGCTTCATGCCGCAGGACGAGATGCGCGCCCGCAAAAAGAGACTGGCGGACCTTGCGAAGGAATACAAGGCCGACGGCATCATCATCGCCTCCAACAAGTTCTGCGAGTACTGGAGCTACGAGCGCGTGATCGACACCTTCATCCTCAAGCGCGACTACGGCCTGCCTGTCTGCTCGATCGAGAAGGAGTACATCAACTCCGCCTCCGGCCAGCTGCGCACCCGCTTCCAGGCCTTCGTGGAAAGCGTTGAAATCAAGCACATTCAGGAGGGCAAGTAAAATGGCGATTAGTTTTGACGTTTCCAAGATCCAGAAAAAGCTCGCCGAGAAGAAGGAAGGCGTCCAGAAGACCGTGGCCGAGCTGAAGGCCAACGGCTTCAAGAAGAATATGCACGACTTCTGGTACGGCAAGCCCCATACCGCCGAGCCCGGCGGCCGCCGCCTGGGCGAGCTGTACGAGGACAAGACCGGCCTGCTCACCCACCGCGAGTGGCGCGGCTTCAAGGATACGATGTACTACATGTACATGATCTGGGGCTATAACTATTTACATATGGTCACCGATATCCTGAAGTTCTCCAATAACCCCATCGATTTCCTCAAGGGCACCTGGCGCTACCGCTGGATGGGCCAGACCTATCTGCCCGTCATCCACTGGTTCGAGCGCGGCCTGCAGGGCATGCGCGGCGAGGCGCTGTACGCCTCCGCCTGGCATTACCGCGCGATGGTCTCCGCCTCCATCCACCAGATCTGCACCTTCTTCAACGCCGACACCCGTCTGCACGGCGGCAAGGAAAACGACGCCTACAAGCACACCATCTTCACCAATGAGACGACCTGCGGCACTCTGTTCTACCCCTGGAAGGACGCCGGCTACCAGTACGTGTCGATGGAGATGATCCCCTACTTCGTCACCTGCCACGTAAACTCCCACACCGTTCTCAACTACATCGACGCGGTGCAGTCCCTCGGCCTGCCGGGCGACCCCTGCCCGATGTGCCAGGCCGAGTCCGGCCTCTTCGTTCTGGACGACGTGCCCGATTCCTCCCCCTTCATCATCACCTGCAACGAGGCCTGCGACGCCTCCGTTTCTACCCACACCCTGCAGGACTGGTTTGCCGACAAGCCGCTCTTCGCGCTGCCCATCCCGATGCAGTTTGACGATCCCCTGGTCAAGAAGCACTGCATGAACGAGATCGAGGAGATGTGGAAGTTCGTCGAGGAGCAGACCGGCACGCCCTTCAACTGGGAGAGCATGAAGAAATACCTCGAGCGCCAGAACAAGCTGCAGCGCGACGAGTGGGAGAAGTGGGAAGTCGCCGCCAAGACGAATTTCTACCCGATCAACGGCGTAGCCCAGGCTCTGTTCCGCATCTACTCCACCCAGTACGGCATCCAGACCGATTGCTGGGAGGACGCCAGCGAAAAGGTCAAGAAGATCATGTACAAATGCGTCGAGAAGAAGATCAATCCCTTCCCGCAGACGCGCCACCGCGTGATCGCCTGGTCCTGCGCGCCGCTGTACTACTCCAACTGGTGCACCTGGGCCTACAACTGCTGGGGCCTGAACTGCATCATCAACATGGACTCCCTGATGTTCGACATGGAGATCCGCACCGACAGCTACGAGAACATGCTCGAAGACATGGCCACCTACCACATGTGGGCTCCGATGCGCCGCATGGCCGTCGGCGGCATGCACCACATCTTCGAGCTGTGGGATTACATGCAGCGCTTCAATTGCGACATGGTCGCCATGTACGACCAGCTGCAGTGCAAGGGCATGCAGGGCGTGCACGGCCTGTTCGAGGACGAGTTCCGCAAGAGAAACGTCAAGGCCTTCTGGATCCCGCACGCGCTGCCTGACAGCCGCACTGTTTCCCGCGCGGAGATCCGCCGTCAGATCAACGACTACATGACCACGGTCATGCACGAAGAGCCGCTCGACCCGTCGCTGCTTGACTTCGACGATTCCATGACCTGGTAATGAGGAGGAACAACATGAAAAAATGCAAGTGCCGTATGGCTAAGGTCTTCTTTAAGATCCTGAAGATCTTCCTGATCGCCAATGTCGCGCTGTTCGTCGTCTTCTTCTTCGACCTCGACGGCAAGCTGATGTTCAATGTCGTGGAGCCTTTCCTGAAGAAGCACTACGACAACATGGAGCGCAAGGACGTTCTGCAGGAGCCCTATGACCTGGACAAATTCCCCAAGTATAAATATTGATCATTAACTGGAGGCAATCGAAAACATGAAGTATTTTGGCGGATGCGACGTAGGTTCCACCTACACGAAGGCAGTCATTCTGGACGAGACCGGCAAGATGGTGGCCGACACGACCATCAAGAGCAAGATCAATTCGGAGCAGAGCGCGATCGCGGCGATGAACGAGGTGCTGGCGAAGGTGGGTCTGAAGAGCAGCAAGGAGCTGGAGTACCTGATCGGTACGGGCTACGGCCGCAACAAGGTCCCCTTTGCGGATGAGAACATCTCCGAGATCAGCTGCCACGCGATGGGCGTGCACGTGACCGATCCGACGGTCAAGGCGATCATCGACATCGGCGGCCAGGACGTGAAGGGCATCAGCATCGACACGGACGGCACGGTGAAGAACTTTGCGATGAACGACAAGTGCGCTGCCGGTACGGGCCGCTTCTTCGAGGCGATGGCGCGCAGCTTTGAGCTGAGCCTGCCTGAATTCTCGAAGCTGAGCCTGACGGCGAAGAACGTGATCCCCATCACGGCGCAGTGCACGGTGTTTGCGGAGTCCGAGGTCATCACGCTGGTCGGCGAAGGCAAGGCGACCGATGAGATCGCGGCCGGCATCGAGATGGCGGTGGCGAAGCGCTGCTTTGTCATGGCGAAGAAGGCCGGTGCGACCGACAGCATCACGCTGACGGGCGGCTGCGCGAAG
>CACYWG010000009.1 GCA_902778115.1 Oscillospiraceae bacterium | reverse complement strand
CCACGCCTGGGGCTCCGCCTTCCGCGCCTACGGCTCTCCCCAGTCCTTCATGGGCTCCGAGATCGCCATCGACTGCCTGGCCGCCAAGATGGGCATCGACCCCTTCGAGATGCGCGCCATGAACTGCTACAAGGCCTCCGAGCACACCACCATCCCGACCGGCTATGAGCCCGACGTGTACTGCGAAGAGGACCTCTTCAACAAGGCCCGCCCGCTGTATGAGGCCGGCAAGAAGAGAGTCGCCGAAAAGAACGCCGCCTCCGACGGCCGCTACAAATACGGCATCGGCGTGGCGCTGGGCGTTTACGGCTGCGGCCTGGACGGCGTGGACTCCTCCTCCGCCTATGCCGAGCTCAACAAAGACGGCACCGTGACGATCTACGTCTCCTGGGAGGATCACGGCCAGGGCGCTGATATGGGTGCGCTCGTCTCTGCGCATGAGACCCTGCGTCAGGCCGGCTTCAAGCCCGAGCAGATCCGCCTCGTCATGAACGACACCAAGTACACGCCGAACTCCGGCCCTGCCGGCGGCTCCCGCTCTCAGGTCATGTCCGGCAACGCCTGCCGCCTGGCCGCCGAGGCCCTGCTCGCCGAGATGAAGAAGGACGACGGCACCTGGCGCACCTACGACGAGATGGTCGCCGACGGCAAGAAGCTGAAGGTCGAGGGCAACTGGGTCACCACCTACTGCGCCGACCACCCGGTGGATCAGGACACCGCCCAGGGCGAGCCCTTTGCCACCTACATGTACACCATCTTCCTGCCCGAGGTCTGCGTCGACACCCAGACCGGCAAGGTCAAGGTTGAGAAATTCACCTGCGTGGCCGACGTCGGCACGATCATGAACAAGCTCCTGGTGGACGGCAACTTCTACGGCGGCCTGACCCAGGGCATCGGCCTGGCGCTGAGCGAGGACTTCGACGATCTCCAGAAGGAGACCAGCCTCATCGAGCTGCACTTCAACGAGACCTACCGTCCGAACGGCCCCTACGGTGCCGCCGGCTGCGGCGAGGCCCCGCTGGATGCGCCGCACCCGGCCATCCTGAACGCCATCTACAACGCCACCGGCGCCCGCATCACCCGCATCCCGGCCCGCCCGGACAAGGTGCTCGCCGCGCTCAAGGCGCTGGAGAAGTAATTCTTTCCAAGCACAGATACCCGTGATATAATGGGGATGTGGGAGAATTCCCACATCCCCGTTTTCATGTAAGCCTTCCCCTTGAGGGGAAGGTGTCGCCGCAGGCGAGGGATGAGGCGCCCGTATTCCGCTCGCCCGAAGGAGGAATCGTCACGATGAGTCAGATTCAGGAACGAGGCTCCACCCATGTTTATAAAGTCAACAAGATCTCCAAGGAAGAGATGGAGAGCATGGTGGCCCGCTGCGTCTATGAGCAGCCGCCCTTCTGCAGCGCGGCCTGCCCGCTGAAGCTGGACGTGCGCGCCATGCTCAAGGCGGCGGCGGGGGGCAATTTCAAAAAAGCGCTGCAGCTGTACGAAAAGATCGCGCCCTTCCCGCTGATCCTGTCGCAGGGCTGCGAAGCGCCCTGTGAGGGCAAATGCCGCCTGGGCGAGATCGGCGACGGCCTGGCGATCCGCGAGGTCGAGCGCGCCGTGGCCCGCTATGGCGAGCAGTCGCGCCTCGGGAGCGTTTTTCGCAGCGCAAAGCGGCAGAAGATCGCCATCCTCGGCTCCGGCTTGTTTACGCTGCTGCTGGCGGGCGAGCTGGAAAAAAAGGCCTATCCCGTCACCGTCTTCTGCGAGGAGTCGGACGAAGAGGCGTATCTCCGCACGGCCGCGCCCTTCCTCGATGAGGAGGCCTTCGCGCTCGAGCTCAGGCGCCTGAAGGGCAAGGAGATCCGATTCGAATGCAGCTGCCGCCTGGACGCGGCGTTTTATGAGCAGCATAAGGCTTCTTTTGACGTACTCTGCGCCTCGGATGAAGTCAGAGCGAAGCTCTTCCCGGACAGCGCCCCGATCCCGGAGCTGATGATCTGCGAGGCCGAGCGCCTGGTCAGCGGACCGACGCGGGGCGTGCTGGACGCGGCCTTCGGGGCGAAAAAAGCGGCGCTGACGGTCGACCGCCTGGCGCAGAAGCTCGATCCGCGCAATACCCGCGGGCAGGAGGGACCGACGGACAGTCTGCTCTATACGGACCTCTCGGAGGCGAAGGCCCTGCGCCGCGTCGCCGTCCCCGCGGGCGGCTACACGAAGGAGCAGGCCATGGAAGAGGCCGGGCGCTGTATCCAGTGCCACTGCGAGGAGTGCCTCAAGAGCTGCGCCTATCTCAAGCATTACAAAAAGCACCCCGGCCTGCTGGCCCGGGAGATCTACAACAACACCCAGATCATCATGGGCGACCATCAGCTCAACAAGCCCATGAACGCCTGCTCGCTCTGCGGACAGTGCACGGTGGTCTGCCCCAACGGCTTTGATATGGCCCGTGTCTGCCACCTGGCGCGGCAGAACATGGTTTCCACGGATAAAATGCCCCTGGCGCCGCATGAGTTTGCGCTGCTGGACATGCTGTTTTCCAACGGCAACGCCTTCCTGGCGCGGCCGCAGCCTGGCTTTGCGAGCTGCCGCTATGTCTTCTTTCCCGGCTGCCAGGCGGCAGCCATCGCGCCGGAGACCGTGCGGGCGGCCTATGAGGACCTCTGCAGCCGCCTGGAGGGGGGCGTTGCGCTGATGCTGGGCTGCTGCGGCGCGATCGCCGACTGGGCCGGCCGGACGGAGATGGCGCAGCAGGCGCATGAACTGCTGGATCGGGAGCTGGCCCGCCTGGGCGACCCGATCGTGATCGCCGGCTGTCCGAGTTGCGCCAAAGAGCTGCGCGAACACGGCGTGAAGGAGCTGCGCGGCATCTGGGACGTGCTGGAGGAGATCGGCCTGCCCGAGGGGGTCCATAAGCTGGAGCGCCCGATGGCGCTGCACGATTCCTGCGGCGCGCGCGGAGACGCCGCAACCCAGGCGAGCATCCGCCGCCTGGCGGCCTCGCTCGGCGTGCGCCTGACCGACACGCCCTATTCCGGCGACCGTTCGCCCTGCTGCGGCTACGGCGGCCTGACCGCCTACGCCAACCGCGAGGTGGCGGGCGAGATGACCGAACAGTGCCTCGAGCGCAGCGACGAGCCCTATCTGTCCTACTGCATGGCCTGCCGGGACCGCTTTGCCCGGCAGGGGCGGGAGTCCCGCCATCTGCTGGAGCTGGTTTACGGCACGGACGCCGGTGCGCCGCCGGATATCAGCGAGAAGCGCTGGAACCGGCTGACGCTGAAGCGCTCGCTGCTGCGCGAACTGTGGGGAGAGGAAAGCATGGAAGACAAACTGAATTTTGAACTGAACTACACCGCCGAGGCCCGCCGGATGATGGACGAGCGCATGATCCTGACCGACGACGTGATCGCCGTACTGGAGGACTTTCGCGCGAGCGGCGAGGCCATCGAGGACGAGGACGGCCTGCTGGTCGCCCGCCGCCGCGTGGGCAACGCCACCTTCTGGGTCAAATTCAGCCGCACGGACGGGGGCTATCTGGTGCACCGCGCCTGGAGCCACCGGATGAATGTTGTCAAACGGGAGGGTTGAGGGATGGCCATCGAAAAGAATTATTACACCATCGACCCGCAGGGAAAGCTGAAATGCGTCAAATGCGGCGTGCCGCTCGTCAAGGGCAAGGCCAAGTTCATGTACCTGGATAACGGCTTCCCTGTCGAACTGCCGGTCTGCCCGGTCTGCGGCTTCGTCTATGTGCCGGAGGAGCTGGCGCTGGGCAAGGTCGCCTCGGTGGAGCGGGCACTGGAGGACAAATGAACCGCCATCCCGGGGGCGAGGCGCACACGCGCCGCCTCATCGAGCTGGCGGAGCTGCCGGCGGGCGCTTCGATCGTCGATCTGGGCGCCGGTGCGGGGGAGACCGTCGCGCTGCTGCGCGGCCTCGGCTTGGAAGCGGAGGGCGTCGACCTGGCGCCGCGCTCGCCGCTGGTAAAGCAGGGGGATTTTCTCCGGACGGCCTATCCCGACGGCTGCTTTGACGCTGCCGTCAGCCAGTGCGCCTTTTTCGTCTCCGGCGATCAGCCCGGCGCTCTGCGCGAGGCGTACCGGCTGCTGCGCCCCGGCGGAAAGCTGCTGCTGTCCGACCTGTTTTTCGAAGACCCGGCAGCGCTTTTCCGGGCGGCCGGCTTTGAGATCCTCTGCGCCGAGGACATGACGGACGCATGGCGGGACTATTACCTGGAGGCGCTGTGGCGCGGCGACGCGCCCTGCTGTGAGATCCCGCGAGGAAAGAGCAGCTATTGGCTGCTGATCGGAAGAAAGGACTGACAAGGATGGATCTGTTCGAGCGCGTGATGGAGCTGAGCCGTTATGGCTACTTCTGCAGCCAGATCCTGGCGATCCTGATGCTGGATACCCTGGGCGAGGAGAATCCCGGCCTCGTGAAGGCCATGGGCGGCCTCAACGGCGGCGTGGGCTTTTCCCAGGGCTGCTGCGGCTGCATGACGGGCGGCGCCTGCCTGATCTCCTATTTCACCGGCAAGGGTGAGGACACCGGCTATGACGACCCGCAGCACAAGCCGGCGCTGGGCGAGTTCACCCAATGGTTTGAGGAGGAGATGACCGCCGAATACGGCGGGATCGACTGCCGCGATATCACCCGGGGCAATCCCGCCAAGCGTGTGGAGTACTGCCCGCAGATCATCGCGGCCACCTTTGAAAAATGCATGGAGATCCTCCAGGAGCGGGGGCTGCTGTGAGCGCGCTGCCCGTTTCCCGCCTGGACGCGCTGATCGCGCAGCAGGAGGGCCTGGAGAGGATCGACCGGGAAAGCATCGAGGCGATCCAGCTGAAAAAGCTGAATCGCCTCTTGGCGCGTGAAAAGGAGCGCGGCGGCTTTTACCGGGATCTGCCGGAGCGGCTCTTTTCCCTGGCACGCCTGGCCGATCTCCCCTTTACCACGGAGGAGGATCTGGCGCAGCACGCGCCCGGTCTGCTGCTCTGCTCGCAGGCGCAGATCCAGCGCGTCCTCTCCGACGCGACCTCCGGCACGACAGGCGCCGCCAAGCGCGTCTTTTATACCGAAGACGACCTGGAAAACACGGTCCGTCTCTATATGGCGGGGCTGGGGGAGCTGATCTTCCCCGGCAGCGTGACGATGATCGCCTTTCCCTTTTCCGGCCCCTTCGGCCTGGGAGAGCTGATCGCGGAGGCGATCCGCCGTCTCGGCGCCCGGCCGCTGAAGGCAGGGCCCTTCCTGAGCTACGGGGAATACGCCGCGCTGCTGGAGCGGGAAAAACCGGATACCTTCGTCGGCATGCCCGTGCAGCTGCTGAGCATCCTTCGCTTTTGCGGACGCGGCAGTCTGCGCCGCGCGCTCGTCAGCGGCGATGCCTGCCCGGACAGCGTGATCGCGGGCAGCGAGGAGATCCTGGGAAGCAGGCTCTTTCCCCACTACGGCTCCCGCGAGATGGGCATGGCCGGCGCGATCTGCTGCCGGGCCCACGAGGGGATGCACCTGCGGGAAAATCACGTCATCGCGGAGATCGTGGACGCGGCGGGACGGCCGCTGCCCGCCGGGGAATGGGGCGAACTCGTCATCACCACGGTCGGCATGGAGGCCATGCCCCTGATCCGCTACCGCACCGGCGACCGGACCCGCATTCTGCCGGGCGTCTGCCCCTGCGGCAGCGAAACGCTCCGCCTGGACCGGATCGAGCGGAAGGGGACGGGCCTGAGCGCGTCGGAACTCGACGGGATCCTGTTTTCGGATCCCCATATCGTGGACTGCCGCTATGAGCGCGAAAAAGGGCGTCTGCATGTGCAGATTCTGACGAACGGAGAGGTCGAACCCGCGCTCCTGCGGGACAGGCTGTCCGCGGCGGCAGGAGCGCTGCCCGTCTCTCTGACCGTGCGGGAGGCGCTCGAAGAGGATACCGCCCTGGTCCGTGGAAAACGCAGCCTGAGCGCAGGAAGATGACCGCGCCGGATTTCGGCGCGGCCTGGAAAAAAAGGAGAACAGATCCATGGACAAGAGAAAAATCTATATTGCGGCGCCGCTCTTTTCCGAAGGGGAGCGGGCCTTCAACGAGCGGATCGACGCGGTCCTCCGCGCCTGCGGGCACGAAAGCTTTCTCCCCCAGCGGGAGGGCGGCTGCGTGGCCGATCTGCCGGAAACGATAGAGGGCCTGCCCAAGCGGCAGTACCTGTTCCGGCTGGACTGCGCGCACATGGACTGGTGCGATACGCTGCTGTTCGTCTTCGACGGGCGCGTGCCCGACGAGGGCGCCTGCTTCGAGCTGGGCTATTGCTTCGCCAAAGGAAAACGCTGCATCGGCTACAAGACGGACGCGCGGAGCTTCATCGACGGCTTTGATAACGTGATGCTGCACGGCGCGCCGGAAACGGTGCTGCACAGCGAGGAAGAGCTGCGCGCCTTCTTCACGGTCGGGGAAAAGGATGGCCGGGATGACTGAAATCCTGCTGCTTCTCTGCGGCGTGTTTTATGCCGTTTTGTGCGTGTTCAGCATCGTCACGGGCCTGATCTATGCGTCCGGGAAAAAGGAGCTGAATCCGCTGGAACTGTCGGAAAAGTTCATGGAGCGCCTGTCCGACCCGGAAAAGCGGAAGAAATTCACCGTGAACATGGGCTGGGTGACCTTCGCCGTGGGTATCGTCCAGGGCCTCACAGCCTATGCGATCTTCCGCCGGGGCAGCGCGCCGCTGTATGCCCTCGCGCTCGGCTTCACCCTGTTTTCGATCGCCTCCGTCGCTGTGAAACTCAAGGGGAAGCTCAACCTTTTCCCGCTGCTCAAATGCGCGGCCTATCTTGCCATCCTGCTTGTGCTCCTGCTGGGGAGCACACGGGCGCTGTTCTTCGCCTGATCAGAAAAACTGTCGGAGAGAGGAAAAACTGCTGTGAGTATTCCGATCGAAACCGTTCGCACCGATACTTTTACCATGGACTTCTTCCGCTTCGGAAGGGGAAGCCGGACGCTGGTCATCCTGCCCGGACTGAGCGTCCAGAGCGTTATGCCGGCCGCCGACGCGGTGGCCGCCGCGTATCAGACGCTGCAGGACGAGTTCACGATCTATCTCTTCGACCGCCGCTCAAACCTGCCCCCGGTCTACACCGTGCACGACATGGCGCGGGATACGGCGGAGGCCTTTCGCGCGCTCGGTCTGGAAAAAGTCTGCCTGTTCGGCGCGTCCCAGGGCGGCATGATCGCGCTGGTGATCGCGCTGGAATATCCGGAGCTGGTCGACAAGCTGGTGCTCGGCTCCAGCTCCGCCCACGTCCGGGAGGAGCAGTTCCGCGTGCTGGAATCCTGGATCGGCCTGGCCGCGAAGAAGGACCGGGCCGGGCTGTATCTGGCCTTCGGCCGGGAGATCTATCCGCCGGAGGTCTTCGAACAGGCCCGGGAAAGCCTGCTGCGCGCCGCGGAGACGGTGACCGACGCAGATCTGGCGCGCTTCATCATTCTGGCCGAGGGCACCAGGGACTTCAACGTGCTGCCGGAGCTGGGCAGGATCCGCTGCCCGGTGCTGGCGCTCGGCGTCTATGAGGATCGGGTCCTGGATGCGGACGCGACGATGGAGATCGCGGAAAAGCTGGATGAGCGGCCGGATTTCCGCCTGTATATGTACATCGGCTACGGCCACGCCGCCTTTGACACCGCTCCGGATTACCGGGAGCGCATCCTCCGCTTCCTGAACAGCTGACGCGGCGGAAGCGTGAAAAAGGGCGCAAAAAGCCAATAAGCAGAAAAAGCCCTGGATATCGGCTTGCAGGGGCGGTGGCTTGCCCCGCCCGGCGGGAAAAACCAAATGATCAAAAAACTCCGGCGAATTCGGACTTTGAAGCCGTTTTCACCGGAGTTTTCTTTCAAGCTGCGCGGGCCGCCGAGGGCGGCAGCCCCTGCATCCTGTTACAGACTGTTTTCACAGCCCTTTTACGCTGTTTTCAGTCGATGTGGATGATCTTCTGCGTCAGATCGGCGGCAGAGACCGTGGGGTTCGGGAAGCGCTCGCGCTTCTCGGTGATCTTGCCGACGTTGATGGCCTGCTTCGGGCAGTACTGCACGCAGCTCAGGCAGCCGATGCAGTTCTTGCCGAAGCTGGGCTTGCCGCCGACGAGCTGGATGTTGTTGCGCGGGCAGACCTTCACGCAGCTGCCGCAGCCGATGCAGTCGTCATTGGCCTTGAAGTTTTTGATGTTTTTGGCGTTGATGCCGGAAAAGCCCTTGCTTTCGAGCGCGAACACCGCGTTTTTGGGCGGCTTTTTCTCGCTGCGCTTCATCGCGCGCACCGCGCCGCCGACCTCCATCGCCTTGCGGTCGATGCGCTCCTGTGCCGTTTTCTTCGACGTGGGCGGGAAGGTGAGCCGGTGAGGCATCAGCCAGATGCAGGTGGAGTGGTTGCTGATCGTGTTCCAGTAGTCGAGACCCACGATCTCGTCGATCTTGTGCAGGCCGCAGCCCATGTAGCCGGCGAACTGCTCCACGGCGAACTTGTAGGCGCCCGGCGCGATCTTGATCGCCTTGACGTAATCTTCCACGTCGCCGGGCAGACCGCCGCCGTAGCAGGGGAACACAAAGCCCACGCGCTTGGCTTCGGTGGCGTCCGTCTTCGCGGGGTAGCTGCGCATCATGACGATGTCGGTGTCGCCCAGGACCTGGGCGATGCTTTTGGCCATGTTCAGGCAGTGGCCGGAGCCGGAATAACAGTAGATGATGTTTTCGGACATGCTGATTCTCTCCCTTACAATGATTTTCCCACGTCAAGTATAGCAGGAAAAACCCGTCTCTGCAAGGATTCCCACGCCTTTGCGGAACAAAAAAAGGAACGCCCGTGCGGGCGTTCCTTTTTCGTTTGATCTGATCAGGCCACGAGCCATTTGTACTTCTCCACGCTGTAGAGCGGGACGAAGGGCAGCAGGATGGGCACGGTCTTGACGAACTTCTGGTACTCGGGATCCTTGCCGTAGTTCTTGTTCTGGCGGACCTCCAGACGGCGGGCGCCGGAGAACATGACGAAGATGATGCCGCAGTATCCGATCGCGCAGACCAGCCACTGCCAGCCCTTGACGGCGCCGATGCCGGAGATCAGCACGCCGGTCCAGAAGATCATCTCGCCCAGATAGTTCGGGCAGCGGACGATGCGGAAGAGGCCGGTGTCCACAAAGCGGCGGGGATTGATCTTCTTGGCCTTGTTCTTCTGGATGTCGGCCGCGGACTCGAGCGTGATGCCGCAGACCATGATGATTGCGCCGATGAAGACGAAGGCGTTGTCGGCGGCAACGTTCTTCATGCGGAAGAACACCGGGGAGACCTGGGTGGCGTAGAGCAGGGCGCAGGTGACCCAGATGGCGAGCTTGACGCCCATGGGCACGGTCTTGCCGTCCTTGATCTCGCCGACCATGTTCTTCTTGTAGGAGCTGCTCTTGAGTTCGCGGTAGGCGAGGTAGCCGCCCAGACGGCAGCCGTAGCAGAAGAAGATGATGCAGCAGATGATGGTGCCGGCGGTCAGGGTCTTGCCGAAGAGGATCAGCATCAGCAGTCCCGCGGCGGCGATGGAGAAGCCGTAGCCGAGGGAGATGAACCAGACATAGTTCTTGAAGCCGATGGAGCTGACCAGCATGGCCAGGCCGAACAGGAGCCAGAAATACCAGGCAGGATACATGATGACAGTCCTTCTTTCTTGTTATGTTTATAATAGTTTATAATGATTATGTGATGGTGAAAAGCCTTAAGGCTTTTCACCGCGCCGCTTTGCGGCGCAGCAAAACAGCATGGCTGTTTTGCCAAATATTCATTGCAATGAGAATCGGGCGAAAGATTCAAAGAATCATTCGCTGCCAAACCTATCGTTTGGCAGCGAAATCAATCAAATCCTTGATTGATTTCGCTATCCGATGATCATTATGACAGTTGATAGTCGCGCAGACCGGCGCGGTGCAGGCCCGCCACGCCGACAAGCAGCAGGATCTGGCCCACGGTGTTCACACCCTGCTCGATCCAGTTGTCCGCCGCGGAATTGCCGCCGCGGGAGGCGAGGTAGCCCATGCCCATGTAGAACACAAAGCAGAGGATGAACACGGGGATCAGCGCTTTTTTCTTCAGCTTTGCGGCGAGCACGCTCAGGCAGGCGCAGATGGCGCCCAGGCCGAGCACCATCATCGGGATGAACACCAGCGTCCCCGTAAAGACCGGGGGCGCCACGGCCAGCGCCGCTTTTTTGGGGGCGGTGAACATCAGGATGATGCCGAGTCCGGCCAGCAGGAAACCCAGCGACTGCGTGGGCAGGAACATCATGTTGAGCACTTGAAAATCGCAGAGATTGGCGGCATAGAGAAGTTTCCAGGTGGCTTTCAGAAAACCGGCGATGAGGATGTTGATCGTGCCGGCGGCAAAGCAGGCGAAGGCGTACTTGGGCATTTTGTTGTACAGGTCACGCTGCATCAGCACCATGCTGACGGCAAACAGGGCGACGGGAACATAGTCCACGAGCCCCATCAGAACGGAGAACTCGTACCCTTCCATACCGCAGCTCCTTTACTTGGTCTTGCCCTTTTCCTTGGCGCGCTTGTCGTTGATGATGTCCATTTCGCGGGCCGTGATCTCGGTCACGCCGTTTTCCTTGGCCCAGGCCACGCAGCCCTTGAGCACGGTCGGCAGGAAGATGCGCGGCACGTTGAGCAGCTTTTCGAGCGCGTCGTCGGTGAAGTGGACGTTCGGGTCGGTGCGGTCGGCGGCATAGCGGACGGAGGAGAGCGTCGCGTTGCGGATGGGCAGCAGCTCCGGCACCAGGCGCGGGGTCTTGGCAAACCAGAAGTTCTTGCTGTCGCGATAGCCGTGGCAGATCAGCACGTTCGGCCAGAGGCGGCCCTTGACGCCGTTGATGATGTTGTCGTAGTACTTGGGCTTCATCAGCATCTTGTCGATGCGCAGGATGAAGTGCGCGCCGTACTGGGTGGTGATGCCGTTGAAGTTTTTGTAGGGAGGCGGATAGCAGCCGTCGACAAGCTGGCGGCCGATGTCCTCATCGGCGTTCTCCAGGTCGCTCATCCAGGTGCACTCCATCACCTGGTAGGCTTCACTGACCACCTTCGGGCGCGGCGTGGAGGGATCTTCCTGGATGCACAGGCCGTCCTCCAGCGTAAAGCCGAAGTTTTTCATCTTTTCGGCGGGCGTGTCGCCGGGCCAGCCCTGGGCGACGATCTTTTTGTGATAGCCGCGCCCCTCGGGCATAAAGTTGATGGCGACGGTCTTTCGTCCTGCCAGCAGATGCTGCGCCGTGTTGGAGGAGTTGCGCGCCTCCAGGACCATGGCGTAATAGCCCTTGCCCGCAATGTAGTAGGGGAAGCACAGCGAGTAGGAGCCGACGGAGGTGCTGCCGTCTTCGGCCAGAGTGGAGATCATGACCGTTGGCATGGGGAAGTAGGAGCTGGTCTGGTAGAAATTGTCCACGATGCGGAGGTCTTTGAAGCTGCTCATGGATTTGCCTCACTTTCTTCTATGAAAAATTTTTTTAAGCACTTATTTCGCCGCCTTGCGCCGGGCGTAAAGCAAAAAGCACAGCGCCATGCACACTTCGCCGAACATGCTGATGAAGAAGATCAGGTCGAAGTTGCCGGTGGCCGGGCCGAGCGCGGAAAAGGCGAACATCAGAAAACCGGACAGGAACAGCAGCGGCGTCTTCTGCCTGATCCATACGGCGACGCCCGCAAGGATCAGCGGCACCACCGCGCCGTAGCTCAGTACGCCGCTGACGGCCTTGGCCCAGCCGGGCGTTGCGTCGCCGGAGGCGTAGCGGACGAGACCCGCGGCCTCGCGCAGATCGAGCTCGGTGGCAAAGCCCTCGGCGATGCCGGCGGCGATCAGCAGTCCGGTCAGGACCCAAACGATCGTCTTCCAGGTCTTGCTGAAGTCCAGCGTATAGGCGCAGATCGGAAACAGCAGCGGGATCAGCGCGCCGTGGGCCACATAGCGCATGCGGCTGAGCGAAGCGAGGGCTGGCCCGCCCTGCATCAGGGTACCGAGCGAGAGGATCAGCGCGTCGTAGAAAAGGCCCAGCGCCACGAGCGCGGTCAGCAGGTACAGCGGCTCCTTTGCGCGCTTCCAGCCCCGGAAGGCCAGCAGCATCAGCAGGGCCTGCACGGCCGTGATGATCCAGACGAGAAGCGGGCAGGATGCGAGCAGCGCGTCTCTCATGGGAAGATCCTCCTTGCTTGGATTCCATTCTTTTCCACAAAAAAGTATAACGCTTCCTGCTGCTCACTGTCAAGAATAGATAAAAAATTTGAATTAGGATCTGACGCCGTACATATACCGCAGGATCAGTCGCCTGGCCGTCTCCGGTCCAAAGAGCTTCGTCACCTGGTCGACGGCAGGACCGCCTTCGGCGAAAAGCCGTTCGGAAAAGGCGCGGTTTTTTGCACGCTTGGCCTGCGCATCACAGACAGGCGCGTCGGCCAGCTGGCGCAGGAAGGTCTCGGTGTAGTCGTGCGCGGCGGCGGCCAGGCGCTCCGTCAGCCCCTTTCCGGCCTTATGGTAGGAGCAGGGGTAGAGGATCGCGTCGTACCAGCGCGCAGCCTTGGCCTCCTGCGCGGGCAGATCGCCGTCGCGGCGGCGGAGCGCGTCGAATTCCGCAAGCGCTTTTTCGGGATAGGGCGTCAGCTGCGTGTCATAGAGCTCCACGATCTGCGTTTCCTTGCCGAAGGCGCGCACCCAGTCGAGGTTCAGCAGCGGCAGGTCTTTGCCAGTCACGGCCAGCACCGCGGTCTCCATCTTCATCAGACCCAGAAACGCGTTCATCCGCAGGATGCAGAAATGCCCCAGATCGGGGATCTCATAGGCCTCCGTTTCAAAAACCATGCCCTTCTTCGAGAGACGGGCGTCCGCCCCGAGCTCTTCCTTTTTCAGCGTGTACTGCTGCTCCAGCAGCGTGCGCACCATATCGCCGAGACCCTGTGTGCTGCTCATAGCTTGACTCCTTTCCGCGCCGGACATTCCGGCGCAAAACCAAGATGATCTATATACTAGCTTAGCAAATCCCGCCCGCCTTTTCAAGCTTAGTGGCCGTGGAACGGGAAAAAGCGAAAATTGTATCCCCCCGGGGGGCTTGCGCGCGCCGGATTCGATGCTATACTGAGCACAGATGCATCGAATATCATTTTCGGGGTGATCTTATGCATATGGCAGACGCGCTGCTGGCTCCGGCCGTGGCAGCGACCATGTACGTGGCCTCCGGCACCGCCGCAGGCTTCTCCATCCATAAGCTGAAAAAAGACGACGAGCCGCAGAAGCTGCCCGTCATGGCGGTCACCGCCGCCCTGGTTTTTGCCGGGCAGATGATCAACTATACCATTCCCGGCACCGGCTCCTCGGGACATATGTGCGGCGGCATGCTGCTGTCGGCGCTGCTCGGTCCGCAGGCGGGCTTTTTGTCCATGATCGTGATCCTGGCGATCCAGTGCCTCTTCTTCGCCGACGGCGGCCTGATGGCCCTCGGCGCGAATATCTGGAACATGGCCTTTTACGGCTGCTTCGTCGGCTACTATCTGATCTGGCGGCCGATCATGCGCAGCCATTGGTTTGGCGAGGGCAAGGGCGCGCAGCGCGCCCGCATCATCGCCGCATCCGTCATCGGCTGCATCGTCACGCTGCAGCTCGGCGCCTTCTCCGTCGTGCTGGAGACCAGCCTTTCCGGCATCACCGAGCTGCCCTTCGGCGCCTTTGTCGCGCTGATGCAGCCCATCCATCTGGCCATCGGCCTCATCGAGGGCCTCATCACCGCTGCGGTGCTCGTTTTCGTGTTCGAATCCCGGCCCGAGCTCCTGCGCGAGCTGGATACCGACGGTCAGGCCCTGCCGGCCAAGCGCTCCCTGAAGGCCGTGATCGCGATCCTCGCCGTCGTGGCGCTGCTGGTCGGCGGCGGACTGAGCCTGCTGGCCTCCTCCAATCCCGACGGCCTGGAATGGGCGCTCTTCGGCAACGCCGAGGAGGGCTACAGCGAGAACATGGGCCTCGATGAAGAGAACTTCGGTGTCTCCAGCACAGCGGCCGACACGGCCGGCGCGATCCAGGAGAAGACCTCCTTCCTGCCGGACTATGCCTTTGCCGACAACGACACGCCCGTGGGCACCACGGTCTCCGGGATCGTCGGCTCGGCCATGGTGGCGGGCGTGGCGCTGCTGATCTGCCTGGCCGGCGGCTTCTTCCGCAAAAAGAAAAAAGCATAATTTTCCTGAAAACCCGATCTTTCAAGGGGCAGCTTTGCTGCCCCTTATCGGCGTTTTCAGACAGAAAAGGAAAATCCCATGAACAAGATGGACAAAGCCCTGCATGAGCTCGGCGAAATGGACGATCTGGCGGCGCAGGATTCCCCGATCCACCGCCTCAGCCCCCTGGCCAAGCTCCTGACGACAATTGCATATATCGTCACGGTCGTGTCCTTCCACAAATACGATCTGAGCGGCATGGCCGTGATGCTCCTGTTTCCGGTGCTGCTGTTCCAGATCAGCGGCATCCCGGTGCGCACCTGCTTTTACAAGCTGCGCATCGTGCTGCCCCTGGTGATGGCCGTCGGCCTCTTCAATCCCTTTTACGACCGCGCGCCGCTGCTGACGGTCGGCTCGCTGCCGGTGTCCGGCGGCGTCGTTTCGATGCTCAGCCTGATGCTCAAGGGCGTGCTGTGCCTGATGGCCTCCTTCCTGCTGATCGCCACCACGCCGATCGACAGCCTCTGCGCCGCGCTGCGCAGGCTGCATCTGCCGTCGATGCTCGTCACCCTGCTGCTGCTGACCTACCGCTATGTGGGGGTGATGACGGAGGAGCTGGCCGTGATGACCGAGGCCTATCAGCTGCGCGCGCCGGGGCAGAAGGGCGTGCACGTGTCCGCCTGGGGCAGCTTTCTCGGCCAGCTGCTGCTGCGCAGCATGGACCGGGCGCAGGAGCTGTATAACAGCATGCAGCTGCGCGGCTATCACGGGCATTTCCACTACGCGCCGGGCCGCCCCTTCGGCCTGCGTGACGCGCTTTATACCCTCGGCTGCTGTGCGGCCTTCCTGCTGCTTCGCTTCGTGAACATCGCGGAGCTGCTGGGACGACTTGTTGTGAGGTGAGACGGATGATCGAATTTCAGCATGTGAGCTTTTCCTATGAGAAGGACCGCCCGGTGATCGAGGATCTCTCGTTCCGGATCGAACGCGGCGAGAGCGTGGGCCTGATCGGCGCCAACGGCGCGGGCAAATCCACGGTGATGAAGCTGCTGCTGGGCCTGCTCAGCGGCGAGGGGAAGATCCTCGTCGACGGCATCGAGGTCAACCGGGCGAGCCTCTCCGCCGTGCGGCGCAGACTGGGCTTTGTCCTGCAGAATTCCGATAACCAGATGTTCATGCCCACGGTCTATGAGGACATGATCTTCGCCCCGCTCAACTATGGCCTGAGCCGGGAGGAGGCGGAGCGCCGCGTGGACGCGGTGCTGGAGCAGCTCGGTCTGCAGGAACTCAAGCACCGCCACAACCACCGCATCTCCGGCGGCGAAAAGCGCATGGCGGCCATCGCCACGATCCTCGCCATGGAGCCGGAGGTCATTTTGATGGACGAGCCGAGCTCGGCGCTCGACCCCTATAACCGGCGCCTCGTGATCAACACGATCCGCGCTCTGCCGCAGACCAAGCTCATCACCTCCCACGACCTGGACATGATCCTCGATACCTGCCGGCGTGTGATCCTGCTCGACCGCGGCCGCATCGTGGCCGACGGCCCGGCCGATGAGATCCTGCGAAACAAAGAACTGCTCGAGGCGCACCGCATGGAGCTGCCCTTCTGCCTGGCGGGCCGGTAAAAGAATAAAAAAACGGATCGGGACATCGTCCCGATCCGTTCTCTTTTATGGATGCTCCGGCCTCCGCTTGGCCCCCTTGTCGAAAGGGGGCTGTCGCCGCCGCAGGCGGTGACTGGGGGATTCCCCTGGCGGCCTGCGCTTGTTTTATCCCGCAAAGCTCAGCTCCGCCGCAAGCAGCGGCTCGTTGTTTTCGCCGATTTTGACGGTCTGCCACTGCTCCTCGCTGCCGTCAAAGCTTACCTGTGCGAGACTGCCGCAGCCGGCGAAGGCGCCCTCGCCGATGCGCGTGACGCTGGCCGGGATTGCTGCGTCGGCAAGTGCCGCGCAGCCCGAGAACGCATCAAAGCCGATGCTCTCCACGCCGGCGGGGATGCTCACACGTCCCAGCGCGCTGCAGCCCTGGAAGCAGCCGTAATAGATCTCCGTGAGGGCGTAGGAGAGACTGATGTCCGTCAGCGCGGTGCAGCCCTCCAGGGCGTTCGGCCCCAGCTGCTCCACGGTTTCCGGCAGCTTCAGGCCGGTCAGGGCGGTGCATCCGGCAAAGACCCGGCCGCCGAGCTCCCGCACGCCACCGTATACCGTGGCGTTTTCGAGCGCGGTGCAGCCCTCAAAGGCGCCGTAGCCGACCGAATCGATCGTGCCGGGAAGAAGGATCTCGGGCAGCGCAGTACAGCCGGCAAAAGCGCGGCTTTCGATGCTCTGCAGCCCGGAGGGAAGCGTGATATGGTTCAGCGCGGTGCAGCTCTCAAAGGCGCTCTCGCCGACGACGGAGACGCTGGTGGGGATCACGACGCTCTCCAGCGCGACGCAGCCGTAGAAGGCGCGCCGGTCGACGGAGCCGGCGCCGTGGCTGAAGTTCAGCTCCCGCAGCGCGCCGCAGCCTTCAAAGGCGCAGGCGGCCACGGCCTCCAGGCCGCTGCCGAGGCTGAGACTTTCCAGCGCCGCGCAGCCGAAAAAGGCGGATTCGCCCAGCTCCCGGACGCTGTTCGGGATCGTCAGGCTGCGCAGCTGCGTGCAGCCGCGGAAGGCCTCCGCGCCGATCCGCTCCAGCCGCAGGCCGAAGTCCAGCCCGCTCAGCCCGGTGCAGCCCTCAAAAGCGCCGTCTCCGATCTCTGTCAGACTGAGCGGAAACTCGATGCCGCTCAAACCCACGCAGGCTTCAAAGGCCATCGGGTCGATGCTCTCCACACCGCCGGGCACGGCAAACGCCCCTTCCCGGGCCGCCGGACAGCGGACCAGCCGCTTTTTGTCCAGGCTGTAGAGCACGCCGTCCTCGGAGGCAAATTTCAGATTCCCCTCCGTGACGCTGATCTCCTGCAGGGCGGGGCAGCGGTCGAAGGCGTTGCCGTTGATGATCGAGAGACTGGCGGGGATGTGCACCGCCCGCAGAAGGGGACAGTTCGTCAGACCGCGGTCCTCGATCGTGGTGACGCCCTCTTCGAGCCAGAGCTCGGTGAGCTGTTCACAGTCGGCAAACATGCCGCTGCTGACGACCTTGAAGTTGCCGGAAATGCGGATTTCGCTCAGTTCACAGCCAGCAAAGACGCCCTCGGCAACCAGGATCACGCTGTCGGGCAGCGCATAGGCGCCGGTCTTGCCGCCGGGCAGGCACAAAAGCCTCGTCAGGTCCTTCGTGAAGAACACGCCGTCTTTCGAAGCATAGGCCGGGTTGTCAGGATCGACGAGGATCTCCAGCAGCTGATCGCAGCGGTCGAAGGCCTTGTCGCCGATCTGCTCGACAAAGGGGGAGATCGCCACGCTTTTCAGCCCGCAGCCGGCGAAGCACTGCTTGCCGATGCTGTGGACACTGTCGGGGATCACGATCTCCGCGAGGCTCTCGCAGTCTTCAAAAGCGCTGGCGCCGATCTCAAGCAGATTTTCGGGCAGCATGACGTTTGTCAGCTTGGTAAAGCCGGTAAAAGCGCGGCTGCCGATGACGGAGACGCCCTCCTCCACCACCAGTGTGGTCACCGTATCGCGAAACTCGTGCCAGGCGGGCCAGTTGGGCGTTTTGGTGGTGTCTCCCCAGTAGTCGGGGATCACGCCGCGGCCGGAGATGTGCAGGGTGTGTTCATCGCTCAGCGTCCATGTCATATAGATGCCGAAGCTGCCGGACTGCGTGGTGCTTTCTTCCGCTGCTTCCTCCTCGCGCGCCCAGGGTACGACCTCCGGCCATGTGCAGCCGCTCAGCAGCAGCACACACAGAAGCAGGGCAAGCGCCCGCAGACCATGTTTCATCATTCCGTCCTCCCGATTTCGACTGGTTTCGTCACGGTTTTCAGTTTACCGCAGGGCGCCGCGTCCGTCAAGGAACAATCGGCCGGCTGACAAAAAAAGAACATCCCCTGCCTTCCGGCAGGGGATGCTGCAAATGACTTTGTTCGGATCAGAGATCGTCGTTGCTGTCCTCGTCCTCGCCCATCTCGAACTCGAGCGCTTCGCCGCAGTGCGGGCAGTCGATCGAGCCCTGGGCCAGCATGTCCTCGTCGAGGGTGATCTCCTCGCCGCAGACAGGACAGGTGACGTCGTACAGGACTTCGTCAAAGGAGGAGTCCTCGTCGTCCTCATCCTCATCTTCATCCTCATCGTCGTCATCATCTGTCGACAGCAGGTCGGGGTCGCCGCAGCAATCCTGCAGCAGGGTCACCTCGTCGGTCAGCTCGTCCAGCGCGTCGGCCATGTCCAGCTGCGCCGACTGCAGATCTTCGACCTCGTGCGCGATATCGGACAGCAGATCCTGCAGCGCGGCCCAGAGCTTTCCGTCTTTCGTCTCGGGCGTGATGCCGAGGCCTTCGGTCAATCCCTTCAGGTAGGCGGCTTTTTCCACGATCGTCATCAGAAATACTCCTTTCTTCCGCGCTCTTCCAGAGGCGCTGTCTGCTTGGCCGGATACGGGTGCTTACGCTCTGCTAAGATACTCGCCGGTGCGGGTGTCGACGCGGATGATCTCGCCGCGGTCGATGAACAGGGGCACTTTGATCTCGGCGCCGGTCTCGAGGGTGGCGGGCTTGGTGGCGTTGGTGGCGGTGTTGCCGGCAAAGCCCGGATCGGTGTCGGTGACCTCAAGCTCCACGAAGAAGGGCGGCTCCACGTTGAAGACCTTGCCCTTGTAGGAGTAGATGGTGCACTCCATGTTTTCCTTGACGAACTTGAAGTTGTCGCCCAGGACGGAGGCGTCTACGGGCTCCTGCTCGTAGGTCTCGGGGTTCATGAAGTAATAGAGGTTGCCGTCGTTGTAGAGGTATTCCATGGTCATGCGCTCGACCGTCGCGTTTTCGAACTTGGCGGTGGGGTTGAAGGAAGTCTCGGTCACGGCGCCGGTGATGACGTTCTTCATCTTGGTGCGCACGAAGGCCGCGCCCTTGCCGGGCTTGACGTGCTGGAATTCGACGACCTGCATGACCTGGCCGTCCATCTCAAAGGTAACGCCGTTTCTGAATTCGCCTGCAGTAATCATAGTTGGGTCCTCCCAATATTAGTTTTCGCTTGCGTACTATTAGCTTTTCTATTTTACAGTATCCGCGCTGCTTTTGCAAGAGCTTTTTTGGCCGATTGCGGAGCGCGGGGGCGTCCTGCGGCTTCTTTCAGCCGCGCAGCTCCGCGTTGATCGGGACAAAGCCGTAGGTCGGGCAGGCGCGGAGCTCCGCACCGAGGCGCGCATAGTCGGCCAGAATGTGCCGCGCACAGGCGAGACTCACCCCGCAGCGCCGCATCAGCGCGCGCTCGCCCAGCTCCTTCTCGTGCGCGAAAAACCAGCGCGGCGGGCAGAGCAGCATCCCGGCCGCCAGACGCGCCTCCTCCTCGCAGCGCCGATAGACCTCTTCGCGATAGTCCTGGCTGAAGACCGAAAAGCCCGGCTCGTCCAGATGCCCCAGCAGCCAGTGCGAGACCTCCTCGCAGAGCGTGAAGCGCTGGCGGCGCGCAGGCTTGGCGTCGTTATAGCTGATGACAAATCGCCCGCCCAGGCGCTGCAGCGCGCCGTCGGGATTGCCCCAGAAGGCGCAGATCTCCGCCGCGCTCATGCCGCTTTCGCGTACGATTCCGGACAGCGGGCGCAGCTCCAGCCCCAGTGTGCGGCAGAGCGCCTCGATGTTCAGCGGCAGCGAGTAAGCATGCCCGCACTGAAAGTGCAGGATCTCCTCGATGAAGTCACGCATCGTCGTCCTCAAAGGCCTCGGGGAACATGAAGCGCGCGTAGCGCAGCAGGTTTTCCCGCTGCGCCGGCGTCATTTTCCGGCCGGCGCGCGCGATCAGGCGGATATCGGGATCCTCACCCTCCGCGCTCTCCGGCCGGTCGCGCCCCAGCAGATAGTCCAGATCCACGTCGTAATGCGCCGCGATCGCTGTCAGCAGCTCATATTTCGGCTCGCGCTCGCCGCTTTCGTACATGCTCACCGCGCTGCGCGACAGCCCGAGCAGCTTTGCCAGCTCCGGCTGGGTCTCCCCGTGCGCCTTGCGCAGCCTGCGCAGCCGCAGCCCAAAAGATTCCTCTCCCATGATTTTCGCCTCCCTCTCAGTTTCAGAATATCACGTTCCGTGAAGAAATGCAAGAGAAACTTGAAAAATAATTGACAATTTGTGACATCTGCGCTATACTGTACCCAGAAAGCCACAGAGCGTGGCATAAGAAGGAGGAAGCGGCATGGATAAAAAGAAGGTCGCCGGACGGCTGCTCCGGCTGCGGGGGACGCGCTCCCAGGAGGAGGTCGCCGCCGCGCTGGGGATCCGGCAGTCCACCCTGGCCATGTACGAACGCGGGGCGCGGATGCCGAAGGACGAGATCAAGCTTGCCCTCGCCCGCTATTACGGCTGCAGCGTGGAGGCTCTTTTTTTCAACGAAAACGACACGAAGCGTGGCGAAATGCGATGAATACGCTTGCTTTTCGTGCCGAAGCGCGGCCGCGGCTGTTTTGCGATAACTGCGGTCTGCCGATCGGCGAGGGTGAGAAATATTACGAGCTGCCGGACGGATTGAACATCTGCGCGGAAAGCGACTGCCTGACCGACTGGGCGGCCCCTTATCTGCGCCGTCGGCCGATGGATCGGGATTGGGAGGATTGAAAACGGTGAAAAAAATAAAAGCAAGAAAAAGCACGGGGCGCAGCGCCCTGCCGCAGCGGCTGTCGAAGCTGGCGCAAACGGATGCGGGCGCGCTGCTGGAGCTGATGGATCGCCTGCCGGACGAGCGGCTGCGCACGCTGCTTCTGCTGCGGCACGGCTTCGGCCTGAGCTGGCCGGCGATCCGCATCGCGGGGGAGCGGCGCGGCCTGTATTACAGCGAGCGGCACCTGTACCGCCTGTATGCGCAGGCGCTGGCGCAGGCCGGCGCACTGATGGAGGCGGCGCATGAAGCTTGATTTTGTGCCCTCGCTCCGGCTGCGCGGGCCCTCGGAGCTGCGCTGCGGGCACACCGACTGCTGTTATTATACGCCGCGCACGGACAGCTGCGATTATCTGCTGATCGAATTTGAGCCGCGCGGCTGCCCGCCGACGGCGGACTGCCCCCGCTATGCGCCGGCCGGAAGGCTGCGGGAGGTGCCGGGCGACGTACTGGCCGCGCGTATCCAGGCCTATGTGGACATGGGCTGGAGCACCCGGCAGATCGCCAGAAAGCTCCGCGTCTGCGAACCGGCGCTGCGCCGCCTGCGCGCAAGAGGGGCGGCGGACAGCCGCTGACAGGGGATTATTTTATAAAACCCCTTGATTTTTCGCTGTCATGCTGTAAAATAGTCATGTTTGAACGATAACTCAACAGGAGGAAAACAACCATGACATATGAGATTGATATTGCCGGCCTGAAGCGCGATCTGCCCCTGTGCAAGGTCTCTGACGACCTGTACATCGGCGCTTTCGTCATGTTCGGCGACGTGGAAGTGACCGTACACGCGGCCGCCGAGCTGCTCAAGCGCGCCCCCGAATACGACTACCTCATCGCTCCCGAGGCCAAGTCCATCCCCCTGCTCTATGAAATGGCCCGCCAGAGCGGCGCGGAGAAGTATTTCGTCGCGCGCAAGGGTCCCAAGGCCTACATGTCCGGCACCTTTGAGGTCCAGGTGAAGTCCATCACCACCCGTACCGTCCAGAAGCTCGTCATCGACAAGGCTGACGCCGAGTTCATCCGCGGCAAGCGCATGCTGATCGTGGACGACGTGATCTCCACCGGTGAGAGCCTGCGCGCCACCGAGACCCTGGTCAACGAAGCCGGCGGCATCATTGCCGGCCGCGTGGCCGTCCTGGCCGAGGGCGACTCCCAGAAACGCGACGACATCATCTTCCTCGCGCCCCTGCCGCTCTTCAATCCCGACGGCACCGTGAAGGAATAAACGCAAACGACAAAGACCCGGCCTCCGTTCGGAGGCCGGGTCTTTTATCAAGATCCCCCATTCCGCATTCCGCATTCCCGTAGGGGCCGGCGCCCTCGACGGCCCGTCCTTCGTTGGCCCCCTTGCCTAAAGGGGGCTGTCACCGCCAAAGGCGGTGACTGGGGGATTGTTTCCTGCGGCCGGGACCGCCCCTGCGAAACTCTTGGGTTTTCGGCTTCCTCTTCATTCCAGATTCCGAACTCCGCATTCCCGTAGGGGCCGACGCCCTCGGCGGCCCGTCCTTCATTGGCCCCCTTGCCTAAAAGGGGCTGTCACCGCCAAGGGCGGAGACTGGTGGATTGTTTCCTGCGGCCGGGACCGGCCCTGCGAAACTCATGGGTTTTCGGCTTCCTCTTCATTCCAGATTCCGAACTCCGCATTCCCGTAGGGGCCGACGCCCTCGGCGGCCCGTCCTTCGTTGGCCCCCTTGCCTAAAGGGGGCTGTCACCGCCAAGGGCGGTGACTGGGGGATTGTTTCCTGCGGCCGGGACCGCCCCTGCGAAACTCTTGGGTTTTCGGCCTCCTCTTCATTCCAGATTCCGAACTCCGCATTCCGAATTTCTCCGTAGGGGCCGACGCCCTCGGCGGCCCGCCATCGCAGCCTCTGTTATCCTGAGCACCCCCCTCTGTCATCCTGAGCGAGCGCAGCGAGTCGAAGGATCTTACAAAAAAACCGGCCGGCCTCCTTCTCGGAGACCGGCCGGCCCGGATGGATGATTTACTTGTTGAAGGCGCCGAGGTCGATGGTCACCCGCTGGGTGATTTCGGTTTTGCCTTCGAGGTTTTCGTACACGAAGACCAGCTCGTTGCCCTCGCAGAGCACGCAGTGGTTCTTGCCGGAGACGACCTGGCTGGCCAGGTGCAGCAGCGCGCCCTTCACTTCCACGGAGGATTCCCGATCGACGGTCCAGCCGCCCTCGAGCGCCGCGCCCGCGTCCTCGGCGGCCTTGATCTCGCCGCTTTCGGCAATGTCGCCCAGATCAAGCTTCACGATATTGGTGACCTCGGCCGCGCCCTGCAGATCCTGGTAGAGATAAACCAGCGCGTAGTAGGGCTGGGCGTCGGGGTAAACGACCGTCGCTTCGCAGAGCACGCAGTAGTTCGTGCCGGAGACGAGCTGTCTGCCGATCAGAGCGACCGGAATATAGTTGACGCCGACCAGGCCTTCCATCGCCTTGTCGAAAGCGCTTTGCGCGTCGTCCGTCATCTTGGCGTCCTCGACCGGCGTCCATCCGCCGACAGCCGGAGCCTTCTGCTGGCCGCAGGCGGCCAGAGCGAAGACCATCACGAGTGCGAGCATCAGAGCCATCATTTTTTTCATGGGGAACCCTTCCTTTCACTGCACGGAACCCGCCGTGCTTTTTCTTTTTTTCTGTTTGCGTATGATTGGACGGCGGGTCAGGGAAAAGGTTCCTCCTTTTTCAAAAAAATTCTTTGGCTTACAAATACTCCCGCAGATCGGTGCTCAGCGTCTCCTCCAGGTGGATCAGGCGCTTGGCCATATCCTTCGTGACTTCGTCGGCGGCCTTGTATTCGTTGAGATAGCGGTTCAGGCTCTTGACGCCCATGTTGCAGCCGTCGGTCATCAGATCGGCAATGACCTTGTCGCTGCGCTCCAGACCCAGCATCGTCTCGGTCTTGAGCCAGCTCATGCCCTTGGCCACGGGGTTCGGATCCTTGCCGCGGTCGCCGAAGCGGTCGAGATGCCCCTGCAGCTCCTGTCCCAGCTTTTCGTGCTCCTCGCGGCACTGATAGAGCTTTTCCTTCATGGCCTTGCCCTTGACGGAGCCAATCACCTCGTCGATGGAGCTGACGCCCATTTTAACGCCTGCGTCGCATTCGCGCAGCAGCTTGATGGTATCGCGTTCGATCATAATAAAACGTCCTTTCCTTCAGATAAAAACAGTGTCTGCGGGAAAGGACGTTTTTATTCAGCTTATCGGGCGCCGGAGCGCTTCTTTTCGTCGGCCAGCCGCCGATGCCGCTTCCAGAAGAAGTAAAGGAGCATCACCGCGCAGCAGCTCGTCCAGCCGACCGGATAGCCGATGCCGACGATGCGCGGGGTGTTGGCGTAAAAATGCGTGATCAGGTAGAGATAGGTCTGCCGCAGCGCCACGAAGCAGGAGAGCATGATGATCATCGGCCCGCGGGAATCGCCCCGTCCGCGCAGCGCGCCGGCCAGCACGTGGTTGATGCAGTTAAAGAGCAGGAAGGCGCAGTTGGTGCGGATGAACAGCACGCCGAAGCGGATGACCTCGCTGTCCGGCGAGAACAGCCGCACGGCCGAGGGCGCAAAGACGATCAGCAGCGCGATGATGGAGCCGGTGATGCCGCAGGTGAGCAGCAGCGAGGCCGCGGTGCCGCGGTCGGCGCGCCGGTCCTCCCCGGCGCCGACATTCTGGCTGACAAAGGTGGTGGCCGCCATGGCCATGCTCTGCATCGGCAGCATGATGAACTGGTCGAGCTTGTTGTAGCTGGCCCAGCCGGCCATCACGTCCGAGCCGAAGACGTTGACGTAGCTCTGCACGAAGATGTTGGAGAAGGCAGTGATCACCGACTGGATGCCCGCCGGCAGACCGACGCCGAAGATGCGCCGCAGGATCGGCCAGTCCAGCCGCAGCTCGCGCCAGCTGAGACGGTAAATGTCCTTCGTGCGCGTCAGCAGGACAAGGATCGCCGCGCCGGACACGGCCTGCGAGATGATCGTGGCGATGGCGGCGCCGGCAATGCCGGTCTTCAGGACAATAACAAAAAACAGGTCGAGCGCGATATTCAGCAGACTTGTGAAGATCAGGAAATACAGCGGCCTTGTGGAATCGCCCACCGCGCGCAGGATGCCGCTGCCCATGTTGTAGATCAGCAGGCCCGAAATGCCGCCGATGTAGATGCGCAGGTACAGCGCCGCGTCCGCGAACACGTCGTCCGGCGTGCTCATCATGCGCAGCAGCGATTCGACCGCCAGCACGCCCGCCCCGGAGAACAGAAAACTCAGCAGGAAGGTGGCCGCCATGGTCGTCTCGATCGCGCGGTGGAGCTTTTCCATGTCCCGCGCGCCGAAATACTGGCCGATCATCACGCTCGCGCCGACCGAAAAGCCGTTGAAAAAGAAGACCATCATGTTGGTGATCATCGTGGTCGAGCCGATGGCCGCGAGCGCCTGCTTGCTGACAAAGTTGCCCACGATGATCGAGTCCACGGTGTTGTAGAGCATCTGGAAGACGTTGCCCAGCATCAGCGGCAGCGCAAAGAGGACCAGCTGCCGCCAGATGGGCCCGCTGGTCATATCGCGCGCTGTGGACTTGTGAGGATGGAGGCTTGTCATGCCGCGCCCTCCGTATTTTATAATGATTATAGTATGGCGAAAAGCCAAAAAGCTTTTCGCCGCGCCGCTTTGCGGCGCAGCAAGACAGCATAGCTGTCTTGCCATATACTCATTGCAATGAGCATCGGGCGAATGATTCATAGAATCATTCGCTGCCATACTTGTCGTTTGGCAGCGAAATCAATCGAATCATCGATTGATTTTGCCATCCGATGATCATTATAGTATGTGAAGTCTAAATCAAAACCACCGTTCTGTCAAGCCGGGAAGAAAGGCACAGGGACTGCTTTTTTGCAGTCCCTGTGCCTTTTTCGAGCGCTCAGAGCAGCAGAATGATCAGCTTGGCGGCGATCACGACAAAGACCAGTGCGACGGGATAGGTCGCGGCGTAGGCCGCGGCGACCTCGTCGGTGCCGGCCGTGGCGATCAGCGAGCCCAGAGCGGGCGTGCTGGTCATGCCGCCGGTGATGGAGCCGAGGTTATTGAAGATATCCAGCTTGAAGACATAGCGGCCGATGAAGTAGCCGCCGATCATCGGGATCAGCGTGATGAGCGCGCCGTAAATGAAATAGGCGAGGCGGATGTTGGACACGAAGTTCACGCCGCCGGGCACGCCCGCGCCGATCAGGAAGAGGACGAGGCCCAGCTCACGGAAGAAGTTGAGCGTCGTCTTTTCGATGCGCATGTCGATTTTGCCGAAGTGGCCGAAATGGCCGACCAGCAATCCCGCGATCAGGCAGCCGCCGGAGTTGCCGAAGGAGAAATTGAGGCCGGGGATGCGGATGGCGCCGATGACGCAGCCGAGGGCCACGGCAAGGAAGAAGGGCAGGAAGCCGAAGGGGTCCACCTTTTCCAGACTGCGCTTGATGAGGCCCGCGGGGATGGTGTTGGCGGCGACGAAACGCGCGCGCTCCTCGGCGATGTTGATCTTCAGGATGCGCGGCATCAGCTGCACGAAGAACACCACGCCCAGCACGCCGAAGAGATAGGCAATGCCGTAACCCGCGGTGACGAGATCCGCGCCCTCGCCCGCGACCTCCTTTGCCGCGGACAGGCCCGGGGTGCTGGTCAGCGCGCCGGTCATCAGGCCGACCGCCATCGAAGGCGACAGCTTATGGTCAAGGCAGATGAACGCCGCCGTCACCAGCGCGCCGACGGCGATGGTGACAGCGCCCATGTAGACATAGGACATGGTGGCGCGGTTGAAGGAGCGGAAGAATTTGGGGCCGGCGATAAAGCCGACGGAGGTGACGAACATCGCCGTGCCGAGGGAGGACACGAAGCTGAAGTTCTTTTTCAGCGCGTCGCTGAACAGCACGATCTCCGTGCCGCCGATCGAAAAGGAGGGAACGAAATGGGCGATGATGCCGTACAGCAGGGCGGTCAGCAGCACGCCGGCCGTGCCGAGGGAGATCCCCCTGATGCTGATGGCGCCGATGAAATAGCCCACGGTGCCGATCAGAAAGATGATGAAGACCAGGGAAAAGATGCTGTTTGTCAGGCTTCCCAGATAATCCATAATGACAACTCCCCAAACAATATTCGAGCGCGGAAAAAGCGAAGCAAGGGCGCCGCGGCGGCGCTCAGAAGCGCGTCTCGCGGCCGCGTCCGAAGAGCCGCAGCGGCTCGTAGAGGTTTCCGAGCGTGTGCAGCAGGCTCATCGCGTCGTACTCGCTGCGGTAATCGGCGCGGAGGAAGACCTCCACCGACTTCAGCGCCGGCTCGCGCTCGCGCAGCTGCTGCATCAGCCGGTTCTCGGCCTGGCGCATCGTGGCGCGGGCCGAGTAGACGTACAGGGCGAAAAGCTCATCGGCGCCGGCCTCCGGGCGGATGACCGCCCGCAGGTGGTTGGAGTGCAGCACACTCTGCATGCCGCGCAGCAGCGCCTGCGCCTGCTCTTCGTCGGTGACGATCTTGAAATAGACGATCTCGTTCAGCGCGTAGTTTTCGCCGTCCAGATAGCTGCGGTAGGGCGAACGGCGCATGCGGTGATAGAGGAAGCTCTCCTGCTCGCTGAGCGGGCCCTGATGGAACACGCAGGTTTTGTTGCTGCGGACCGTGTAGAGGAAATAGCTGACGCCCAGGTGATCGAGATGCTCGCGCATCCGCTCCGCCGGGCGTTCACCCAGGGTCTGCACGGACAGATACTTGTTTTCCGCCACGTCGTAGATCGCAGCGCCGTCCATCACGATCAGCGGTATGTTCAGCATGGCGTCGCTCATCTGCGCGGCGAAAAAGGCGGGGGCGTGCTCGCTCATCAGGCAGATCTTCGCGCCGTCCTGATAGAGATAGTTCAGCCGGAACTGCGCCGCCGAGGAAATGGCGGAAAAGCGGTCGGGCGCCAGGTCCTTCATGCGCACAAAAAACACGATGTCCCGGTTTTTGGAGCGCGGCAGGCGAAAAACGTTGACCGCAATGGCCGCCGCGGTGCCCACCAGGATGCCGAGCATCCGGTCCGCCGCCTGGCGCAGGGGGTCCGTGATGTCCGGATAGCTGATGACGATGCAGATGAAAACGATCGCGGCGAGGCTGGCAGTATCGGGCTTTCGCACAACGACGGCGGTGTAGAGCGTGGCCAGCACGCCCAGCGCCATCACGGCGTAGAGGATGAGCATGTTCCTGCTCAGCGCCGGAAAAACCAGCACCAGCAGCAGAAACAGCAGGCCCCAGGCCGCGCCGTTCAGAGAGCCGGCAAAGCGGTTGAGCGCGTAAGTCCGGGTATCGCGCACATAGGGCTGCATGCAGACGATGGCGGTGATGGCGGCCTCGGTGGGCATGTCCTGCCCGCGGTAGCCGCGCAGATAGTAAAACAGCAGGCACAGAAAGACCGCGACGGTCGTCTTGACGATGCGCTGGCCGATGAGCGGCGGACTCCAGCGCCGCTGCGGGGCGGAGTGTTGCTTTTGGGTCATAGATCGGTTCCTTCCATGGAATAGCTAAGCGCACAGGCAGAACAGGGAAACTGTTCTGCCTGTGAAGGCTCGGGACTCAGCGGATCCTGCGTCCCTCCAGGTAGTAGCGCTTCTCGCGGCTGTGGCCCATCGAGAAGGTCTTGCGCGGCAGGGCGCCGTCGCGGATCACGCCGCGGAAGAGCTGGCTCTTCTCCATCGCCGGCAGCAGGAAGCCGATGGCGTCCTTCGGCTCGGAGAGGGCAATCAGCGCGTCGTCGTCGTGGATGTAGTCGATCTCACCGGCGTTTTCCTTCAGATACGCGTCGAGGAAAGCCTGCAGCACGCCGACGGCAAGCTCGCTCTTCGTGCGGTCGAGGCTCAGCTCGCCGCTCTTGTCGCCGCTGTACCAGCGCACGGTGTAACCGCCGGGCGCGCAGCAGTTCTCTTCCAGCGCCCGCAGCAGCTTCTCGGGATCGGTGTGCGTGATGACGCGGTGGATCGGTTCGAAGACCTGCGCCTCGTCATGGATGTTCTCCAGCTCCACGAGGGCCCAGCGGGCGGGATGCTCGCTGAGATCCTCGCCGGGGTGCTTGCGCTTGAGCTCCTCGTAGCAGCTCTTGGCGGTGGCGAGGGAGTGGTTGCCGTCGCCGACGGCGAAGACCATCGGCACGCCCTTGATCCCCTCGTATTTGGCGTCCACGGTCTGGCAGTAGGCGCTCAGGGCCTCGTCGAAGGCCGCGGCGTCCTCGCCGGCGACCAGCCAGCCGCGGATGCGGCCGCCGCCCTCCATCAGCTCAAAGTCGTAGAGCTTCGGCAGGCGCTCCTTCTTCGCGGCTACGGACTCGATCAAGCACTTTTTGTGGTCGTCGCAGAGCAGCAGCACGTGCGGCAGCTCGATCGGCGCGTCGCGGCGCACGCGCTGGCGCGGCGGGATGCGCTCGGCCACGGTCTTCTCCGTGGCGCGGATGGCGGAGGTCGAGCCGGGATGGTAGTCGTAGGCCTCGAGATCCAGCTTGCCGACCAGCCCCTTGCGGATGCTGCCGTTTTCCAGCGTGCGCTCCACATAGACGTAGCTGTCCGGGTAGACGGCGAAAACGCCGTCGCGCAGATATTCGTCCATCGTGCGGTTGATCTGCGCGACCTCCTCGGCCTCGCGCGGGGAGCCGAGCTCGGCCTCGGGCAGGATGAGGTTGATGGTGGAGGGAGCTTCGCCCGCGGTCTTTCGCACGCGGTCCCAGTAGGCCTTGTCGGAGGTGAACTGGTCGCAGGCGATGACCGCCCATTTCGTCATGTCGGCGTCTTTGGGCAGCAGGATATCGGCCGGGCAGAAGATGTTCTTCATGTCTTTTCTCCGCTCTTACTTGCCGAAGGAGCTGATGATCTCCACGATCTCCTGGCCGATGCGGGCCTGGGCCTCGCCGGTCTGGGCGCCGATGTGCGGCGTGCAGGAGACGTGGGGATGGCCGTAGAGCGCGGCGTTGGTGGAGGGCTCGGTGGCCCAGACGTCGAGGCCGGCGGCGCGGACCTTGCCGGAGTCGAGCGCCTCGAGCAGGGCGGCCTCGTCGAGATTGGCGCCGCGGGAGGTGTTGATGATGACCACGCCGTCCTTCATCTTGGCAATGGTGTCTGCGTTGATGATCGGGCCTTCGGCCGCGGGGGCGTGGACGGAGACGAAGTCGGAGCGCTCGAGCAGCTCGTCCAGGCTGACGTAGGGCACGCCGTCGCGGGCGGTGGTGCCCGGCTCGTGGTGGGCGCCGTAGGCGATCACGGTCATGCCGAGGGCCTGGCACATCCTGCCCAGGCAGGAGCCGATGCGGCCGTAGCCGATGATGCCGATGGTCTTGCCGCAGATCTCAAAGCCCTTGCCGTAGGTCTTCTTTTCCCAGAGGCCGCTCCGCATGGTGTAGCCGGCGTGGGAGATGAAGCGGGCGCAGGAGAGCATGTGGGCCAGGGCAAGCTCGGCCACGCTCTGGGAAGAGGCGCGCGGGGTGTTCTTCACGGTCATGCCCTTGGATTCGGCATAGGCCACGTCGATGTTGTCCACGCCCACGCCGCCGCGGATGATGAGCTTCAGGCGGCCTTCGGCGGCCTCGTCGATATGATTGGCGCGCACCTTGGTCTTGGAGCGCACGACCACCGCGTCAAAGTCCTTCAGCGCGGCGCCCAGCGCATCGGGCTCATAGAACTGCTCGACGACCTCGTTGCCCATCTCGCGCAGCGTGGCCAGCGCCTTCTTATCCATTCCGTCGGTAACCAGAATCTTCATAGCAAAAATCCTCCGTTGTTTTGATGCTTCGCGCATGGCGAAGCGCATTTTGTGGGTAGATTTTCAATCGTTTTTGAGGCAGCTTTGCCGCCTCAAAAACACCTTTGGCGAGCAGAGCGAGCCCTCGCGCCGACCAAGCAAGGCGATTCCCTCGTGAGCCTTGCGCGATAAGCGCGAGTTACTCAATCGTGAAACGCTGTTTCACGATTGAATTTACTTGTGCTCGGCTTCGAACTTCTTCAGGAATTCGACCAGGGCTTCCACGCCCTCCTTGGGCATGGCGTTGTAGATGCTCGCGCGCAGGCCGCCCACGCTCTTGTGGCCCTTGAGGTTGTCGTAGCCGGCGGCCTTGGTGGCCTTGACCACTTCGGCGTCGAGCTCGGCGCTCTCGGTCACGAAGGGCACGTTCATGAGGCTCCGGTCCTTCTTCTCGACCGTGCCGCGGAACATTTTGGACTCGTCGAGGAAGTCGTAGAGGATCTTCGCCTTCTCCTCGTTGCGGCGCGCCATCTCCTCCAGGCCGCCGATCTCGCGCAGGTAGTGGAACACCTTGCCGCAGCAGTAGATGGCCCAGCAGTTCGGGGTGTTGTACATCGAGCCGTTGGCCGCCTGGATGTCATAGCGCATGTAGACGGGCATCTTCGGGTCCAGATCCTCGCGGATCAGATCCTCACGAATGATGATGACGCTCATGCCGGCGGGGCCGACGTTCTTCTGCACGCCCGCGTAGATCAGGCCGTAGTCGGCGACGTTGCAGGGCTTGGAGAGGAACATGGAGCTCTGGTCGGAGACGAGGATGTGGCCCTTGGTGTTGGGCAGCTTCTGGTAGGTCAGGCCGTGGATGGTCTCGTTCTCGCAGATGTAGACGTAGTCGGCGTCCTCGGGGATGTCCAGATCGGACACGTCGGGGATATAGCTGAAATTCTTGTCCTTGGAGCTGGCGGCGACGATGACCTCGCCGTATTTCTTCGCCTCGTCGATGGCCTTTTTGGACCAGGCGCCGGTCTCAATGTAGACGGCCTTGCCGTTTTTCATCAGGTTCCAGGGGATGGCGGCAAACTGCAGCGTGGCGCCGCCCTGCATAAAGAGCACCTTGTAGTTGTCGGGGATGTTCATCAGCGCGCGCAGATCGGCTTCGGCCTCGTCAACGATCTGCTGGAAGACCTTGGAGCGGTGGGACATCTCCATCACGCACATACCGCTGCCGCGGTAGTTCATCATTTCGTCCCGGATCTCTTCCAGAACGGGTTCCGGCATCATGGCGGGGCCGGCGGAGAAGTTATAGGTACGACCGTAATTCATGCTGAGTTCCTCCTGAAAAAAATATGATTTGTTGAGTTTTGTATCCAGATCGCTCAGCGCGTCGCCGAGCGCTTCTTCAAAGGTCGGGTGCGGCCGCATGGCCCGCAAAAGCTGCCGGGGCGTCATGCGGTTGGCGATCGCCTCGCCAAGCTGGGAGATGATGTCAGAGGCGTTGGGGCACATCAGCTGCGCGCCGAGGAGCACGCCGCTCTCGGCATGGGCAAGGATCTTCATAAAGCTGCGGCCGGGATTCAGAACCAGGGTGCGGGCGTTGCCGCCCATGACGCACTTGCCGACCTTGACGGGGATGCCCGCCGCCTTGGCCTCCGCCTCGGAAAGACCGACGACGGCGATCTCCGGGCGGCAGTGCACGCAGCTCGGCACCAGGCTGAGCTCACGCTCCGGTGTCAGTCCGGCCAGCAGCTCCGCAAAGCTTTCGCCCTGCGCGGCGGCCAGGTGCGCAAACTGCACCGGGCAGGCCGCGTCGCCGATGGCGTACACGCCGGGGATCGAGGTCTCGAAGCGCTCGTTGACTGCGAGCCGCGGCCCGTCCGTCTTCGGCTGCAGCCCTTCGGCAAACAGGCCGTCCAGGCAGGGCTTGCGGCCAATGGCGCAGATGACCGCCTCCGCGGCGATCTCTTCCGCGCCGCTTTTCGCCTCAAAGGCAACGCGCAGACCATCATCCGCTTCTTCGATGCGCTGCACGCGGGCACCGGTGAGCACCCGGACGCCATGCTTTTTCAGCAGCTGGCCCAGATTCTGCCCGAGCTCGCGGTCCATGACCGGCAGCAGCCGGTCGAGCGCCTCGATGACGGTCACTTCGCAGCCGAGATCGGCGTAGAAGCAGGCAAATTCGATGCCGATCACGCCGCCGCCGATGATGACCAGGGAGCGGAACATTTTTCCATCGCTTTCCAGGATATCGTCGCTTGTCAGCGCAAGAGCGATGCCGGGGATCGGCGGGCGAGCGGGCGCTGCGCCGGTCGCGATCAGGATGTGGTCGGCGGTGCAGACGCTCGTGCTCCCTTCCGCATCGGTGATCGTGACTTCGTGCGGCGCCGTGATCTGCGCGCGGCCGCGCAGCAGCGGCACCTTCGCGGCTTTCAGCAGGCTCTCCACGCCCTGGGACAGCGTGCGGCTCACCTCGCGCTTATGGGCGAAGATCCCGCCGATATCGGCGCGCAGGCCATCGGCGTGGATGCCGAAGGCCGCGCCCTCTTTGGCGGCGTGATAGAGCTCGGAGGCGTGCAGCAGGGTTTTGGTCGGCACGCAGCCGCGGTTGACGCAGGTGCCGCCTGCCTCGCGCGCCTCGACGACGGCCGTTTTGATGCCGAGCCGGGCGGCGCGCAGGGCGGCGGTGTAGCCGCCGGGCCCGGCGCCGATGACCAGAAGCTGATAGTCAGCCATGGCAGCCCTCCGGCTTCTGCCAGCGCAGGATCGGATTGCGCGCCGCGCGCACCTCGTCCGGGCGGCCGATCTGCGCATGGTGCGGCGCCTCGTGCATGGTCTCGGGATCGGTATAGCCCAGCTCATAGAGCGCGCGGAAGATATCCGCCGCCCAGTCCAGGGTCTCCTTGCTCTCGGTCTCGGTGGGCTCGAGCATCAGCGCCTCGTGGACGATCAGCGGGAAGTACATCGTGGGCGGGTGCATGCCGTAGTCGATCAGCGACTTGGCCACGTCCAGCGCGCTCACGCCGGTCTCTTTTTTGAAGCGGCTCAGATCGAGCACAAATTCGTGCATGCACACCCGGTCGAAGGCCAGGTCAAAGCTGCCCTGGATGCGGCGCATCAGGTAATTGGCGTTGAGCACGGCGTTCTGCGCGGCCTCGGGGATGCCCTCGCGGCCGAGAGAAAGCAGATAGCTCAGCGCGCGCACGACCACCAGGAAGTTGCCGGCAAAGGAACGCACCTGGATATGGCCGGGACCCTCCATCAAAGCAGAAGCGGGAAGGAACTCGCAAAGAAAATCCTTGCAGCCGACGGCGCAGGCGCCGGGGCCGCCGCCGCCGTGCGGCGTGGCGAAGGTCTTGTGCAGGTTCATGTGGACGCAGTCAAAGCCCATATCGCCGGGCCGGACCACGCCCATGATCGCGTTGAGGTTGGCGCCGTCGTAGTAGCACAGGCCGCCTGCCTCGTGCACCAGACGGGTGATTTCAAGGATGTTTTCGTCGAAGATGCCGACGGTGTTGGGGTTCGTGAGCATCAATCCCGCGGTGTCCTCGCCGAGCACGGCCTTCAGCGCCTCCAGATCGACGCAGCCGTTGGGCGCGGAGGGAATGTTCACCACTTCAAAGCCGCACATCGCGGCGGTGGCGGGGTTGGTGCCGTGGGCGGAGTCGGGGACGATGATCTTGCGGCGCTTTACGTCGCCGCGCTTGTCGTGGTACTGCTTGATGAGCAGCACCCCGGTGAATTCGCCGTGAGCGCCGGCGGCAGGCTGGAAAGTCATGCCCTGCATGCCGGTCAGCTCGCAGAGATAGCGCGCGGCGGTGTCGAGCACCTCGCGGCAGCCCTCAACCGCATAGGCCGGGGCCAGGGGATGCACGCCCGCAAAGCCGGGCAGGGAAGCCATGTCCTCGTCGATGCGGGGATTGTACTTCATCGTGCAGGAGCCGAGGGGGTAGAAGCCGCAGTTGACGCCGTGCACGCGGTGGTTGAGCTCGGTGTAGTGGCGCGCCACGTCCACCTCGCTCAGCTCCGGCAGGGCGGGCGCCGTCTCGCGGCGCAGGCTCTCCGGCAGCTCGACAAGGTCGACGTCGCACTTGGGCAGCAGGTCGCAGTGCCGGCCCTTCACGCTCTTTTCAAAAATCAGCTTCATCCGGCCAGCACCTCCTTCACGATCGCAACGGCGCGATCGAGCTCTTCGCGGCTCTGCTTCTCGGTGGCGCACCACAGCACGCCCTCCTCCATGGGCAGTCCGCCGAGGATCCCGGCGTCCTCCAGCGCCTTCAGCACTTCGTCGCGGCGGGGCAGGGTAGTGACGAATTCGTGGAAGTATTCGCCGGTGTAGACCAGCTCCACGCCTTCGATCCCGCAGAGCTTCCGGCACAGGTAGTGCGCCTTGGCCATACACTGGCGCGCAGCCTCGGCCAGTCCCTCCGGGCCGACCGTGGCCAGATACACCGCAGCGGTCAGCGCGCACAGCGCCTCGTTGGAGCAGATGTTGCTGCTGGCCTTCTCGCGGCGGATGTGCTGCTCGCGGGCCTGCAGGCTCAGCACGTAGGCGCGCTCGCCGCGGCTGTCCACCGTCTCGCCGACGATGCGGCCGGGCAGCTTGCGCATGTTTTTGGTAGTTGTGGCCATGAAGCCGAGGAAGGGGCCGCCGAAGCCGAGCGGCATGCCCAGCGGCTGGCCCTCGCCGACGGCGACGTCCGCGCCGCAGTCGCGCGGGGTCTTCAGGATGCCGAGGGAAATGGGGTTGCAGCCCATGACGTACAGGGCGCCGGCCTCGTGCACCAGCGCGCCGAGCGCCTCCGCGTCCTCCAGCTGGCCGTAGAAGTTCGGCTGCTGAACGTAGAAGGAGGCGACCTCCGGCGTGAGCATGGCGCGCAGGGCCTCGATATCGGTCTTCCCGTCCTTCATCGGCACGATCCGCAGCTCGTCGCCGGTGCCGTAGCAGTAGGTGCGCACGGTGCCCAGCGTGTCGGGGTGCGCGGCGGCGGAGATCAGGGTCACGCGGCGCCTGCGGTCGCGGCACATGGCGGCGGCCTCGGCGGCGGCGGTGGCGCCGTCGTAGACGGAGGCGTTGGACACGTCCATGCCCGTCAGCTCGCAGATCATGGTCTGGTATTCAAAGATGGACTGCAGCACGCCCTGGCTCATTTCGGCCTGGTAGGGCGTGTAGGCGGTGAGGAATTCCTCCTTCGCAGGGATGGAGCGGACGACGGCGGGAATGTAGTGGTCATAGGCGCCCGCGCCGCGCAGAACGGTGGGGAAGAGGCGGTTCTTGGCCGCCATTTCGCTCATCCTGCGGCTCATCTCCAGCTCGCTCATGCCCTCCGGCAGATCGAGCGGGCGGTCGAGCAGCACCTCCTGCGGCACGTCGCGGTACAGCGCCTTAAAGTCCTCCGCACCGACGGCGCGGAGCATCTCCTGCCGCTCGGCCGGGGTGGATGGAACGTAACTCATGCTCTGTTCTCCGTTTCGGTGGGCAATGGCTCAGTGCTCGGCAGCGCAGAGGGCCTCGTACTCGTCGGCCTCCAGCAGCTCCTCGGTCTCGCTCACATTCTCCACCTTGATGATCCAGGCGGCATAGGGGTCCTGGTTTAACAGCTCCGGCGCGTCCAGCAGATCCTCGTTCACGGCGCAGACCGTGCCGCTGACGGGGCAGATCAGCTCGCTGACGGCCTTGACGGACTCCACGTCGCCGAAGGATTCGCCTGCGGTGGTCTCGTCGCCCTCCTGGGGCAGATTGACGAACACCACGTCGCCCAGGGCGTCCTGCGCGTAGTCGGAGATGCCGACCACGGCGATGTCGCCCTCCATGCGCAGCCATTCATGGGACTTGGTATACTTCAGATCGCTGGGATGATTCATGACAGTTACCTCCACTTATATTAAAAATAATTTCATTCATTTTGGGCTCCCTTCCGCAGAAGGGAGCTGTCAGCGCAGCTGACTGAGGGTTTCCCCGCGAAGCGGGTACCATTCAGGCTTCCCCTTGAGGGGAAGACTCTCCCCAGCGGGGAGAGATGTCGGCGAAGCCGACAAAGAGGGGGGTGGAAGCTGTCAGCGCAGCTGACTGATGAGGTGCACAACAACGGCACGGATGCCTCTCAGGCGTTTTTCTTAGGATCAGAACCCGATCCGCCCGGCGAAGTCCTCGAGCGTTTCGGTAAAGGCCTCGTCTTTGAAGCAGTAAAGCATCTCGGTGTAGTCCTTGCGCAGATCGGAGACGGCCTGACCGATGTGCGTTCCGTGCAGGATGCACTCGGCCATCAGCCCGGCCAGGCGGTCGAACTCCTTCGGACCGAAGCCGAAGCGGGTCATCTCGCTCACGCCCATGCGCAGCGCGCCGGAGGCGGTGAAGCCCTCCTCGTCGGGCAGCGCCTGATAGTTGACGATGATGTTGTTGTTCTCCAGCCTCCGGGCGATCTCGGCGCCGCTGCCGTAGCCGACCTTCACGAGCACCTGGTGCGTCTCGGTGTAATCGATGGCGGGATCGCCGCAGACCTCCAGCCCCTGGGCCGCGAGCGCTTTGGCGAAGTACTTGGCGTTTTCGATGACGGCCTTCTGATACTCGTCCTTGAAGGCGTTCATCTCATAGGCGGCCATCAGCAGGCCCAGCTGCGTGCCCAGATGGTGGTTGGAGACGCTGCCGGGGAAGGCGCGGTTTTCGATGCTGTGCCAGAGGCCGTACTTGAGCTCGTCCTCTTTGTAGTTGACGGCGATCACGCCGCGCTGCGGGCCGAAGAAGGTCTTGTGCGTGGAGCCGGTGACGATCTCGGCGCCCTCCTCGAAGGGCTTCTGGAAATAATCGCCCACCAGACCCAGGACGTGCGCCATGTCGTACATGATGGTCGTGGGGATCTTCTGCTCGTCCACAAAGCGGCGGATCTCGCTGACGGGCTCCTTCTGGATGATCATGCTCTTGCCGAAGATGATGAACTCGGGCCGGTACTGGTCGATGAGCTTTTTGGTCTCCTCCACGTCGGTCTTGTAGATGTTGTCTTTGCAGACCGGGAAGTTGACAATGGCGCTGCGCTCGGTGACGGGGTCGACGGCGATGTAGTCGTGCAGCGCGCCCATCGGCTGGGCGGAGAGGTGGCCGCCGCGGATGATGTGGTTGTTCATCACATAGCCGAGGCGCTCGGGCGTGCGGCGGCGGTCAAGACGGTTTTTCCAGTCCATCAACGCCGAGAACACGGCGGTGTTGGCCATCTGGCCGCTGATGACGCGGGTTTCGACCTCAGTGCAGCCGAAGTACTTGCGCATCTCGTCCACCAGCAGACGCTCGACCTCGTCGATGAAGCCGGTGCCCTGGTAGTAGAAGATATCCTTGTCGTAGAAGGACTTGACCTTCTTGTGCTCGGCATAGCGGCAGCTCGGGTCGCTGGCGCAGAGCAGCTGCACGGCGCGGCTGGGCGTGTTTTCGGAGGGGATCAGGTTGACGCAGCGCTTCTGGCGCCAGAGATGGTTGCTGTCGGCGCGCAGCAGCAGGTTCAGCGGCGGCTCCGCCTCATAGACAACCTCCTGCGGGGCAAGCTCGGTGCCGTAGATGATCGGGCGGGCGAAGGGCGGCGCCATGTTGTCCAGGTGCCGCTCGGGGATCACGGCGCGCAGCCGGCGGCCGCGCACGTCGACCTCCACGGCCTCGTTGTCCAGAATGTCGCTGTCGATGTAGCACAGGCCGATCGCGCGCTTGACGATGTCGTCGGTGAACTGGGACTCCAGGCCCTCGTTTTCACTGCGGTAGTAGGGGACCATCGTGCCGCTGGTGACCCAGCCGACCGGCTCGCCCTTGTCATATACGGGCATGCCGGCACGCATGACGCCGCGGTCGAGCAGCGTGATGGGGCGGATGCGGCGCGGCAGCGCCGCCATGTCGGAAAAGTCGCGGTTCATGATGCGCTTATAGGCGTCGGACTGCTTCTGCAGCGCCTCGCGGCCGATGAAATCGCCCTTGAGTGGGGAGAAGCTCACCGCGAAGCGGGCGATCGGCACGGCAAAGATGGGGATGGGCTTGCCCTCGGCGTCGAGCCCGAGCTCGTGCCCGTAAAGGGGAAGGCCCGCCTCCATGCGCAGCGTGTCGCGCGCGCCGAGACCGGCGGGGCGGGCGCCCAGCTCGATCAGGCGGTTCCACAGCCACACGCAGTCCTCGTTTTTGACATAGACCTCGTAGCCGAGCGGCTCGCCGGTGTAGCCGGTCTTGGACACGCAGACCCGGTGGCCCTCCAGCTCGAGGGTGTTGAGAGCGTTGCGCATCGGCTCGGTGACGGACTGGCCGCCGGCCAGCTCCGTCAGCAGCTCCTTGCTCTTCGGCCCCTGCACGGCGATGGCCGCCCAGTCGGCGGTGATGTTCGTCAGCGTGCAGTCGTAGTCCTTTGCCACGGCGCACAGATGGGCCCAGTCCTTGTCGGTGTTGCCCGCGTTCACGACCAGCAGGAAACGCTCCTCCTCGAAGCGGTAGAGGTAGGCGTCGTCGACGGCGAAGCCGTTTTCATCGGAAATCATGCTGTACTGGGCGCGGTTGAGATCCAGGGCGCAGACGTTGCTGGTCAGCACGTGCTGCAGAAACTCGACCCGCTGCGGCCCCTCGACCAGGATGCGTCCCATGTGGGACACGTCGAACAGGGAGCAGAAGTGGCGGGTGTAGAGGTGTTCGGCCACGATGCCGCTGGGATACTGCACGGGCATCTCCCAGCCGCCGAACTCCACCATCGTCGCGCCGGCCGCGACGTGCGTGTCATAAAATTGAGTGCGTTTCCATTCGCTCATCGTATTCCTCCCAAAATAGTATGTCCGAAAACAGAAAGAGGCAGAAAAACACCGGTGTGTTTTTCTGCCTCCGTCCAAACCTGAGAGATTCCCTTCCGCCGCGTGAACGCGGCCTCCGGTTGCCCCTTTGGTGTACGGCCGCGGGGCCGTACTTTCCGAAGCGTCGTCCGGATCCGATCTTTTTGCCTGAGAGTTTTTGCATTCCCCTTCGGCGCCGCAAAAAGCGGTCTCTCTCGGAGCCTTCATCCGACCATCATTCTTTTTTCAGCGGCCCGTTTTTTCGGGCGCGCGGTCAAAAAATTATCTGTCTCTGTTTGGTTTTCGTGCATTTTGAGTATAGCATCCGCCCCAGGAGAAGTCAAGCGCTTTCCCGCCTCACTCCACCGGGTTGACCAGCGTGCCGATGCCCTCGATCGAGCAGGCGACCACGTCGCCCGGCTGGAGAAAGCGCGGCGTTTCTTCGCCCATACCGACGCCCTTGGGCGTGCCGGTGGCGATGATCGTGCCGGCCTTGAGCGTCATGCCGCGCGAGAGCGTGCTGATGATCTCCGGAATGCCGTGGATCAGCAGGGACGTGCGGCTGTCCTGCCGCCGTTCGCCGTTGACGTCGGTGAAAATGCGCAGGTCCGGCGGGAAGGCGAACTCATCGGCCGTGACCAGGCAGGGCCCCATCGGCGTGAAGCCGTCCAGGCTCTTGCCGAAGTGCCACTGGACGTGCGCGGTCTGCAGGTCGCGGGCGCTCACGTCGTTGAGCACCGTGTAGCCGAAGACGTAGTCTCCGGCTTCTTCCTCCGGCACGTTCTTCGCGTCCCGTCCGATCACAACGGCCAGCTCGTTTTCAAAGTCGAGCTTTTCGGTGATGTCCCGATGGGACGGGATCGGCGCGCCGCTGCCCTGGGATTCGTTGACGCGCTTGGAGAAAAAGACCGGCGCGCTCGACTTTTTGCCGAAGGCCTCCTTGGAAAAGCCCGCCGCCTCGGCGGCATGCGCGGTGTAATTGAGCCCCAGGCACAGCACGTCCTGCCGCGGACGCGGGATCGGGGAGAGCAGGCGGACGGATTCGAGCGGCAGACCCTCGCCCTGCGCGCTGCGCATCAGGTCCAGCTCCCCGGCCGAAGCGCGTTCGATCAGATCGTTTATATCGGCAAAGGCAAAGCCGAACTCTGCCAGCGGCAGCACGCGCTCATCCTGCAGGATACCGAGTTCCTCTTTGTTTTCGGTACGAATAAAAGTAACAAGTTTCATAACAATCCTCCTTTTCGGTCGTTTTCAGGTATGTCCATATCCGCACACCAGTCATCGACGATCTCATCCACGGTCTTCCCGGTCAGCGCTTTGGATTTGGACGGCGCCAGCACCCAGTCCAGAAAGACGTCCTCTCCGTAAGTACGTACGAAGTACTCACCGAAAACGGGACGAAGCGCATACTCGGTGATCAGATAGTAGCGGTAGGGGTACTGCAGCACCCCACTCCGATGGCGAGCGCGCAGGAAGGGGATGTAATCGGCAGGCTCGTCAAAGGCTTCTCCAATATACTCCTCGAGCTTTCGCATATGATCCGGATTTCGTCTGTGAATTGCATAGAATGTTTCAAATTCACTGGGATAGGTATAATAGCAGGCCGCCACCTCGTTGATCCAGGACTCATAGGCGGGGTCCGATGGGCCGCCCCGGAGCCAATAAAGATAGTGTACGTATTCATGTGCCATCACCGGCAGGCCGACGCCGGTGATGCTGCCGCCGTCCTTATCAGGTCTGAAATATGCGGCATAGGTCATATTTGCGTATCTGCCGGCGTCGTCCTTCAGATATACGGGCAGCAGCGCAGGTTCATCGACTTCAAAGGTCTCCCGAAGCTGTGTCAGATAATCCTCCAGCCACTCGAAGCCTCGGATCATGCCGTCGAGACTGGCCATATAATCCTCGGCGATGCAGCCGCGTGTATAATACACATCCTCCGTGAAGCTGTTCGTTCTGAATAACTCCAGATACTTCGACCGGATCTTCAGCTCGCAGCTCGGACTGTAATTGGCGAAGGCGAGATAGGTCGGCGTAAAGGCGATCCCCTGTTCGACGGCATAGTGCTGCCTTGCCTGTAGGAAGGCCTCCTCCGACCAGATATCGTCCAACCCAGCCAGCAGATGCTTAGATAAAGCCTTGCAGGCGGCAATATCCTCCGCCGGGGTATAGAACTCGTCGAAGCAGGGATAGACCAGGTTCAGCGAACTGGGATCGCGGAGCGTTCCCAGTTCCGCCGTTTCGTCCTGCCGCCAGTCCAGCTCCGCAGCCAGGCGATCTGCCAGCGCGTACAGATAGCCGTAGTTCGTATAGTCGCCCAGCGCGAGCTGCAGCGTCGTCAGCGCCTGCTGCCAGCTGTTCAGGCCGTCGAGACCGTAGTAAGCGACGTCCTTTTCAGAATCCGTCCAGTTCGTATAGTCGGGCAGGACGAGAAAGCGCTTCTCCGCGGCAGAGATCCCGTGTTCCTCCAGCAGTCCGCAGAGCCTTTCCTGCCCGTCGATAAAATCGGCCCGGTCCTCGATCGGGATCGAAGAAACGAACTGGTAGGTTCGGCTGCCAACCGCGACCTGGCAGACGTTTTCCTGCAGGACGAAGCCCGTCCCACAGGGCTCCGTCAGACGAAGATAGACCTCTTCGTATTCGTAAACGGGCTCCGGCGCGGGCTTCAGCGTCGCTTCCACGGGGATCGGCTCGGCAACCGCGCCGCAGCCGCAGCAGAAAAAAACGACGAACAGGCATAGGATCAAAAGCCCTAGTTGTTTCTTCATGCTTCCACCTCCTGTTCGTCGAAATATCGTTTTTTAAAGCGGGATCTCCACCTGTTCGGCCAGCTCTTTGAGCCGCGTCTCGATCTGCTCGGTGATCTCCCGGCACATCCGCGCGTTGAGCGCCTGCACGGCCTCGTCGTTTTCGCTGCCGAGCAGCTCCTCGTAGCCCGCCTTGACCTTCCGGCGGATCACGCGCATCCGCCGCGCCGGGATGTCCCCGGCCTCCGGCCAGCGCAGCCGCGGCAGCAGCCGCAGGCGCGGCTTTTCGGCCTTCCCATCCTTCTCCGTCAGCCTCGGCAGCTGCAGCTTCGGCGTCTCCAGCTTCGGCAGCACCTCCGAGAGCGCGGCGCGGCGGATGAGAAGCGGCAGGTTCATCTGCGCGATCTTCTGATCCAGGGCGTCCCGGCCCAGCAGCCGCCCCACGGTGAACAGCAGCAGCGAGGAGATCACGCCGATCGCAATGCCCACCGGGCCCTCGGCGATCAGCGCCATGCCGCTGCCGCCGCACAGCAGGCCGACGATCACGGAGATGATCGACTCGACGAAAAACGCGGCGCCGGCCAGCGTGTCGCCCGCAAAGACGCTCTTCGCGTCCACCTTTTCCAGGATGTGCAGATCGCTCGCGGCCAGACGCGAGGAGATGTTCAGCGAATGATCCGGCACGTGCCAGCGCCGGCAGATCGGCGAGGTGTAGGCCTCCAGATCCTCCGACACCCGGCGCATCCAGTCCGTGACCGGGCCGTACAGCAGCTGCCGCGCCTGCTCGGAATGCAGATAGATCTTGATGTGCTCGCGCAGCGCGTCCTCCGTACCGGCGAGGGTCTCGATCTTCCCCTCGCGCCAGTCGAGCAGCACGGGCTTGACCGCCTGCTCCAGCAGGGGATCGAGCAGCTGCTCCAGCACGCTGTCATAGAGGCTGCGCAGGTGCTGCAGCACGATGTTTTCAATCGTGTCCGAGCCGATCAGCTCGTCCACCTCGCTGCGGAAGCGCCCCAGCTCGTCGTCGATGCGCCCGCACCAGGCCAGGCCCTTGGCCACGCTGAACTCGGGCTCTGCGTCCACGTAGATCACGGCCTGCGGGAAGACCTCCGCGCACCAGGCGCGGATCTCGTCCATGCGCGACACGCCGCCCGTCAGAAACAGCAGCTCCGGCGGGGTGTCGCCGATGGCCTCGCGCACCTCCTGCAGTCCCGCGCAGAAGACCTCGCGGAAGGAGCGCCCGCCGAGGGCGCGGCATGGCCGGTCGGTCAGGCGCCTTGCCATGTCCTCGTTCATCACCAGATCCAGCAGCAGCGGCTCGTCGTAGCAGATCAGCACCGCCTCGCTCTGCTCCTCGCGCCCGCCGACACGGCCGGAGGCGTAGTAGCGCTCCTTGAGCCGCCGGGCGCGCAGCTCGCAGTCCACCCGCCAGCTTTCGCTCGCGGCGAAGACCCTGCGGATCGCCGCAGCCTGCGGCGCGAGATCCACGCAGGCCTCCAGCAGCGTCTCATCCATCACGCCGCCGCCCAGGCGGACCTCGCCGCCGGTGCGGATCTCGGCTTCTTTTCCTTTTTTGATGTAGGCAAAATCCGTCGTGGAGGAACCGACGTCCACCACCAGCACGGTCTTGCTGCGCAGGTCCACATAGTCCCGCACGGAGTTGGACTGGATCGCGCCCACCATGACCGCCCGGGATTCGGAGATCACCTTCGGCGTCGGCACGCCGAGAGTCTCGAAAATGGCGAGGTAGCGCTCCCGCGCGGCCTTGTCCCAGCCCGCCGGGCAGCCGATGTACACGCTGTTGCTCTTCTCGCCGCCCGTCATCGCGCCGCCGGCGCGCAGCGACTCAAAGACCCGGGAGGAAAAATCCCGGATCAGCCCCGCGCTGTCAGACTGCTCGTCCAGAAAACGCCCCTTGAAGCGCGCGGCGCTGCGCAGCGCGGCCGAGGCGGACTTCGCCGCCCGTTCGCCGATCCGCAGCTCGCCGTTTTTCATCAGCGCCCAGGCCGTCAGCAGCACGCGGCTGCCCTCGACGGGCACGGTCTCGGGGCTCGACTGCCCCTCACCGCGCACGCGGGCGACCGTGCTCTCGCCGTCGCCCAGGTCAAATCCCCAGTAAATCATCCTGTCAGCGTCTCCTTGCCGCTTATTCCGTCTGCTCCGTCGCCCGTCCGGCCAGCAGCAGCCGGTCTCCGGCCCGCAGCGCGGGGCGCAGCGTCACGCCCGGCCGTTTGGAGGGAAAGAGCTCGAACAGATCCGCGTTTTCTCCGGCATAATCCACTGTTTCAATGCCGAGCGCGCGCAGGCAGGGCCGGATCTTTTTCAGCTGCCGCAGCGCGAAGTCTCCGTTTTCGGCGTACAGCGCCTCCAGCAGGTCGCCGAAGAGGCGGAGCGTCTCTTCGTCCAGCGCGTCGCCGCCGTTCGACGCTTCCCGCTCCTGCGCCCATTCGGACGCGCGCTCGCAGAAGGCGTCGATCTTCCGGTCCATCGTCTCACTCGTCCGTTTCATGCCGAGCCAGAGCGTCTCCGGATCCAGCGTGGGCCGCACGGTGACGGCCTGCTTGTGAAACCACAGCCGCCCGGCGGCAAAGGCCGCGATCACGGCCGCCGCCGCGCAGCCGATGCCGGCCAGCCGCATCGTCTCGCCCAGCAGCACGCTGGCCGCCGCCGCGATCACCGCGACCAGCAGCAACAGCATCGCCCAGCCGGAGCTTTCCCGCCGGGCCGTCTCCTTTTCCACGCCCGCGGCCTTCAGCAGCGCGAGGCTGTCGCGCGCCGTGGCCGTCACGCAGTCCGCCAGGGCCTGGCGCATACGGTCCGCGCCGCAGGCGGCGTTGTAGCGCAGCAGCAGATTGCCGAGCTCCTCGCTCAGCGTGTCCAGACTGTGCTCCCGGCTTTTTTCAATGCTGTCGTTGGCGCGCAGAGTATGGCGCAGCCGCTCCTCATCCGCCTGCAGCAGCGCCTGCATGCTTGCCTGTTCCATGGCCTCGCCTCCCAAAACCTTCCTCCCCGGGAAGGCACACTTTTTCACTTCATCTTAGCATAAAATGCAGGGATGATGCAAGTCCCGCCGCCGTGAACAAAAGGGGAAGAAAGCGTTGAAAGCTGCGGAATGCTGTGGTATAATTATCCTGTTACAGACTTTTTGACGCAAGACGGCGATATGGCACGGAGAGGCGAGTTTGCATATGAAGAACAGACAGAAATTCAGCTTTGGCATGTTTCTGGTGACGATCGGCATCGTCTACGGCGACATCGGCACCTCGCCGATGTACGTGATGAAGTCGATCCTGGAGGGTAACGGCGGCATCGGCGGGGTAGACGAGAGCTTCATCATCGGCTCGCTGTCCCTGGTGATCTGGACCATCACCCTGCTGACCACCATCAAGTATGTGCTGATCGCCATGAAGGCGGACAACCACGGCGAGGGCGGCATCTTCTCGCTGTATTCGCTGGTGAAGGCCTGCGGCAAGTGGCTGATCGTGCCGGCCATGCTCGGCGGCGCTGCGCTGCTGGCTGACGGCGTACTGACTCCGGCCGTCACCGTGACCACGGCGGTGGAGGGTCTTCGCAGCATCGAGGTCATGAACCGCTTCCTCGGCGATGGCCAGTGGAAGGTTGTCGTCATCACGCTCCTCATCATCACCACGCTCTTTTCCGTGCAGCATGCCGGCACCAGCAAGATCGGCAAGGCCTTCGGCCCGGTGATGCTGCTCTGGTTCAGCTTCCTCGGCCTGACGGGGCTGCTGCACATCACGGCGCTGCCTGCGGTGCTCAAGGCATTCAACCCCCTCTACGCGATCAAGGTGCTGCTCAGCCCCAACAACAAGCTGGGCTTCATGATCCTCGGCAGCGTCTTCCTCGCCACCACCGGCGCGGAGGCTCTGTATTCCGACATGGGTCACGTCGGCAAGGAAAACATCTATTTCAGCTGGCCCTTCGTCAAGCTCTGCCTGATTTTGAACTATCTGGGCCAGGGCGCCTGGATCATCCAGAGCCGCGGCAACGCCGCGCTGCTCGGGATCGAGGACCTCAACCCCTTCTTCCTGATGCTGCCGGAGCTGCTGCGTCCCTTTGCGGTCGTGCTCGGCGCGGCGGCGGCGGTCATCGCCTCCCAGGCGCTGATCACCGGCTCCTATACGCTGGTCTCCGAGGCCATCCTGCTCGACCTGCTGCCGCATCTCGAGATCCGCTACCCCTCCGATACGAAGGGTCAGCTCTACATCGGCGCGGTGAACACGGTGCTCTGGATCGGCTGCAGCCTGATCGTGCTCTTCTTCCGCTCCGGCGCGCGCATGGAGGCGGCCTACGGCCTGGCCATCACGATCACCATGCTGATGACGACGCTGCTGATCTCCGTCTATCTGCGCAAGATCCGCAAAAAGAGCGTGCTCAGCTTCCTGGTGCTGGCGGCCTTCGGGCTGATCGAGGGCGTCTTCTTCATCTCCAGCCTCGGCAAGTTCACGCATGGCGGTTATGTGACCGTGCTGCTCACGCTCATGCTCCTGCTGCTGGAGGCCATCTGGTACCGCGGCACGCTGCTGGAAAACCGCTTCAGCACCCGCCTGCGCTTCCGCGACTATGTGCCCAGCCTGGTCGCGCTGCACAGCGACGAGTCCATTCCGCTGCTGGCGCACAACCTGGTGTATCTCGCCAACGGCAACGACTTCGAGCGCATCGACCGCGACATCCTCTATTCCATCCTCGACAAGGATACCAAGCGCGCGCAGGCCTACTGGGTCGTCAACGTCAACGTCGTCAACGAGCCGAACACCCTCAACTATGAGCTCGAGACCTTCGGCACGGACTGCATCTTCCGCATCCGCCTGAATCTGGGCTTCAAGTGCTCCCCGCGCGTGAACGTCTACCTGCGCCAGATCGTGCAGGATCTGCAGAAGCGCGGCGAGCTGCCCGTCCAGGACAAGAAGTATTCGATCTACGGCAAGTCCACGGTCGGCACCTTCAAGTTCTGCATCATCCGCAAGACGGTCAACACCAAAACTGAGCTCAGCGCGCTCGACGAGCTGGTGCTCAACACCAAGTATTCCATCCGGCACATCGCCGGCTCCAAGGCCAAATGGTACGGCCTGGACACCTCCTCGCTGATCATCGAGAGCGTGCCCCTGATCACGAACAGCCGCGCCAAACACCGCCAGATCGTCCGCAAGGAAGACTGACCCGCCCGGCCTCGGCCCGCGTTTTCCCAGCCGTAGGGGCCGACGCCCCTCCTCTTAGGCCCCCTTGCCTAAAGGGGGCTGTCTGCGAAGCAGACTGGGGGATTCTTCTTGCCGCCCCCCGCCCTTTATTCCAACTCCGAATCTCTCCGCAGGGGAGGGGCATGCCCCTCCCCTGCGGCCAAGCCATGGCATGGTGCTGCCTTGCGTCAGCTCCTCTTTTCCGCTTTTTTCCGGAAACCGTCAAGCGGCGATTGACAATTTGCGCCGGGACAGATACAATATGAGGCAGAGCGAACAGTATTCTCATGCCACAGCCGGCCCGTTTCGGAGCTGCAGTCTGCCCGGACGCAAGCGTGCGCCCGCGGCCCTTGTTGGAGGATACGGCGATGGACGAACAGAAAAAGACGGCCGCTCCCGTCTATAAAAAAGCGCTCGGCGTGGAGACCTTTGTGTTTCCCGTCATTTTTCTCGGCGTTTTTGCCCTTTTCGCGGTGAAAATGGGGCTTGGCAACGCCATCAACACGATGATGAATACGGCCTACCGCCTGCTGATCGACACGGTGCTCTATCTCACCGCGATCTGCGTGCTGATGGGCGCGATCTCGGCGCTGCTGAGCGAGTTCGGCTTCGTTTCGCTGGCCAACCGCGTGCTGCAGCCGCTGATGCGGCCGATCTACGGCCTGCCTGGCGCCTCCGCGCTGGGCATCGTCACTACTTTTTTGTCGGATAACCCCGCCATCCTCGCCCTGGCCGACGACCATGAGTTCCGCCGCTGCTTCAAGGCCTACCAGTTCCCGGCGCTGACGAACCTCGGCACCGCCTTCGGCATGGGCCTGATCGTCTGCTCCTTCATGTACGGCCTGTCCGGCCGCATGCCGGAGGAAAAGATCGGCCTGGCGGTGATCCTCGGTCTGGTCGGCGCGGTCATCGGCAGCGTCGTCAGCACCCGTCTGATGCTGATCTTCACGAAAAAGCGCTTCGGTACCGAGGCGCCGATGGAGGCCGATGCAAACGCCGAGGCGCAGATCCCGGCCGGGATGCGCCCGGTCCGCGAGGGCAAGGTCGGCAGCCGCGTGATGGCTGCGATCCTCGAAGGCGGGCACAGCGGCGTGAAAATGGGCGTCAGCATCGTCCCCGGCGTGCTGGTCATCTGCACCCTGGTCATGATGCTCACCAACGGCCCGTCCGAGAGCGGCTACACCGGCGCCGCCTATGAGGGCATCAAGCTGCTGCCCTGGCTCGCCAACAAGATCGACTTCATCCTCCGGCCGCTCTTCGGCTTCTCCTCTCCGGACGCGATCGGCGTTCCGGTCACGGCGCTCGGCGCCGCAGGCGCTGCGCTGGGCGTGACCAGCACGCTGGTGGACGAGGCGCTGATCCACGCCAACGACATTGCGGTTTTCACCGCCATGTGCATGTGCTGGAGCGGCTACCTCAGCACCCACACCTCGATGATGGACAGCCTCAACTGCAAGGAGCTGATCGGCAAGGCCATCCTCTGCCACACGGTCGGCGGCCTTTGCGCGGGCGTCGCGGCCCACTGGCTGTTTGTGCTCTTCTCCATGATCCTGTAACGGATACGCCCCCTCAAGCCTTCCCCTCCGTGGGGGCGGGGCTTGCCCCGCCCTCCCCTCAGGCCCCCTTGCCTAAAGGGGGCTGTCAGCGAAGCTGACTGGGGGATTCTTCCCACACTCCCGATCCTTTTGGATCGGGAGCTTTTGGCATGCTCTCCCGTAGGGGCGATTCACGAATCGCCCGCCCTTCGTAAGGCCCCTTGCCTAAGGGGGGGCTGTCGCCGCCGACAAACCAGCGCCCTGTCATTCCCCGTAGGGGCCGCCGCCCCCGGCCCGCTCATTTTCCCCCGTAGGGGCGCGGCTTGCTTCGCCCAGCGCCTGTTGTTTTTTCAACCGTAGGGGCCGCCGCCCCCGGCGGCCCGTCCTCCCCTCAGGCCCCCTTGCCTAAAGGGGGCTGTCAGCGAAGCTGACTGGGGGATTCTCTCCCGCCCCAACCGCACAAAACAACGAGGAGGATACGCATCGCGTATCCTCCTCGTATTTTGTTCAAACCGAACGCCTTATTTCGCGCCGGGCTTGCCCAGCATGCGGAACATGTTCTTTTTGTAAGCCTCCACGCCCGGCTGGTCAAAGGGATTGACCCCGGACATGTAGCCGGAGATGGCGCAGGCCAGCTCGAAGAAGCAGACCAGGGCGGCAAAGCCCTCTTCGTTGCGCTCCTCGACCTCGACCACGAGGTTCGGCACGCCGCCCTCGATGTGCGCGGCCTTCACCGCGTCGGCCGCCACGCGGCAGACCTCGGCCAGATCGCGCCCGGAGACGTAGTTGAGCCCGTCGGCGTCGGCCGCCTCAAAGGGCACGGCATAGCTGCTGCGGCATTTGTTGAAGCGGACGATGGTCTCCATCAGGTTCCGGGGACCGGCCTGGATGTACTGGCCCATCGAGTGCAGGTCGGCGGTGAACTCCACCGAGGCGGGGAAGATGCCGATGCCGTCCTTGCCCTCGCTCTCGCCATAGAGCTGTTTCCACCACTCCGCCATGAAGCGGAAGCTGGGCTCATAGCAGCCGAGGATCTCCACGGTCTTGCCGGTGGAGTAGAGGTGCTGGCGCACGGCGGCATACTGCCAGGCGGGGTTTTCGGGAGAGCGCAGGTCGAGCGCCTTGAACTCGGCGATCGCGGCGTCGATCACGCGGCGCACGTCGATCCCGGCCACGGCCATCGGCAGCAGACCCACGGCGGACAGCACGCTGAAGCGGCCGCCGACGTCGTCGGGCACGACGAAGCAGGGCCAGCCGCGCTGATCGGCCAGGGACTTGAGCGCGCCGCGGCGCGCGTCGGTGGTGGCAAAGATGTGCTCGTCGGCCTTGTCGCCGTACTTCTTCGCCAGCAGCTCGCGGAAGATGCGGAAGGAGACGGCGGGCTCAAGCGTGGTGCCGGACTTGGAGATGACGTTCACGTCGAAGTCCAGATCGCCCAGCTGCTGCAGCACGTCGCACAGATAGTCGGGGCTGAGACCGTTGCCGGCGAAGAAGACCTTGGGATCATCCTTGCCGGGGAGCGGGCGCAGCAGCTCGATGGCGCCGCGTGCGCCGAGATAGGAGCCGCCGATGCCGATGACGATCAGCGCCTTGGAGCGGCTGCGGATCAGCTCGGCCGTGCGCACGATGGCGTCCAGCTCGGTGTCCTTGATGCGCTGGGGCAGCTCCGCCCAGCCGGTGAAATCGGCGCCCGCGCCGGACTTGTCCGCAAAGGTCTGGTGGGCCTTCGCAGCCAGGTCGAAATCGGGGCCGCTGCCGCGGAAGAAGCTTTCCGCGCCGGAGTAATTGACCTTGACCATAGAAACCTCCTGATAATGATAGTGTAAACCAAAAATAATATTATGTAAACCAAATCAGTCTATCAAAAACGTCGTTTTTGATGCGAAAAACAGGCCCTACCACACCTGCCAGCGCTGCAAAAAAGCGAGATAATACAGCAGCCAGAGCAGTGTGAGCAGGATCAGCATCGCCGTTTTGGCGGGCTTTTTTTCTGACAAGCGGCCCAGCGCCATCGGCAGCACGGGCATGGCCATCAGGTAGCGCGGGGCACTCAGCAGCCAGGTCGCGCCGACGGCAATGACATAATAGGCGATGAACCACGCGCAATAGCTCGGCCGCAGGTCAGTGACCGCCGCCGCGACCAGCGCGAGGGAGCCCAGGCCGAAAATCAGGTTCGGCAGCCACAGGCCGCAGAAATTGTGCGGGTTGTCAGTAAAGGTTCCGATCGCCAGCTCCGTCTGATAGGCGGCGGTGTTGAAAAACAGCCCCAGATGCTGTCCCCAGTGCTCCGCCTGATAAATCATAAACTGCCATGGATTGCCCGCGACAAAATAATTGATGACACAGTAGGCGGCAAAGCCCAGCGGCACGAGCAGCACACAGGCGGCGCGGGGAAAAAGCTTGGTGACAGGCGGCTTTTCACGCACAGCCTGCGCAACGAGCTCCATGATGAGCGGCACGGCCAGCATCAGCCCGAGCGAGCGGGTGAAGGCGGCCCAGGCGCCGCAGAGCCCGGCAAGGAGCCAGCGGTCTTTGCGCGCCAGATATACGCAGCCCAGGGAGCAGAGCAAAAACAGGCTCTCGCTCATGGGCGCGGCATAGAAAAAGGAGCCGGGCAGCAGGCAGAGCATCAGCAGCGCGCGGAGCGCGGCCTCATGCGGCAGATCCAGCCGCAGCAGCCGGTAAAACACAGCGCCGGAGCCGGCAAAGCACAGCGCCGACAGCAGCAGACCCGCTGTCAGGAAATCGCCGGTCAGCAGCTTCAGCAGGCGCACCAGCACCGGGTAGCCCGGCAGAAAGACCAGCTGCACCAGCCGGTCGAGCTCGCCCTCGGAGAGATACCAGTCCTCGGCGATGGCCAGATAGTGCTGGCTGTCGGTGCAGCGCCAGAAGTCAAGTGTCTCGGCAAAGCTGCCGCCGTGACCGAGCGCGGCGCGCAGCGCCCAGGCGGCCAGCAGGATCAGCAGATCCAGGCACCACAGGGAAAAGAAGATACGCAGCCCCATGGCCGGCGGCTCTTTTGGATCCGGCGCGGCGGGCAGGGGAGAAGCGGACCAGAAGTCCACCCAGCGCGGGATGAAGCGCAGGCCGAGCAGCGCGAACAGCGCGGCGCTGACAAAGGCGGCCGTTCGTCCCCAAAAGCCGTAGGGCGTCCGCAGCCACCAGAGGAGAAACAGCGCCGCCAGCGCCAGAAGGCCCAGAAGGCGGCCGGCCAAGGTCAGGCGTTTTGTCCGGTCCATCATAAAAAATCAGTACTGCATCAGCGGCGCGGAGCCGTCATCCTCGGTTTTGGTGATGCTTTTGACCTCGGCCACATAGCTGTAGCGCTCATTGACCTGCACGGTAAAGCGGTCGCCCACCTTTTTGCCCAGCAGCTGACGGCCCATCGGGGATTCCTTGCTGATGAGTCCCTTGCGCGGGTCGCAGCGCACGGTGGTGACGACCTGCAGCGTTTCGGTCTCGTCGTCCTCGGGCATATAGAGCTCCACCTTGTCGAAGAGGCCGACCTCGTTGGCACCGGCGTGGTCCTCGATGAGCTTCGCCGTTTTGATCATGCCCTCCAGATAACGGATGCGGCTGCGGTTTTTGTTCTGCGCCTGCTTGGCGGCCTTGTATTCAAAATTTTCGCTCAGATCGCCGAAGGCGCGGGTGCGCTTGACCTCCTCGATCAGCCCGGGCATCAGCTCGAGCCGCCGGTAGTCCAGCTCCTCCTGCATCTTTTTGAGATCTTCTCTGGTCAGTTCGTCGTGCATGCTTATCCCTCTTGCAGATCGACCGTCACGGCGTCCAGGCCGCTGCGGTCAAATTCGTCCAGATATTCATCCATCCGGGCGTTGAGTTCCGTAAAGTCCTCCGGGTCGGTCTCCACCAGGCCCAGATCCCGCCGCGCCAGCTCCTCGGCCAGAATGTCGAAGAAGACCGCGTCCTCATAGTCGGCGATCGCCTCGTGGATGCCGCCGTCCTCATAGGCGCGCGAGGGGAAAATATGGCCGCGCCAGCGCTGGATCAGCGTGGGCATGCCCTGCCCGGCGCAGAGGGAGAAAAGCTTCTCCTGCAGCAGATCGTAGTCTTCAAAGCGGTCTTCGCCGCGGGCAGAGTTCAGGATCCAGTTGCCGATATAGACCAGATCCAGCAGACGCCGGAATTCCTTTTCGGTCAGATCGATCGTCATACAGGCACCTCCTTGCGGGATCGGGGTATCATTCCGAAGCTTCCTCATAATAATGGTAACATGAGTATTATACCAAAGTGCGCGCACAAATTCCACTATAAATTTTACTTGTCAACAGAGCGCTTTCGCGCTATACTGATCAAGTTAACGCAAGGAAAGGAAGACCCTGGTATGGACAACAGACCGATCGGCATCTTTGATTCCGGCTTCGGCGGACTGACGGCGGTGCGCGCGCTGCGCGCGATCTGCCCCGAAGAGAATATCGTCTTTTTTGCCGATAACGGCCGTGCGCCCTACGGCGGCCGCCCGCGCGGGCAGCTGCGGCTGATGGCGCATCAGAATCTGTCCGTGGCGGCATCCTGCGGCGCGAAGCTGATCTTCGCCGCCTGCGGCACGCTGTCATCGAACGCGGCGGACATTCTCGCCGCCTGTCCCGTCCCGGCCTTCGGCGTGCTGGACGCGGCGGTGGCGGAGATCGCGCGGGAGCAGAGCGCGGCACCCATCGGCGTGATCGCCACGGAGGCGACGATCCGCTCCGGCGCCTTTGACCGCGCGCTGCGCGCGGCCTGCCCCGGGCGGGAAGTCTATTCCGCGGCCTGCCCTGCCTTTGTCCCGCTCATTGAGAGCGGACGCGTCGGAAAGGACGATCCCGCGCTGCGCGGGGCGGTGGCGGACTATCTGCAGCCGCTGAAGGATGCCGGCGTAAGTACGCTGCTGCTCGGCTGCACGCACTACGGCCTCATCGAAGACGCGCTGCGCGATGTTCTGGGCGAGGACGTGCGGCTGGTGGACGCCAGCGCCTGCGCCGCCGCCTTTATCAAACATTATCTGGAAGAAAACGGCCTGCGCGGAGGAGAGGGCTCTCTCCGCTGCCTGACGAGCGGCGACAAGGAGCGCTTCGAGCGTCTGGCTCCGCTGTTTCTGGGGCAGGCGGACGCGCCGCAGACCGAACAGGTGCCGGTGATGCCGGCGGAGGAAGACTCATGAAGGAAAAAGAAGTGGTCATCGACGTGCACAGCGTGCACGCCTATGATGAGGAGGGCTCGGACAGCCTGGATTTCAGCACCGACGGGATGTACCGCTACGAAAACGGCAGCGCGCATCTCTGGTACTGGGAGACGGACGTCACCGGCCTGCCCGGCACGCGCACCAGCGTGGAGATCGGGCCCGAGGGCGTGATCGTCGACCGGACCGGCACCGTGACGAGCCGGATGGAGTTCCGGGAGGGGCTGAAGAATTTCTTCCCCTATGAAACGCCCTACGGCCTGGCGACGATGGGCATGGACACGCGCCGCATCCGCGCCGCCTTTGACGAAAACGGCGGGAACATGGAGCTGGACTATGTGCTCGATCTCGAGCACGCGGCCGCCATCCGCAACAAATTCCAGATCCAGGTGAGGGAAAGCTGATTGCCCATGCATAAACCGCGGAGGATGAGATATCGCGTCCTCCGCGGTTTTTTGTATGGCAGGGCAAAGCGGGGCGCGAAACGCGGATGCCTTTGCCGCGCAACGCGTATTCCTTTCGAAAAGAGCCTGTGCTATAATAGGAATCGTTTTTTCAGAATGAACGAAAGGGGACAAACAAATGAGAATCAGACAAATGCTCTGCGCACTGCTGCTCTGCCTGGCGCTGCTGCTCTCCGCCTGCGGCGGACGGGCCGCGCAGGCCGACGGGCCGACAGAGGAAGCTGCTCCGGCCGCGACGGTTGCGCCCGTGGAAACGGCGGCGCCCGTGGAGACGAGCGATGAGACGGCCGGGGTGAAGCTCTCGGACGACGCTTCGGATTTCGTGCTGCTCAGTGAAGCGGTGCCGGACGTGATCCTGGAGATCCGCTACTACTCGACCTACAATTTCGTCGGCGAGCGCATCGACGGCTATGAAGAGCCGCTGGCCATGCTGACGAGCGAAGCCGCCGCCGCGCTGAAAGGGGCCAGCGACGAGCTGCTTGACATGGGCTACCGGCTGAAGATTTTTGACGCCTACCGTCCTCAGATGGCCGTGACGCATTTCATGAACTGGGCGCTGGACGCCGATGACGTCCGGATGAAGGAATACTTCTATCCCGAACTGGAAAAGGACGTGCTTTTCCCGCAGGGCTACATCGCCGAGCACTCCGGGCACAGCCGCGGCAGCACGGTGGACCTGACGCTGTTCGATATGCGCACGGAGCGAGAGGTCGACATGGGCGGCACCTTTGACTATTTCGGCGCGCTCAGCCACCCGGACTATACCGGCATCACCGAGGAGCAGTACGCGATGCGGATGCTGCTGCGCGAGGTGATGATGAAACACGGCTTCCGGCCGCTGGAGGAGGAGTGGTGGCATTTCACGCTGGACAATGAGCCTTATCCCGACACCTACTTCACCTTCCCGATCAACAGCGAGTCGCTGGCCGCGGAGCCGGAGGGCAAGGCCGCCTGAAACCTGAGCACGCGGCCGCCATCCGCAGCAGGCTCCGGACCCAGGTGAGGGAAAGCTGAAAAAAAGAAGGAGACGCTTCGTGAAGAAGTGTCTCCTTCGGCATTCCAAGCAGCTTAATAGAATCGGCTGCCCGGCATGATACAATTGACCGTGCCGTTTATGGATAGTATAATCATATCGACAGATCGGGATTTGTGAGGGAAAAATGGAAATCAAAGAATACAAAAACTACAAGGAAGCGGAGATTCGTCAGCTTTATACTGAAGTCGGCTGGACTGCGTATACAGAGAACATGCCAGTGTTGGAGCAGGGATACAAAAACTCCTTACTCGTTTTGGCTGCATACGAAAACGATAAGCTGCTTGGAATCATCAGAGTTGTTGGCGATGGATTTACTATTGTATTCATTCAGGATATTTTAGTGTTTCCGGGAGAGCAGCGCAAAGGAGTTGGAACCGCTCTGCTGAAAGCCGTTCTTGACAGATATCCTGATGTTCGACAAATCGAGTTGACTACGGACAATACTCCTAGTACAGTTGCTTTCTATAAGTCGTCAGGCGTTTCTGAGTTTTCGGAAATAGGCTGCTGTGGGTTTATGAGGTGCTGACAAATTCCGATTTGTTGAGATGTTCTTCCCTTGTCCGCAGAAATGACGAGCATCGGTTTTGTACGGCCCGTCCCGCCATTCCAAGAAGTACAACAACGCAAGGATGTGTTTGACACCTCATCAGTCAGCCTTGCGGCTGACAGCTTCCCCTCAAGGGGAAGCCTTTGGATGACGCAGCTCCTCAAGCCTTCCCCTTGAGGCAGCGAAGCGGCGCCGCGGAAGTGAATGACATGCCGGGGGCATGTCAGAGCCGCGGCGTGACCGAGCCGCAGCGAGACAGGTGGCTCGGCGTCAGCCGAGACGGATGAGGTGGAGCTGGGTGCAAAGCTGCGACCCGGGCAGCTTTCTTACGGAGTAAGCCCTGAAGGTTTCCTCTTTTTCGCCGCGCAGGTTGAACGAAAAAAAGCAGAGAGCGCTTGCTCTCTGCTTTTTTAATCGAGGATCTCCACGGAGATCTTCTTGCCCTTTCTCTGGGCGACGGCCCGCATCAGGATACGGATCTGCTTGACGATCCTGCCCTGCCGGCCGATGACCTTGCCCATATCGCCGTCGGCGACGCGAACCTCAAACACGGTCTCTCCGTCGGCCTTGCGCTCGGTCACAGAGACCTCGTCGGGGTGATCGACCAGGCTCTGTACAATATAGGTCAGTAATTCTTTCATTGCCGGTAGTTACTCCTTGTTCAGGCCTCCAGCTTCTTCAGCAGGCCGCGAACGGTATCGGTCGGCTGAGCGCCGTTGGCAATCCAGTACTTGGCGCGCTCCACGTCGATCTTCAGGGTCTCGCCTTCGGCCATGGGATCATAAGTGCCCAGTTCTTCAATGAAGCGGCCGTCGCGGGGAGAACGGGAATCGGCGACGATGACACGGTAGTAAGGGGCCTTCTTGGCGCCCATTCTGCGCAGTCTGATTTTAACCATTGTGTATATTCACCTCCATGTTAGTTTTTCGTATATTACCAACGCTTTCGCGTGAGTAAGCCTTAAAGTCCGGGAAATCCTCCGCCGAGGCCGGGGAAGCCGCCGCCTCCGCCCATCTTGCCGAACTTGCGCTGCAGCTTCTTCATGTTCTTTCCGCTGAACTGCTTCATCATCTGCTGCATGCTCTCATACTGCTTGAGAAGACGGTTGACGTCCACCACGTTGAGGCCGCAGCCGGCGGCGATGCGCTTTTTGCGGCTGGAGTTGAGGATCGCGGGGTTTTCGCGCTCGGCCGGAGTCATCGAGAGGATGATCGCCTCCTGGCGGGCCATGGCCTTCTCGTCGATCTTCGCGCCCTTGAGGGCCTTGGCGTCCACGCCCGGGATCATGCCCATGATGCTCTCCAGGTCGCCCATGTTCTTGAGCTGGCCCATCTGGTCGAGATAATCGCTGAGCGTGAAGCGGTTGGCACGCAGCTTCTCGGCGGCCTCGAGCGCCTTCTTCTCGTCGAAGCTCTGCTCGGCCTTTTCGATCAGTGTCAGCACGTCGCCCATGCCCAGGATGCGGGAGGCCATGCGGTCGGGGTGGAAGGGCTCGATCATGTCGAGCTTCTCGCCCACGCCGATGTACTTGATGGGCTTGCCGGTCGCGGCCCGGATGCTCAGCGCGGCGCCGCCGCGGGCGTCGCCGTCGAGCTTGGTGAGCATGACGCCCGTCACACCCAGCGCCTCGTCAAAGGCGGTGGCGGCGTTGACGGCGTCCTGGCCGGTCATCGCGTCGATCACCAGCAGGATCTCCGCCGGATGCACCGCGTCGCGGATGTTCTGCAGCTCCTGCATCAGCGCCTCGTCGATGTGCAGACGGCCGGCGGTGTCGAGGAAGACGATGTCGTTGCCGTGCGCCTTGGCGTGCTCGATGGCGGCCTTGGCGATCTCGACCGGGTCGGTCTGACCCATCTGAAAGACGGGGATGTTCAGCTGCGCGCCGACGGTTTCGAGCTGCTGGATGGCGGCGGGACGGTAGATGTCGCAGGCGACCAACAGCGGGCGCTTGCCCTGCTTGCGGATGTAGCCGGCGAGCTTGGCGCCGTTGGTGGTCTTGCCCGCGCCCTGCAGGCCGACCAGCATCACGACGCTCGGCAGCTGCGAGCTGATGTTCAGCTTCTGGTTTTCACCGCCCATGAGCTTGCAGAGCTCTTCGTTGACGATCTTGATGACCATCTGGGCGGGATTGAGCGCTTCGAGCACGTCGGTGCCGACGGCGCGGTCGGTGACGGTCTTGGTGAAGTCCTTGACCACCCGGTAGCTGACGTCCGCCTCCAGCAGGGCCATGCGCACCTCGCGCATCGCCTCGCGCACGTCGGAGGCTGTCAGTCTGCCTTTGCCGCGCAGCCGCTTGAAGGCCGCATTCAGTTTTTCGGATAAGCTTTCAAAGGCCATCGTTTATTCCTCAAGCTGTTTCAGCTCACTGCGGATGCGCCGAACGGCGTTCCGCTGCTCCTCGGGGATGCTTTCCTCCAGCGCGGCCAAGTGCCGCTCCGCAGCGCCGAGCCCCTGCCGCAGCGCCGTAAAGCGCCGGACGAGCCCGGTTTTTTCCTCGATCTCGCGCAGGGCCTGCTCCGCCCGGCGGATGTTGTCCCACACGCCCTGGCGGGAAATGCCGCTCTGCTCGGCAATCTCGGAGAGGGAGAGGTCTTCGTTGATATGCAGATCGTAGCAGCTGCGCTGCCGCTCGGTCAGCAGTTCGCCGTAAAAATCCAGCAGCATGCTCTGCATCATGCGGTTTTCCACGGCGCAGACCTCCCTGTCAAGTGTTTCAGCTTGGCAGATTATACACGAATCTGCCGCCGCTGTCAAGTGATTTTTCTTGTCAGGGTGAACGAAAAACCGCCCGCCGCATGACATGCGGCGGGCTTGTTCATTGCTTCGTTTTTTTCAGCCGATGGGATGGCTGTTGCCGAGGATCAGCGTGGAATTTCCGGGGTAGTTATCCAGCTCGAGATACATCGGCGCGCCCTCCTGGTCTCCGTCGAAGAACACCGTCAGATAGTAGTTCGTCGAGGTGAACTGCGGCAGATCCAGCAGCCGGGTCGAGCCGTCGATGGCCTCCCAGTGCGTATCGTACCAGAGCTCGTCCACCGTGTCGCCGATCCGGTAGCCGGTAAAGCCCCAGTACTCGGCCAGCCGCGAGCAGAAGTCGTCCACGGTCAAATCGGCGGGGACGATATCGTCGAAGTTGTCGTAGACATACAGCGTGATCGAATCGAAGCCCTTGTCCAGATCATGGGGATCGATCGGCTGCTGGCTAACGACCGTGTCGACAGGCTCGTCCGTTTCGTCCGGCAACGCGCCGATCACGGCGTAGTTGAGCTTGCCGCTCTGCGTGTCCACGCTCAGGTTGCAGTTATATTTGCCCGTGCCGTACCAGCGCACCTCATAGCTGTGCGGGAAGAGACGGTCGTACCAGTAGCCGCCGCCCTGCTCCTCCTCAACCTCGACGATCTTCGTCGCCGGGCCTTCAAAGGATACCTCCGGGCAGATCAGGCCCAGCTCCTTCCAGACCTCGAGCTCCTGCAGCGCCACGCGCTCGGCCTCCTGCGGGCCGGCGACCTTGCCGTAGGCGGCCCAGGCGCCGACGCTCAGCGCGAGGATCAGCGCCGCCGCGAGGGCGAGCGTGACGATCCGCTTCGTTTTCAAATGGGTCAATTTTCTTTCGTTGAAATAAGTGTTTCCGGCCATGACTACATCCTCCTCATGAATGCCGTTCATAGCGCGCAGAAGTGCCAGCGAGTCTAACATAAGCCCTCCTCCTGTAGATAAGCCTTCAGCTTTTTCCGGCTGCGGAACAGGCTGCTTTTGATTTTCGCTTCCCGGCAGCCCAGCCGCTGCGCAATGACCGCGACCGGCGCGAGATACCAGTACCGCAGGACAAAGGCCTGCTTGTCCGTCCCGGAAAGCCCGGCCACGAAGCGGCCGATCGCCGCTTCCAGCTCTTTTGCCTCTAGTTCCTGCTCCGGGTTCGTTCCGCCGGGGACGCATTCGGTCAGCTCGTCGAGCGCAAGAGGCGCTTGCCCTCCGCCGCGCTTGATCCTGTGTTTCGCCCTGATTTTGTTGATGGCGATGCTTCTGGTGATACAGCCGAGGAAGGCCGACAAGACCGCGGGGCGCTCGGTGGGCATCCGGTTCCAGGCGCGAAACCAGGTGTCGCTGACGCACTCCTCCGCGTCTCCGTCGTCGCCGCAGATGTTGTAGGCGATCGTTCGGCAGTATCTCCCGTATTTGTTTTCCGTTTCCGATATGGCCAGATCGGAACGCTGCCAGTACAGATCCACGATCTCTCTGTCTTCCATACTGAATCTCCTTTGTGTGAAGAGCTCTCACCCTTATAGACAACAAAAGCAGGCGCAGGTTGCGCCGAAACGATAAAAAACATAAAAATGCCCGCCGCTGAAAAAGCGGCGGGCGTTTGCATATCACAAATTTACACGTTGAAGCGGAACATGGTCACGTCGCCGTCCTGCATGACATAGTCCTTGCCCTCCAGGCGGAACAGACCCTTTTCCTTGGCGGCGGCCATCGTGCCGCAGGCCTTCAGATCCTCAAAGGCGACGATCTCGGCGCGGATGAAGCCGCGCTCGATGTCGGTATGGATCTTGCCGGCGGCCTTGGGCGCTTTGGTGCCGCGCACGATCGTCCAGGCGTGCACGTCGTCCTCGCCGGCGGTGAGGAAGGAGATGTAGCCCAGCAGGTCGTAGGAGGTGCGGATCAGACGGTCGAGGCCGGTCTCGTGCAGGCCGAGGTCCTCCATGAACATCTGCGCCTCGTCCGGGTCGAGCTCGGCGAGGTCTTCCTCAAACTTCGCCGCCACGGGCAGGACGGCCGCGCCGCTCTTGGCGGCGTAGTCGGACAGAGCCTTGAAGTTTGCGTTGTTCGCGTAGTCGGCCATGCCCTCCTCATCGAGGTTGGCGGCATAGATGACGGGCTTGACGGTCAGCAGGCCGCCGTCAGCGAGGATGTCCTTGTCCTCGTCGGTGAAGGGGAAGTCGCGCGCGGGCTTTTCCTCGGTCAGGTGGGCGATCAGCGCCTCGCACATCTCGGCCTCGCGCTTATACTTTTTGTCGCCGCCCTTGGCGTTCTTCTTCGCACGCTCCAGACGGCGCTCGACAATCTCGATGTCCGCGAGGATCAGCTCCAGCTCGAAGCTCTCCGCGTCGCGCACGGCGTCGGCCGGCTCGAGGAAAAGCTCGTCGTTGTCGAAGCAGCGGACCACCTGCACCAGCGCGTCCACCTGGCGGATGGCCTGGAAGACCTCGTTGCCCTTGCCGCCGGAGCTGACGCCGGGCACGTCCACAAAGTCGATGCTGGCCGGGCTGTATTTCTTCGGGTGGTAGTATTCAGCCAGCCAGTCGAGCCGCTCGTCGGGCACCTTGGCCTGGCCAATGTTGGGCTTGGCGTTGGCCGCGGTATAGCCGCCGGTCTCGGCCTTCGAGCCGGTCAGCGCGTTAAACAGCGTCGTCTTGCCCACATTGGGCAGGCCCACGATTCCTAATTTCATTTATCTCCACTCTCCTTCAAGAAATCCAGTGTTTTCAACGGTCTGCGGCTTTTTCGCTTTCGGCGTTTACGCACTTTTTACGCCCATTTTTGCCGTTTGAACTTAACTTTTAGGCGTAAGCTGTTTCAAACGGATGGACGGCTTTCAGCATCGAATCATCGGCCAGCCAGTTTTTAGCTTCCGGCAATGTATCAAAGTACTTTTCCTTGCGCTTGCCATCCTTGGCATAGTATCGTGCTGAGTATTTACCATCCTTCCTCTGGTAGATGCCCTTGCCGCATTCTCTACCTTTAAGATTTTTGCCCATAACGAACTCCTTTCTCGTCATGCGAAAAAAGAGTCCAACGCAAATATGAAGTATATCACAGAAGTCCTCTTTTCTCAATAGTTTTCGGCGTTTATTACCGCCTGTTTGGGTGGTATCCGGCCGACTGTGCGTTCTACTTTGCCATGAACACGGATAACCGCATCAACTACGGTCCGGTACTGGAGAATATTTTTTATACCTATGCAAGATCCCGGAACTACGCAGTAAGCATCGGGCGAATCGGCAAACTGGAATGCGATTTCATCCTGCGTGATGAGCAAATGCAGTATGCTTATGTGCAGGTCGCCATGACGATCATGAACAGCCGGGAAACGGAAGACCGCGAATACAGGCCGCTGGAACAGATCGCAGACAATTATCCCAAATTTGTTATGACCCGAGGAGATATGATCCAGAAGCGAAATGGGATCCGACACGTTAATCTGCCGGAGTTCATTCAGACACAGGGAAGTTTCACCTGAATAGCACAGTTAAGGGGGCAGCTTTTTGCAAAAATGCAAAAAGCTGCCCCCTTATGCAAGCATCAGGGAAATTTTCCGAACAAATCCAGACGGACATTGACGGAATTTGGGCCTGTGGTATTATGTGCTCGCGTTTTCATTCAGGATCCGCATGAACTCTTCTCCCGTGATGGTTTCATGTTCATACAGATACGAGGCGAGTTCATCCAACTTACCGCGATTGTCCTTTAGAATGGTCAGCGCTTTTTCGTGCTGCTTCCGTACCAGTTCGACAACCTGCGCATCAATTTTGCTTTGTGTTTCAGCGGAGCAGGCCAGGGACGTATCACCGCCAAGATACTGATTCGTGACGGTTTCCATGGCGACCATGTCAAAGTCCTCGCTCATTCCGTAGCGGGTGATCATGGCGCGGGCAAGCTTTGTAGCCTGCTCGATGTCGTTGGCGGCTCCCGTGGTGATGGAACCGAACACCAGTTCTTCCGCCGCCCGGCCGCCGGTGAAGGTTGCGATCTTATTTTCCAGCTCCTGCTTGTTCATCAGATAGTGGTCGTTATTCTCCACCTGCAGCGTATAGCCCAAGGCACCGGAAGTGCGGGGGATGATGGTGATTTTCTGCACAGGAGCAGAGTTCGTCTGCTTTGCGGCCACGAGGGCATGGCCGATCTCATGGTAAGCGACGATCTTTTTCTCCTGATCCGTGAGGATCGCGTTCTTCTTCTGGTAGCCGGCAATGACCACTTCGATGCTCTCCTCCAGATCGGCCTGGGTGGCGAAGCCGCGCCCATCACGCACTGCGCGCAAAGCGGCTTCGTTGACAATATTGGCAAGCTCTGCACCGGAAGCACCGGAGGCCATACGCGCTACCTGCAGGAAGTCCACATCGTCGGCGACCTTGATCTTCTTCGCGTGCACCTTCAGGATGGCTTCCCGCCCTTTGAGGTCTGGCAGATCTACGGGGACACGCCGATCAAAGCGACCGGGGCGCGTGAGGGCCGGGTCC
>CACYWG010000008.1 GCA_902778115.1 Oscillospiraceae bacterium | reverse complement strand
CTTCTGTCAGAGGTCTCCTTTGAGCTCTTTTCTCACTTTTATGATACCAGTCGAGAGTGAATTATTCTATCGTTTTTGTCTACTTTTAGTATAGCAACAAGGAGGGAAACGCCATGCCGAAATCACCCAACCAGAAGCTGAAGCTCCTTTACCTGCTGCGCTATCTGATGAAAAACAGCGACGAGGCGCACCCGGTCACGGTGCAGGACATGATCGAGGAGCTGGCGCGGCAGGACATTTCCGCCGAGCGCAAGACGATCTACGACGACATCGAGTCGCTGCGCCGCTTCGGCGTGGACATTGTGCAGCGCAAGGACAAGAGCACCGGCTATTACGTCGCCGCGCGCGACTTTGAGCTGCCGGAGCTGAAGCTCCTGGTGGACAGCATCCAGAGCTCCAAGTTCATCACCCAGCGAAAAACGCTCTCTCTGATCAAAAAGCTCGAAAACCTCGCCAGCGTCTATGATGCGCAGCTGCTGGAGCGCCAGGTCTACGTGCGCGGCCGGGTCAAGAGCATGAACGAGAGCGTCTACTACAACGTGGACGAGATCTCCGGCGCCATCAGCCGCGACCGGGCGATCCGCTTCAAGTACTTCGAGTTCACCGTCTCCGGCCAGCGGCGCTACCGCCACGAGGGCGCCTGGTACATCGTCAGTCCCTTCGCGCTGATGTGGGACGACGAGAACTACTATCTGCTGGCCTGGGACGCATCGGCCTGCCGCCTCAAGCACTACCGCGTGGACAAAATGACCCACATCGAGGCGCTCGAGCAGCGGCGCGAGGGCAAGGAGGCCTTCCGGAAGCTCGACATGTCCTCCTACTCCCAGCGCGTGTTCGGCATGTTTGCCGGCGAGGAGAAGCGCGTGCGCCTGCGCTTTCTCAATCACCTGGCCGGCGCGGTGATCGACCGCTTCGGCAAGGACACGATCCTCACGCCCGACGGGGACGAGCACTTCATCATCGCCGTGGATCTGGTGGTCAGCCCCCAGTTTTTCGCCTGGGTCTTCGGCTTCGGCGCGGAGGCGGAGATCCTCTCCCCCGAGAGCGTACGCCGGCAGATGGGGCGCGAAGCCGCGTCCATCGCCGCGCTCTACGGGCAATGATCCGCTTGCCGACAGGAAAATAATCTGATATAGTAGGGACAGTAAATTTTGGGGGAGGGACACGCCATGAACTGGATCGCGGACGAACACTATGCCGAGCAGATGCGCACGATCGTGGAGCCCTATCTGTCCGCGCGGCGGGAGACGGGCTTTGACGAACGCGTGCCCGGCGAGCCGATCTATTTCGAGCACTACCGGGCCGAGCGGCCGAAGGCCGTTGTGGTCATCAGCCACGGCTTTACCGAGTCGATCCAGAAGCACGCGGAGAACATCTACTATCTGCTGCAGGCGGGCTACGAGGTCTGGGGCCTGGATCACCGCGGGCACGGGCGCTCCTTCCGCGGCAACGACAATCCCCACGTCGTCTATGTCAAGCGCTTCAAGGACTATGTCTTCGACCTCCAGCACCTGACGGAGACGCGCATCATCCCCGCGTCCCACGGGCTGCCGCTTTACCTCTACTGCCACTCGATGGGCGGCAACATCGGCGTGCGGCTGCTGGAGCTCTTCCCCGGCGTGTATCAGAAGGCTGTGCTGTCCTCGCCGATGCTGGGTCTGAGCTTCGGAAACATCCCGCTGGCCGCGGCGCTGGCCTATGCCGCCGCCCGCAGCATCGGGCCGGGCGGCAAGCAGCCGATGTCGCCGGTGAGCGCCATGCCGGAGGAGAGCTATGAAGACAGCGCCGCCAACTCCGAGCCGCGCTTTCGCTGGTACTACGAAAAGAAGCTGGCCGATCCGCAGCTGCAGACCTGCGCCGCCTCCGCCTCCTGGGGCCGGGAGGCGATCCTCGCCTGCGGCCTGGCCAGCCAGCGTTCCAAGATCGCGCGCATCCAGGTGCCGATCCTGCTGTTCCAGGCGGGCAACGACAGCTTCGTCAAAAATGAGGCGCAGGACGAATTTGCCGCCGCTGCGCCGAACTGCAGGCTGCAGAAGATGCCCGGCCTGCGCCACGAGCTCTATTTCAGCGACACCGAGACGCTGAAACAGTACTGGGGACAGATCTTCGCGTTTTACGAACAATAATCGCGGCATAAGCCGCCGGCACATCAGCCGGCGGATTTTTTATGCCTTCCCCGCCCGCTACAACATGATAAAGCCATGTGGCGAATCCGCGTATGTTACGAATCCGCCTCATCGTTTCCGATCCGTTGTTTCTGTTCACCGGGAGGGGCAAGCCCCTCCCCTACGGGCACGCGATGAAGGCACACGCAAGAAAAGCCACCGGCCGGGCCGGTGGCTTTCTGATTGTTCTGTTTGGCTCAGCCCTCGATCCAGGCTCTGGTCTGCGTGCGCAGCCAGTCGGCCCACGCGCCGATGCCCTCGCCGGTGCGGGAGGAGATCGGGATGATCGTCATGTTGGGGTTGAGGCGGTGGACGTACTCCTTGCACTTTTCGATGTCAAAGTCGAAATAGGGCAGCACGTCGATCTTGTTGATGAGCAGCACGTCGCAGATGGAGAACATCAGCGGGTACTTGAGGGGCTTGTCGTCGCCCTCGGGCACGGAGAGGATCATCGCGTTTTTCACAGCGCCGGTGTCAAACTCCGCCGGGCAGACGAGGTTGCCGATGTTTTCGAGGATGGCAAGGTCGAGTTCCTCCACGCCCAGGCCCTCGAGGCCCTGCCTGGTCATGCCGGCGTCCAGGTGGCACATGCCGCCGGTGTGCAGCTGAATGACCTTCACGCCGGTCTTTTCGATAGTGGCCGCGTCCACGTCGGAGTCGATGTCGGCCTCCATGATGCCGATGCGCAGTTCGTCCTTCAGCGCCTCGATCGTGCGGCGCAGGGTGGTGGTCTTGCCGGAGCCGGGCGAGCTCATGAGGTTGAGCAGAAAGGTTTTGTTCTGCTTGAGCTCGGCGCGCAGCTTGTCCGCCTCGCGGTCGTTATTTTCAAATACGCTCTGTTTGATTTCCAGAATGCGATAGCCTTCCATATGCGTTCCTCCGTAAGAGTTTTTCCGATCTGATAGTATCACAATCAGCCGAGCAATGCAAGCGCGGCGCGAAAGCTCTGTTCAAAGTCCGCCCCATGGCGCAGATAGCCGCTGTCTTCGTCCGGGAGCCAAAGGCGCGCGCTCTGCGCAGCCTCCGCCAAGCCCGCCGTCACGGCGTCCGCTTCGCGCCAGGTCCCGTCCGCGGCGGGGATCAGCCCGCTGATAAGCGCAGCGTCCGCCGCGCGGCCGTCGGCAAGCAGCCAGTTCAGAAAATCGGCCGCGCCCGCGGGATCCGCCCCCGGCAGCACGGCAAGGCCGCTGAGCTTTAAGTCCGTCAGCGCCTCACAGCCGGCCATCGGCGGCAGCGGGCGCACGGCCAGCTCCCTTCGGTCTCCCGTCAGGAGCTCCCGGCTGCTGCAGATCCCGCAGACAAGCTCGCCGCGAGAAACCGCAGCCAGCACCGGCTCGTTCAGCGGGACAAGGCCTCCCTCAAAGGCGGCCTCCGCCAGCAGGTTATAGAGTGTCCGGTAGTCCTCGCTCTCCAGGTCCTGCTCGCGCATGGCGAAGAAGGGACTCCCCTTCTGTGCCAGCGCACAGGCGACGAGCTGCGCGAAGGAATCGGCGGAGAAAAAGGGTCTTTCATTTTGCCGCCCGTAGCTGGCCGCGGCCTCGCAGAGAGCCTCAAGGGTATCGCAGCCCTCGAGCAGCGCGCGGTTTTCCTCCCGCAGCGCCAGCACCGGCAGCTCCGCGCCCAGCGGGACAAAGCCCTCCGGCGCGTCAAACAGCAGGCTCGGCAGCGCTTCGGGCAGCGAGGCGGGCAGCTGCGCCGCCATGCGCCCGTCGCAGAGCAGCAGATCGGGCTGTTCTCCGGTCAGCGCGGTGTTCAGCTCCGCCGCCGTTGTAAAGCGCCGCAGCTCGAGCGCATGATCGGGGTGTGCGGCCGCGTATTCCTCCGCCAGCGCGGAGAATGCATCGCACAGCGCCTCGTCCTCCGACAGCCACAGGCGCAGCACAGGCCGGGCCGGCTCTTCCGTCGGCGCGGGAGGCGCGCTCGCTTCCATTGTCGGCTCCGGCGCGGGCGTTTCCGCAGGCAGGGGTTCCGGCGCAGACTCCGGCGGCATTGCTTCCGTCCCGCAGCCGCACAGCAGCAGCGCCAGACACAGCAGCAGCAAAAGGGCCTTCGGAGCTTGTTTCATCCGTATCTTCAAGGTCGATCCGACCGTTCCTTTCTCTTTCTTCTTTGCTTCCTTGATTTATATATCATATTTTCCCCTGCTTGACAAGGCTCCGCCCTTTCCGTTATACTCTCGTCGAAACTATGGCAGGAGGCAGCTATGAATTATCGGGCCGTATTGTACGACATGGACGGGACCGTCCTTGATACCCTGGAGGATTTGAAAAACGCGGTGAACGCAGCGCTCGCGGCTTTCGGCCGCCCGGCGCTGACGCTGGAGCAGGTGCGCGCCTACGTGGGCAACGGCTCGCGGCGATTGATCGAGCTTGCACTGGGCGAAGGCGCCGCGCCGGAGGAGATCGACCGGATGCTGGCCTGGTACAAGCCCTGGTACGATGCCCACTGCCGCATCCTGACCCGCCCCTACCCCGGCATTCTGTCGCTGATGGAGCGGCTGAAGGCCGCGGGCGTCCGCCAAGCGATCGTCTCCAACAAGCCAGATTCCGCCGTGCGCGCCCTGGCCGAGGATTTCTTCCCGGGTCTGGCGGAATTCGCCGTCGGCGAGCGCGAGAGCGAGGGCATCCGGCGAAAGCCCTGGCCGGACATGCTCGACGCCGTGCGGACGCAGATGGATCTGCCGCCGGAGGACTGCCTCTATGTCGGCGATTCGGAGGTGGATATCCTCACCGCCGCCAACGCGGGGCTCCGCTGCGTATCCGTCACCTGGGGCTTTCGCAGCCGGGAACAGCTGATTGCCGCCGGCGCGCAAACCCTCGTCGACACGCCGGAGCAGCTCGGGGCGCTGATCCTGGGAGTGAAGCGCGAAGCCTTGGCTCACCAAGCAGAAAGATTTGAATAGAACAGAAAAAGCGGGTTTGCGAAAAGCCTCCCTTGCCTAAAGGGAGGTGGCCGAGCGAAGCGAGGTCGGAGGGATAAAAGAGATCTGTGCCGATCCCGGTTTTATATCCCCCAGTCACGGCTCGCTGCGCTCCCCGCGACAGCCCCCTTTAGGCAAGGGGGCCTTGCCGGGCGATCCGCCCCAGCCGCTCTTCTGATAACTGAAAAAACCTCTGTGATTCACATCACAGAGGTTTTTTCTTGATCTGCGCCCAGGGGCGCGGGTATTTGGCCGGGGTGTCGCCGGTCTTGCGGACGGCGACGACCGTGTGATGCACGTCGGTGCCCGGGATCTCGTAGTCGAAGACCCGCTCCACGCTGCCGCCCAGCAGACAGACGGCGGCTTTCGCCTCCTCCAGCTCCTCGGCGACGTCCGGGCCCTTCATGGCCAGAAACAGCCCGCCCTTCTTCACCAGCGGCAGGCAGAGCTCACACAGCACGCGCAGCCGCGCCACCGCGCGCGAGGTCGCCACGTCAAAGGCCGCGCGGAATTCGGCGGGCGCTTCCTCGGCCCGGGCGTGCACGCAGTTCGCATCTGCAAGTTCCAGCTTCTCGCAGCACTCGCGCAGGAAGCCGATGCGCTTGTCCAGGCTGTCAAGCAGCGTCAGCCGGAGGTCAGGGCAGGCGATCTTCAGCGCAAGGCCCGGAAAGCCCGCGCCGGTACCCACGTCGATCAGGCTTTTGCCGGACAGATCAAAGCCCTGCAGCAGCGCCGCGCAGTCCAGAAAATGCAGACGGGCGACGTCCTCCTCGCCCTCGATGGCCGTCAGGTTCATGACGGCGTTTTTTTCCGCCAGCGTGTCCGCGTAGATCCGGTAGCGCCGGAGCGCCGTCTCGTCCAGCGGCAGGCCGAGCGCCGCAAAGCCCTCCTGCAGCAATGTTTCCAGTGTCATACTCTTCTCCTGTTGATGCTCACATATAGAAGTCGTGCTGGCCGATGGAGGTGACGAAGACGTAATGATCCCTCAGCCAGCTGTCGTCCGTCTGGGCCGGTGCGACGAAAAACAGGCTGTCGCCCGCCATGCGGTAGCCCTCCAGGCAGATGCAGGCGGCGATCACGGACAGCCTGCCCGCGTCCTTATAGATGCGGCCGTCGTAGACCGGCGCAAACTGCACGCCGTTTTGCGTGTCAAAGATCACATCGAAGATCGTGTTCGGGAATTTGTCGCTGGCCACGCGGTTGAGCACCACGTTGCCCACGGCGACCTTGCCCGCGAAGGGCTGATCGCTGGCCTCCGCCTCGATGAGCCGGCTGAGCCAGAGCAGGTTTTCGCTGCCGAAGCGCTCCTCATAGTAGTGCTCGCCGCCCTCGAGCAGCACCGCCTCCCGCAGATTCAGCTCCAGCCGGTCCTTCCCTTCCGAGATCTCGGCGCGCAGATTGAAGATCTTTTCGATCAGATTCACGGGGAAATAGGCCCTGCCCTCCGTTACCAGGATGCCGCGGGGATTGAGCAGCCAGCGCCCGTTGACCTGCACGTACATGCGCCCGACCTGCGCCTCCAGCGTCAGGCCCGGGGCCGTCAGGCTCAGGTCGTGGCTCGTTCGGTCATAGTTTTCCTCAGCGGCAAGCCCGAGAAAGCCGCAGACGTCCCCGACGGAGAGATAGACGTCCTCTCCGTAACGATAAGCGCGCCCGGTCAGCAGGCCGTCCGCGTATACGCGCACCGAGGGGTATTCACTTGATTTGGCCGAAGCCGAAGCCGCGCCGAAGGCCAGCAGCAGCGCCGCGGCCAGCAGCAGCGTCAAGGCGCGTTTCCCGATCGTTTTCATCGCAGATCCTCTCCGGCGGCATTGATGGCCGCACGGCAATATTATATCCGATTCCCGCCCCGGATGCAAGGGCCGGAGCCGCAGCGCCGCGCTCGACAGGATACCGCCGCTTTTTCTTGCCGCAGTGGGGATAATGGAAGGCAGGAAAGGCGGTGTTGTGATGAGGCGGGGAAAGGGTCTGGCCGGATTGCTGCTTGCGACGATGAGTCTCGCCCTGCTGTGGGCTGCGCAGCGCGCTCTGCCGCCCGTGCCGATTTCGGCGGCGGAGCGGATGAAAAACGTGGAGCTGGCGGAGCCGAGCGCATCTCCTGCGCCATCGTCGGTCCCCGCGCTGCATCTGCCCGCGCCGCGGCATACCTTTCCCCCGTTGCCGGAGGAGACGCCGGAGGCCGTCGCCGTCCCGACGCCTACGCCGGCGGAGGAGCCTGCCCCGGAGCCGACGCCTGCAGAGGAGCCGCCCCCGGAGCCCACGCCCCTGCCCGATGGCAGTGAGATCCGCGCCACCACCATCACCGGCGGCCTGACCGTGCGAAACGGCACCGGCTATGAGCTGGACGTCGGCGCCATTCTGGCCGAAGGGCCGCCGCAGCGGCTCCCGGCGGACGGGCCGCAGATCCTCATCATCCACACCCACTCCAGCGAGGCCTACACGCCCGCCGGACTCGACCGCTACGAGGCCAGCGACTCCAACCGCACCGAGGACGAGCGCTTCAACATCATCCGCGTCGGCGACGAGCTGTGCGGCATCTATGAGGCGGCCGGTCTGCAGGTGCTCCACGACCGCGGCGTATACGACTATCCGAGCTACACCGGCTCCTACGGCCGTTCGGGCGCGGCGATCGAAGCCTATCTCGCCGAGCATCCGGACATCGCCGTCGTCATCGACATGCACCGCGACGCGCTGGGCAGCGAGGGCGTGGTCTACAAGATCATGGCCGAGGAGAGCGGCGCGGTCGCCAGCCAGGTGATGCTCCTCTGCGGCAGCGACGCCAGCGGTCTGGAGCACCCGAACTGGCGCGGCAACCTCTCGCTGGCGCTGTATCTGCAAAACGCCGTCAATCAGAAGTATCCCTCGCTGATGCGTCCGGTCGAGCTGGTGCCGCAGCGCTATAATCAGCACCTGAGCGCAGGCTCGCTGATCCTCGAGGTGGGCAGCAGCGGCAACACCCTGCAGGAGGCGCTGGCCGCGATACGGCTGTTCGGAGAGGCCACCGCGCCCGCTCTGCTGGACCTGGTCGATGTGCCGGAGTCCTGAGTCCGCCGCGCCGATTTCTCTTTACAAAAACCCTCCGTCATGGTAAAGTAAAGATACGCAAAAGTTCCTTATCTATCATATTTTCAGGAGGGTTTTGAGATGAAGAAATGGGTTTGCCCCGTTTGCGGTTATGTCCATGAGGGCGATACGCCCCCCGAGAAGTGCCCCGTCTGCAAGGTTCCCGGCGAGCGTTTCACACTGCAGGCCGAGGAGCTGAGCTGGGCCGCCGAGCATGTGCTGGGCGTCGGCAAGGTCTTCGGCGCCGACGTGCCCGAGGACGTCAAGGAGACCATCATCGCCGGTCTGCGCTCCAACTTTGAGGGCGAGTGCAGCGAGGTCGGCATGTACCTGGCCATGGCCCGCGTGGCCGAGCGCGAGGGCTATCCCGAGATCGGCGAGTACTGGAAAAAGGCCGGTCTGGAAGAGGCCGAGCACGCCGCCAAGTTTGCCGAGCTTCTGGGCGAAGTGCTGACCGACAGCACCAAGAAGAACCTGCAGATGCGCGTCGACGCCGAGAACGGCGCCACCGCCGGCAAGTTCGAGCTGGCAAAGCTTGCCAAGAAGTACAACCTCGACGCCATCCACGACACCGTCCATGAGATGGCCCGCGACGAGGCCCGCCACGGCAAGGCATTTAAGGGTCTGCTGGACCGCTACTTCGGCAAGTAACATCATCAAAGCGAATCAAAAAAGAGCTGTTCAAACCGAACAGCTCTTTTTTTGTTATTCCTTCTTGCGTCCGGACAGGCGCCGCCGGACGGCCGGGAGATTACCGACGAGCGTGACGAGCGTCAGCGCAAGCAGGATCAGCGTGATCGGGCGGCCGAAAAGCGCCGCCAGCGTGTTGTCCGCCGTAGAGGCCAGGGACACGGCGCGGCGGAAGTTTGCGTCCATCATGCCGCCGAGCACGAGGCCGAGCGTCAGCGGAGCGACGCTGTAGCCGCGCCTGCGCAGCAGGAAGCCCAGCAGACCGAAGAAAAGCATGAGGCCGACGTCGAACAGCCGCGTTTGGCAGGCATAGGCGCCGATCACACAGAGCACCGTGACGATCGGGAGCAGGATCCGCCGGGGGACCTGAATGAGCCTGCCGATGCGCGGAGCGAGCAGCAGTCCGAGCAGCAGCAGAAAGAGGCTTCCGAGGATGCCTCCGGCCATGATCGCGGAAAAGCTCTCCGCGCCCGTCATCAGGAAGGTCGGGCCGGGCTGCAGCCCGTGGATGAGAAACACGGACAGCAGGATCGCCGTGACCGCGTCCCCCGGGATGCCGAGGGTCAGCATCGGGATCAGCGCGCCGCCGATGCAGGCGTTGTTGGCGCTCTCGGTGGCGACGATGCCCTCCACCGCGCCCTCGCCGAAGGGACGGCCGGGCTTTTTCACGATGCGTCGGGCTTCCCCGTAGGCGAGGACGGAGGCGACGGGCGTACCCGCACCGGGCAGAGCGCCGACGACGGTGCCGATCGTGCAGTAAACCAGCGAGCGCCAGAATTCGCGCAGCAGCGTTCTGAGAGGAACGCGTTCTTTCTGGAGGCGGCCGGGCTGATGCTCCGCTTCTCCCTCCGCCACGGCGGTGAGCACCTCAGCGAAGCCGAACAGGCCGACCAGTGCGGGCACTGTCGGGATGCCGGCCTTCAGGTTCTGGATGCCGAAGGTCAGCCGCGGCGTGCCGAGCACGCTGTCGAGGCCGATGAGCGCGAGGAATACGCCCAGCAGCGCGCTGACGAGCCCCTTGGCATAGCTTTTTGCGCTGAGCCCGCCGACGGTGCTCAGTCCGAACAGGGCAAGCAGGAAGTAATCCATCGGCTGAAAGCGCAGCGCCAGCGCCGTCATCGGTCTGGCGAGCAGGCCGAGCGCCAGCAGGCCGAACAGGCTGCCGACGAAGGAATAGACCGTCGCGTACAGCAGCGCCCGGTAGGCTTCGCCCCGCCGGGCCATCGGATAACCGTCGAGCGTGGTGACCACGCTGGAGGGCGCGCCGGGGATGTTGAGCAAAATGGCGGATACCGCGCCGGAAAACACGCCCACCACATAGACTCCCATAATGGCCGCCATCGCATCGGTGGCGCTCCAGGTATAGGTGATGGAGACGAGCAGCGCCGTTGCCATCGAGACGGACAGGCCCGGGATGGCCCCGACAAAGAGGCCCGCCACCGCGCCGGCCAGGCACAGCAGGATAAATCGCGGGCTGCTCAGATAAGGAAGCATTCCCTGTATCAGCTCCATGGCGAACCTCCTAAGGCAGGCGCACGCTCAGTGCGAGCACAAAGAGCGCGTACAGGGCCAGCGGCGTCAGGACGGCAACGGCGGCGATCATCCCCCGGCGGCGCTCGCCCAGCAGCCGGATCAGCGCCGCCAGGTACAGCATCGTGGCCGGGACGAAGCGGATGGGCCCCATCAGGACGAGGTAAGCGGCGGTCAGCAGCACGAGGGCGGCCATCCGGCGCTGCCCCGGGGCGGAGACGGCCGGCACTGCTTCGTCTGCTTCGAGGCCGCTCTCGCGCCAAGCCCGCCGCAGCAGCGCGGCGGCCAGCGGCAGTCCTATCAGCGCCAGCAGCAGCGGAAACAGCCAGGGAGACAGGATCCACGCGGTCCGCTGGCCGGTCGAAAGGAAGCCGATCAGGCTCCGAACACCGAGCGCCAGCGCCAGCAGCAGCACGGCAATGCCGTCCTGCACGGTTTTGTTTTTCATCGCATGGCGCATCCATCCGCCTCCTTTCTGTCGTTTTCATCATGCAGCAGGGGTCCGGGGCATCCGTCCCGAACCCCTGCTCTATTTTGGGATACGGCTATGGCCGGACGATACCGAACTGTTCCGGGCTGTAAACGGTAGCGCCGGCATCATCCATCAGCCAGCAGACCGTGGATTCCCAGTCGGCGTAAAAGGCTCGGATCTCCTCGACGCTGCGGTATTTTTCATAGAGCTTGTCGATGTTGTTGCTCTCCAGAAAAGAGACAAAATCCGGATCCCGGAAGGCCTGCTCACAGCCGGCGCGCAGCAGGGCCTGCACATCCTCGGGCACCTCGGCCGCGACCAGCAGGCTCAGCGGCGTATAAGGGATGCTCAGCAGCTCCTCGCCGCCCTCCATCAGCTCGCCGAGCGCGGGCACATCCGGATACTCCGCCATCCGCTCCACCGCGCACACCGCCAGGAGCTTCAGCTCCCCGGCTTTGATGTAACTGGCAACGCTGGAATAATTGGCATTGGTAAAGACCACCTGTCCGCCCATCACGGCCACGATGCCGTCGGAGCCGGAGGAATAGGCGGTCAGCGCGGGATAATAGCCGTAGCGGTTCATGATCAGCGCCTGCACGTGGCCCGAGCCCCCCGGGCCGGTATAGGCCATCTGGATGCCGTTCGGCTTTGCCTCGATGGCGTCCAGCAGCTCTCCGATCGTCTGATAGGGCGAATCCTTGGCCACGACGATGACCTTCGGGTCGTCGGCGACGGCATAGATGGGGCTGAAATCGGCATAGCTCATGTCGCTGATGCCCATGACCCGCTGGGTGCCGAGGCTGTCGGCGGCAAAGAGCAGCACGGAGCCGTCCTTCGGCGCGTCCAGCGCGGCGCGGCAGCCGAGGGAGCCGGATGCGCCGGGCTGATTATCCACAACGATGTCTACGTCCAGCGCCTTTCCCAATGCGGCGGCCAGCTTGCGGCCGACCAGATCGGTGGTGCCGCCGGCCTTGTACGGGACGATCATGGTAACGGTTTTGACGGGATATCCGCTTTCCGCTGCCCTCCCCGGCAGAGCGCAGGCGGCGAGCGTCAGCAGCAGGCAGGCTGCCAGCAGCATCGCGGCAATCTTCTTCATGGTTTATACTCCTAATTTCAGTTCGTTCAGATCGAGGATGACTTCCCACATCACGTTCGCGCCGAAGCTCAGCGGATCAGAGGGTGCGGGAAGCCGCAGAATGCGGGCAAAGCCGGCGCTTTTCGCCGTCCGGACCGCGCGGTCCATGTGATAATTGCTGCTGATGAGCACCACGGGCGCGGTCGGGTCGATCATCCGCGCCGTGTTGCGGAAATTCTCCTTTGTGGTCTTCGCCTGGTCTTCCAGGCGCAGGCTTTCTTCCGAAACGCCGCGCTCCAGCAGAAGGTCGCGCATCACAGCGGCCTCGGTGCGCCCGTCCTCCCCGGCGTTGCCGCCGGTCAGGATCAGGGTCGCGTCCGGATTTTGCTCCAGATAGCGCTGCGCGGTATCCAGACGGGAGAGCAGATCCTCCGTCGGCTTTCCGTTTTGCAGCGCCATGCCGAGCACGATCGCGTGCTCCGCCGGCTGCGCCGTATGGATCAGGCCGCCGACTGTGACTTTGCCGAAGAAAAACAGGATCACGGCCGTTCCGAGCAGGATCGCGCTCCGCAGCGCCCAGCCGATCCCCTTGAGGACCTTCCCCTTCCGCGCCGTAAAAATACCGAAGCGGAGGTCCAGCGCGCCGATCAGCAGCACTGCGCAGAGGATCAGCTCATGGCGGAAGATGTTCTGATAGTCCGCCTTCAATACGACCGAGGCGATGCGCCGCAGCATGACCACCGTCACGTCCGCCGTCAGCAGCACGGCCAACGCGAGCGCCAGATCCCCGAGAATCCTGCGCGCCGGTCTGATTCTGCCGGTTTTTTTCGTTTTCATCGTCTGCATCCACGTCCGGTTATGATTATTCTCAGTTTGCCGGTTCAATCAGGATCTGGCTGTGGCCGCCCTCGTCCTCATAGATCGTGAGCGTGTAGCGGTACTCGTTCTCCCCGTCCCGGATCACGAAGCCCGTGCTTCCAAATCGTCCTGCCCGGATGCAGACCATGCTGTCTTTGCCCGTGGAGGCCACGGAGATCTCTGCCAGCTCCGCATCCTCGACCGTGACGACGGCCTCCTCCGTGAGGATGGGATCGTCCGGGAGGAACATGGTGCTGGTCAGGTCCACCTGCGGCCGCGCCAGCAGAATGACAAGCGCCGCCGCCAGCGGCAGCAGGAGTCCTGTCAGCTTCTGCAGACGGGTTTGCGTGAAAACCGTCAGGTACAGCAGCACCTGCCCCAGGCAGAAGATCGCCATCACGAGCTGGCGCGGGAAATGCGCCGCCGCGAAGCGGAATCCGCCAACAGCTTCGATACTCAACAGCAGGAGCACCGGTGCCAGGATCAGCAGGCTCCACCAGTTTCTTTTGGTGATATACCAGCCGACCCAGGCCATCGGGAAGGTCAGCAGCGTCCAGATAAACCAGGTCCTGTAATAGCCGAACAGGCCCCAGCCCATATAGGAAAACGGGACCTGGAACAGATAGATCAGCGGCTGGCTGACAAGGAAGAACACAAAGGTCTTCAGCGCCGATTCCAGCGGCTTTTTGCAGTTGGCCATAATGAGCACGGCGAAAAAGATCCAGGCCTCAAAGGTCACGCCCATCCGTTCAAAGGACGTGTCTTTAAAAACCGGCACGATCAGGAAAACCGCCGTCAGAACCGCCGTGCCGACCGCAAACAGGATCACTGCCGGCCAGCTCATGGGAAGGCCGCCGTACAGCCTGTCGGTCAACCGGTGAAACCAAGATTTCTTTTCCAATGTTTATCCTCCGAAAATCAGCGATAGTATAACAGCGTCAGCACCACATAGGTCGCGATCAACCCGCTGAAGATCAGCGCCTGCTTGAGCCGGTGCTCGGTCAGCAGGCCCACAAACTCCCGCACGGAGGCGTTCGGCCAGAAATACCATTTGGTCTTCGCCCCCATGCCGACCGCCCGCATCTTTACGCGCCGGGCGCAGAGGCCGCTGCGGAACACATGGTAATTGGTGGTGGCAAACGCGACTTTTCCCTGCGGATTGACCGCCCAGATCTTTTCCTTGGAAAACTTCATGTTTTCAAAGGTGCTGGTGGAGCGGTCCTCCTCAATGATCCGCTCCTCCGGAACGCCCTGCTCGAGCAGATAGCGCTTCATGGACGCGCTCTCCGAAATCGGCTCGTCCGGCCCCTGGCCGCCGGAGGTGACAAAGATCAGGTCCTGGCCCGTCTGCGCCTTCTGCTTTTCGGCAAAGCGCAGCGCCCGGTCGATCCTGCCGCGCAGCAACGGGGAGGGCGTACCGTCCTTCCGGATGCCGCAGCCCAGGATGATCAGGAAATCCTTGTCCGGCTCGGGCTCATAGCGCGCGGCCAGACTGTCGGCCACGATCGCGCCGATCAGCATACACTCGAAATACAGGTACACCGCGGCGAAGAGATTGCCGATCAGATCATGGATCATGATCTCCCGCTCGCTGCCGCTGACGTAATAGTCAAAGCGAAACAGGAAAACTTCCCCCGCCACCAGCAGGAAGGACAGGATGATCCCCAGCACATTCACGAGCCGCCGCCCCTCGTGGCGGATCAGCGAGATATTGGACACGCACAGCGCCGCCGAGAAGCAAAAGATAAACGGCGCGGACAGCAGCATATAGGTCTTGGCCGAATTGAGCAGCGTCGACAGGACTTCGCCGATCTGGTAGACCTCCGGCTCGCGGAGCAGCCGCACGGCGATGATAATATGGATCACCAGCACCGACAGCAGAAACAGCGAAAAGCCCATGTAATAGATCGTATTGTAGGAATAGGGATTGTACTGGATCTGCTTGAAGAAAGCCACGATCAGCTGGATCAGCGCCGCCAGCAGGAAAACGGCGATCAGCGCGCAGATCGGCAAGGCATGCCTCTCCGCGCCGCGGTGGACCAGCAAAAGAAGAATCGCGCACACGAAGCCCCCCTGGATCAGCATGTTCCAGAGCTTCGGTTTTTTTATTTCTTGTGTCGAATTTCAGCATTCCCGCTCCTCAGATCCGGCGTTTCCGGCTCGTAAAGCCCTCGCCGGTGCTTACAGGTTCTTTTTCAGCGTCAGGATGTTGTGGCCGTCGCGGTAGCAGTAGCTCACGTCGTCCATCATCTTCTTCGTCATGAAGATCCCCAGGCCGCCGATCTCGCGTTCCTCGGCGGAGAGCTTCACGTCGGGATCCTGCTTGGCCAGCGGATCATAGGGCACGCCGTGATCCACGAAGGTGATCGTCACGGTGACGGGCTGCTCGGATAATTCCACGCGCACGGTGGCTGTGCCCTTCTCCGGGGCATAGGCGTAGTTTGCGATGTTGACAAAGATCTCCTCCACGGCGACGCCGATCTGCATCTTGGCCTTCATCGGGCAGCCGGCGGCCTCCAGATGCTCCTCCACGAAGGCCTGCACCGCCGGCAGGTTTTCCGTCACCGCCTCGATCTCCAGCTCGCTGCGGGTGAAGAGCAGCGTGTCCGTCGTGTCGAGCAGCTTCAGCAGGCGCTCCTTCCAGAAGGCGATCTGGGCGCGCCCTTCCTCCGTCTCCAGGCCCTGGCGGCGGATCTTGCGGCGGATCAGGCGGGTGTAGCCGATGATGCGCGCCTTGTCCTCCACCTCGCGCAGCTTGCGCTCGCTGCTCGTGCCCAGATAAGCGGCCAGGGACTTGTGCCAGAAAATCTGCGCCGTGTCAAAGTCAAAGCCCTGGAAGCGCTGAATGATCTCGTGATTTTGCTCCGAAAAGCCGACGAAGGCGTTGAACATGCTGCCAAGCTCAAAGATGGGATGGCCGACCGCGAGGGTGTCCATGTCGATCAGCAGCACCTCGTCGTTCTGCAGTTCGAGATTTTTGGTGTGGTAGTCGCCATGGAGCATGTGGTCGTCATGCGGCACAGCCTCAACGAGGGCGACCAGCTTCTTTCCCGCTTCCTCCGGCAGGTAGTCCTTCACAAAGCGCGCCCAGCCCAGCACCGTCTCCTTCATATCCGGCAGCTTTCCGGCGGGGACGACGGTGGAATGGATCTTTTTGAGTATGTCCACATACTCTTTCACGCACCAGTCCATCTTCTCCGGCTCGGTGGCCAGGATCTTGGAGAAGGAGCTGGCGTTGAGCAGCTCGAACACGGAGCCGTAGCTGTCCCCCACCTTCACCACGTCGTAGGAAATGGCGGTTGGGATGCCGAGGATCAGCGCCAGCTTGGCCATCTCGCGCTCATGCTGGATATCGGCCAGCGCGTCGGCGTTTTTATAGACCTTGACGACGTTATCCTGGTCGATGCGGTAGATCTTGCCGTTGGCGCCGCGGCCGATCTCCTCGCAGCCCTCCACCGAAACCACACGGTAGGCCTTTTCCACCGTCATCATCTCGGTAAAGCCGGTCATATCGAGGATCTCATAGACCTCGGAATTGACGTTGACGATCTTCAGCGCCGGGCAGCTTTTTTTCAGCCGCAGGATCACGCGGAGACCGGCGCTGGAGATATACTCCAGGTCTGCCGCGTCCAGAATGATCTCCTGCGCATTTCCGCCGGCGAGCTGGGTCAGGATGTCCTGTTCCACCGCGGCGGCATTGTTGGAATCGATGCGGCCTCTTAATTCAATCTTCATCGGTCAGTCCATCCTTTCCGTCTTTTCAGCGATCTCCCGCTTCAGTTTAAAGAGTGTGACCATGGTTACGATGGCGGCGACCAGGGCGGCGACGCCCAGTACCGCCGCTGTGCCGGTCAGCGCCATGCTGCCTTGAGCGGCAGCCAGAAGGCCGATCACGACAAAACCGGCGAACAGTGCCAGGTTCAGGATCTTCAGCGTGCGGATGCTGCCTTCGCGCTGAGAGCCGTAATCGTGCGCGATCTTCTCCAGCACGCCGAACAGAAGGAACATATAACCCGCTTCCGCGACGGAAACGAGCGTTTTCAGCAGTCCGGGATCCAGCTCCGGCATGGCGATCTCCAGCAGCCAGAAGGCGGCGGTGAAGACGGCCAACACGAGCGCTGCCCACTTCAGAACCTTCTTGTCGGCCGCATAGTCCCCCAGCGGATCAATGGCCAGGAAGAACAGAATCCAGCCGACGAAGTCGGGCATGATATTCACCGCGCTGCCGTTGAACGTCAGATTCAGATTGACCAGAGTAAACAGGAAACCGAAAGCGACCAGAGACAATCCTTTTTTCAGATTCATGCTTGTTTCCTCCCCTTGTATTCCACGCACAGCATCGTCAGATCGTCGAACTGCTGCGCGTCCTTGACGAATTCGTCCACCGCGCGGTGCACCTGCCGGAGCAGCTGCTCCGGGGACGCCTCCGGCGCGCCGTTCAGCGCGTCCAGCATGCGCTGCGTACCGAACATCTTGTTTTCCGCGTCGCTGGCCTCGGGCACGCCGTCGGTATAGACGAACAGCTTGTCCCCGGGCTCCAGCTGCAGCTCGTATTCCCGGTAGCGGATGTCGGGCATCGCGCCGATCACCAGCCCGTGCTTGTCCTTGAACAGCGCAAAGCTGCCGTCCGCGCGCTTGAGCGCCGGATACTCGTGGCCCGCATTGGCCGCCGTGAGTTTCCCGGTGGACAGTTCCAGGATGCCGACCCAGGCCGTCACGAACATCTCCGCCTGGTTATTGGAGCAGATGCCCTCGTTGGTCTTGGTCAGGATCTCGGCCGCGCCTCTGCCCAGCATGGCGCAGCTTCTTAAAATGACCGCAGAGATCATCATGAAGAGCGCGCCGGGGATCCCCTTGCCCGATACGTCCGCGATCACCAGGCACAGGTGGTCGTCGTCGATCAGGAAGAAGTCATAGAAATCGCCGCCGACCTCCTTGGCCGGATCCATCACGGCAAAGAGCTCAAACTCGTGCCGGTCCGGGAAGGGCGGGAAAACATGCGGGATCATGGAGGCCTGGATCTGGCTTGCCAGGGTGAGCTCCGCCCCGATCCTCTCCTTCTCCGCCGTGATCGCGCCGATCCGCTCGATGTGCTGGTCGAGCTCCTTCGCCAGATCGATCACATCTTCCGACAGCTGGCCGATCTCATTGTGCGGATCGACGTCCGCCAGGTTTTTTTCGATCTGTTCGCTGTCCTTTGTATTCTTGTACAGCCGGATGTTCTTCTGGACCTTCCGGAGCGGGCTGAGCACGAACAGATAGATCATCACCAGGCACAGCAGCGACAGGGTGACCTGATAGATGATGGCGAAAGAAGTCCCGCGCCAGGTCTCCGCGTCGATATCCGCCGACAGGCCCGCCAGGGAATAGGTCAGCCCGATCAGGATCCTGTGTTCTCCAATGCTGCACAGAAACGAGTAGTAATCCACATAGCCGCCGGCGCTGGCCAGGTGGCTTTCATGCTCGCAGGCGCTTTTCATCGCCTCCTGCTGGCTCTCCGAAACCTGTACAACCACGCCCAGCGGATAGACCTCTTCATAATTCGTCCCCCGGACAGAGCCTGGATCGGCGCCGCTGAAGAGGAAGAACTGGCTGTCGTAGGGCTCGTCGGTCAGCACGCAGAAGAGGTAGTCGATGTGATAGATCTGCTTGATCTGATTGATGCGCGAGAGCAGCCAGGTATAGCAGATCTCGGCATACAGCTCCCGATCCTCCTCCGAGAGCTTGGCGAGTTCGTTCACGCCGAGGTACTTCAGCTGGACGCCCGGATTGCGGCCGATGAAGGTCTGATACCTGTCCTCCGTCAGGGTCCCGGTGCTGTAGTCGACATCGTACTCGATCTTCATTTCGCCGCTGTGCTCATACCAGTAGTTCAGCAGCCAGCGATAGGCCGGATACTCGCGCACGGCCAGATCCACCTCGTTGGCGATCTCCGCCGAGCGGACTTCGGCCTGCAGCCTGACGTTGGCATCCGAGCGGGCATGCTGTGAGATAAAAGTGATCAGACCGGTGGCAAGGATCCCGATGGCGAACAGCGTTGCGACCTGCAGGATAATGCCGCCTTTTCTTTTCTCTTTGTTTGCATTCATAGAGCGAAACCTTTCAGATGCCCCGCTGAAGGGGCCTCGGATTGCGTGGGATCCGTCCCTCATTCAATGGTCAGGATCTCGGAAAAGCCGGTTACCTCAAAGATTTCCATGACGGTCTCGTTGACGTGGATCAGCTTCATGCTGCCGTGTCCGGCCATGGCCTTGTGCGCGGACAACAGCACGCGCAGTCCGGCGGAGGAGATATACTCAAGCTTGGCAAAATCCAGCGTCAGCACACTGAGGGAGGGCAGCGCCTCCTTCAGCTCGCTCTCCAGCAACGGCGCCGTCACGGTGTCCAGCCGTCCCTCCAGTGCGAAGCACGCGGTATCTTTCTCCATGTTTTTGATGATATTGAGCATGAGGATCTCTCCTTTACCTAAAATGCATGTTGATTTGCTTATTCAATGATTATATCAGACCTCTGCCTGTTTTTCAATTCAAAGTCCCTGTGCTTAGCCATGAACTTGCGCGATTCGGCAAAAAATCTGCCTGGCCGTTTCGGCCAGGCAGAATGACAGGATCTTGCGCGCTCAAAGCTTCAGTTCAAAGCTGAAGCCGCGCTTTTTGTCCTTGAGATTGGAATGGAATTCGCCGTCGTCCGCAATGCCGTCGCAGTTCACGTCGCCATCAGCGCGCACGTCGCCGCCGACGCTGTCGCAGTCCACGTCTCCGCCCGCGCTGACGGAGCCTCTGACGCTGTCGCAGTCGACGTCACAGCCCGCGTTGACGTTGCCCTCGACGTTATCGCAGTCCACGTCGCCGCCGGCGTTGAGGTTGCCGGACACGCTGCCGCAGTCCACGTCGCCGCCGGCAGAGACCGGGCCGCCCACGTCGCCGCAGTTCACGTCGCCGCCGGCCGAGACCGGGCCGCCCACCGCACCGCAGTTCACGTCGCCCTGGGCGCTGGCGCTGCCGCGCACGCTGCCCTCCACGTTCACGTCAAAGCAGCTCTGCACATCCAGGGCGTCGCCTGTATAGCGCAGAACGATCTTTTCCGCGACGGGGCAGAAGGATGCGTCCTCGTGTCCGACCAGGCGCTGCCCTTTAAAGAGTACCGCGCGCAGCGTATCGTCGTCCTCCCAGGGAAGCTCCACGCCCGCGCTGCGCACAGGCTCCGCCGCAGGGATCAGCGCCTGCTCCGGCTCCGCCTTTGTCGGCACGCGCCCGAAGAGCTCGTCGATCGTGATGTCGAACAGATCCGCCAGCAGCGGCAGCGTGGAGATATCGGGACTCGAAAGCTCGTTTTCCCATTTGCTGACCGCCTGATAGCTGATGCCCAGTTCCCCGGCCAGCTGCTCCTGGGTCAGGCCATGTTCCTTGCGTTTACGGGCGATGATCGCGCCCATGCTCTCGTTCACGTTCTCGTTCATCGGTGAAGCTCCTTTCAGTTTCTGGCATAAATCGTAACAGAAAGCCGATGCCAAGTTCCCCGGCCAGCAGTTCCCGGGTCAGGCCGTGTTCCCTGCGCTTCCGGGCGATGATCGCGCCTGTGCTCTCGTTCACGCCTTCGCTCATCGGAGAACCTCCTTTCTGCTTCTGGCACAAATCGTAGCAGAAAGGGGCGAAAAATCAATAAACTATCCGTTGAATCAGCAAAAAAATGCATCTCAACCATTGGTTGAGACGCATTATATCACAGTTTGATGCGCTTGACAAGGATTGCGGAGACGACGCCGATCGCGACGCCCGCTATCGTGCCGCTGAGGATCAGCACCGGGAGGTACCAGACGACGTTGGCGCCCATCAGCGCCCAGGCCATCAGGATCTGACCGGCGTTATGCAGCACGCCGCCGATCACGCTGACCGCGACGCAGCTGAGCTTGTCCCACTTCTTCAGCAGGATCATGCCGACGAGGCTGAGCGCCGCGCCGGAAGCGCTGTAGGCAAGGCTCGCGGCGTGGCCGAAGAGGAGCGAGACCAGGAACACGCGCAGCAGCGAAATGCCGGCGGCCTCCTTCCAGCCCAGGCGGTAGAGCGCAAAGACCACGACAAGGTTGGCAAGGCCCAGCTTCACGCCCGGGATGCCCGGCGAGGGGATCTGGCTCTCCACATAGGAGAGGATCATGGCCAGTGCGATGCACATGGCCATCACGGTGACTCGTTTTGCTTTCATCGCGTCACCCCACGGTAAAGTCCACGCCGTTGGATTCCCCGCCCTCGACCGTCACGGTCAGGCGGTTCGGCAGGCAGGTGATGGTCTGGCCGTTATAGCGGATCCTCCCCTGCTTGACGCACAGAAGGTCCGGGCAGTTTGCCTCGCGGAGAAAAGCTTCACCGTTTTCGATGACGAGGATATTGCTCCCGCCGTTGAGGGGATAGACGCCGTTTTCCGCGAGGGAGTGACGCTCGGTCACCCGTCCGTCCACGCGCACGACGGCCTGGCCGCCCGCCTCGCGCCCCAGACGGAGCGCGAGGGCGAGGCCGCCTGCCAGAAGCAGCAGCGCGAGGATGACGCACAGATCGGCCAGCAGCTTTTTGTTGGCGAAAAGCCGCTTCATCAGAACTTGAACGCGGAGATCGCCAGGGCGATGATCGCGGCGGCGAGCACGCGGATCGGCAGCCCGCGGAAGGCCTTGGGCAGCTGATCGTCCTCGATACGCGCCTCCAGACCGTCCAGCAGGAACAGGCCGAAGAGGAAGCCGAGACCGGCGCCCAGCGCGCTTAAGAGCACCGTGACGATGCTGTCGGCGGCGGTGAGCTGCAGGGCGATGGCGAGCACCGCACTGTTGAGCGCGATGACCGGGAAGTACAGGCCGAGGCGCTTGCCCAGCAGCAGCTGTAGCAGGTACACCAGCACCAGCACCACGACCACGCCGCAGAGGATCTGCGCCCAGGCAGGGATCAGGCCGCGCAGCAGCCAGAGGATCGCGGAGGCGACGAGCATCACGCCCGTGACCGAGAGGCCCAGCACGAGGATCTTTTCACGCCGCGAGGCAAAGCCCATCAGCGGCGTGAGGCCGAAATAGGCCGTCAGCGCGTAGTTGTTGACCAGGACAAAGCCCAGCACCAGCAAAATCAGTTCTTTCATGCTCAGGCCTCCTTATTCTCCGGCGCAAGGCCGACGGCGGCGCGGGTCAGCTTGCCCTGCGCTTGGCCGGCGGGGAAGATGCGGTTGACCACGGCCAGCAGGATGCTGTAGAGGATCAGTCCGCCGGAGCTCTGGAGCAGCAGCGGGATGCGGTACGCCTTGAGCGCGGCGATCTCATGGCCGGCAAAGCTGGCCGCGCCGAAGATCTCGCGCAGCGCGGCGAGGATCAGAGCAAAGACCGCAAAGCAGACGGCGGTGAGCACGGCGCGGCCCAGCGCAGCGCCGAGGCCCTCGTCAAGTGCGGTCTCCGCAGCGGAGAAGATCATCAGATCGACCGCCAGGACTGCAAGGTAAAGGCCCAGCATGGAGGTTGCCGTGGGCAGGAAAGCGTTCAGCAGCAGCTGCGCCATCGAGGCAAAGCCCGCCACCGTCAGCACGGCGGCCGGAAGTTTGGCTTCGGAAGGGATCAGCTTGCGCAGCAGACCCAGCAGCAGGGTGGAGCACAGCAGCACCAGCAGCACCGCCAGGCTCATGCCGAGCGCAGCGCGCACGTCGGCGGAGGCCGCCAGCGCGGGCACGGCGCCAAGGAACAGAAGCGTCACAGGATGGATTTTCTTCATGTGCGCACCTCCTCAGTTCGCGGTGGCGAGGCGAAAGGCCTCAAACACGTCCCGCGTCGCGGTATCGACCGCGTCGCTGCTCATCGTGGCGCCGGTGATCAGCGCCTCCTCACCGGCGTATTCGTCCGCCGTCAGGCCCAGGAAGTTATCTCTGTAGGAGCTCTCGTCCAGCGTGTAGCTGGTGAAGTATTCGCTGTGCAGGATGAGCTCCTTGGCGCGCATCGCAACGATCGCGCCGTTCTCGTCGAGCACATAGTAGAGCTCCATCACCTCGTTGGCGTAGCCGTAGGGCCGCGCGACGAAGGCATAGAGCACGCCGTCTCCCGTCGGGACATAATAGGCGCCGGTGACGGAGTTGGCAAGGCCGGTGAGCTGCATCGGCTGGAGCTCCGCGCCCTCGGGCAGGAGCCTGGCCAGCGCCTTCTGCTGCGCCTCGTGCAGGTCGTCGTTGACAGGAGCGGCCAGCTCGGCCACCGCGCTCAGCAGCGCGGAGTCCTCGACAAGATTGCCCTCCAGATCAAAGATCAGCACGCCGCCGACAAAATCAGCCACGCCGAGGTATGCGTTCTCGCCGTCCTGGATGAACCAGGCGGAGCCGCTTCCGTTGGCGGCCTTGTAGCCCTTGGTCACAACGCCGCTGCCCTCAAGCTCCTCACCCTGGATGGCGCCGGCCTTGTTGACAAGGCCCGGATAGACGCTCGGGATCAGCTCGGCCAGCAGCTGCTCGGCGCTCTTCTGGCCGGCGGTGATGAGGCCGTTGTCGATCAGGGTATTCATGCCGTCGGAGACGGCGTTGCGGATGGCGGAGGAGGAGTAGGTCACGCCCGCGACCAGCTCCACGCCGCCGAGGGCGGAGTCCTGGCCGGCAAAGCTCGGGAGGAAGGCCTCGCCGAGGTCCTTGTCGTCGGAATTCTGAACCAGCTCCAGGCCGGCGATCCTGCCCTCAAAGTCGACCGTCAGCTTCAGGTCGATCGGGCCGTGGGAATAGCCCTCGCTGGTGCTGAGATCGACGGTGAAAAGCTGCTTGGTATCGTCTTTGTAGACGCGCTGCACGGTGTCGGCCGTGACGGCGAGCGCGGAGGCGGAGGGATCGGCACTGTCATAGATCAGCACCGCATCGCCCAGCAAAGCCTTGGCGTTGGCCTCGACGATCGGAGCGGTCAGAGCGTTCACGCCCCAGGTGGCGCCCAGCATCACAGCCAGCAGCAGCACGAGGCAGAGGACGGAACGAATCGATTTATTCATCTCATTCACCTCCCAGCGGCTTTCTGCGCGTCCATTTCTCGAGCCAGGGCGCGAGAATGTTCATGCACAGAATGGAGAAGGACACGCCCTCGGGATAGGCGCAGAAGAAGCGGATCACAAAGGTGATGACGCCGCAGCCGAGCGCGAAGAGGGCCTTGCCCTCGAGGGTGAGGGGCGTGGTGCTGTAGTCGGTGGCCATAAACACGGCGCCGAGCACCAGGCCGCCGGCGAGGATCTCATATGTAGCGGCCGTCAGGCTGCCGGTGGCGATCAGAGACAGCACGAACACGGTGCCGACGAAGATCACCGGGGTCTGCCAGCGGATCACGCGGCGGACGAGCAGGTAAGCAAAGCCGAGCAGCAGGGCCAGGATGCAGCCCTCGCCGATGGCGCCGCCGCGCAGGCCCAGGAACATGTCCAGAAGGCTCGGAAGCTCCGCGCCTTCCACGCCGATGAGCTCCAGGGGCGTGGCGGAGGACACCGCGTCGACCGCCTTCGGGAAGGCGCCGCCGGCGACGGTGGAGCTGAAAGCCGCCAGCAGGAAGACGCGGGCGGTGATGGCGGGGTTGGCGAAGTTGCGGCCGATGCCGCCGAACGCGCACTTGACGAGCACGATGGCGAACACGCTGCCGAGCACGCACTGCCAGAGCGGCACCCTGGTGCTCAGGTTCAGCGCAAGCAGCAGGCCGGTCACGACGGCGCTCAGATCGCCGACGGACTGCGCCTTGCCGGTGCAGAGATTAAAAAGGATCTCGGAAGCGACCGCGCTGACGACGCAGACGAGGATCATCCACAGGGCCGGCAGGCCGTAGAGGACGACAGCGGCGACGGCGGCGGGAAGCAGCGCGATGATCACGTCCAGCATGATCCGGCGGCTGTTATCCTTGCTGTGGATGTGCGGGCCGGTGGCCATAACGGGTGAATTCATGCCTTACTTCCCTCCTTCCTTGTGCGCGCGCTCCCAGCTGCGGATGAAGCCGATGGCGGCGTTGTTGTTTGCGGCCAGCGGGCGGTGGGACGGGCAGACATAGCTGCAGCAGCCGCACTCCATGCACACCTTGACCTGCTCTTTGGTCAGGATCTCGGCGCGCTTCTCCTCGTCCTCGACCTGCATGGCCCGGTCAAAGGCCGTCGGGTTCAGGCCGAGCGGGCAGACCGCGACGCAGCGTCCGCAGTGGATGCAGGGAGAGGGCTCCGTCTGTGCGGCGTCCTTCTGATTCATGATGACGACCGCGTTGGTCGCCTTGAGGATGTGCGCGTCCAGCGACTCCTGGGTCTTGCCCATCATCGCGCCGCCGAAGAGGATCTTGCCCGGCTCTTCCTTCAGTCCGCCGCAGGCCTCCACGATGTCGCGCACGGAGACGCCGATCGGCACGATCAGGTTCTTCGGCTCCTTGACGGCGCTGCCGTCCACGGTGATGATGCGCTCGACCATCGGCATGCCGGTGACGAAATACTCCGCCATCTTGATCAGCGAGGAGACGTTGATGATGATCACGCCGAGGCTGGCCAGACGCTCGCCCTTTTTCACCACCTTGCCGGTGGCATTATAGAGCAGCACCTGCTTGGCGCCCTGCGGATACACGCTGCTCAGCTCCAGCACCTTCACGGCCGGATCGTCGGCAAAGAGCTTCTTCATCGCCTCGATGGCGTCCGGCTTGTTCTTCTCGATGCCAAAGATGAATTCCTCGCTGCCGAGGAACTGCTTGAGAAGCTCCACGCCCTTCTTGACCAGATCCCCGCACTCGAGCATAGCGCGGTGGTCGCTGGTGATGAAGGGCTCGCACTCGGCGCCATTGATGAGCACGGTGCCGATGTGGTTTTTCTGCGCGGCGGAGAGCTTGGCCCACACGGGATAGGCCGCGCCGCCCAGGCCGACCGTGCCGCTCAGGCGCACACATTCCAGGAACTCGTCCAGGTTCGTGGGCTGCGGGATCGGCAGATCGGGGTACTTTTCCATTTTCCCGTCGCTCTCGATGCGGATCGCGATGGACTTGCGCCCGCCCTGGGCACAGGGCTCGATGGCCTTGACCGTGCCGGAGATCGAGGCATGGATGTCCGAGCTGCCGCGGTCCTTTTCCTTGGCGATCAGCTGTCCGACGCGGACGTGGTCGCCGACCTGCACCACGGGCTCGGCCGCCGTGGCCGAGTGGGAGTTCATCGGCGATACGGGAAGCAGCACCTCTTTGGGTACCGGGATGCGCACGGCGGCGCAGCCGGCCGTGCTTTTATAGTGGGGCAGTTTCAGGGTCGAGATATTTTTTCTCAAGTTTCCCACCTCAATTCTATTGATTTCGCTTTTCAAATGAAGTTTCGCATTGGGGACGCATCGCCCCTTGTCAGGCTTCTGCCGCGTAGGCGGCGAAGCCGGAAGTGCTGCGCTGCTCCCCGTCCGGGAAGATCCACAGCGCCTCCACGCCCTCCAGGCTCTCCGCCAGGCGGACGCTCTCCTCCCAGGGCATGCAGAACAGCGCCGTCGACAGCGCGTCTGCCAGACCGCTGTCCCGGGTGATCACCGTCAGCGATTCGTAGTATGCCGCCGGGTTCAGGGTATCTTTATCGATGATGTGGTGGTAGCGTACACCGTCCACCGTAAAATAGCGCTCATAGATGCCGGAGGTCACGCAGGCCGTGTCGCTGATGCGGATGCGCAGCGCAAAATCCTCCGCGGCGCGGTCCGGATTGCGGATCGCCGTAACCCAGCCGCTGCCGTCCGGCCTTGCGCCGATGCAGCGGATGTTGCCGCCGACGTTGAGCACATAGCCCTCGGCGCCCACGCTCTCCAGATACTCCGCCGCCCGCTCGACGGCGTAGCCCTTGCCGAGCGCGCCGACGTCGATGGAGGCCAGCGGATCCGTAATGCGGGCCGTGCCCTTCTCGGCGTCGATCTCCAGCAGTTCGATGCCGGTATGCCCCTCGGCTTCCTTCAACTGCTCCTCCGTCGGGATCGAAGCGTGTTCCGGGTCGGTCGAGGCCGCCTCCCGGCAGTCGTGCCAGAGGCGCAGCACCGCGCCGAGCATCACGTTCATTTCCCCGCCGGTCAGGTCATACATATCCCGCGCCGTCAGCAGAAAGTCGATCAGCCGCGGGTCGAGCGAAAGCGCCTCGCCACCCGCAGCCTTGTTGAGCGTGCAGAGATTCACCACGCCCGCATACTCGTGATAGATGTCGAAAAGCTGGTGATATTCCTGCAGAATAAGCGAAACTTCGGCAGAACGGTCGTCAAACCGTTCTGCCGAATCTCCTGCGTAGTCATATACATAGGAGACGGTGTCGAAATAGCTGTAGTACACCTTGCCCTTCGGCTCGATCGCCTCCGGCGCGGCGCTCTCATCACCGCTCTGCCCGCAGCCGGCCAGAGCCGACAGCAGTGCCAGAAGCAGCAGGAGCGCGCAGATTCGTTTTGCAAAGTGCAACGCGTTCATCCCCTATGTTTTTTGCCCCGAATCAGGCGGCGTTATTCGCAGCCTTGACCAGGACGGCGGTCATGCCGTCGATGCTGATGGAAACGCTGGCGTACAGCGCCTCGTCGGCGAAAACGGTGTGGCCTTCGTCATTGACCTTGGTCTCGACGCCCTGCAGCTCAGCGGGGGTCTTGCCGGTGGCAAAGTCGGTGAAGTTCTTGGCCTGCTCGTACCACTCGAGGGTGGCGTTGGAGTAAGCGACCATGTTGTAGCCTTCCTTCAGCTCACGCTTGGTGCCGCCGAACTTGGTCTCGACGATCTCGCCGGCAGCGTTGATGGTGATCTGCGGCTGGGTGGCGTCGGTCACAGCGGCAAGGATCTTGCCGTCGGCACCGAGAACGACAGCGCCGAACTCGCTGTACATCTTCACAACGCCGTCTTCCTCGGCGGTGGCAGCCTTGGACTCGTCAGCGGTGGAGTTGATGGCGAGACCGAGCTTGAAGTTGCCGTCGGAGGTGAAGCTCTTGCCCTGCTCGTCGTTGCAGGCCTTCACGATGGCTTCCTGGAAATCGCTGATGGAGATGGAGCAGGTGGCGTAGAGGGCCTCGTCGGTGGTGACGACATGGCCGTTATCGAGGGTGGTGGTGGGCATGCCGGAGACCTCGTCGGCGGTCTTGCCGATCACATACTGCTCGAAAGCGGCAGCCTGCTCGTACCATTCATGGGTAGCATCGGAGAACTTGACCATGTTGTAGTCGTCGCCCAGCTCGAGCTTGGTCTTGAACTCAGCGTCAGTGGCAACCTGGCCGTCGGTGATGTCCATCTTGTTCTGCGCAACGTCGATCTTGGCGGCGACGATCTTGCCTTCGGCGTCAAGCACGACGGCGGCGCAGCAGGCGTCGACCTGCGCGTTGCCTTCCTTGGAGCTGTCCATGTTCAGGCTGATGCCCATGCCCAGCTTGTACTCGGCAGTCTTCGGCGCGCCGCAGGCAGCCAGCGCCAGAACCATGCACAGTGCAAGGATCAGTGCAAAAATCTTTTTCATTTTTCATTCTCCCAAATACAAAGTTTTCGGTTTCATGCTCTCGCATCAAACCATGCTCAATGTATCACGTTCCATTCAATCTGTCAAGAAATTAACGCACCGTTTTGCAATTTGTACAAAACGGTGCGTTTCCTGTCGATTTTTCCTGTTTTTCCCTGGTGTTTTTGTGCTTTACGCCTCCGGATGCGCGGCAAACCAGGCTCTGGCCGCATCCGCGTCGCGCCGGATCTGCGCCGAAAGGGTTTCGATATCCGGGAACCTCGTCTCCTCACGCAGGAAGGCGTGAAATTCTACGCGCGCCTGCCGGCCGTAGAGGTTGCCCTCGTAGTCCAGGAGGTGGCTCTCCACACTCACGCGGTTGCCCTCGCTCACCGTCGGGCGCACGCCGACATTGGTGACGGCCATGTAGTTCTCGCCGTTTTCCAGGAAGACCCGCGCGGCGTAAACCCCGTGGCGCGGCACCAGTACGCCGTCCGGGAAGAACATGTTGATGGTCGGCGCGCCGAGCTTGGAGCCGAGGTGGTAGCCGGAGTGCACGGTATCGGCCAGGGTGTGCGGGTGGCCGAGAAATCGCGCGGCATCCTCCATGTCACCGCGCTCAATCAGGGTGCGGATATAGGTGGAGCTCACCACGCGCCCGTCGAGCGTCACGGCCTCGATCACATCGCAGCCGACGCCGCGTCCGGCGCAGTAATCGCGCAGCTTCGCCGGCGTGCCTTCGCCGCGGTAGCCAAAGCTGAAATCATGGCCGACGACGATCCAGGCAGCCTGCAGCTCGTCGATCACCGAGTCGGCAAAGTCCCGCCAGGGCATGCGCATCACATGCTGGTTGAAGTGGATGAACACCACATTGTCGATGCCGAAGCAGCGGCGGATGATCTCCTCGCGCCCGATGGCGCTGTTGATGAGCGGCACCTCTTTGCCGAACACCAGCGTGTCCGGGTGCACGTCAAAGGAGAGCACCGAGGGCATGGCGCCGATCTCGGCTGCGCGCTGCTTCGTTTTGTTCAGCAGCGCCGCATGCCCGATATGTACTCCGTCGAAAAAGCCGAGCGCGATGGCCCGTTTGCTGTTTGGCATCGTTTTATACCTCGAAAAAGCTTTTGATCGTTTTCAATGCGCCCGCCTCCGTGCGGCAGAGCGCGAGAAAGTTGCCGCTCTCGCCATAGACGCGCCAGACGCCATCCGGCGTGTCGGGCAGCGCCGCGTCGTTTCCGCAGCGAATGCGGCGCTCGGCCTCCGCGCCGACGCTCAGCGCCGGGTGCGCGGCAAAGAGGCCGTCGAGCGGCAGCAGCAGCTCTTCGGCGCGGCCCTCTGCCGCCGCGGCGATCACCGCCGGCAGCGTGTGCGCCTCCTGCACGGAAAAGGCGCCCGCGCGCACGCGCCGCAGCGCGCTCATGCAGCCGCCGCAGCCCAGGCTCTCGCCGATATCGTGGCAGAGCGTGCGCACATAGGTGCCCTTGGAGCATTCGATGTCGAGCAGCCAGTCCTCCCCGTCGCGCCCGGTCAGCGCCAGGCGGTATACGGTGATGGGGCGGGGCTTTCGCTCCACTTCCCCGCCGCGCCGGGCGATCTCGTAGAGCTTTTTCCCGTTTTGCTTGATGGCCGAATACATCGGCGGGATCTGCCCGATCTCGCCCTCGAAACCTGCCAGGGCCTCGCGCAGCGTTTCCTCCGTAACGAAAGATGCATCGCTTTCGCGCAGCGTACGGCCGGTCACGTCCTGGGTATCGGTCGTGAGGCCCAGGCGCAGCCCGGCATGGTATTCCTTATCGTCCGCCTCCGCGAAGGAGCAGGCGCGGGTCGCCCGCCCGACAAAGAGCACCAGCAGGCCCGTCGCCATCGGGTCGAGCGTGCCGGCGTGGCCGATGCGCTTTTCGTGCAGCACGCCGCGGAGCTTGGCCACGACATCACTGCTGGTCCAGCCGGAAGGCTTGTCGATGAGCAGGATGCCGTTCACGCCCACAGCTCCTCGATCACCTGCAGCAGCAGCTCGCAGGCCCGCTCGGGCTTTTCATGGATGTTGCAGCCGGCGGCCATCTTGTGTCCGCCGCCGCCGAACACGGCGCACAGCGCGCTCACGTCAAAGTCCGGGCCGCAGCGGGCGGAGATTTTGCTCGTCCCGTCCGGATTCTCGCGGATCGTGAGGCCGACCCGGTGACCCCGGGCGCGGCCAACCAGCCCCGCGACATCGTCGAGCTCCTCTTCCGTCACGCCGGTCTCGCGCAGCATCTGCTGCGTGATGAAATTCACGGCGATCTTCCCGTCGTGATAAAAGCGCATGCCGCTGTAGATCATGCCCTCGAGCTTCAGCCGCGCCGGAGAGACCTGGCGGAAGAAGACCTGGTTGATGTCCGCATTGTCCGCGCCGAGCTCCAGCAGCTCTGCCGCCGAGCGGAAGGCGTGGGCGTCGGTGTTGGCGTACTGGAAGCAGCCGCAGTCGGTGGAGAGGGCGATGTAGAGCATGTCCGCCTCTTCCTTCGTCACGCCGCCCATGGCCTTGATGATCTGCAGCACGATCTCGCCGCAGGCGGCGCGCCGATCGTCGATGCACTCGGCCTTCGCATAGTGGGAGTTGGTCGGGTGGTGGTCGATCGCGAGATCGACCTTTCCCTCAAAGCCGCGGGCGAACATCTTTTCCGTCGCCACGTCCACCGTCACGGTATACGCGGGCGTGAAATCCGCCGGGGCAAAAAATTGCTCCGCATAGGCGCGCAGGCGCGCGCCGAGCTGCGGATTGGGATAGAGGAAGGCGGTCTTCCCCTGCCGCCGCAGCGCCGAGCACAGCGCGGAGGCGCTGGCCGCGGTGTCTCCGTCGGGGTTATTGTGCGTGACGAGCAGGATGCGGTCCTGCTTCAGCAGAAGCTTTGCGCACTGCTCAGCCTTCATGGTTCTCGTCCTCGTCGGGCCGGATGTCCAGCGACTGGATCACCTGGCTGATGTGGGCGCCGTACTCGATGCTGTGGTCGACCTCGAACACGAGTTCGGGCGTATAGCGCAGCTCGAGGCTCTGCCCCAGCTCATGCCGCAGCCAGCCGGCGGCGGATTTGAGCCCGCGGCGGAACTCTTTTTCATTTTCCAATCCCAGCACGCTCAGCCAGACCTTGGCATAGCGCAGGTCGCCGGTGGTCTCCACGCGGGTGACGCTGATCATGCCCTGCTGCACGCGGGGATCCTTGATCTCCCGGAGCTTGGCGGCCAGCACGCGCTGGATATCGTCGTTGGTCCTTGCCAGTTTGTTGGAAGGCATTTCGATTCCTCCTATTAAAACCGGGCGCGGCTCTCCCGCGCAGCTTGTCAATCAGTTCTTACGAACTGTTTGACGGCGCTGCTGCCGCCGGGCATTTTGACCCGTCAAAATGCCTTTACCCGAAAAAGCCCGGGACACGGCCTTTTTCGGACGGCGGATGACCGAAACGCGAGGCGGGCCTTGCCCCCTCGCGCTCCCCCGCGACACCGTTTTGATTGAATTCTTTCAATAACAAATTCTGTGCTTCGGGCGCGGGAATCCCGCGCCCGTATAAAATCTATAAACTGTTATTCCTTGATCTGCTCCATGACGAAGCACTCGATCACGTCGCCGACCTTGATGTCGTTGAACTTTTCGACCTGCATGCCGCACTCATAGCCGGCAGCGACTTCCTTCATGTCGTCCTTGAAGCGGCGCAGCGAAGCCAGGTCGCCCTCGTGGATGACGATGTTGTCGCGCAGCACGCGCACCTCGCAGCCGCGCTGGATCTTGCCGTCCGTGCAGTAGCAGCCGCAGACCGTGCCGACCTTGGAGACCTTGTAGGTCTCGCGCACCTCGGCGTGGCCGATGACGACCTCCTTGAACTTCGGGGCGAGCATGCCCTTCATGGCAGACTCGATCTCCTCGATGCAGTCGTAGATGACGCGGTACATGCGCATATCCACCTTGCTGCGGGCGGCGCTGTCGCGGGCGGCGTTGTCCGGGCGGACGTTGAAGCCCACGATGATGGCGCCGGAGGTGGCTGCCAGCATGACGTCGCTCTCGTTGATCGCGCCGACAGCGCTGTGGATGACCTTGACGCGGACCTCGTCGTTGGAGATCTTCTCCAGCGAGCTCTTGACCGCCTCGGCCGAGCCCTGCACGTCCGCCTTGACGATGAGGTTCAGGGTCTTCATCTCGCCGGCCTGGATCTGGCTGAACAGATCCTCCAGGCTGACCTTCTTGGCGGTGCCGAGGGTCTGGTTCTGCGCGGCGACACGGCGCTCCTCCGCGAGTTCGCGGGCCATGCGCTCGTCATTGACGGCGTTGAAGGTATCGCCGGCGCTGGGCACCTCGCTCATGCCGGAGATCTCCACCGGGGTGGAGGGACCGGCCTCGGTGACGCGCTGTCCCTTGTCGTTGATCATCGTGCGCACGCGGCCGACAGCGGTGCCGGCGATGATGATATCGCCGAGCTTGAGGGTGCCGTTTTGCACGAGGACGGTCATGATCGGGCCGCGGCCCTTGTCAAGGCGTGCCTCGATGACGGTGCCCTTGGCGGCACGGTTGGGGTTGGCGCGCAGCTCCTGCACCTCGGCCAGAACGACCAGGTTTTCCAGCAGGTTCTCAATGCCCATGCCGGTCTTGGCGGAGATCGGGCAGACGATCGTGTCGCCGCCCCATTCCTCGCTGACGAGGTCGTATTCGGTCAGCTGCTGCTTGATGCGCTCGGGGTTGGCGCCGACGGTATCCATCTTGTTGATGGCCACGACCACGGGGATGTTCGCGGCCTTGGCGTGGTTGATGCTCTCCACGGTCTGCGGCATGATGCCGTCGTCCGCGGCGACCACCAGGATGGCGATATCGGTGACCATGGCGCCGCGGGCGCGCATGGAGGTGAAGGCCTCGTGGCCCGGGGTGTCGAGGAAGGTGATGGGGCTGCCGTTGATGTCCACGGTGTAGGCGCCGATGTGCTGGGTGATGCCGCCGGCCTCGCCTGCGGCGACCTTGGCGTGGCGGATGTAGTCCAGCAGAGACGTTTTGCCGTGGTCGACGTGGCCCATGACCACCACGACCGGGGCGCGCGGCTGCAGATCCTCTTCGGCGTCCTCGTGGTCGTCGATGAGGCGCTCCTCCACTGTGACGATGACCTCACGCTCGACCTTGCAGCCCATTTCCATGGCTACCAGCGCGGCGGTATCATAGTCGATAACCTCGGACACAGAGGCGAACACGCCCAGCTTGAACAGCTGCTTGATGACCTCGGCGGCCGTCTTTTTCATGCGGGAGGCCAGCTCGCCCACGGAGATCTCGTCGGGGATCTCCACCTTGACGGGCTGCTTCTTGGCGATCTCCAGATGCAGCTTCTGCATCTTGTCGCGCTCCTCCTGGCGGCGCTTGTTGGAGGGCTGCGCCGCCTGGCGCTGCTTGTTCTTGTTGGTGAACTTCTCCTTGTTGCCGCGCTGCATGCCGGGCTTGGCGGCCTTCTGGCCCGCCAGGTCCTCAAACTTCTCGTTATATTTCTCGATATTCACGGCCGCGCCGCCGCGGGTGTCCACCACGCGCTTCTCCGCGACCTGGCGCGGCGTGTGGGGCTTCTCCTTCTTCTCGGCCTTCGGCTGCTGGGCCTGGGGCTGCGGCGCGCTCTGTGCCGGGGCGGCGGGCGCCTTGGCCTTGCTGTCGCCCTTCGCGGGCGCGGCCTTGCCCTGTGCGGAAGCGGTCTCCGCCTTGGGCTCTTCCTTCTTCGGCGCGGCTTCCGCCTTCGGCGTGACCTTGAAGACCTCTTCCAGGCTCTCCACCTGGTTGTGCTGGGTCATGTACTCAAAGATCACGTCCAGCTCCGGGGTCTCCAGCACCTGCATATGATTCTTAGGAGGCGCGATATAGTCGGTCAGGATCTGGGAGATCACTTTCGATCCCACGCCGAAATCCTTGGCCACCTCATGCACGCGATATTTGATCATACTCATCCGTTCGTCCTCCTTATTTTAGTCAATTGCAAAACCCTGTTTTGCAATTGAGGTTCTCGCGCTCATCGCATGCGGCGATGCGTATCCGCCGCATTTGGTCGGCGCGAGGGCTCGCTTGGCTCGCCTCAGGGTGTTTTCGAAGCGGCAGAGCTGCTTCAAAAACGATTGACATTCCCTTCCGGCGAAGATCCATGTTTTTCCCAATCAACAATTATTTTTCTTTTTCCTTTTCAGGGCCTCTGTCTCTTTTTTCCGCCGCTGCGCCTTGCTGCGGCGCCGGTCGGTCTCCGCCGCAAGCTCCGCGTAACGCTCCGGATCGATGGCCGCAAGCAGCTCCGTCAGCGCGCCGGCAAAGCCGAGGTCGGTCACGGCTGCCATCGAGCAGCCGCCGAGTCCCAGCGCCTCGCCGAGTTCCGTCCGGTCAAAGGGCAGCTCGACCAGCTGCGCGCGCCGTCCGTTGACCAGATGCTCGGCCCGGCGGCGGGCGTTGTCCGCGGTGTCGGATGCCAGCAGCAGGAGCTTGGCCCTGCCCGCCTGCACCGTGTCGCCCGCCCGGTCTTCCCCGGGCTGGATGGCGTTGGCCCTGCGCATGAGGCCGAGCAGCTTCAGGGCTTTTTCCTTCATTCCCCGGCCTCCATCTGTTTCTGTAATTCTTCATAGACCTCCGCCGGGATCGGGCAGCCGAGAGCGCGCTCGATCGCCCGGGCGCGGATCGCCTTTTTCAGGCAGTCCGCCTGCGGGCAGACGTAAGCGCCGCGGCCGGAGGCCTTGCCCCGAAAGTCCAGGCTGATTTCTCCCTCCGGAGATCTCACGACCCGGATCAGGTCCTTCTTCGCTTTCTGTTCCCGGCAGCCGAGGCACTGCCGCATCGGTATTTTCTTTTGCACCATTGTCTCGACCACCTTTCCGTTGGAATTGGCTCCCTTTCGCAAAAGGGAGCTGTCGACGAAGTCGACGGAGGGTTAGCCCGCAAAGCGAATCAGGAAACCCTCCACCGCGCAAGCGCGGTCCTCCTCCCTTCTGCGGAAGGGAGGCTTTTTGCGGCTCAGGCCTCGCTCTGGGGCTTGATATCGATTTTGTAGCCGGTGAGCTTGGCGGCCAGGCGGGCGTTCTGGCCCTCCTTGCCGATGGCCAGGGACAGCTGGTTGTCCGGCACGATGACGCGGCAGCTCTTGCCGTCCTCGAGCATGGTGACGCTGAGCACCTCGGAGGGAGACAGAGAGGCGGCGATGTACTCCTCGGGCTGCTCGCTGTACTTCACGATATCGATCTTCTCGCCGCCGAGCTCGTCGACGATGCTGGCCACGCGCCCGCCCTTGGGGCCGACGCAGGCGCCGATCGGATCGACGTTCGGATCGGCCGACCACACGGCCATCTTCGTGCGGCTGCCGGCTTCGCGGGCGATGGACTTGATCTCCACGGTGCCGTCATAGATTTCGGGCACTTCGAGCTCGAACAGGCGCTTGACAAGGCCCGGATGGGTGCGGCTGATGAGCACCTGGGGACCGCGGGTGGAATTGCGCACCTCGACCACATAGACCTTGATGCGGTCGCCCTCTTTCAGTTCCTCGTTCTTGATGCGCTCGTTGGCCGAGAGCATGGCCTCGGTGAACTCGCTGTTGGAGCTGATGCGGATGGAAACGGCGCCGCTGCGCGGCTCGATGCGGGACACGACGCCGGTCAGAATCTCGTGCTCCTTGGAGGTGAACTGCTCATAGACGATGCCGCGCTCAGCCTCGCGGATGCCCTGGGTGACGATCTGCTTGGCAGCCTGGGCGGCGATGCGGCCGAATTTCTTGGTGTCCACGGGGATGGGCAGCAGATCGCCGAGCTTGGCACGGCGGCTGACCTTCTTGGCGGCCTCGAGGTTGATCTCGTGGCTCGGGTCCGCGACCTCGTCGGTCACAGTCTTGTACACGACCATCTCGATGTTCTTCTTGTCCTCGTCCATCAGCACCTCGACGTTATCCTCGCACTCGGGATTGTCGCGGCGGAAGGCGGCCAGCATGGCCTGGCGGATCTTGTCGTACATATAGCCGCGGGGGATGCCCTTTTCTCTTTCGATATCCTCAATGGCCTGGAAAAAATCTGCGTTCATTGTCTCTTACCCCTTATCTCTTAGCTGATCTTCACGTGCAGTCGAACCTGCGCGAGCTGTGATTTGTCAAAGCTGCGGCTCTTTCCGCCGCAATCGATGCTCACGCGGCCGTTGTCATAGCCGCAGAGCGTGCCGGTGTAGAGCTTGCTGCCGTCCACGGGCTGGTAGAGCCTGACGTCCACCTCGCTGCCCATGAACTGCTCAAAGTCACCCGGGCGCTTGAGCTCCCGGTCGGCGCCGGCGGAGCCCACCTCGAACACATAACTGTCGGGGATGGGATCCTCCTCATCCAGCACCGGATCGAGCCGGCGGCTGATGCGCTCGCAGTCGTCGATGGACAGGCCGCCTTCTTTATCGATAAAAATGCGCAGGTACCAGGTGCCCGCCTCGCGGACATATTCCACATCCCAGAGGCTGCAGCCCTCGGCCTCGACATGGGGCCGGGCCAGCTCCGCGATGCGGTCGGTCAGTTTACTCATAGGTTCTCACTTCCATATTTTGTCTCGGTCAAACAGTTCGTAAAAAAGAGTGGGCCAAGACCCACTCTGACAATACCATAATCCTTACTGTGTAACTATACCACCGTTTACCGGTCATTGCAAGCATTTTTTTCGGCAGGATTCCGGGGAATCCTGCCGAAGGGATCAGAAGCTGAATTCGGGATCGTAGTGCGCGTAAAACTCCTCGTAGCAGATGCCGTGCTCCATGATGAAGGTCGCGGCCTCCTCGCCGACGTAGCGGTAATGGTATGGCTCATCCCAGCCGGTCAGCGGCAGCTTGTTGCTGGGATAGCGCTTGATGAAGCCGTAGCTGGCGCAGATGGAGTCCAGATACGCGAAAAAGTCCTGATCCATCGTGTTGTAATCGAGCCAGCTGCGCTCCCGGTCAAGGATATCGACGCCCAGGCCGAGCTGATGCTCGCTGCTGCCGGGATAGGCCGTGATGGTGCGCGCGACGGCGACGGCCTCCTGATAGCGCGGATCAAGGAAGTCGGTCACCGGAGGGTCCATGCCTGCGGCGATCTGGCTGGCCTTGCCGTTGAAGAGGATCTCCTGGAAGGAATAGGTGCGGAAGCCGGAGGCCACATAGGGATTGAAGCCGTGGTCGCGCAGGTCCTGCAGCATGGCCTCCAGATAGGGCAGCGCGCTTTTCTCAAAGAGCTGGTTCCTGGTGCCGGAGATCTTGTCGCACTCCGGCTGAAAGGCGGCGGAGAGCAGGTTTTTGTCGTTGACAATGGCGTACTGGCGGTTTTCGGCCTCCAGCATCTCGTTGAGCGTCAGATCCGGCCAGACGACCCCATCGTCGACCGGCGCCTCGGTGGCATTCGGATCGGGCAGCGTTTCGCGCTTGACGATCGTGGTCTTCCCGTCCTTCGCGCCGGGCATGATGATCTCTTCGCTGCGCTCGGTACGCACCTGCAGCAGAATCACGATGCCCACGCAGAGAGCGATCGTGAGAAACACAAGCCCCAGTTTTCTGAAATTCACACAACGCCCTCCTTTCGATCCATTCGGAATTGTTTTCGGCGGGCACATGCCGCCTGATCAGCGTTTTTTGATTATATCACGCTTTTCGATCAAATTCAAGTATCCCCGCGCTCCCGCTCCTGCCTCGCGCGGCTGATCGCCATCAGCGTCTTGAACAAGGTCTCCGCCTCGTCGGCATGCTCCTGACCGGCCTTTTCCCGCATGCGGGAGAGGATCTCTGCCTCGCGCTGTCCGTCATATACGGCGATCCTGTGCCTGCCTTTCTGTGCGCCGATCTCGTCGGCCACGCGCATCCGCTCGAGAAACAGTGCAAGCAGCTGTCCGTCGATCCGGTCGATCTCCCCGCGCAGGCGCGCCAGTTCCCTGTCCTCCATGTTCTCGCCCCCCGATCTTGTCTTTTTTTCACTATATCATCTGAATGAAAAGCCTGTCAATTCCCCCACTCTCAACTCCTCACTCCTCACTCCTGATCTTTCATTCTCCCTCCAGCGCCTCCCGCAGCTTTTCCAGCGCGCGCTTTTCGATGCGCGAGACATAGCTGCGGCTGACGCCGATCTGTTCGGCGGTCTGCTTCTGCGTCAGCGCCGCGCGCCCCTCCAGTCCGTAGCGCAGACGGATGACCCGCGCCTCCCGTTCCGTGAGCACGCGGCCGATCAGCGCGCGCAGCTGCGTACACAGCTCGCGCTCACCGATGCGCTCGGCCATATCGTCCTCGTCGGCCAGCACATCGAGGATCGAGAGGCCGCCGTCTCCGTCGCCCTCCAGCGCATCGGACAGGCTCAGATCCCCCTGGCTTTTGCGCCGGGAGCGGAAATACATCAGCACCTCGTTTTCCACACAGCGGCTGCAGTAGCTCGACAGGCGCACGCCTTTGTCCGGGCGGTAGCTGTCGACGCCCTTGATCAGCCCGATCGTGCCGATGGAGAGCAGATCCTCCATGTCGTCTGCCTGCGCATAGTATTTCTTCAGAATATGGGACACAAGGCGCAGGTTGTGCTCGATGAGGGTGTTGCGCGCGTCCACATCCCCCGCCGCCCAGCGCTCGAGGCAGTCCTGCTCCTCCGCACGGCTGAGCGGCCGGGGAAAGCTGCCGCCCGGGGCGATGCGCAGGAACAGCCAGAGAGAATGCATCAGCAGATAGAGTGCCGCTTCGATCATATTCGTCACCTCGAAACAGCATATTCCGAGACCCTCTGTCCAAATTCCGCCGCTTGCTTATTTCACATCCTTCGGTGTATACTGAAAGCGCAAGAGGTGATCGCTGTGGAAAAACGCATCTTTCTCACCGGAGGCGAGACGGAGACCCGCTCCCGGCTGATCCGCGAGGCGCTGGGCGAAAAACTCGCCTGGGCGGGCGGATTTGTCATGGCCGCCGAGGCGGGCGAAGCGGGCTATGCCGAGGGCTACGCGCTGCGCCCGGCCGCCGCTGTCTCTGGCGTGGAGGGTCTGCCCTCGCGCCGCTTTCTTGACTGCCGGTCCTGGCCGCCGGAGCGGGACAATGAGGTGTTTCGCGTTTACGGCGTGCAGCTGCTGCAGGAGGCGGCGCTCTATCCCTTCGCCGTACTTGACGAGATCGGCGGCTTTGAAACGCTGATCCCCCAGTTTCGTGAGGCGCTGGAGGCGCTGCTGCGCAGCGGCCTGCCGCTGATCGGCGCGATCAAGACCCCGGAGGAGGCAGAGGGCTGGCGGCAGCTTTTCGGCCTGGGCGAGCGCATGACGCAGCAGACTGAGCGGCTGCGCGCGAGCCTTGCCTCCGACCCCGACACGCGCATGCTCGACCTGAACCGAACGGCAGAGGACGAAGCCCTCGCCATTCTCTGTGCCTGGGCCGCCGCTTATACTTAATTCCGAATTCCTCATTCCGAATTCCGAATTGCTCCCCATCCCCCCGGGGGGCTTGCAAAAAAACGGGATCTGCGGTATATTTTGTTGAAAAGCACAGTCCCGGAGGCACAGACATGCATATCGAAGACGAAGAAGTATATTATCACGACCACGGCGACGGAATCGTGCACGCCCACGTCCACGAGCACGGGCAGGAGCATGACCACGGGCACAGCCACACGCATACGCAGACCAAGGCGGTTCTGAACCGCCTCTCCCGCGCGATCGGGCATCTGGAGTCCGTCAAGCGCATGGTGGAGGACGGGCGCGACTGTACGGAGGTGCTGGTGCAGCTGGCCGCGGTGCGCTCGGCGCTCAACAGCACGGCAAAAGTCATTTTGAAAGACCATCTTGAGCACTGTCTCGACGACGTGAGCGCCGGGGATTCCGACCAGCTCACGGCCCTGAACGAGGCCATCGACAAGTTCATGACCTGAGATATAAAAAAACAACCACCCGCAGCCGGGTGGTTGTTTTTATTGTCCGTCCTGCGGCGCGAATCGCCGCTGCATCTCCTCCCGGTGCTGGTCGCGCAGCGCCACGTTCAGCGCAGCGCCGCAGAAGATCATCATGCAGCAGGTATAGAGCCACAGCATCAGCAGGATGACCGAGGCCAGCGAGCCGTAGACCAGCGGATAGCGGGCCGAGGCGCCGATAAAGGCCGAAAAGGCCACGCTCACGCCCACCAGCGCCGCCGTCGCGAGCAGCGCGCCGGGTCCGATCGGATAGCGCCGCCTGCGCGGCAGCGACACCAGATACAGCCCGCAGATGATGGCGTATTCGATCGCCGCCAGCAGCGGATAGCGCAGCACCTGCCAGACTCCGGTGCTGTCAAAGATCGGAAAGATGCCGTTGAACCAGGCCAGAAATTCCCGCCCGGTCAGCATGACGAGAATGGCAAAATACAGCGCCGCGGTAAACAGCAGCGAAAAGATCAGGCTGAACAGAAAGTCCGTCAGTCCGCGAAAGCGCGGCTCCCCCTGCAGCTCGCCGATGGTGGCCTGCAGCGTGCGCATCGCCGCCGAGGCCGAGGTGAGCAGCAGGATCAGCGCCGCCATCATCATCGACTGGCTGTTGTTGCGCGCCACATAGCCCAGAAATTCCCCGATGGTATTGGCCGTCTCGGCCGCCATCAGCTGGCGGGCGAAGGCCATGATGCGCTCAATGCGCTCCTGGCTGCTGCCCAGCAGCGTGTACAGGATGATCAGCAGCGGAAAGAGCGTGGAAGTCAAAAAGAACGACAGCGCCGCCGAGGCGCGCGTCAGGCGTTTTTCGGTATAGAGCCCTGCCCAGCGCCGCAGCAGCGGCCAAACTCGTTTCAAATCCTTGTTTCCTCCCTTTCTCACGGTCAAAACAACGCCCACATCCAGTAGATGTGGGCGTTTTTCAGTTTATGTCAGGCTTACTTGTGGTTGAAGATGCTGAAGATCTTGTCGAAGGGATCTTCCTCATCCGTGCCGGCCGCGGCGGGCTCGGCCGAAGCGGCGGGAGCCGCGGGAGCCGGAGCTGCGGCGGCAGCCTTCTCGGCAGCGCCGGTGAACAGGCCGGCCGTTCTCTCCGCCGGAGCGGCGGGACGCAGGGTCACGCCGGGAGCGGGAGCGGCGACAGCGGGCGCATTGGCCCCTTCTTCAAAGCCGGTGGCGATGACGGTGACGCGGATCTCATCCTGCAGCGTATCGTCGAAGGTGGCGCCGAAGATGATGTTGGCGTCGGGATGCGCAGCCTCCTGGACGAGGTTGGCGGCAGCCTCGACGTCCTCCAGGCCCATGTCCTCGGAGCCGGTGATGTTGATCAGCACGCCGTGCGCGCCGTTGATGGAGGTCTCCATCAGAGGGCTGGCAACAGCCATGCGGGCGGCGTCCTCCGCCTTGCCCTTGCCGGCGGCATGTCCAACGCCCATGTGGGCGAAGCCTGCGTCCTTCATGATGCAGGTCACGTCCGCAAAGTCAAGGTTGATGAAGCCGGTGTTCTTGATCAGGTCGGAGATGCTGGTGACAGCCTGGCGCAGCACGTCGTCCGCGATCTCAAAGGCGTTGGCCAGCGTGACCTTCTGGTCGGTGGCGTATTTCAGGCGGTCATTGGGGATGATGAGCAGGGAGTCGACCTTGCCCAGCAGCTCCTTGATGCCCTCGTTGGCCTGATCCATGCGGCGCTTGCCCTCGAACTTGAAGGGCTTGGTCACCACGCCGACGGTCAGCACGCCCGCCTCGCGGGCGATATCGGCCACGGTGGGAGCAGCGCCCGTGCCGGTGCCGCCGCCCATGCCGGCGGTGATGAACACCATGTCGGCGTTCTCAATGGCCTTGGCGATATTGTTGCGGCTCTCCTCGGCGGAGCGCTTGCCGACCTCGGGGTCGGAACCGGCGCCCTGGCCGTGCGTCTGCTTCTCGCCGATCTGGATCTTCTGATCGGCATTGGAGACGGCCAGCGCCTGCTTATCGGTATTGATCGCGATGAACTCGACACCCTGGGTGCCGGACTTCACCATGCGGTTGACGACGTTATTGCCCGCGCCGCCGACGCCGACGACTTTGATCGTTACGACATTATCCGGGCCTGCTTCGGCTTTGAAATCCATGTTTTTGCCTCCCTGTTATATTATCCCCACAATGGATACGAATTATATTTCTTCAAACGCTATGGATTGACTATTGCATATCTTATTACATTTTTCCCCTGCGGTCAATAGATTTTTTAGTTTTCGCGAAAACTTTTGTAATGATTTTGTAAATTAGTTGGGGATAAAATGTGCTTTTTCACCGCGGGAGACATCGATCGTGCCCACGTCGCCCTCCTGGAGCTGGGAGAGCACGCTCATGACCATGGCAAACTTGTGCTCCACGTTCTCGCCCTTGCCGATGACGACCTGGTATTTTTCGCCGTATTTGAAGAAGACCTTGTTGCTGTCGGTAAAGTCGATCCATTTGGTCTCGGAGGCGAGGCCGCGCTCCACCAGCTGATCCAGCAGCGCCGCCAGATAGTCCACGCGCTCCTCGTTGCCGTCGGCCCGCTGCAGCTTTTCGCCGATCATCAGCGTGCCGGGCTGGATGCCGTAGATCGGGATCAGCGCCTCGGACTCGCCCTCGACCGCCTTGCCGAGGATCTTGCAGGTCCGGTCGATGGTCCACTCCTCGCCGTCCACATAGAGGTAGGCCAGCGCCTTGCTCTCCACCACCCGGATCGTCAGCGTGCCGGGCAGATGGCGCTCCACGGTGACCTCTTCCAGATAGGGCAGCTTGGTGTAGGCCCGGCCGATGGTGGAGAACTTGTCAAAGAAGAAGATGTTGTCGCCGGTCTCCAGACCGGTGGCGTTGATGATCTCCTGGTCGGTATAATGCTCGTTGCCCTCCACGCGGATCTCGCTCACGCGCAGCAGCACGCTCATCAGGAAGATGATGCCGAGCACCACGGCCAGAAAGCTGACCAGGCCGCCGATGCCGCTGCGTCTGCGGGCCTGCATATATTCGCCGTGCTTGCTCTCGGGCGGAAGGCCCGCGTTGATCGTCGCCATACGTATTCTCCTTGCCTGCTTAGCTTCAGTTTTTCATTTCCACGTCCGCGCCGAGCTCGCGCAGACGCTGATCCAGCGCCTCATAGCCCCGGGTGATATGTCCCTTGTCCCGGACGAGAGTCTCCCCCTCCGCCGCAAGACCGGCCAGGATCATCGCGGCTCCTCCGCGCAGATCGCCGGCGGTCAGCGTCGCGCCGTGCAGGCGCTCCACGCCCCGGATCTCTGCCACGCGGTCGATGACCCGAATATCCGCCCCGAGGCGGCACAGCTCCGGGACCTGGCGGAAGCGGTTTTCAAAGATGGTCTCGGTGATGCGCGTTTTGCCGCGGGAGCGCAGCAGCGCCGCCATCAATACAGGCTGCGCGTCCGTCGGAAAGCCGGGGAAGGGCGCCGTGAGGATCTCCCCCACCGCCCGCAGACGGCTGGGCGCCAGGATGCGCAGCGAACGCTTTCTTGATATTATATCACAGCCTGCGCGATTTAGGAAGTGGACAACGGCAGAAAATTGCTGCACATCCACGCCGCGCAGCTCCACGTCGCCGCCGGTGGCGGCCGCGGCGCAGGCCATGGTCGCCGCGACGATGCGGTCCGGCGGGATCCGGGCGCAGACGCGCCCGGTCGGCTCCATGCCCTCGATCACAATGCGTTCCGTGCCCGCACCGCGGATGTGCGCGCCCATCGCGCGCAGGTAATCCTGCAGCGCCGTGATCTCCGGCTCCCTCGCCGCCCCGCAGAGCGTCGTCTCTCCCTCCGCCGCGCAGGCCGCGAGCATCACGTTCTCCGTCGCGCCGACGCTGGGGAAAGGCAGGGCGATGCGCGTGCCGCGCAGTCTTCCGCCGCGGCAGACGATCTCGTCTCCGTTCTGTTCGATCTCCGCGCCGAGCTGGCGCAGCGCCGCCAGATGCAGGTCGATGGGCCGCTTGCCGAGCTGACAGCCGCCCGGAAGGCTCATGCGCGCCTCGCCGCAGCGGGCGATCAGCGCGCCGAGGAAGATCACCGAGGAGCGCATCTCCTCCATCAGCGCGTGCGGGATCGTGCTGCGCGAGCACAGGCCGGAGTCTATGTAGACCGCGTTCCCCTGCTGCTCGGCTCGGCAGCCCAGATGACGCAGGATGCGCAGGGCCGCGTCCACGTCCCGCAGCCGGGGCACCTCCGTCAGTTCTGTCCGGGCCGGGCAGACGATCGAAGCCGCCAGGATCGGCAGCGACGCGTTCTTCGAGCCCTGGATCGGGCAGGCGCCTGTCAGCCGTTTTCCTCCGCGGATATGCCAGAACTCCATAAAAATACCCCCTGCGCATCGAATTCAGGCTATCCTATGCGCAGAGGGGATTTTGTGTGATAAGGGATCAGGCCTGCAGCAGGCTCAAAATCTCGGAGCAGATCCTGTCCGTCGCGCCGGGTACGGCCAGCGAGCGCATCGCCGCGGACATCTCCCGCAGCTGCGCCGGATCGTCCAGCAGCGCACGGATCAGCTCAAGCAGGGACTCAGCGTCAAATTCGCCCTCCAGCAATACCTTCGCGCCGCCGGCGCGCTCGAGCACGCGGGCGTTTCGCTCCTGGTGATGGTTGGTGACGTTGGGCGAAGGCACCAGGATGGCGGGCTTGCCCATATAGCTCAGCTCCGACAGCGTCGAGGCGCCCGCGCGGCAGAGGATCAGATCCGCAGCCGCCATGACGCGGGGCATGTCATAGATGTACTCGCGGATCTCCACGCCGCAGTCGGCGGGATCCAGCGCAAGCGCAGCGAGCTTTTCCCGGAACTCGGTATAGTCGCGGCTGCCGACGGCATGGATCAGATGAAAGTCCTTCTGTCCGCGCAGCAGCGGCAGCAGCTCGAGCAGTTTCCCGTTCATGTGCCCGGAGCCGAGCGAACCCCAGACCGACACCACCAGCGGCTTTCCCTCCGGGATGCCGAGCTGGGCTCGCGCAGCCTCGCGGGTATAGCGGTCGAATTCCCCGCGCACCGGCGTGCCGGTGACGACGACGCGCTCGGGATCATGATACTGCGCGCGGCTTTCCTCGAAGCCCACCATGATCCTGTCCACCGTACCGGCAAGCATCTTCGTGGTGAGGCCGGGGACGGCGTTGCTCTCGTGCACGGCCGTCGGGATATGCAGATGCGCCGCCTCCATCAGCACCGGGAAGCAGACGTAGCCGCCGGTGCCGATCACGGCGTCAGGCTGAAAGTCCTTCAGGATCTGCCGCGTCATGCGCACGGAGCGGTTCACATTGTGCAGCGTCTGCAGATTATGGGCCACGTCCGCCGGGCTTTTGCCGCGGCTGACGTTCGTCACGGGCAGGGCGCGGATCTCATAGCCCGCGCGGGGCACGAGCTCCATCTCCATCTTGCCCTCCGCGCCGAGAAACAGGAATTCGCTCTCGGGCATCAGCTCTTTCAGGCGTCCGGCCACAGCCAGGGCGGGGTTGATATGTCCGGCGGTACCGCCGCAGGTCAATACAAATTTCATGGAAAAGATCCTTTCTCTCTATACGAGGATATCGCGCGAGGCGGAGAGCACGATGCCCATCTCGCCCAGCTGGATCAGCAGCGCCGTGCCCCCGTAGCTGAAGAAGGGCAGGGAGATGCCGGTGCAGGGCAGCAGATTCGTCACCACCGCCACGTTCAGGAAGGTCTGGATGGCCAGCAGCGTCGTGATGCCCGCGCAGACGAGGCAGCTGAAGCGGTCGCGGCAGTGCAGGGCGATCCAGTAGCCGCGCAGGATGAGCAGCGCAAAAAGCAGCAGGATCAGCGCAGCGCCGAGAAAACCGAGCTCCTCGCAGACTACGGAGAAGATAAAGTCGTTGTGCTCCTCCGGCAGATACAGGAATTTCTGGCGGCTGCCGCCGAGTCCAAGCCCGCTCAGGCCGCCGGAGCCGATGGTGTACAGGGACTGAACGATCTGATAGCCCTCATCGGAGGCCGTGGAAAAGGGATCGCGCCAGGTGACGATGCGCGAGGAGGCATAGGGGAAAAAGGCCAGCAGCACGCCGATACCGGTGCCCGCCGCCGTGAAGGCCGCGATAAACCAGCCGAGGCCCAGCCCGCCGAGAAAGAGCATTGCTCCGGCGATGGCGATGAGGATGATCGAAGCGGAAAAATGCGGCTCGAGCACCAGCAGACCGATCAGCACCGCGAGGATGCCCGCAAAGGGCAGCACGCCCCAGCGAAAGCTCCGCATCCGGCCGCGAAAGCGGCAGATCAACACCGCAAAGCTGAGGATCACGGCGAGCTTGGCCAGCTCCGAAGGCTGCAGCGTCAGTCCGCCGATCCCGAGCCAGCGCCTGGCGCCGTTGGCACGCACGCCCACAAAGGGCACCAGCAGCAGGAGCAGCACCGTCAATCCCAGGAAGGGAAAGGCATAGCGCCGGTAAAAGCCCATCGGTAAGCGCGAGGCCAGCCACAGCGCGCCGAGTCCCAGCGCGGCGAACAGCAGCTGCCGCACGAAATAGTAGGCCGGGCGGCCGCCGGTCACATGTCCGGGGTCGTAGTAGGCGCGGGGGTAGCTCGCCGAGAGCACCATCACCACGCCGACCGTGAGCAGCAGCAGCACCAGCAGGAAAAAGGGCCAGTCAAAGCCCCGGCGCCGATTGTTTTCGGGTGCAGACGAAAAATCGGCGAGGCGGGCACCGTCGGTTCGCAAGCTCCCACCTCCCCGATTTCATGCAGCGATCAGAAGCGCCGATAGACCCACAAAAAGGATATGATCGCAGCAGCCAGAGATATGCCGGTATAGAGGCAGAAAAGTTCTTTTTCTTTCCACTTTTTTCCCGTCCATCCGCCCATTTCGAGGTGGTGATGGAGCGGGGCCATGCGGAAGATGCGCCTGCCCTCGCCCTTGAGCTTCTTGGTCAGCTTGAAATAGCCGACCTGGATGATGTCGGACAGGGTCTCCAGGATGTAGACGATGCCGACGGAGATCAGGATCAGCGGCATGTCGTAGGCAAAGGCCAGCGCGGCAATCGCGCCGCCGAGGAAGAGCGAGCCGGTGTCGCCCATGAAGACCTTGGCGGGGTTGAAGTTATACACGAGGAAGCCCAGCAGGCCGCCCAGCAGCGCCGAGGCGAAGATGCCCTGCGGCAGGAAGCGCTCGCCCCAGGCATAGGTGACGCAGACGAAGAAGAGGCAGACCGGCAGGCTGGTGCCGGTGGCCAGCCCGTCCACGCCGTCGGTGATGTTGACGGCGTTGACCGTACCGACGATGACGAAGGCGGCGAAGACAAAGTAGAGCCACTCGGGCATGCGGATCGTGCCGCCGGTAAAGGGCACATAGAGCACGGTGTTGACGAGGCCGAGGTTTCGCATCAGGATGACAAAGGCCAGCGCCGCCGCCAATTGCAGCAGGAATTTCGCCCGCGCCGACAGGCCGGTGTTTTGCTTGTTTTTGATCTTTTCCCAGTCGTCGAGCATGCCGATCGCACCGAAGACCAGCGCGAAGACCAGCACGAACAGATGGGCGAAGTTTCCTTCCAGCATGCTGGAAAAGCCGACGGTCAGCACGACGACGGCCACGGCGAGGATGAACATCACGCCGCCCATCGTGGGCGTGCCGCTCTTGGCGGCGTGCCAGGTGGGGCCGTTTTCCTTGATGCTTTGGCCCGCCTTCTGCTTATGCAGCCAGGGAATATAGTATTTGCCGAATGCGCTCGAAATCAAAAAGCCGATGATCAGAGACGCGATCAGCTTCATGGTCATATTCATTTTTGCGTCCTTCTCTCTATATACTCCGCAACGATTTCTCTCTCGTCCATGTGGTGTTTCTCTTTGCCGACGATCTGATAGTCCTCATGGCCCTTGCCGGCCAGCAGGATCACGTCGCCCTCGCGGGCCTGGTCGATGGCCCAGCGGATGGCGTCACCGCGGTCGCAGATGACCTTGACGCTGCCGCGGCGGGCCTTCATGCCGGTGAGGATCTCGTCGATGATGGCCTGCGGATCCTCGGTGCGAGGATTGTCGCTGGTGACGATGGTCAGATCGGCGTTCTGCTCCGCGATCGCGCCCATCAGCGGGCGCTTTTTGCGGTCGCGGTCGCCGCCGCAGCCGAAGAGGACGATCAGCCGCCCCTTCGTCACGGGCCGCAGGGTCTTGAGCGCCTTTTCCAGCGCGTCGGGCTTGTGGGAATAGTCGATGATGATGCTGTAGTCCCCGTCGGTCGGCACGGATTCCATGCGTCCCTTGACGCCTTTGGCCGTGGCGAGCGCCGCGGCGCAGGATTCCAGCGGGATGCCGAGGCAGAGGCCCGCCGCCAGCACGCTCAGCGCGTTATAGACCGAGAACATACCGGGGATGGCAAGCTTTGTGAGCGCCAGCTCTCCCCCGCTCACCGCCGCAAAGCGCACGCCGGAGGCCGTCAGGCGGATGTCCTTGGCGGTGAGGTCGGCGTCGTTGCGCACGGCGGAGTAGGTAAAGACCGGGCAGGGCGCGCCCTGCATCATGTAGCCTGCGCGTTCGTCATCGAGGTTGACGCAGCCGATGCGGCACTGGGAAAAGATCTTTTTCTTGGCCGCGGCGTAGTCCTCCATCGTTCCGTGCAGGTCGAGATGATCCTGCGAGAGATTGGTGAACAGCGCCACGTCAAAGGTGATGCCGGCGACGCGCTCGAGCGCGAGCGAATGGGAGGAGACCTCCATCACCACGTGGGTGCAGCCCTCGTCCCTCATGCGGCGAAAGAGCTTGTGCAGCTCATAGCTTTCGGGCGTGGTGTGCTCGGTGTGCAGCAGCTCCTCGCCGATCATGTTGCCGTTGGTGCCGATGAGGCCGACCTTCGCGCCGAGCGTCTCCTCCAGCAGATGCTTGAGGATGGTGGTGGAGCTGGTCTTTCCGCTGGTGCCGGTAAAGCCGACGACGGTCATTTCCGAGGCGGGATCGCCGAACCAGGCGCGGCTCGTGAGCGCAAGACCGAGACGGCAGTCGCGGATCAGCAGATAGGGCGTGCCGTCGGCGGGCGCTTCCTCGCACAGCACCGCTGCCGCGCCCTTCGCCATGGCGGCGGGGATATAGCGGTGGCCGTCGGTTTCAAAGCCGCGCACCGCGACAAACAGGTCGCCCGGCTGCGTCTGGCGGGAATCGTAGCTCACGCCGCCGATCTCGGTATCCAGATCGGCCGTGCCGCCGAGCAGCTCCAGGTCCCTGACAAGTTCTCTCAGTTTCATCAATTGTTACCTTGTTAATACCTTCCCAGCATGCTCTCGTCCGCGCTCAGAAGCGCGACCGAAACGATGCTGCCGTGTTCCACCTTTGTTCCCGCGGGGATACTCTGTCCGCCCACGATCTGCCTGCCTGCGTCGCTGACCGGGCTCCAGCTCTGCAGATACAGACCGCGCCGGGACAGGAGTTCCCGCGCCTCGCTGTAGCTCAGGCCGGAAAGATCGGGCATTTCCTCGCTCTCTTCCGAGGGAGAGGCGTCATAATACAAAATGATCTGCGTGCCCGCGGCGATCGTCACGCCGCTGCGCGGCAGCTGCGCCGTCACGCGTTCGCCCTCGCCGATGCGGCGGCTGTCGAGTCCCGCTTTTCGGAGCTCCGCCGCGGCCTCTGCGGGCGTCATGCCGCTCAGGTCGGGCACCGCGACGTCCGCTGCGGCTGCGTCCTCCCGCTCCGGCTCCACGCCGAGATAGGGCAGGATATCCGCCATCATGTGACCCACCACGGGAGCCGCCATCTGGCCGCCGCTGATATAGATGCCGGACTCGTTGGACGGGGTGTCCAGGAAGACCAGGATCGCGATCTGCGGCGCATCCGCCGGGGCCACGCCGATGAAGGAGACGATGTACTGCTTTTGTCCGGTCTGTGCCTCGAGACTGACCTTCTCGCTGGTACCGGTCTTGCCGCCGATGCGGTAGCCTGCGACGGCGGCGTTGCGCCCGGTGCCGTCCTTTGGGTCGCCCACCACCTGCTCCAGGATGCCGCGAACCTTGGCCGAGGTCTCCTCGCTGATGACCCGGCGCACGGCGGTCGGCTCGTGCTCAAAGCGCGTGCTGCCGTCCGGAGCGACGATGCGCTGTACGACGTAAGGCTGCATCAGTGTGCCTCCGTTGACGCAGGCGCTGACCGCCGTGACAAGCTGCAGTGGCGTGATCGTAAAGGTCTGGCCGAAGGAGGCCGCCGCCAGCTGCGACAGGTTTTTCTTCGAATAAAAGGTATTCTCGCTCCACCAGATGCTGCCGCTCTCCCCCGCGAGGTCGATGCCGGTCTTGGCCGTCAGGTTCTCGTCCGGGTTGCCGGTCAGCTTCAGAAAGCCGAAGGCGTCGCAGTACTTGTAAAAAGTCTCCGCGCCGACGCGCAGGCCGATGTTGACGAAGGCCGCGTTGCAGGAGTGCTGCACCGCCTGGGTCAGGGTCTGGGAGCCGTGGCCCCCGTCCTTCCAGCAGCGGATCGGGCTGGTGCGGCCGGTGACGCGCACGCTGCCGCCGCAGTAGAAGCTGTCATTCATCGTCACGGCGCCGGAGTCCAGCGCCATCGACAGCGTGATGATTTTGAAGGTGGAGCCGGGCTCGTAGGTGTCGGACAGAGCCTTGTTGCGCCACTGGCGCGCCTGCGCCTGCCGCAGCAGCTCCTCGGCCTCCTCGGGCGTGGCGGCCGCGTCGATCACGGCCTGCGCCTCGGGGCTGACGGCAAGAAAATTGTTCAGATCATAGCCGTCGAGCGAGGCCATGGCGAGGATCGCGCCGGTGTTCACATCCATGGCGATGGCGCCGGCGCCGTTTTGAATGTCGTAGTCCGCGACGGCCTGCTTCAGATGCTTTTCGACATAGTACTGGATCGTCGTATCGAGCGTCAGCATCAGGTCGCAGCCGTCCTCGCCGGACTCAAAATCCTCGTAGCGGCTCAGCAGCAGCTCCGCGCCGTAGGCGTTCGTCAGGCGCAGCGTGCGGCCGCTGGTGCCGGACAGCGCCTGGTCGTACATGGCCTCGATGCCCTCGAGACCGGTGTTGTCGGTGCCGACAAAGCCGATCACATGGCAGGCAAGCGATGAATTCGGGTAATAGCGGCGGCTGTCCGGCTCGAGATGCACGCCGTGCAGGCCGTGCTCCAGCTTGAAGGCGCGCACCGCGTCGGCCTCCTCGCGCTCCACGCGCCGCTTGACCGTCACATACCAGGAGCCGGTCTGCCTGCTCTTTTCGAGCACCGTCTCCTCGTCGATGTCCAGGATCTCCGCAAGGCCATGGGCGATCAGCGCCCGGTCCTCGCCGTTCTGGTCGATTTCCGCCGGACTGAGGAAGACGTTTTCCACCGAAGCGCTGAGCGCCAGGGGCTCCCCCTTCCGGTCATAGATCCCGCCGCGCGCGATCACCGTGGGCGCCTCGCGCAGCTGCTGGCCGAGCGCCAGCTCCTCGTAATACTCATGGTCGGTGATCTGCAGCCGGTAGAGCCGCAGGATCAGCAGCACAAAGGCCGCCACGCCGAAAATCGCCATCAGCGCCAGGATGCGGCGCAGCATCCGGCGGTTCGGCGCGCTGTGGGCAGTTTGTTCAGGCATAAGTCCCTCCGCAGAATACCATTCGTTCTATGTATATTCCACGGCTTATCGGATTAGCCTCTTTATCCCCCGATGTCTATGATCTGGATCTGCCGGCTTTCGCAGGGCTGCATGCCCAGCACATGCAGGGCGTAGTCCTCCAGCTCCTCCAGGCTCACGGCGCAGGCGGCCTCGACCCGGAGGCCTTCATTTTCCTCCTCCAGCGCCTTAAGCTCCGCGCGGCGTGTCGTGATGCGGTCGCTTTCGGCGGTCAGGTCGATGCCGGTCAGCAGCGTTGCCACCGCGAGCACCGCCGAAAACAGCAGGCAGATCAGGCGAAACATCAGATTCGCAGTTTGTCTTTTCATTCTTAAACCCTTTCCGCCACACGGAGCTTGGCGCTGCGCGAGCGGGGGTTTGTCTCTATTTCTTCCGCGCTTGGCAGAATGGGCTTGCGCGTGACGCTTTTGAGCGTGCGCACGAAGCCGCAGGTGCAGATCGGCGCCTCGCGCGGGCAGGTGCAGCCGTTTTCCCGCGCGGCGATGCCGCTTTTTACGATCCGGTCCTCCAGGGAATGGAAGCTGATGACGCAGAGCCTCCCGCCGACTCTCAGCCGGTCCGGCGCGGTGGCCATCATCCGCTCCACCTCGCCCAGCTCGTCGTTGACGGCGATGCGGATCGCCTGAAACGTGCGCTTGGCCGGGTGCTGCTTTTCGCGCAGCGCGGCGGCGGGCATGGCGCTCTTGATGAGCTCGACGAGCTCGAGCGTGGTCTCGACGGGTTTTGCCGCCCGGGCCTCCAGGATCGCATGCGTGATCCGGCGGGCGTAGCGCTCCTCGCCGTAGTCCCACAAGATGCGGTTGAGCCGCTCCTCCGGCCAGGTGTTGACGACCTCCCAGGCCGTCAGGCTGCTCCCGGCGTCCATGCGCATATCCAGCGGCGCATCCCCCATATAGGAAAAGCCCCGCTGTGTCTCATCCAGCTGAGGAGATGACACACCGAGGTCAAAAAGCATGCCGTCCACGGCCTCGATGCCGAGGTCTGTCAGGATCTCGGCCGCGTCGGAAAAGTTGCCGTGCACCAGGGTCACACGCTCCCCGAAGCAGGCGAGGCGGCGGCCGGCGCGCTCGATGGCGGTCTCGTCCCGGTCGATGCCGATGAGCCGCCCCGTCGTCAGCCGGGAGGCGATTTCATAGGAGTGGCCGCCCAGGCCGAGCGTGCCGTCCAGGTAGATCCCGTCCGGCCGGATATTCAGATTGTCGATACATTCGTGCAGCAGCACGGACACATGGCGCGCTTGTGCCATCAGAATTCCAGCTCCTCCATGACGGCGGCGATATTTTCGGGCTTCGTTTCCTCCGTAAAGACCGCGGCCCAGGCCTCGCTGTCCCAGAGCTCGGCATGGTTGTTGCAGCCGACCACCGTCACGTTCTTTTCAAAGCCGGCAAATTCCCGCAGGTTCTGCGGGATCAGCGCGCGGCCCTGGCTGTCCAGCTCGCATTTGGCGGCGTGGGCGAAGAGCGGGCGCATTTTGCGCTGCTTGACATAGGGCATGGCGCTGACCTTGTCGGAAAAGGCCTGCCAGTTGGCCGCGCTGTAGGCGCAGAGGCAGCGATCCATGGACAGGGTGAGATAAAACACGTCGCCCAGCTCTTCCCGGAGTCTGGCAGGGATGAACAGTCTCCCCTTGTTGTCCAGCGAGTGCTGGTATTCGCCCGTCATGTCCGCCCCTCCATTCGTCGCTCTTTGTGCCCCATTTTGCTCCACATTTACCCACTTGCAGTTCAATTATAGGGGCCGGGCAGGCAAAAAGCAAGTGAAACTTTTTGTCATTTTTATGTCTTATTTTCTCACTTTTCCCCGCCACAAGATATAGAAAAAGCAGCCCCCGGCAGACACAAAAACTGGTCTGCCGGGGGCTGCAATCGAACGGCGCGGCTTATTCTTTTTTGCCGCCGGCCTTGCTGAAGGCGCTGTGGGAGCTGCGGATGGCGCTCAGCGCGTCCGACATGCTCTGTTCGGCCTGGCTCATCATCTGGTCCACATAGTCGCTGGCGACGCGGCGGAGTTCCCGGGATTTGGCCTCGGCGGAAGCGATCATTTCCGCGCTCTGGGCGCGGGCGGCACGGACGATCTCCTGCTCCTCCACCATCAGGCGGGCCTTCTCCTCGGCGCTCTTGCGCAGAGCCTCGGCCTCGCGCTTGGCGTTGCCGATGAACTCGTCCCTTGCGGCGACAAGGCGCTTGGCCTCGGCCAGCTCCGTCGGCAGATTGGCCTTGATATCGTTGATGATCTCAACGGCCTTGTCACGCTCGATGATGCACTTGTCGTTGCCGAGGGGCACGCCCCAGGCCTCGGTGATCATGCCGTAGAGGATGTCGAGCAGTTCAATGATGTCATTGTTGTTTTCCATGGTTCTGCCTCCTGTTGATCTTTCGCTGAGGAATCGGAAAGCTGTTTCCTGTTTTTATTTCCGCCAGGTCTTGGCTTTCTCTTCGATCTCCGCCTTCAGCTCGATGGGCACCAGGCCGGTGAGGTCGGCGCCGTAGGCCGCCATTTCCCGGACGACCGAGGAGCTGAGGAAGGTATATTTCCCGCTGGCGGTGAGGTACATGGTCTCCAGCTTCGGGTTGATGTGCTTGTTGACCAGGTCCATCTGGAACTCATACTCAAAGTCCGAGGCGGCGCGCAGGCCCTTGACCAGCACGGGGTTCTCGTAGCGCTTGGCATACTCGGCCAGCAGAATGTCCGAGCTGTCGACGATGACGTTCGGATAGCGCTCGCAGGCGCGGCGCACCATGTCGACGCGCTCCTCGATGGTGAACATCGGTTTGGTTTTGCCGGCATTGACGGCGATCAGCACAATGACCTGGTCGAAAATGCGCGAGGTGCGGCGGACGATATTCAGGTGGCCCAGCGTGATCGGGTCAAAGCTGCCGGGGCAAATGGCGATACTCATCGGCTCGCGCTCTCCTTCGAATAGACAGCGATTTTGACCTTGCCGTAGCGGTATTCCTTCCGCTTGCCGTAGGGCGCGGCGAGGTCGGGAAGCGGCTCGGTGCTGCGCGCTTCGCAGATTATTATACCACCATCCGTCAGCTTGTCAACTGATTTGATCGTTTCCAGCACCGGGCCGTAGAGCCCGGCGTCATAGGGCGGATCGACGAAGATGAGGTCGAATTTCTCCTCGCGGCGCAGAGCGCTCAGCGCGTCCTCCTGCCGCACAACGGCCTGCAGGGAGCAGGCTTTCAGGTTTTCTTTGACGATTTTCACGGCCTCGCGGTCGCGGTCGACGAACACCGCCTCCGCGGCGCCGCGGCTGAGCGCCTCGATGCCGAGCTGCCCGGTGCCGGCAAAGAGATCGAGCACCCGGCGGCCCTCCACGTCGAACTGGATGATATTGAACACCGCTTCCTTGACGTTATCGGTGGTCGGGCGGATATCGTAGGTCTCGGGCGTTTTCAGTCTGCGTCCGCGGGCGCTTCCGGTGATGACTCGCACGGCGCCTCGCCTCCCTCCTGGTGGTAATAGTCATAGATCGCCTGCGCGGTGTTTTTCGGCACCACCAGGCGCAGCTGCTCCACACTCGCCTCCCGGATCGCGCGCACGGATTTGAAAGCGCGGATCAGCTCGTCTCGGCGCTTGGCGCCGACGCCCGGGATCTTGTCGAGGCTGGAGCCGTAGGCCTCCTGCCGCAGGGAGCGCTGGTATTCGATGGAATAGCGGTGCGTCTCCTCCTGGATATTGCCGATCAGGGCGAAGACGGCCTGGTTGCCCTGGATGCCGATCTCCCGCCCCTCGGGCGTGATGAGCGCGCGGGTGCGGTGGCGGTCGTCCTTGACCATGCCGAACACCGGCAGGCTCAGACCCAGGTCGCGCAGCGCCTCCACGGCCTTTTCCGCGTGCCGGTCGCCGCCGTCGATGAGCAGCAGGTCCGGCAGCGGAGAAAACTTCTCGTCCCCGTCCAGATAGTGCTGAAAGCGGCGGGAGACGGCCTGGTACATGCTCGCATAGTCGTCCTGCTGTGCAAGATCGCGGATGCGAAAGCGCCGGTAGTCCTTTTTCTTCGGCTTGCCGTCCACGTGCACGGTCATGCCGGCCACGATGCCGGTGTCGCCGAGGTTGGAGATATCGAAGGCCTCGATCCGCTCCGGGAAGCGCTCGAGCTCCAGCGCCTTCTGCAGCCACTCGAGGGTCTTGGAGCGGCGCTGGGCGGCGGTGGTGCGCCGCTGGATCTCCTCGCGGGCGTTGAGCGCCGCGCTCTCGATCAGGCGCATCCGCTCGCCGCGCTTCGGCGTTTCGATGTAAATGCGCCGTCCGGCCGTCTCGCTCAGCAGCTCCTCCAGATCCTCGCGGTCCTCGATCTCGCAGGGCAGCAGGATCGTCTTCGGCCAGCCGCCGCGGTGTGCGGTGAAATACTGCCGCACGAGTCCGGACACCGCCTCGCTGTCCTCCTCGAGCGGCTCGTCCATCATCTCGACGTCCTTGCCGACGAGGTTGCCGTCGACGAAGTGCAGCACGGTAAAGCAGCTTTTCGCGCCGCGGCAAAAGCCGACGGCGTCGGTGTCGGCAAAGGCGGTGGCAATGACGCGCTGGCGGTTGGACAGCCCCTCGATGGCCCGCAGGCGGTCGCGCAGCTCGGCGGCGCGCTCGAAGCGCAGCTCCTCCGCCGCCTGCTCCATCTGCTTTTTCAGATCATCGATCAGCTCAGCGCTCTTTCCCTCGAGGATCAGCGCCGCCTGACGCATGCCGCGGCGGTAGTCCTCGGCGGAGCTGTCCGCGAGGCACCAGCCGGCGCAGCTGCCCATGTGGTAGTTGAGGCAGGGCCGCTCCCTGCCGATATCGCGGGGAAACTTGCGGCTGCAGTCGGGCAGCAGCAGGGCCTTGCTGATGGCGCCGATGATGCCGAAGCTCTGGCTGCGGCCGCCGAAGGGCCCGTAATAGCGTGCTCCGTCCTTCCCCGCGCGGCTGACGACGCTCATCCGCGGGTATTCCTCCCGCATGTCCAGGCGGATGAAGGGATAGCCCTTGTCGTCCTTGAGCAGGATGTTGTAGTGCGGCTTGTGGCGCTTGATGAGCGAATTTTCCAGCACCAGCGCCTCAAATTCGCTTCCGGCGACGATGACGTTGAAGTCCGCCACCTTCTCCACCATGGCGGCCACCTTGGGCAGGTGCTCGCCGTGGAAGTAGCTGCTGACGCGGTTTTTCAGTTTTTTGGCCTTGCCGACATAGATGACCTCGCCGTGCGCGTCGAGCATGATGTACACGCCCGGCAGCAGCGGCAGCCGGTTGGCCTTGTCGCTCAGCGATTCGAGCATAAAGGTCTCCTTCATGTGAAAACAGGGGCGTGTATGCTACACGCCCCTTGCTTGTCAAATACATTTGACAAGCAAGGCCGCCGCGCATTTTGTTTCGCAAAATGCGATTACCTGAAACCGCCTGCCGCAGGCAGTCTGTTTCAGACGGCGGTTGATTGAACTGCGAGGCGGGCGTCGCCCCCTCGCGCTCCCCCAGCTGATTCTTTCAACGGATACAGCAGCTTTTGGGGATAACCTAAGGGGCGTGTATCTTCAATACACGCCCCTCATTCGTAACCTATATGGGATTACTCGGAGAAATCGGAATCAATCAGATCGCTCAGGGTCTTGATGGCCTCTTCCTCGTCCGCGCCGTCGGCAATGATGGTGACAGCCGTGCCCTTCACGATGCCCAGGGACAGAACGCCCAGCAGGCTCTTGGCATTGACGCGGCGATCTTCCTTCTCGACCCAAATGCTGCTCTTGAACTCGTTGGCCTTCTGGATGAAGAAGGTCGCGGGTCTGGCGTGAAGACCTACCTGATTGTTGATGACTACCTCTTTAGATATCATGCTCGCCACTCCTCACTTCTATACTGAGATATGCAGTCTGCGCTTATATAATTTATCAAAGAATCGCCCAATCGTCAACTGATTTCGACCGTTTCGTTGTTTTTCACATGATTTGCCAGTTGGCGGCTGACTTTTTATTTCAGTTCGACCACGGTCACGCCGGTCTCGCCCTCGCCGTAGCGGCCCAGGCGGAAGGATTTGACCGACTTGTTCCGCCGCAGCATCTGCTGCACGGCGTTGCGCAGCGCGCCGGTGCCCTTGCCGTGGATGATCGTCACCTGGCTGAGCTTGGCCATCACGGCGCTGTCGAGATAGCGCTCGGCGACGAGCAGCGCCTCCGAGACCTCCATGCCGCGCAGGTCGACCTGCGGCTCGATGCTGATCATGCGCAGCTGCTGGCTGCTTTTGGTCGAGATCGCCTTTTTGTCCGGCGCCTGCTCGCCCTCGAGCAGCAGCACCTCGTCCTCGCGCGCGGTGACGTTCATGATGCCGGCGCGCAGGCTGAGCACACGATCCGGAGAGATCGCCGTCACGTCGGCCTTGACGCCCATGGCCTTGATCTCCACCCGGTCGCCGACGCGGATCTCGCGGGAGGACTTTTTTTGCTCCTGCGGCGCGGCGGGCGCGGCGGGACGCAGGCTCTCCTCGGCGAGGTTCAGGCGGCGGCGCAGCTCACTTCGCGCCTCATTGATGCGCTGCGCGTCCTCCTCTTCATTGGAGCGGCGGCGCATCTCGTCGAGCTCGGCAAAGGTCTCCTCTGCGGCGGCGCGGGCCTCCTGCAGCACGCGCTCTGCCTCGCGGCGGGCCTTCTGGTCGGCTTTTTCGAGCCGCACCTCCAGCTCGGCGCGCATAAAAGCGGACTTTTTGGCGTTTTCCTCCGCCTCGCGCAGCTTTCTGGCCGCCTCGTCGCGGTCCTTTTCCAGCAGCAGACGCGTCTGCTCCAGCTTCTCGATCGTCGCTTCAAAGCTGGCGCTCTCGGTATTCACGCGCCGCTTTGCCTCGTCGATGATGTCCTCCCCCAGCCCGAGGCGGCGGGAGATGGCAAAGGCGTTGGATTTGCCGGGGATGCCGACGAGCAGCCGATAGGTCGGGCGCAGGGTCTCCACGTCGAACTCGCAGGAGGCGTTCTGCACGCCCGGCTCGTTGGTCGCGTAGACCTTCAGCTCCGCATAGTGGGTCGTCGCGGCGATGACGGCGCCCTTCTGCCGCGCGTACTCGATGATCGCGATGGCCAGCGCCGCGCCCTCGGTGGGATCGGTGCCGGCGCCGAGCTCGTCGAACAGCAGCAGCGAGCGCTCGTCACACTCGGATAATATGTTCACGATGTTGGTCATGTGCGCCGAGAAGGTGGACAGGCTCTGCTCGATGCTCTGCTCGTCGCCGATATCGGCGAGGATGTGGCTGAAGACCGGCAGGGCGCTGCCGTCGGCGGCCGGGATGTGCAGGCCGCACTGGTTCATCGCGGCAAGCAATCCGATCGTCTTGAGCGAAACAGTCTTGCCGCCGGTATTCGGGCCGGTAATGACCAGCGTATCGAAGGCGCCGCCGAGCTCAAGGTCGATGGGCACGGCCTTTGACTGGTCGAGCAGCGGGTGCCGCGCGCGGCGCAGGACGATGCCCTCGGTGTCGAGGCTCGCCTCGCCGCAGTCGAGCTTGTAGGAGAGCTTGGCCTTGGCGAAAATCAGGTCGAGCCGCACCAGCACCTCATAGTCCGAGGTGATGTCCACGCGGTGCTCGGCGCAGTCGGCCGAGAGCTCGGCGAGGATGCGTTCGATTTCCAGCCGCTCCTTGGCGGCCAGCTCCCGCAGCTCGTTGTTGGCCTTCACAGCCGCCATCGGCTCGATGAACAGCGTCGCGCCGGAGGCGGAGATGTCATGCACGAGTCCCGGCACCGCGCCCTTGTGGTCGGCCTTGACGGGCACGACGAAGCGGTCGGAGCGCATGGTAATGATCGGCTCCTGCAGGGCCTTGGCATAGGAAGGCGAGGAGAGGATCTTCTGCAGCGCGTCGCGCGCCCGCGCGGAGGCCGCGCGCATCTGGCGGCGGATGTACGCCAGCTCCGGGCTCGCGCCGTCGGCGATCTCGTCGTCGCCGATGATGGAGGTGTTGATCTTCTCCTCCAGGAACTTGTTGGCGTGCAGGGAATAAAAGAGATAGTCAATGGGCGTCTTGTCCTCGTGCTTGTCGCCGAGGTAGGCGTTTACCAGCCGCGCGGCCTGCAGCACGCGGGCGATGTCCAGCAGCTCCCGGGTATTGAGCGAGCCGCCCAGATCCGCGCGCGAGAGCGAGGGGCGCACGTCCTTCACGCCCGAGAAGGAGGGGCTGCCGCGCACGATCATCATCGTCTTGGCGGCGCCCGTCTCGGCCAGGCGATGGCGAACCTCGGCCAGGTCGCCGGAGGGCGTCAGGCCGAGCGCCAGCTCCTTGGCGCTCTCGCTCACCGCCTCGCGCGCCAGCATCTCCAGCACCGCGGGCAATTCGAGCGTCTGTAAGGATTTTTCAAAAAAACTCATAATAGGTAAGTCCTTTTCGTCGTTCCTTCCCATTCCTTGGGAAAATAGAAATACTCCCGTATGTTTTGATCGAGATCTTCGATATAATCCACTTCGCTGTCGTAATAATACGCATACACGATGCTGTTCGTATCGCTGTTCAGCCCGATCAACAGGCATTGATGCACACACCAGCTTGCCGGGAAGCCAAGATCGGCCACCCGGAAGCTATATCCGTTGACCGACGCGTCGATATCCTGCAGATACGCATTCTCCCCGTCATAAAACCGGTACTTGTCTTCGATGATCCGGAGCTGCTCTTCAAAGCCGGCCTTGTCATAGCGCAGCAGGAGCATCACACCTTCATGAGGGAACATGCTCTCGTGCTGTCTGAAAGAGACAGCCGCTGCGGTATAGGAACTGCAGTCGTCGAGGCTTGGCATATAATCCGCCGCCTGGTAAACAGCGTCAAGGTTTTTCCCATATTCCCCCAGATCATTCGTCGCGCGGTCCTGCGTCAGCCCTCGGAGCAGGAGGAAGAGAACCAGTCCGATGAACAAAACGGCCGCAGCAAGTGCCGCGATCAGCACAATCTTGACGATTTTCCAGATGTTTTTGCCTGTTTTGCTCATGCTCTCTCCTTTTTCCATTTTCGGAAACGGTTGACGCAAACTGCAAAAGATGGTCTGGGAAGGCCTCCCTTGCCTAAAGGGAGGTGGCCGAGCGAAGCGAGTTCGGAGGGATATTCATCCAAAAAATCATTCCCGTTTTCGTCAATAAAATCCCCCAGTCACGGCACGCTGCGCGTCCGTGACAGCCCCCTTTAGGCAAGGGGGCCTTTCAGCAATTACCGTACCTGTTTATAATACTCCAAGGTCCCAAACCTTCGCTCGGTCTGGCGCAAGAGAAAAGCCTCCGCCGCCCAGGATAGCCTGTCCGCCGCCTCGCCCTCGATCGAGAAGGAAAAGAGCTTCTTGGCCGGGGCGGAGAGGATATAACGCATCGCCGCGAGCGAATCCGGACAGAGCGGCAGCGTATCGCCGCCGTGCGGGCAGGCCGTGCAATAGACGCGCCCGTCCTGCAGGCTCAGAAGCGGCCGCTCCGGCTCTCTGCCGCAGGCGGCGCAGGCCGTCAGATCCGGCTCGTAGCCGGCCAGGCTCATCAGCCGCAGCTCAAAGGCGGCCTTGATTTTCTCCGGCGCGCATAGTTGGTGACTGAGCGCGTAAAGCGAGTTCAGCCCGAGCTGCAGCAGCTCCGCGTCCGGCTGATCCTCGACAGCGAGCGCCTCCAGGCACTCGGCAAAATACGCGCCCAGCGCGAAGGCCTCCAGATCGGTGCGAAGGCCGTCGAAGCCCTCGATCACGCTCGCCTCGTTGACCGTCCATTTGCCGCGGTTGCCGAACAGGGTCATCTCCGCCCAGGTCAGCTGCTGGGTCGCGGCGCCCGTGCGGCTCGATTTGCGCAGCGCGCCGCGGGCCTTGGCCGTGATCTTGCCGTCCGTGTCGGTCAGCAGGGTCAGGATCCGGTCTGCCTCCTTGTAGCGCACCTCGCGCAGGACCAGTGCTTTTGTTGATTGAAACATATTATGTAAACCAAAGATGTTCCGCTTGTGTTGTTAACGAATTATGTAAACTATCAATCCAAGGGGCGGGGCGTGTCCCCTTCCCCTTCGTGCGCTTTCTTCGGCTTTTCCGCATCATCCCGCCGCTCCTGTTCCTCCAGGCGCTTGGCCAGCAAATAGCAGAACGGATCGCCGGTATCGAAAAAGCTGTACCAGATCCCATCGGCGTTCATTGCGATCACCTCTGGGCTTAGTATTTGCAGCGCAGCGTTGATTACGAGTGGAAAGAATTAGTCGTTCGTAAAGCCGAAGTTGCGCAGCAGGCCGACGGAATCGCGCCAGTTCTCCTTGACCTTGACCCAGGTCTGCAGATAGACCTTCGTGCCGAGGAATTCCTCCATGTCCTGCCGGGCCAGCTCTCCGATCTTTTTCAGCATCGCGCCTTTTTTGCCGATGATGATGCCCTTGTGGCTGTCCTTTTCGCAGTAGATCGTCGCCTCCAGCTCCACAACGCCGTCCTCGCGCTCGGTAAAGCGGGTCAGCTCCACGGCCGTGCCGTGCGGGATCTCCTTGTCGAGGCACTGCAGCAGCTTTTCGCGCAGCAGCTCCGCGCAGATCTGGCGCTCCGGCTGGTCGGTGATCATGTCGTCCGGGAAGAAGTGCGGCCCCTCGGCGGCGAATTTCTCCATCTCGTCCAGCAGCTCACCCAGGCCCTCGCCGGTCCTGGCGGACACGGGGATGACGGCCTCAAAGTCATACAGCGGCGCATAGGCAGCGATGACCTCCAGCAGGCGCGTACGCTCGACGGTGTCGATCTTGTTGATGACCAGGATGACCGGCGCTCCGGCCTCGCGCAGGCGCTCCAGCAGCGCCTCCTCCTGCGGCCCAACCGCCGCCACGGGCTCGACCAGCAGCAGCACGCCGTCCACGTCGGCCACGCTCTCGCGCACGACGCCCACCATATAGTCGCCCAGCTTCGTGCGCGGCTTGTGGAAGCCCGGCGTGTCGAGCAGCACGAACTGGGTGCTGCCGCGGCTGACGATGCCGGTGATGCGGTTGCGAGTGGTCTGCGGCTTGTTGGACACGATGGCGATCTTCTCGCCCACGAGGGCGTTGGTCAGCGTGGATTTGCCCACGTTCGGGCGGCCGCAGATCGTGATCATTGCCGATTTTGTCTGTTCCATATCAGTCTTTATCTCCCATGATTTCTTTTTCTCTCTGCCGCATCTGCTGTTTCATTTCGCCCTCATCCACATGGTCGTAACCCAGCAGATGAAGCACCGAATGCACGGTCAGATACATGATCTCCCGCTCGTAGCCGTGGCCGAAGTCCTCTCCCTGCTCGGCGCAGCGCGGCACCGAGATCATCATGTCACCCAGCAGCACGGCGCCGGTCTCGGGATCGGTTTCGCAGTCGGCGGGGTCGAAGGCGCCCGGCTGCAGCTCGTTGAGCGGGAAGCTCAGCACGTCGGTGGCGCGGTCCACGCCGCGAAACTCGCGGTTGACGCTGCGGATGCCCTCATCATCGGTTAACATAACGCTGATGATCGCCTGTCCCACGCCCTCGGCGCGCAGGGCCATGGCCGCGGCCTTTTTGATCAGCGCGGCGGAGTTATTGTGCCCGAGATTGCGTTTCTCGCGGCTGACGTAGATCTCATAATCCATGGCGCTCACCCTCTTTTATATTTTTTCGGCGGCAGCTTTTTCGGCTGCGGCGCCTCGGACGACGGATGCTTTTTGTCGTAGTCCTCATAGGCCTCGATGATCTTCTGCACGAGGCGGTGGCGCACCACGTCCGCGCCGGTGAGCGTGCAGATCGCGATGTCGTCGATGCCCTCGAGCACCCGCATGGCCACCTTCAGACCGCTGACCTTGTCCTCGGGCAGGTCGATCTGCGTGATATCGCCGGTGATGACGACCTTGGAGCCGAAGCCGATGCGCGTCAAAAACATTTTCATCTGCTCGCGGGAGGTGTTCTGCGCCTCGTCAAGGATGATGAAGCTGTCATCGAGCGTGCGGCCGCGCATGTAGGCCAGCGGCGCGACCTCGATGTTGCCGCGCTCCAGGTATTTCTGATAGGTGTCGGCGCCGAGCATGTCGAACAGCGCGTCGTACAGCGGGCGCAGGTACGGGTCGACCTTGCTCTGCAGGTCGCCGGGCAGGAAGCCCAGGCGCTCGCCGGCTTCCACGGCCGGGCGCGTGAGGATGATGCGGTTGACCTCCTCGGCGCGGAAGGCCGCCACGGCCGCCGCCACGGCCAGATAGGTCTTGCCGGTGCCGGCCGGACCGATGCCGAGGGTGACGGTGTTTTCGCGGATGGCCTCGCAGTAGTCCCGCTGGCCGAGGGTCTTGGGCTTGATGGGCTTGCCCTTGGCCGTGATGCAGATCACGTCCCCCGCCAACTCCTGGATCTTGCTCTCCTTGCCCTCGCTGACGAGCTTGAGGATGTAGCGCACGTTCTGCGCGTCGATCGCCTCGCCGCGCGCAGCCAGCGTCAGCAGGCCGTTGATGGCCTTCTCCGCCAGCATCACGTTTTCGGCCTCGCCGCAGATGTGGATCTTGTCGTCCCGGTCAAGCACCTTGACGCTCAGCTCCTGCTCGATGATGCGCAGGTTCTGGTCGAAGGAGCCGAAGACCTGGATCACATGCTCCATCCGTTCCACTTCAATCGTTTTTTCTATCATAGGAAATCCTCTTTTGTGTTGGTATCGTTATGGTGTTATGTCAACCGTTTGTGCGATATCCTCCCGGCATTGCGCGCGCAGCGTGACAACGGTCATGCCGTCGACCTGCGCTGTGGAGAGGCTGGAAGAGACGATCTCACCCTCGATGTGCTCGGCAAGCGAGGCAAGCATTCGCTGCCCGATCTCCTCGGCGGGGTCCCGGCTGAGCTCTTTCACCCGATAGGGCCGCAGTTCTTCCCGGACAATGCTCAGCGGCAGGCGGAAAAGTCCCTCGATCCCCAAATTATATTCATGCACGATTTTATCACAGCCGTCAATAGTTTTTCCACCGTTTTGATAAAAATTGATCCGTTTTCCGCCGATTTTCAGCGCCAGCCGTCCCCGCGCTCCCGCCTTGCCGCTCTCCTTGCCCTGCGGCGGCGGGCAGAGGGCTGTCAGCTCATACCAGGTATCGGCCCAGACCTCGCCCTGCGCGCGCACCCGGCGCGGCGCGGCGGTGATGCTCTCCACGCTGCCGCTGACGAGGAGCTCCCCCGCGGTCACGGCCTGGCCGGGCTGCACCAGCACCTGCCCGCTGCGCGCGGAGACATTCCGCACAACGCCCGCCCGGCAGGCGCGCAGATCCGCCGCCCCGCCATCCTGCGGGATCTCCGGCTTTTCCGCACGCGGGAGCAGCCGCACCTCGGCCACAGAGCCGTGGATATTGACCGCAAGCCAGGCCAGGCGCGGCTCGCGCAGCAGCATCCGGTCGCGCAGCGCGTCCGCGTCAAGCGTCGGCCAGAAGCAGCCGATGCGCAGACCGCTCTCCTCCAGCGCGCGCAGCAGTTCGCCCCGGCTGATTTCCTCCGCGCCGACCGGGCGGATCTCCCACACGAAGAGCGAGGCGCTGAGCAGCAGCGCCAGCGCGGCAAAGGCCGCCAGCAGCAGTCCGAAACGCCGCAGCAGCAGCTTTCCCACGCGGCTGCCGCCGCGCCGGGAAAGCAGCCGCAGTTCGCAGCCGCATTTCGCGGCCAGTTCCTCCAGACGCTGCAGATCGCCCTCGTAGACCCCAAGACGCAGCGTCCAGCGGTCCATGCTCTCCGGCCGGATCAGCGGCAGGTTTTCCGCCAGGCAGGCGTTGAGCAGCTTTTCCGGCTCCGGCCCGCGAAGCTCCGCGCGCACGAGGCCGCGGATGTTTTCTTCCACTCTTGCCATATTCTACTCCCACGCAAGGCTCTGCAGCCGCCCGGTGATCAGCAGCTCCGCGCGGTTCATCGCGCGCATGCCGAGCTCTGTTCCGCGCAGGACGATCTGGCCCCGCCCGGTGCTGACGCGGATCTCCTCCGTGCCGTAGGCGAGCAGGCCGCAGTGGTTTTCGATCAGCAGCCGCCGGTCGCCCACCGCCGTCAGCCGCACCGCATCGCCGACTGCCTCCTTCGGCAGCTCCAGCCGCTCGGCCAGATCCTCGCACAGTCCCTTGATCTTCTTCAAACTCTCGCCTCCCTGCACAGTCTATTTTTATGTTCCCTGCCATAACTTGATACCGGGCAAAGGAGGGATAGGATTTGAAGGACAAACTGACAGCAGCAGCGGTGGGCGCCGCCATGCTCGCACTGTGCTTTTCAGGCGCTGCGGTGATGGATTCGGCCCGCGCGGCGCTCGCCGTCTGTGCCGGGACGATCCTGCCCTCGCTGTTCCCTTTTTTCGTACTCTCGATCCTGCTCAGCCGTCTCGGCGTGCCCCGCAGGATCGGGCGGCGGCTCTCCCCGCTGGCCGGGCGGCTCTTCGGCGTGTCCGGAGCGGGACTGACCGCGCTGCCGGTGGGCCTGCTGGGCGGCTATCCGATGGGCGCCGCCTGCGTGGCGGAGCTGCTGGCGCAGCGGGAGATCGACCGGGATGAGGCGGAGCGCCTGCTGCTTTTCGTCAACAACTCCGGTCCGGCCTTTCTGGTCGGCGCGGTGGGCGTCGGCGTTTTCGGCTCGGCGCGTTCCGGTTTTCTGCTCTATGCGGCGCATGCCGCGGCGGCCGTTCTGACAGGGCTGCTGTTTTCCCGGCCCGGCGGCGACGGCCGGCCCGTCGAGCCGAAGGCGGGCGAGCCCTTCGCCGCAGCCTTTCCTGCGGCGGTGCGGCAGGCCGTGAGCGCCGTGCTGACGGTCTGCGGCTTCGTGGTGTGCTTTTCGGTGCTGCTGGGACTGCTGGAAAGCTGGGGGCTTTTCCCCCTGCTCGGCATCCGCACACAGGAGCGGCGCGCGCTCGTCTGCGGCCTGTTCGAAATCGGAAGCGCGGTCGGCGCGATGCGCGGACTGGACCCGAGCCCGGTGCATCTCGCCCTCGCCGCGGCGGTCCTCGGCTGGGGCGGGCTGTCGGTTCACTGCCAGACGGCGGCGCTCTTTGCCGACAGCGAGCTGTCCCTCCGGCGGCACGCACTGGGCAGACTCTGCAGCGCGCTGTTCTCGGCGCTGATTGCCGGAGCCCTTGCTCCCCTCCTGTGATCCATCCCCGAAAGCAAAACGGAGGGAGCGGCCGGTTTTTCGACCGCTCCCTCCGTCTGTCGGCGGGCATAAAAATCCCCCATGCGCGGCACACATGGGGGAAGGCTACGCGGCGCCCAAATGAAAAGGGAAGAATGGAAAAGTGAATGAGGAGAATACATTGGCTGGCATGTAAAACGGGAGCCGGGAGCCGAAGCTGATCGGTGAGATCGGGAATGCTTCTCTTTACGCTGTTATTGTAACATTCTTCTTGTTTCGATGGCAATTCCGTTTCTTTTCATCAGTCTTTCCAAAATTGAATCATTGCGCCGTTTGGAAGGCGCTGGGCGCCGAAACCGGGCAAATTGCCCGTATGATTCCATTTTGGAAACACAGACCGCAAAATTTGAAAGCTTCTCTGCTGATCTTTCTTTGCTTTTCTATGTTTTCTTCGCTTTTTTCAAATGCCGGTATGGAATACTGCTCTGCTTTTTTCGTTACCGAGCAGAAATGTTCATAATTTCAAAATTGAATTGTTCCGATATTTGTGTTATGAATAAATAGAATCATGATAGATTGGGGTGAGTTGATGAAATTCGAGTATCTGATGTGCTTTCAGGCCGTTTCGCAGCACAAGAGCTTTTCCAAGGCGGCCAACAGCCTGTATATTTCCCAGTCTTCCCTCTCCAAGCGGATCAAGACGCTGGAGGACACCCTGGGCGGAGAGCTGTTTATCCGGAAAAACAACAACAGCGTTTCCCTCTCCCCCTTCGGGGAATATATGTCCAACTACATCAACAACATCATGGAAGACTATGACGTCATGCTCACGGCGTCCGATAATTACCGGCTGAACCATCACCGGAAGCTGGTGATTGCGACTTTCCTGAACGTCGCCCACAGCGGTCTGCTCAAGCCACTGACAAGCTTTGAGGCGGCGGAGGACAACTTCTACATCGAGACCATGGAATTTGACCACTCCCGCCTCAAGCAGCTGCTTACGCTGCGCCAGGCGGAGGTCTGCTTCGGCTACTCGGAGATCCTCGGCAACATCCCGGACTATGAGGTCACCCCGCTTTTCAGCGACCAGCTGATCCTGATCACCAGCCACGAGTATGCCGCGAAAATGGGCTGGGGCGACACCATCAGCCTCGAGGACGCCAAAAACGTCCCCTTCTGCTTCCCTCGCGAGGATATGGAGCTGTTCACCTACATCATGAACGCCTGCAAATCCCACGGCTTCATCCCCCAGCTGACGAACTCCGACGTCCGTCTCGGCACGATCCGGCAGTATATTTCCGTCGGCATGCGCTCGACGCTGCAGTTTGAAAGCATCTCCCGCTCGAAGTTTTACACCGACCGCTTTGCCTTTATCCATCTGGACAATCCGCCCGTCCTCACGATGTCGATGTATTCCGAGTGCAGCCGTCCGCGGCGCATCCGCGATGCTTTCGTCGACTATATCAAAAAATATTATCTGCCCTCCGAGACAGGGAAAAAATAAATTCTCCCAGACAGCAAAACGCCCGGTTTCAGACGAAACCGGGCGTTTTTCATATTTTTCGCCTTATTTTACGCCGTCGAGGATGGCGCCGTTCTTGCGGAGGATCTCCTGCAGCTCGGTCACGTCGCTCTCCAGCTCGCGCGGAGTAAGGCCGCGGCGCACGCAGATCGCGGCCGCGATGCCGGCCGCCTGACCCCAGATGATGTTGTCGGGCAGCAGATCGCGCTTGAAGTCCTCGGTCACGGAGACCAGCTTGCCGGTCAGCAGCATGCCCTCGATCCCCTTCGGCACCAGGGCGCGATACGGGATGTCGTAGCTGCCGCCTTCGGGCGGACGGTGCTTGACGATGTTCGGGTTGAGATTCATCGCCGTGCCGGGCGTGGAAGCGGAGTGGAAGGGGCCGCCTTCGTTCGCGCTCATCGCGCACTTGGCGATCACGTCGTCAAATTCATGCCGACGGTCATACGGGTCAGGTAGGCGTTTTCAAAGCCGGGCAGGTACTTTTGGATCGCGGGGATCGCGATCACGACCTGGCGGCGGGTCTCCATCTCGCCGTTGGAATACTCGGTGATGTCCGTGGTGTCGCAGTCGACGGCCTGCGCCGTATGCTGGAAGACGGGCTGGATCACGCCGCCCTGACGGTAGGTGAAGAAGTGGCCCAGGTCGCCGTAGGGATGCAGATCCCCGTTGGCCAGCGCCTGATGCGTCAGGTCGTCGTACTCGAGCTCGTCGATCACGCCGTCGCGGACGAGATCCAGGATGCTCTCGCACTCCTCCAGCGCCTTGAGGCGCTTTTCGTTGATGAATCTGTATTTGTCGTTGTTTTTGAAATGCGGGGGGATGATTTGATCGGGGTGCGCCTTGAAATAGGCCGTGGTCTTGGCCCAGTCCACGCCGTCCATGTGGAAGGTGATGGAGGGCGGATCCAGCTCTTCCTTGGTGCGGTCGATCTGGCTGTAGGGTACGCCCGCGCGGGCGGCGATATCGCCCTCGCCGGTGGCTTCGATGACGACCTTGCCCATCACGGCCATGCGGCCGGAGGTGTTTTCCACGATGACGCCCTGCACCGTGTCGCCCTCTTTGAGAACGTCCACAGCCAGCGTGTGCAGCATCAGCTGCACGCCCGCCTCGCGGCATTTCTCGAACAGCAGCAGCCCGCCCCAGTCGATATCCACGAAGGCCGGGGAATTCAGACAGCGGTTTTCGGGCTTCGGCAGGTCCATCGCGCAATCCATCGCCTTGAGGTCGTTGTAGAGCTCCATCGTGAAGCCGCCGATGATCTGCTCGCCCGCATCGTTAAACAGGTGGTCGAAGGCCCAGCCCGGAGGG